>JBKHJN010000094.1:0-2728 GCA_046538075.1 Desulfobacteraceae bacterium | reverse complement strand
GGAACAAACTGCTCCTGAGCTGGGACGGCCTCACCCGCCGCCGCGCCGACGGCGCTCTCCTTCGCCTCATAACTCCCATCAATAAGGGAAAGGTGGATGCAAAGGAGCGCTTAACGGTTTTTTCCCAATTGATAATTCCGGTAATGCCGCAATTTATTAATGAATAAAAAAAGGCTTATGATCTCATAATGATTATCATGCCTTGAAAGTTCATGAAGCGAAAGGGTAATTATCCCAATGGGGCAGGGTGTCATTGACCGATGCGGAGCAAACCAATCTCTCCATCACTGAACCAGGAGCTTCCTACGGAACCACTCCCTGCTTTCCCCCAGGGCTTGTCTCTAAGAAAGAATTTCACCTGGACCATATTTGGCAACGTGGTCTATTCTGGGTGTCAGTGGGGCATGTTGGTTATCCTTGCCAAGCTGGGCTCCCCTGAGATGGTGGGTCAGTTTGTCTTGGGGCTGGCAGTCACAGCCCCAATTTTCATGTTCAGCAATCTTCAACTTCGCGCCGTGCAGGCCACGGATGCCCGGCGGGAATATCTATTCGGCCACTATTTGGCCCTGCGCCTGACGACCATTGTTATGTCCCTCCTGATTATTGGAGGTATCACTGGATTAAGTTCCTATCACTGGGACACCAAGCTGGTCATTATGGCCGTGGGTTTGGCCAAGGCATTTGAAGCCCTCAGCGATGTGTTCTACGGCCTATTTCAGCAGAATGAACGCCTTGACCGCATTGCTATCTCCATGATTATAAAAGGGCCTTTGTCCCTGGCGACATTGGGACTAGTTTTCTACTTCACAGGGAGCGTCTTCTGGTGTGTCTTGGGCTTGGCAGTAGCCTGGGCAATGGTTTTGCTGGGTTATGATGCTTATCGCGGCGCCCAGATTTTGGCTGTCTCCGACAACCTTAGGAGTATTCCTCCGGGCGGGGTTCGGCGTCGCTTGGTTTTCAAATGTCCATGGGAAATCGCCACCCTGGGCCACCTAGCCTGGCTAGCCTTCCCCCTGGGATTTGTCATGATGGTTATTTCTCTAAAAACCAACATACCTCGCTACTTCATCGAGCATTATTTGGGAGAGCGGGAGTTGGGGATTTTCGCGGCCATGGCCTATTTTATGATGGCCGGAAACCAAGTGGTCACCGCTCTGGGACACTCGGCTAGCCCCCGAATGGCCAAGTATTATGCCGCCGGCCGTAAGAAAGCTCTTTCCACGCTTCTGAAGAAGTTAATGCTTCTAGGCTGCCTGTTAGGCTTGGTTGGGGTGTTCGTTGCCCTATGGGCCGGTAAGGAAATCCTAACTTTGATTTATCGGCCTGAGTACGCCGAACAGGCAGGGGTCCTGGCATGGCTGATGGTAACCGCCAGTATTTATTATGTCGGGGTGTTTTTGGGTTATGGCATGACTGCCGCCCGCTATTTCCGTATTCAGGCCCCCTTGAATGCGTCCACTTTGCTCCTGATTATCGGCGCTTCTGCGCTGCTAATACCCCGTTACGGTCTATTGGGGGCGGCGTGGGTCGCTTGTTTAGTCCATACCGTGGAAATTCCCCTGAAAGCTTGGATCATGGCTCATGCTTTCAAAAATATCCCGGTTAATTCATCCGGGTAAGGTTACCTCAAGTGAAATCATTGAATCTGAATTCACCCGTGCGAATCCTCCAGGTCGTGGGAGCTATGAGGATGGGAGGTGTTGAGACCTGGCTGGTACAGGTGTTGCGGCGGTTAGATCGGAAGCGGTTTCATGTGGATATTCTGACCAATACTGAGGAGGAGTGTTTTTTTGATCAAGAAGTGGAGGCCTTGGGGTGCCGTCTTCTCCCCTGCCTCCACCCATCGCAGCCCGTACTTTTTGCCCGCAATTTTTTTCGTATACTTAGAAAATTTGGGCCCTATGATGTAGTGCACAGCCATGTATTCCGGTATAGCGGATTCATTATGCGCTTGGCAGATGCGGCCGGGGTTCCTTTTCGCTTGGCGCAAAGTCATAATACATCCGAAAATCGTCGATTGACATTCTTTCGGCGAGGTTATAACTGGTTGATGACTAAATGGCTAAATAATTATGCCACACACCTTTTGGCAGTTTCCCCAGCTGCGGCGACAGCCCTTTTCGGTCACCAAAGTCTTTCAGATCCGCGTCTGTGCATCATCCCCCCAGCCATTGATTTCATTCCCTTCAGGGATAACTTTTCCCCCGAGAAAATCAGAGCCTCCCTCGGATTGTCCCAGGAAGAAAAAATCTTGGGCCATGTGGGGAGATTTGAAGAACAAAAAAACCATCTTTTCCTGCTAAAGGTGATCCATTCTTTGCGCAAAAAATACCCAAACACGCGGTGTCTCCTGGTGGGGGATGGACCCCTCCGGCCCGAGGTGGAAGCAAGGGCAAAGGAACTAGGTTTGGCTGACCGCATAACCTTTGCCGGGGTCCGAAACGATGTCCCTGGTCTTCTAAAAGGGGCAATAGATATACTTCTTTTTCCGTCCAAATGGGAAGGTTTTGGCCGGGTGATATTGGAAGCCCAGGCCGCCGGACTGCCCTGCTTGGTCTCGGATGTCGTTCCCTCTGATGTGGACGTTGTCAAACCTCTAGTGCGGCGGCTGTCACTGTCCCAGACGGCGGAAGTATGGGCCCAGGCCGTCTGGGATATGCTCCAGAGCCCGCTGCCCATTTCCCAGGCCGAGGCTTTGCGCCAAGTGGAAGAAAGCCCATTTAATATT
>JBKHJN010000022.1:0-46597 GCA_046538075.1 Desulfobacteraceae bacterium | reverse complement strand
TAATACACTGTCTAAATTTTGGGGTCCATTATAATGTGAAGAGCAATACCATCAGAAAAAATAGACCCAGCTATCAAGATGAATTGGTCAACAATGTCCTAAGCTATCTCCGTAAACGCCAACGGCAACCTCATATCGTGGAAAATTATTTCCTGGGAAAACATGTGCGCTATGCTGCCGCATAAACGAGAACAATTAAATGACCCGAGTGGTAACAACTGTGCCGCACGCGCTGCTAATATCAAAGATTTTCCTGACCCAACAGGCCCTTTAAGTATATGATTCATAGACATCATTTCAATAATATGGTAGAAGGAGGCGAGTTTGGAGGATGTCTATGGAGCCTGAAATCCGGATGAGGTTAAAATGGGTAATAGTTTATGAGAAAACCCAAAATGCTGGAAGAGCTTGTTTACGCTGTGGAATCTCTAGACCGACACTTAGAAAATGGTGGAACCGATACCAAACTGAGGGACTCCCGGGGCTTAAAAGTCGGAACCGCAAGCCCTTGTCATCACCGCAGCAAAAGGTTTTTTCCCAGGAGGAAGAAATAATTTTGCAACTCCGCACTGAGAGAAAATTAGGGGTGCGGCGTATAAAAAATGAGCTCTTCCGGGGCCATAACCTCCAGCTTGGCCTAGCAACCATCCATAAGGTGCTCACTCGCAACCAGGTCATCCCATTAAAAAGAAAGCGTCCCGTGAAGACTTGGAATCGCTATGAGTGTCCCATTCCTGGTGAGCGGGTCCAAATGGATACCTGTAAGATCGCTCCGGGGTTGTATCTCTATACTGCAGTTGATGACTGCACGCGGTATATGGTAGTTGGCCTTTACCCAAAGAGGATGGCTGCTTATACACTCGACTTCCTCGAACGAGTGTTTGAAGAGACCCCTTTCGCCATTCAGCGCTTTCAGACCGATAGAGGCCGTGAGTTTTTTGCCCACAAGGTTCAAGAGTATCTTATGGAAGTAGGTGTCAAATTCAGGCCCATCAAGCCTCGCTCACCGCATCTGAATGGGAAGGTAGAAAGGGCTCAGAAAATAGTTCTGGAGGAATTCTTCTCAACAGTGGCGATGAGCAGTGACGATCTGGCCGATCAGCTTCAGGAGTGGCAACATTACTATAATTGGCACCGGGGTCATGGGGCTCACAACGGCAAAACCCCTATGGATTGCTACATAGAGAAGATTCACAAAACCCCACTATGGGAAGATGTCGGGAAAATGTACAAACCATCAAAAGAAAGGCTCCAAGAGCAAGATTATCGGGCTGATTTATGGCTACGGAGACTTGGAGGATGCCCTTGGGATACAAATGGTCAAAAGTTGAAACTATGTCTATGAATCTCATAAATTTACCCTTAGCCCCGGAAGCAGTTGACCTCCTGAAGGGCATTACCCGGCATCCTACCAGCGATTATGTCTTTTGCAAAATGGCTGGCAAGCCCTATAAAGACATTTACTCTGGCTTTCGCTTGGCCTTGAAAAGAGCCGGAATTGAGGATTGCACCATTCACACCCTGCGGCATACCGTAGGGAGTCACTTGGTAATGAACGGGGTGGACCTGGCAACCGTGAAAGAACTCCTGGGGCACCGGGACATTCAAACCACTCTGCGTTATCCCCACCTTACCCATGACCACAAGCGGGAGGCTATTGCCCGGATAGGAAATCTGGTAGCCATGGACACCAAGCCTTCTGAAGAAGCTGAAGGGGCTAAGGTGATCCCCCTAACCCCTTGATATTCCTGGTGCCGAAGCCGGGACTCGAACCCGGACAGGCCTACGCCCACTAGACCCTGAACCTAGCGCGTCTACCAAATTCCGCCACTTCGGCTGGTAATTTCCCTGCTGCGATCTTCTAGGTTAAAAAAGATTTTGTTGGTATTTTTTTCACATATTAATATAATATAATTTTTAATTTGTCAATCTATACCTAAAGCAAATTTATCTATTATCTTATAATTGGAAGCTCATGAATTTTAACCGGATGTACCAGGCTGATATCGAAGACATGCTTATCTATCAAAATTTAATTTCAGGTAACCATCAATTCAGGCAGCCGGTGGTTACCATCGGCAATTTTGATGGGGTTCATCTGGGACATCAGACCATTTTTCGGTTGGTCATCGAACGGGCCCGGGCTTTCCAAGGGGAAGCGGTAGTACTTACTTTTGATCCCCATCCCCTCAAGGTCATTCGACCTGACTGCCAGCTGCCGTTGCTTACTACTAAAGCCCAAAAACTGCGGCTGCTGTCCAGCCTGGGATTGGACGTAGTGGTAGTCCAACCCTTCACCAAAGAATTTGCCGCCATGCCAGCCCGGGAATTTATTAATGATTACCTGTGGGGGCGCATGAATGTTAAAGAGGTGGTAGTCGGGCATGACTACTCCTTTGGCCACAATCGGGAGGGTAACATTGCCCTGTTGCAGGAGATAGGGGCAGAAAAAGGGTTTTCGGTACTGGTGGTTGATGCTATTCAGATCAACCACACCGTGGTAAGCAGCACCTCGATCCGGAATCTGATCCGGGATGGAAACCTGGAAGAAGCCAACCGTCTGCTCGGGCGTCCCTACGAAATAACCGGAGTAGTGGGCCGCGGCCATGGTCGGGGGGCACAGTTATTGAATATTCCCACTGCAAACCTCAGACCAGACAACGAACTGTTGCCGGCTCCGGGTATTTACGCGGTCCAGGTCACAGTGGCTGGCCAAACCCACCCGGCGGTAGCCAACATCGGCACCTGTCCTACCTTCGATAACAAAGAATTGTCTCTCGAAGTCCATATCCTCGATTTTAATCAAGATATATATCACCAGGACCTGAACGTGGAGTTCGTGGCCCGACTCCGGGAGGAACAGCGCTTCCCCGGTATTCCTGAACTGGTGGCTCAAATCAAGGCTGACATTCACAAAGCCCGCCAGATTCTGGCTAAGATCTGAGCCTAACGAAGGGAAATACCATTATTATTTCCCTCAAAACCCTGCCAGCCTCCATGAAAATTGATTCGCATGACTTGTCTGCTTCAGTCCCCTTGAATTAGGGATGGCCGAAACGAATTTGGGATTGACACCCATTTCATTATATGCCATAAAAAGCACGATATAAGGGGGAAAGCCGGTAAGAAGACCCTGCTTAATCTGGCCAACCTGAAAGAGAGCCAGTTAATTTTACAATCAGCAAAAATCCTGGCGATGGCGCTAGATTGCCGCAGCCTGGCAAGTCATGTTCTTGTTAAAGCATAATATAATTAGAATCTTAGGAATAAAACTACAATCATCCGGACTGGCACGAGTGTTGCTTAACGTTAACTAGAGAAGAAGTTAACAAACACCAGCCCTTAAAAATTTAACCTTATTTAAAAAAAATTAATAATTATAATAAAATAAACTAGTCACCACGGTTTTTCGGCTTGGTATGGGCCTTGCTGAACTTTTTAAAAAAATAGATTTCTGCTTGTTCACAAGCGGGCGGCAATCTTAACACCTTCCACAATACCTGTGGTCTTAATTCCCAGTTGGTCTCCGATGGTTTGGGCGACAGATTAAAGAACTGCACTACTCTATCCCAGGCTATCAACGAAGGGGGCAGCCTGGTCTGGATATCCATCGCCGAACAGGGGTAGGGAATTTTGCATATCAAGATGAGAGGAGGAAATAGCATGCGACTGTGGGGAAAGTTTATGGGGATGGGGCTGTTGATTTTGGTCCTGATTTTCCCAGCCAGATCAGCCCTGGCCATTAATGCCGACGACCTGTTGGACCTGTTAGTGGAAGAACAGGTCATTACTCCAGAAAAGGCCCAGAAATTAAAGGAAAAGGCTGAAAAGCTGGATCAGGCCCGCCAGGCCCAGGAGGCGGCGGTGCGGGCCCAGGAGTTAGAGCAGATTAAAGAAGAAGCCAAGGCCGAGGCCAAGGCTGAAGCCATTAAGGAAGCCAAAAAGGTGGTGCCCCAGCCCAAGATCGAAATGGGCTACAAGAAGGGCTTTTTCATGCAGACCCCGGATGAGAAGTTTAAGATGCGCATGCGACTCGCTTTCCAGCCGCGGTTTACTTACCTAAATCGCGACAAAGACGTGCAGAATGTCAGATTTGAGACCACGGAAAGCAATGCTTACTTCAAATTCCGCCGGCTGCGGCTGTTCTTTGATGGCAATGCCTTTGACAAGGATCTCAAATACTTCCTCCATGTCCAGCTGGAGCCCCAAGGCGGGGTCAATGTCCATGATGCCAATGTCTGGTATGCGCGCTACAAGTTCTTGCAGCCCTGGATAGGCCGCGGCAAGGTCCCCTATGGCCTGGAGTTCTGGAACTCCGGCTTCGGCCTTAACTTTGTGGAGCGTTCCATTTTCTCCGGGGAGAGCGACAACAACTGGCCGGGGGTGAATGCCAATTATAGTGGTCCGGCCGGCGGCACCGGCACGGGCAACAATCGATATAACACTGGCGGCTTCAACCTTTACCGCAGCCAAGGGGTTATGCTGATGGGCGATCTGGACCTCTGGGCCCCCCGTAACCTGCGTTACTGGGCCGGGATTTGGAACGGCCCCAACACCCGCGGCACCGACGACATGAATGACGCCGAATTTTTATATAGTGGGCGGGTGCTGTTTGCCCCCTTCCCCAATGGCGGCCCCGACGATGCCGAGCTCTATATGCAAGGAGATTACAACTACCATAAGGGCTGGCCGATGTTCTATGTGCTGGGGTCATTGTTTACCAACCGGGATCAGAATCGATCCAACCGGCCGGGCACCGCTACCCCTGAGACCTATGACACCTCTAACCATGGCTACGATCTGGCGGCGGTGCTAAAGTGGTATGGATTTTCCCTGCAGGCGGAATTTGCGCGCGAGACCTTTACCGAATTCCGGCCTGATACCTTTATCGCCGGGCAATTCGGTCAGGGCCACCGCACCGCCCACCGGGAGGCCTGGTACATTGCCGCTGGCCAATTTATTATTCCCCAGAAACTGGAAGCGGTGTTCCGTTACGCCTACGCAAATCGGGTTAAGGATGCTGGCAACCCTTATACCTGGAGCTACTTGGCCACCAATGCAAGTCAGACCAATTACCTGGTGCCGGTGCG
The DNA here is from genome assembly GCA_046538075.1 of Desulfobacteraceae bacterium. GTDB lineage: Bacteria > Desulfobacterota > Desulfobaccia > Desulfobaccales > Desulfobaccaceae > Desulfobacca_B. Next base: position 41,507 of record JBKHJN010000022.1, on the reverse strand, counting down.
TGAAGGCAACCAGATTGTCAACGCCCGCGAAGGTATTTTGCGGGAATACACCGTGGGCCTGAATTATTACCGGTTTGGCCACAACCAAAAGTTTATGATCGATTATAGCCGCCTGATCCGGGATTTTTACGGGGCCGGAGATCAGAACGACAACCGCTTCCGGGCCACGGCCTATTGGTTCTTCTAAACCGACCGAAAAATTCTCCTAAAGACTGGGCCTCCTCCGGGAGGCCCTTATTTTTTTAAGAATTTTCTATTCTGTTTTAACTTAACTGAGGAGGTTGTAAAGATGCTCCCAAACTTCGATTATTTGCCGTTCCTGGCAAGAGAGCAGCCGACATTTTTTCTGGGGCTAAAAACGATATAATTCTTTTGACCGGACCAGGCCTCGCAAATTTCTTGACAAGGGGGAGGGATTGTTATACGATTCACATGATTTAGTGTGATTGTAAAAGGGTAAAAAATTATTATTTAATTAATCCACCCAAGGAGGTTAAGGCTTATGAAGAAAGAGATCCCTGCAGATTATTTACCCCCCCGGGAACTCTGGCCGGATGAACCAGTTCCGGCTGAGTTCAAAGATCTGCCGGAGCAGGTAAACATTGCCGAAGAATTTCTCGACAAGCATGTCAAAGAGGGTCGAGGCGATAACGTTGCCGTCCTGTTTGGCGACCAGAAGGTTACCTATAACGAGCTTTTGAAACAGGCTAATAAATTTGCCAATATCCTGAAAGACTTAGGCGTCATGGCCCAGGACCGGGTGGGCATCCGGATGACCAATACCCCCCAGGCAGTAGCCATCAATTTTGGCATTCAGAAAGTGGGGGCCATCCCGGTGCCGGTATCTCCGCTATGGGCCAGGGAAGAGATTTCCTTTACCTTAAATAATGCCGAGTTTGCCGTCTTTGCGGTCAGCGCTCCGTTGATGGGGGCGGTAGAAGAGGGCAAGCACGAATTCCAGTTTCCCACTAAGATTATCGTGGTGGGAGGCGCTCCTGATGCAGTTAAGGCGAAGGGATTTCTGTGCTTTGAAGAACTGATGGGTAAGGCCCCGGATGCCTTTGAAAACTACAAACTCAATATGGATGACATCGGCGTCATTCTGTATACTTCCGGGACCACCGGTCAGCCCAAGGGTTGCGTCCATTTTGTCAAAGAGGTTATTGTCGAATCCCATTTAGTTAATAAATATGTTTATAAGCTTAAACCCGGCGAGGTGCTCGGCGGCTCAGCCCCGGTCTCCTTTGCCGCCGGCTATGGCACCTTCTGTCTGATCCCCTTTGCGGCGGGGGCGACCATCTCGCTGTTGCCCAAATTCACTCCGGATGACATGATGTCCACTATCCAGAAGCATAAGGTCAATGTCGTCACCGGTCTGCCCACCGCCTACCGGAAGCTGCTGGAAATGCCCAATTTCGATGATTATGATCGCAGCAGTGTGCGGATGTATACCACCGGCGGCGATGCTTTGACCGGCAAGACCTTGGCAGCCTGGGAGAAAAAGACCGGTATGCCCATCTGGGAAGGCCTGGGGGCGACCGAAATGGTTCACCTGGTAACCTCTAACACCATGAGTGAATTTCCAGTACCTGACTCCATTGGCAAGGCCCTGCCCGGTTTTGAGATCAAGGTGGTTAACGTTGAGGGACATGAGTGTGCCCCCGGTGAAGTGGGCAGCATGCTGGTCAAAGGCCCCACCGGCACGGTCTACTGGAAGCCTTATATCCAGGAAAACAAGCTCCTCAAGACTATGAAGAAGGGCATTAAAGACGGCTATAATATGATGGGCGATGCCGTTTACATGGATAAGGATGGCTTCGTTTATTTCCAGGCTCGGGAAGATGATATGATCAAGTCTTCCGGCTTCCGCTTGGCCCCCTCCGAGATTGAAGACGCTTTGATCCGCCATCCCGCGGTCCGGGATTCAGGGGTGGTCGGCATCCCTGATGAAGTCATCGGCCAGCGGACCACCGCCATGGTCGAACTGGAAGCCGGCCATAAGCCCTCTGAGGAATTAGCCAGAGAAATCGTTAATTCTTGCATTGACGTCTTGGCCAAATACAAGCTGCCCCGGGAAGTGGTGTTCCTGGAAGCCATCCCCCGGACCCCCACCGGCAAGATGATCAAAAAGGATATGCGCCGATTGTACGACGAATACCCCAATAAATTCAGACTGGCCTAAATTTTTAGCTAAAAACCCGGAGGCCGGATGCTCCTGCCTCCGGGTTTTTTACGGCCTTAGATTGACTGGCTTGGAAGATTTATTCTCATATAGACCCATAGCACGAGAAACACCTAACCCGCAGTCTTGGGTTGTAATGATGCGTGAAATTCAGCAGATTTGTTGGGGCGGTTGCCAAAAGTCTTGTGGTCAGCAAACGAGCTAAAGTTTTTCCCCCTCAAGCGATGTCAACTCCTGGTTTTTCGGCGTCTGGGGGTGCCGCACTTAAAAGGCCGGGTGGCTGATCTGGGGGCGGGTTGGGGGCCCTATCATCCGGAACTACCCGATTGTCAAATAGTTTCTTTGGACCAGGTGACGACCCCGGTAGTCCAGGTGGTGGGTTCCACTCTGGCTCTGCCTTTTAGGGACAGCAGTTTTGCCGGGGTTATTATGACCGAAATTTTGGAACATGTCCCCACCCCCGAGGTTGCCCTCGAAGAAGCCTTTCGCATCCTAAAACCCCAGGGCTGGCTTTACCTGACCACTCCCCAGATGTGGCCTTTGCATTATGAACCCCATGACTATTACCGATTTACCCTGGGCCCCGTTTACGCCTCTGCCCGGCTATCAGGAAGGTTTGCATTATGAACCCCATGACTATTACCGATTTACCTCCTATGGGCTGACCCATCTGCTCCAGCGCGGCAATCTGGCAGTGGTAGCCCTGGAACCGGTGGCCGGCCTTTATACCTTTCTTTTTACCCGTTTGGGTGAAAAGCTAGTAAAATTGGGAATCAACCTTTTAGGATGGCTGCCCCGGCAGTGGCGCTGGACAGCGGCGTCGGTGATTATGGCCCCTGGACAATATTTTCTCTATCTCCTGGGTCGCTTGTTGGATCGCTTGGCACCCCGAGATGTTATGGGGTGGGCAGTCCTGGCCCAGAAAAGACCTCCTGGTTAATCTGCTGGGTTCTAACAGGATGGAGTTGCTTGTTAAACTTTAAAGGTTGAGGCCATATCATGGACTATGTGGACTTACACACTCATTCGACTGCTTCGGATGGCTCTTTCAGGCCCCGAGAGGTAGTAGCCCTGGCTCGAGATCGGGGCCTTAAGGCCATGGCGCTGACCGATCATGATACCATCGATGGGGTCCCCGAAGCCATCCAGACCGGAGACCAGCTAGGGGTTGAGGTGATTCCGGGAATTGAGATCAGTGCCGATTTTCCGGAAGGGACTATGCATATCCTGGGATATTTCATTGATTACCAGCAGCCATTTTTTAACCAGCGCCTGCAGGTGTTAAAGGAAGCCCGGGTCCATCGCAATCCCCGTATTGTTGAAAAATTGAACCAGCTGGGATTGGCAATTTCTTGGGAAGATGTGCTACAGGTGTCGGGGAGCGGTCAGATTGGCCGGCCGCATATTGCCCGGGTCCTGGTAATCAAAGGTTATGTGAAGGACTTACAAGAGGCCTTCGATCTCTATCTACGCCAGGGCGGGCCGGCTTATGTGCCCAAATTTCGACTTCCTCCGGCGGAAGCCATCGCCCTGATTCGTCAGACTCAGGGCATACCGGTTCTCGCCCATCCATTTACATTAGGGTTGGGCCTGAACCAATTGAAAGCCCAATTACAGGAATTGCAAGAACTGGGGCTGCTCGGCCTGGAGGTCTACTATCCTGAGCATACCCCGGCCATGCAAGCCGATTACCTCAGGCTAACCCAGGACTTGGGTCTTTTGGTTACCGGCGGTTCGGATTTCCATGGGGCCAACAAACCAGGAATAGAATTAGGGAAAGGACCCCACCAACGCCACCTGACCTATGAGTTGGTACTAAACCTCAAAGCCTGGCTCCAGGCCCATCCGCAAGGCCGCCAGACCTCCACCCTTAGCTAAACAAAGCCTTGGCCGCGTCAGCCCTTGTGTCTTGCCGCTTACCTAAATTAAGTTAGCGCCAGCAGATCATTTTGGCGGCTGGACCTTGGTGGCCAACTCCTCCTTAAAGCGGCTGATAAACTCACTGCTGAAGGCCTCGATATCCATGGCTTCGTCATACCGTCCGGCCAGATACAGGGCCATGCCTTTAAAAATTTGGGCCTCTTTCAGGTTGGGGTTGATCTGCAAAGCCCGATCGAAATATTCGATGCTGTCGTCGTATTTGCCTTCCCCCAATAATGCCTGCCCTTTGCCGGTCAGGGCATGGGCGTTGTCCGGTTGCTGGGCCAGGATTTTATCCAGCAGCTCCAGAGATTCCTGACAGCGGTTTAAATCGATCAAACAGAAAGCCTTTAATTGTAAGGCGGTCATATTTTCGGGTTGACGGCTTAATTCTTTGTCGCAGCAAAATACCGCCTCTTCCAGCAGGCCTTTTTGCACCAGTTTGGCCGCCCCATCTACCCAAGGAATTTGGTCCTTAACCCCAATAACTGTAAGCATCAGACTCTCGTAGGTCTGTTCCACTACCTGGTTGCCCAAGCCCGCCACCGGTATGCCATGTCCGGGCAGGACATTGGCAATATCCTTCTTGAGTAAGGATTTTACCCCAAATAAATAGTGATCCAACCGGCCGCCGGCATTCTGGTCTGCTTCAGCCATGGCATGCGGTAACACCGTGTCTCCGGTAATTGCGGTTTTCGAGGGCGCATGGTAAAGGGTGATTCCGTCAATGGTGTGGCCCGGGGTATAGATCACTTCCCAGTCCAGTCCACTGAGCTCCAGTATCTCTCCGCCTTTGACTTCGGTAAAACGGCAGCCGAAATCGGTGATCGCCTTCTTCATGACCTGGGGGCTTTCTTGGTGGAGAATCAACTCAAACCCCCCGGTCTGGATAATGCTGGGGTATGATCTGATAAATTCAAAGGCCCCCATGGCGTGATCCCGGTGTCCGTGGGTGAGAACAATCTTCTTAACCTCGGTGGGCTTAAACCCGCGTCGGAACAGGTCCATAAACATGGTGTAGTCGTTGCCCGGATCTACCACAGTCAGATAGTCGCCGGTAATGACATAGACGTTGGATGAATAATCATAGCCCAGCAGATAGAGGAACCTTTCAAAAAATTGATCGCTACTCTGAAAAACTTGGGCCAAAGTCTGCCAACCCGGATGCAGCGGTTCCTCCAGTTGCGACTCCGCTGGCCTTTGAGCGTCTTGCTCCAGTTGCGGATCCTGGTGGTCTTCGCCTTTAGTAGTTTTGGTCATATCTGCTCCTTTACTAATATTGATGCTTCGATAATCATAATTTAATCTAGTAAAATTCTCAAGAATATTTGAGGATTGGAGATCGTCAGGACTAGCCGTTGCTTGGAATTGGGAGGACTTGGATGACCTAGTCGGACAGCTGTCGAGGGATATATATCCCCCTCCCCAACATTCTGGGGAGAGGGATCTGGTTATTTCATTAGTTGAGCTAGGCCGGGATGTAATCCAGGGTGAACCCCAGTTTCATCTTCTCTTCCGGCCACCACTTGGTGCTCATCTTCTCTTCACCGGCATAGACCGGCTCCTCGTTAATGCTTTCAATCACCAGTTCTAGAAAATGGAACTCGGTGAGCTCATATTTGGTGATAATCTCTGGGGGCAGCAACACCGCTAGTCCCGACTCCCGCGAGAACTTCCAGTGGAAGGTCTCATTGGGCTCGTGGGTCGCCTGCCCGGTCTTGCCGGTATAAACCTTCAGGATCTTGCCTGAAATTTTATCATTCGGCTTAACTTTAAATTCCTCATAAAGCTCATCAGGTATATGCCACCACAAGGCTCTAAAGCCGGTCTTGACATATCCTTTGACGAGCATGGGGTCGAATCCGCATACACCAACACGACATTTTGCTGGCATGCTTACCCTCCTTATATTTTAAATACCACGATGTTCGGTCCCACTCTCACCACGGGTTAGGCGGTTAAACAACATAACTCTGCCTAATCTTATGAGCTGTGCTTATTTCCGCCACACCTCCTTGGTGTGCTCGACAAACTTAACCCATATTCCTTTTTTCTGAGGTGGAGCCGCCAAAGCTTCTAAAGTTTGGCGCAGGTCTTCCACCTCATTATAACAAACATCCATGAAGTCACTGACCTCATCGGAGGTGAGGTATTTACAGGCAAACAACCGCATCACAAAGGGGGAGATGTGCTCTGCAATCTCGGCGGAGAATTCCTCCGCCAGATATTCATCCCCCCCCTCAGGGGTGGCAAACCCGAGATAACTCGTCTTCCAGTTGAGGACCATGGTCTTCAGGACTTCGAGTTCTTTACGGACGTTGTCTTCCATCCTACTTCTTTTGCTCAAAGGCGAAACATTTTTTGACTACGTTGAATTCCGCTACACACCAATAGTGCGGCCAGTGGATTTTCATACACCAGCCAATGATGTCGGCGGGCGGAAAACTGGAACCTTTAATCACCGGTTTGAGATGCTCGCACTGCCAGCAGATATGATCCGTTTCTTTATCCGGCTCCAGGACTTTATCTAAGAATTGTCGTGGCGTCAACCCTTCAGTACCGTTCATATGGCACTCCTTTCCTTATCACTGCTCAGTTTACCAGTCCTTAACCTCGCCATCCCTGAGTTTCCGAAGATACTCCTCATAGACCTCGGGAGAAAGCCGCTTCAGATCCCAGTTGAACAGATAGCTCCCAGCGATGCCCCCGTCCGGCGGCTGCGGGCGCCATCCCCGGACCGGGCGGCCCCGGATGCTGAACTTCACCATATCCGGCACTCCCAAATAGATATGCCGGGGCAGGCACTCGAAGGGTCGGGTCCGGCCTTCGACGCCCGGCGAATAGTTGGAGTAGCCATCCAGAGGCTTATCAGCATAAAGCGGGCTGACGTCAGGCTTCTCCCCGGGCTTTTCCTCCGGACCTTTATACATATGCCCCTGGATCATGTGGATATAGTATACCGTACCGCATTCGGCACAGTTGACCTTGCCTTCCCAGTTCCAGAAGCAATAAGGATCCAGATAATTTACGGTGTTGCACGGTTTCCCGTCCACCATTTTCTTACACCAAATAATATCACACACAGCGCTCCCTCCTTTTAGATCATGGCCTTGGAATACCACTCTTCGATCTTCTTAGTTGGATACCCGAGCAGCTCGTGGTAAATCTTGACGTTGTCGGCGCCCACCGGCCGCCAGATCCAGTAAAGTCTGCGCGGCGTCTTGGACATCAATCCGGCGCCATAACTTCCCATGGCCAAGACATCGCCGAAGATGGGGTCGTCCTGCCAGCGGATGGTACCTCTCAGCCGGAAGTGCTCATTCTCATAGACCTCCCGGTCATTCATCACCGGCTCGGCCAAGAGGCCGACGCCTTGCAGAATCCGAACGACATCGTCCCTGGACTTATCCTTGGCCCATTCCTCCAGGGCGGCGTAGATTTCCACCTGAGCCTCGCCTTCGACCCGATCCTTATGCTGCTGATAGCGGCTGTAGAGGTCAGGTTTCTTGATGACATCGCACAGCTCTTTGAAGTCCGGGTCGTTGAAGGCCGAGACCATGACGTAGCGGGCATCCAACCGGTCCTGCGGGTTGATGGCATCCGGGTAGGCGGACTTGCCGGCCAAAATGATGCCGTGGACGCAGAGTTGGGTGTCCCAGTTCCCCCAGCGCTGGCGGACGATGCCGAAGCGGCCATAGAGCGGCGCCGCGTAGCCCAGACAACGGGTTGCGGCCTGGACCTGGGAGAATTCAATCATGGTCCCCAGGCCGGTTTTGCGCCGCCAGTGGATGGCGGACAGGATGCCGAAGGTGATCTGGGTGCCGGAATACCAGTCAATACACCAGTTGGAGTGTTTGGTGCAGTGGCCGCCCATGAACTCATGCATGCCAGTCACTGAAGCCAGCCCGGCATGGGCCTGGCCCAGGATGTCATAGGAGCCGCCGAAGACCTTGGGCCCATAACCGAAGCCGCCGCCCCAGACATAGATAAACCGGGGGTTCATCTCAAGCAGGTAGCGGTAGCTCTGTTTCCAGCGGTCAAAGGTCCCGGGCCGATAGCACTCGGTCAGCCCATCGGACATCTTCACCAGACGATAGAAGGCCTCCTTCATTTCGTCCAGGTGATAGTCCATGGTGATGTGATATTCGTTGGGATTAGCGTTCAAATAACCCATGCCGGTCCCGGTCATCGGCCGGGTGTCATGCAAGGGATAGAGATAGGTCTCATTGAACGGCGCACAGTGCCGCATGGGGTCACCCATGCGGGGCATCTCGACTTTGATGACCTCGGCCCCCAGTTCGGCCAGATTGGACACTGAATGGGGCGTGAAGATATACATGGTGGTGCTCATCCAGCGGATGCCTTTGAGCGACATGGGCCTGGAGAACTCCCCGCCCGGCGCGAAGGCAGCCCGGCAGTAATCCTCATAGGGCATCTTCATTTCGTCGAGTTCTTGTTTGCTTTTGGGGCCGTCCAGCTCCTCCAGCCGACATACTCTTGGGTCCTTCGCCATTAGATAACCCCCTTTTCCTTGAGTTCGTTTACTCTGGTCTGACCGATCCCGGCGTACTTCATCATGACTTCATAAGTATCATAGCCCAGCGGCCGGCCCATTACTTTCACCCGGTGCGGCGTCCGCATCTGATAGTTGTTGGGGGGCACTGAGAACAACAGCGTGCCGTAATGATCGGTATCAATGGTGCACACCCAGGGACGATACTTGAAGTGGGGGAACTCGGAGACTTCATCGATGAACAGCACCGGACCGGCAGCGATTTCGTATTCCAGCAGTTTCTGTTCTGCTTCAATCCGGTTGATGTCACGCAGCCAGCGGGTGGTCAGGGTATAGGTTTTGGTCAGCATTTCCAGGGCGTTCCGGGCTCCCATCTCTTTGAGGATGGGGTCTTCATGGATCAGCCGCCCGAACTGCGGGAAATCCCGTTCAATACACATGCCGATGCGATACCACAGCCGGTCGGTCTGGCCGCCGATCATCATGTAGCCGTCCCGGCAGGGGTTCCATTCATACTGGTTGAGGTTGGGGTCCCAGGCGCCGGTGCGGGCCTTGATGCTGGCGTTGAAGCCGTACCAGCTGATGTCAAAGTCCAGGATGTCCATCTGGGACTCGGCCCCGGTGACCTCGCAGAACTGACCGGTACCGCCCAGCTCATTTCTCCAATACAGCGCGGCCAACAGGGTGTTGGCGGCCTGCTCCCCAGCCACATAGTCGGCGAACCAGACCCCGGAACGGGTGGGATCACCGCCCCGGCCCCGGGGTAACTGATCCTGGGGGAAGCCAGTGTTGTGAATAAAAGCATTGGAGCAGCCCCCGAAGGGTTCCAGGGTCCACTGCCCAAACTTGGAGAGCTTGTCTTTGAAAGGTCCCCAGGTGCCCCGGACCGCGATATTACACCACACCAGACCGGGATACAGCTTGGAGATGTGCCGGTAGCCGATACCCAAGCCGTCCATATAACCCGGCGGCATTTCATCGATGACTCCGTCCACCTGGCTGCACATGGCCCGGAAGATTTCCCGGCCTTCCTCGGTCTCCAGATTCAGGGTAACCGATTTCTGGCCCCGCATTTCGTGCAGGAAGTCGAGGCCGCATTTTTCCCCGGTAATTTTGGACTCCAGCATGTACTCTTCGCGGCCAAACGGGGTTAATTGGCGCAGTGGGTCGCCTCCGGGGGGCTCGATCTTAATCACCTCGGCCCCGGCCTCACAAAGCAAGCCGCCACAGAACATATTGCCTATACGCCACATGCCGACGCACAGGAATTTCATGCCCTGCAGGGCCTCGGGTTTGCCGAAGGCCAGTTCATATCTGAGGTTATCCTCACACCAGTTGCCGAAGTCCGTCGCTTTCCGCCGGGCGTAGACTTTGTCTACTTCTTCACGCGGCGGCGGCGGGGTGACTGGCCAGGGCCTGATGTCAGGATGCATCAGATCAAGGGTGTCAGCCCGACTGTTAATTTCAATTTCTTTTCTTTCCGCCATGTTTTGACCTCCAATTCAGCGTTATTGCCCTTAATCCTTAAAATAATTCCACTTAATTATTGGCAATACTTCCCTCCACTGCATCCGCCTTAAATCTAACCTGGGGATGCGATCAGTCTCTAATCTGTCACCTCCTTTTCCACAAAAACATTTTTCTACACCTAGTACCTTGTGCAAAACTTCTGCCATATTTCAACCTTGTGCTTAAGTTATTTAAATTCAAAAGTTTATATTAAAACCATAGCTTGTGTAATTAATTGCTAAGTCGATTCTTCCACTGCGTCACCGAACAGGCCCCCAAGGGGGATTTTTCTCCCAATAACGAGGGGTATTTCTCCCCCTGAAAAATCAGATTTGGCTGCTAAAATGAACTCTAGGTTTCCAGATTGATATAATCGTTTGGTTACTTAAGAGTTTGAAGATAATTAATCAGCGCTGATAGCTCGGCTGGCCTTAAAAAAGCAAAGCTGGGCATCTGGGACTGAGGGTGGCGGCGCCCTGGTTCAGTCAGTTGTTGCTCCAGGTCAGCAGCGGATAAACGTTGGCCGACTCCATTCAGGGCCGGGCCTGTGTCCCCGCCTCGGTCGCCGAGCGCATGGCAAGACTGACAGCCCAGACGTTGAAACAGTTTTTGGCCAGCGACCACATCGGCCGTAAAATCTGACTCGCCGGCAGCTCCAGCCTTGATTGCAGCCAGTCCTGCAAGTGCCAATATCAGGGCCGCCAGCCAGATCATTTTGGTGATTAAATGATATTGGGGGTGAGAATGGGGGTTTGCGGGATTGTCAGCCATGCCAGCCTCCTTCAAACGGTAAGTTAAACGGCCATAGAAGATAATAAGTCCAGTATTTTTTTCTTTGACTCAGCCGGGGCCGGCATTGTGACCGGGGTAGCGGTATCCTGGTTAATGACGTTTAAGGCCTGTAAGGCGGCTTTCAGCAGGGCCACCGGATATTGCTGATAACCCTGCGTCAGCTCCAATAATTGTTGGCTGCTCTGCCATAATTGGGCTTGGGAAATGGTTAGGGCCGCCGGGTCCTCGGGATGCAAACAGGCCCGGACCACTGTCTGCCAGGCGGCCGGGAAAAGTTGGGCCCCGGCGGAGACCACCCCCCAGGAGCTGGGGCGGGCCAGGAAGCGGGATTCATTGCCCTCGTATAAGGCAAAGCCGGGGCGTCCGGCCGCGGCGCGGTGATAATGGTAAAAGCGCCCCATTTCGCCCCGGAAGATCAATCCCCTGATCTCCGGCAGGCCGGTAAGTTTTTTAAACACCGCCGTGCGGAGATTGTGGTGCTTCCAGGGTTGCGCCCGTTCCCGGATGATTTCTGGCTGGTTGAGCAAAATCAGCGGATGTCTAAGTGTTCCCAAAAGCTGCTGGTAGTATTGCGGGAGGCCGCGATTGCTGTGATACCACAGAGGTAGATCCACCCAGTAGACCGGGCGCTCAGCCGGTCGGGCCAGACAGGCTGAGTCCAATCTCTGGGCCCAATCCCAGGTCTCTTCCTGGGTAGCAGCGGTAATGCCAAAAAACAGCGGGCCATCCCATTGGTCTAAGAGAGTGGAAAATAATTCCAGGCGCACTGAGTCAGTCAACCCCAGAGCTTCCCCCAGGCCAGGGGAACCGGCAACGATCCCCGCGGCATAAGGAGCTACCCGGCCAACCAGCCGGCTCAGGCCCGCAGCGTCCAATTGGCAAGTGGGGGTCAAGGGCGTGACCAACTCGATTAACAGTCCTTCTGGTGGAACCGGAATGACGGCTGGATCTGGCATTGCCTCGGCCTGTGTTTTTATTTTAGCTCGACTACCCTTAAGAAACGGTCAGCTCGGTTGCCGAACTGCCTGACTCCAGGATAACCGCCTTTGTCCGGGTCATCAATAAAAAAAATATTTTTAAAAATCTTGCATTCTGTCGAGGGCGGGGGGGCCGGTGGTCCCCTTAACCTTTTAAATGTTCGGAGTAATTTCCCTAAAATCATTAAGAAATCAAAAATGTCACCCATCGCTCCCCTTTGGCTGCACGGGTGGATTGACAAAATGCAACATTTAAGATAATTAAACTGTTACACCATCCTTTGCGATTGGGTTATACTCTTCTACCTTGACGTGTTGGTCGTCATCGCAATATTAAAACCAGCTGTGGCGGGTAGAAGGGGCAATCAAGTTTTTTTGAAGGAGCCATTTTTTCTGATTGGCGGGAATTCTGTGCCCTCTAATGACCAGTCCCGATCCCAAAGGGACTTGATACAGAGATCCACAGTCCTCTTATTGCAGTTCAGCTCAACTAAACCCCGGATGGGGAATAGATAAAGCGCTCCCGATATTTAGTCTTAAGGGCGATGGCTGCCTCAAGGCTTCCTGAGGCTGGGAAACTACCGGTGCCATCTGGAAATCTCAAACCTTAATCATAATTAGTTGCTTTTATGGAGATTTTAAGAGCTTAAGGAGATCCTGAGATGAGTTTAAGAATAGAGATTGATCAACTTCAAAAACAGCTCCCTTATCACCAGCTCAAGGAAAAGAGAAGAAAAATACAATTTGACTGGTCAGCGGAGTGGGAGAGATTTGATGGCAAAAATCTGCTTCGGTTTGATCTGAATGCAATTCCGGCAGAAAAGTTGGAAGCCCTGCGGCAGCGTCAGGAAGTTCTGATGGACGGCAACCAGGCCGCCCTCTCTGTACTGACTCGGGTGGTAGATGGACTGTGCGGCTACCCGATTACTCCCTCGACTCCGATTGCTGAAAATTTCGCCAAAGCGGCCGCTGATGGTCAACAGAACTTATTCGGCAACGAATTAATGTATTTTCAGCCCAGTGATGAACTCTCGGCCATTGCCGCAGTCGAAGCCATGGCGGTCCAGGGCGGTCGCTACGTCGACAACACTTCTTCCCAAGGCCTGCTGCTCAAAACCAAAAATCTGTTTTCCGTGGCCGGGAAGCGGCTGCCGGTGGTCATGACCGTGATGGCGCGGGAAGTCAATAAAGGTTCTTTGAGCATTCATTGTGGCCACACTGATTTTTATGCAGTGCGCAATGCCGGGTGGGCCCAGTTGGTCTCGGGAGACAATCAAGAACTGCACGAACTGCTGCCCATCGCCTTTAAGGTGGCCGAACTTCGCCAGGTCATGTTACCCTGCATGGTCGTTGGGGATGGTTTTATCAAGAGCCATGCCCTGGAAAATATTAAAGAACTGTCTGATGAATTTCTCAAGGACTTTGTCGGCTTTCCCAACCGGTTTTATCAGCCTGATTTCAAAAATACCAACCTTATCGGCAGCTTTACGGACACCGATCTGACCATGGAAGGGCAGGTGGCCCAAGATTACGCTTACCGTTATTTCCGGCGGGGCTTTATCGCGGCCATGAATGTCATGAACCAGATTTTGGGCACCAACCTTAAGGTGGTGGAGAATTACCGCACCGAAGACGCTGACATGGTCATTGTTATTATGGGCTCTGCCGCCGGGGTGGTCAAAGATGTGGTTGATTATTACCGCGATGCTACGGGACTGAAAATAGGTATGGTGCGGCCGGTGTTGTTTACCCCTCCTTGTTATGAAGAACTGGCTTACGGGATTCGCCAGGCCAAGGTGATCACCGTACTGGAACGGGCTGCCAAGACCCATAACCAGTTACTCCTGGGAGATATTCAGGCAGCTTTGCAGATCTCTCACCGGGCGGCTCGAGAAGGCCGCGAGGAGCACCAGATCTATGGTCGGGACTTTATGCCCACCCTCCTCCACGGGGTGTATGGTTTGGGAAGCAAGGACTTTAATAAGTACGATGTGGCGGCCGTCATCGGCAATATGAAAGCCTGTTTAGAAAAAAAGCCGGGCTTGCTTCGGGATTTCTATGTCGGCATCGAAGGCCCCTACACCCTCAGGCCAGCCCCGCTGCCAGCCTACCCGGAACGGGAGTTGGGGATGACTTTTATCGGGGTAGGAGCGGAAGGGGTTAAAACCGCCCTGGAATCGGCGGGACAGATTTACGTCGAAGACAGTTCCAACGGCCACAATTATATTCAGTCCGGGGCCCGCTACGGCGCGGCGCGTAAGGGGGCGCCGGTGTTTATGAATCTGCGCATCAGCCCCCGTCCCATCCGCAACAGCTCCGAGCTCACCGAGTGCGATGTCCTGGCCTTTTTTAACGAAAAATTCCTGTCGGACGAGATCCTCCGGGAATATGTCGGCGGTTTAAAAGAAAACGGCTTAATGGTGATCAACAGCCTGAGAAGCAGCGACGAGCTTCTGGCCTCGTTCCCGGACCAGGTGCAGACCATGATCAAGTATCGTAAAATCAAGCTGATGACCATCGACGCCACCTGGGTCGCCTTAAAACACATTAACCGCAACCTGCCGGGCTCCCCCATCTTGGGATTGATTAATAAAGAAGTGGGGATTCTTCCCGAGGACGAGTTCGAACAACGGTTTAAAAAGATTTTGGAGAAAAAGCTGGCCGGCAAAAAAGGCCAGGAGATTATTGAGGCTAACCTGACTCTCCTCAGGTATGGGGCAGAATTTGGCGAGGATGGCTCCGGAACCGATAAGCGGGGCGTCGCCAAGGCCTTAAATGCCGAGCGGGATCGCTATGTGGCGCCGCAGCCGGAAGATTTTGGCCAGGGGACGGGCGCCGCCGGTCTGTTGATCACTCCCAGCGATAAAGACGAACTGGGCGTTATCAAGCCGGTAAATCTCATCGATGATTATCAGAATACTTTTTACCAGGAAATGGTCCAGCCCATTTCGGAAGGCAAGCAAGTGCCCTGGAATCGATTTCTGCCGGTGGTCCCGGCCGCTACCAGCCGCTATCGGGATATGGGTTTTGTGGGGACCCAACTCCCGGTTTATGATCCCTCCAAATGCATTGCTTGCGGCCGCTGTACTGCCTCTTGCCCGGATGCGGCGCTATATTCCACTGTCACCTCCCGCCCCATCCCGGATGAGGCCCAGCGTTACTTTAAGGTCTTTAAAAAACCCCCCAAAGGCATTCCCTGGGAACATTGCGCCTTTAACATCGACGTTGATCCCGGGGCTTGCAAGGGCTGCGGTATCTGCGCCCAGGTCTGCCCCACCGATGCCATGCACATGGTAGACAAAACCAAACTGACCGACGCCGATTTTCTCCCCCCGGTCTACCAGGGATTCGACCAGACTGCTGAAATAGCGCCCTATGTTGATGAAATGACCATTTTACACCAGGTGTTGTTTGTCTTTTCCAAACTCTATCCGGGCCGTCATACCCTGTGTCCGGGCTGCAGCGAGGGGCTCATAAACTTGTTGACCTTCTATGCCGCCGAGTCCCTGCGCAACCATCCGGAGGGTATTGCCACCTTCTACCAGGGCTTGAAGATCTTGTCGGAAAAAACCAAGCATGAGATTGAACATATGCTGGATTACGGCTTCACCATCTACACCATCAATGCTACCGGTTGCAACCAGGTGTCGGAGTTGGTCAATCCCTTCAATACCCGCATCTACCAGGCGGGCCACTATGGCTTCGGCACCGCCTCCGCCGCCGCACTGGGGGCGAAATTCAGCCTGGATCAGGCTTATAACAATCGCTTCAACGATGTCCTGACCAAGATCATCGTCTTTGCCGGCGATGGGGCTATTTATGATATTGGCAATGGTCCCTTTAATCATGCCCTGGGTGAAAATTATGATATCACCTGGATCATTTACAACAACGAAGGCTATATGAATACCGGGATGCAAAAATCCGGAGCTACCCGCTACGGCAGTTCCCGCTCCACTTCACCGATAGGCCGAAAATATCCCGGGAAGACCACCCTGCACCGGCGGATCATCAGCCAGGCGATGGCCATTTCCCATGTCTACGCCGCTAAACTAACCATTGACAACCCACTTTACGCCATCAAAATCCTGAAAGAGGCCATCGCCTATAACGGCCCCTCCATGGTCGAATTTTTCTCATTCTGCCCCCAGGGTCATCAGAGCCACGATTGGGCCGGGCCACTGATCTCCCGGATGATGGTGGAGTCACGCAAATGGCAGGTGGCGGTGCGCCGGCCGTTCCAACGGATCGACATTTCCGCCAACCCCGAACCTGAGCAGATCTATCCCCGGCAGGGCAAGTCCTTCAAGCGGGGCATCAAACGGGATGCCGCCACCTTCTACGATGTGGTCAGCATGCTGGGGCAATATAATCAGCATATTAGGACCGTGGAAAGCGGGGTGATCCCGGAGATCGTCCGGGTCAATGAAACCGTGAGTCTGTTCCGCTGGCTGCGCAACCAGTACATGGCGGGCTACCGGGATACCATGCCCACCGAAGAAGAAGTGGAGCGCATCGTGGAGGAACGGTATCGACTATAAATTTTCAACCGGAGCATGAAAACCGACTAAAAAATAGCGGATAAGGGAAAAGTTCTGAGAGCCATTCCCTTATACAGTTGCCCTACAGAAGTGTAAAATTTTACCATCAGTTGCGCGCTGTCACAAATAAAAAGAATTTGCACTTCTAATTTTCCTTAATGAGTACTTTTGTCTCATGGTTCCTTTATGTGCTTGCGATTTTCATTTGGATAGCTGAAAATACATCATTGTGATATAATTCTCTTAAATTTAATTTTTTCCATGGGAACTCCGAAAAGGAGAATAGGCCATGACAGAGGAAAAAATGAAAGTGCCGGGCGTTGATTTAGATGAGGGCACCATCTCATATGATTATATTAAAAGCAATCAATTCCGAGTGATTCATGTTGACGGCGTCTGGGGAGGCAATGCCCCAACCGGTTTTATTCATATGTCAGTGTTTAGCGAACGGTGGCCAATACCTAAGCGGACTGTAAAGAAGTTCGAACCAGAGGGCAGAGTTGGAGAAGAAATAACAGAAATGCGAGTCGTTCGCGATTCCGTGATAAGAGAGGTTGACGCTCAGCTTGTGTTGAGCGTAGAAGTTGCAAAAAGAATACGCGAGTGGTTGGACGATAAAATAGCCAGTTATGAGGAAAAATCACAAAAAATCCAAACTGAGAAGGCTCAATAATGACTATGCCACTTTTTTATGATGCCTCTGAAACACTGCCAGGGTACCATTACAAAGCTTGTCGTGATAGCTTAACCAAAAGCAAATACGTTATTAAGTCAGTTTTGGACGATCTTAAAACACGCTGCCAGATAACACCAACCGAAGAAGTGCTAACTAATAATTTAACCCCTTCCTGGTTACTAAATTTTCAAACTAAATTAAAGGAAATACGTGCCCTTCCTGATAACTATGACGGCTATGGCACTGCTGCTCCAAATGATATGGCTTACATAAATGCCTGGGATGTCCTCATAGTGTTGGATGAAATAGACTTTGTCCCTACCAAAATAATGCCTTCGGCGGAAGAGGGTATCGGGATATTCTTTGCCAAGGGTAATAGATATGGCTTTGTGGAGTGTTATAACGAAGGCGGAATAGGGGCGGCCATGTCTGATAGGAAAGGATATCGGCACATATGGGAGATTGGAGAAACTACAGAAGAAATCAAGGATGCCCTGGAAACTCTAAGAGATTTTATCGATGTCTGATTGCTTGTCTCTTGATTGTCTTCCTGCAGGAATGCTCCGAAATAATAGAGAGCCGGATCAGGATTTCGCTCCCGAGGAGGACCTTTTTATACGATTCAAGGAGTATCATGAAGATTTAATTATCCCAATTGAAATAAAATCGGTTAATCAATCCCTCAACAGATCGAAACATGGGTGTCAGCCTGAATGGATTCTCCTCCCTTGCTATAAAAAACAAGGTTATGTGGTCTTTAAGGTAAAAGATGTTCCTCCTTTTATGATGTCAAGTGCCGGGGACCGATATGATTTTCAAATAGAGCATATTCCCGAAGATTATAATTATTGTCACTCTGAAATCTGGGTTTATAAAGGGAAGAAGCAAATAGATAGAATTAGGAGAAACTCTGGTATGAAGAGAGATTTCCGGATGAGGATATGTGAGAGGATGCAAGTTGTTAAATATCCTGATAAATAAATCATCATAAATTTTAAAAATGATCTTTTGGGTCAATAATTGCGCTCGGAGATTGTCTTTAACAACCAAGGGGAGAGAACATTTTCTCTCCCCTTGATTTTTGATCGGCCCTAAAGAAACTCCCAGGACTTTATCTAAAAGTAAAGCTCATCGCTGTCCTCCAGGATACCCTTATGGATAAATTTATATAAGCTGCCGATCCATTCCAATTCATTTTCCAGTTCGGAATTGGCAAAAATCCATTCCCCCTCCCGGTCTTTGGCGATCACCACGATCTCCTCGATGTCGTCCATTTCCTGATAGAACCGTTCGATGACCTCCTTTACTGAACGTTGGGCCTTCTCAAAGGGAATAATATTTCTTTTCATAGCGATTTCTGGGCCTACCCGCCTTCTGACCAGAGGCTGACGGCCCACCTCCTTTTATTGATGGCCGCGCCGATCTGGCGGAGCCTAATTATTCATTTAGGACGATTGGTGCAAAAAATCAATGATTATTTTATTTACCCGGTTTGGCTCTTCCTCCTGGGGGGCATGCCCGACGCCGGGAAGTAAGTAAAGCTCCGCCTGGGGGAGGTGCTCCAGCAGCCAATCAGCCTGTTCTGGAGGCAGGATGCGATCCTGTTCTCCCCAGATAATCGCGGTCGGCTGCCGGACGCTGGCCAGCAGGGCCATCACCCGGGCCGGTGACCAGGGATGCAGACCTCGACAAAGGGCCCGCAGGATCAGACGTTTTTTCGGACTTCGCAGGGGCTGTGCATAACCAGCGATTACTTCCGGAGTAATCAAGCGGTGATCATGATAGGCCAGGCGCAAGGCCAGCGGAACAATCCAGGGACCCATCAGCAGGGCGGCCAGACAGCCAATTATCGGCACCTTCAAGGGATAGATAATCCAGGGCAGCCGGTTGGTAATCACCGCCGGGGCCAGCAGGATCAGGGCAGAAAATTGCTCCGGACGACGTTGAGCCAGCAACAGGGCCACACTGCCGCCTAAAGAATTACCGGCCAGGGCAGCCCGTTTGATCTCCATGGCCTCCATAAAATCTAATACATCCTGCACCAGGGCCTCTAAGTTAAATTCGTCAGCCATTGCTGCAGGTGCGGCGCCGCAGCCTTTCAGATCCAGGGCAGTGACTCGAAAATACCGGGCTAAGGTATCCAGATTGTGCCGCCAGGAAAAAACCGAAGCTCCCAAGCCGTGCAGCAAGAGCAGATGGGGGCCTTGCCCGGCTTGCCGATAGTGCCATCTGACCCCTGAGTTTGACGGCTGGTGGAACTCCTCACTGAGAACTGTGGGCATCCAAAGATTCATGGAAGAGAAAGTGGGTAAAAGTGCCGGTTTCCCCCGCCTGCTTGACCCGGTGATAATCGTGGTCCAGATCTTCTTTTAATTTCTTGAGTCTGTTAAGCATCTTCCAGAGCTTGCGCTGATAGGGTTGATCCGGTGCCCTCTTTAAATTATTTAATCTTTTAATATAAGGGTGGGCGAGGAGTTGGTCAAAAATATTGTCAAATTTATCATAGAGGTCGTCGTAATAATGGGGGATTTCGTCCAGGTTTTCCTCAATGTATTCTAATACCAGGGCCAATAACTTCACCAGTGTTAAGCGGCGGTTATAGGGCGGCCGCCGTTGGACCAGCTTTTCCAGATGCTGTACCTGATGGGCCTGCTTAAGATAGCTGATTTTTCCCAGGACCTCCCGGTGTAATTGCGGGTATTTTTTAAAATAGAGATGATAATCCGGGTTAAGGATATAACTGTTGAGCACCTTCCGGATATCTTCAAAAAAATCTTTACTATAACCGGTAATACGGCGTTGATTTTTGCTTAGCCAGGCATAGAGAAACTTCAGCCGGTCATCATGGGTTTTGGTAGAATTGATCTGGCCCCAGCGTTTATAAGAAATGCTTCCTTTATATTCCCCTCTTACAATGTCATTGAGATCGATCAAAAAACTACGTGAATCTTTGAGAATATTAAATCCGGCTTCCATTTTCCCGGTAAGGGGATGAATAACTTCCTGCTTAACTACAGATAAAGCCCGATCTGCCTGGACGTTATTTTTGTTATACTTGTGTTGTACATAACTAACTTTGAGTATCACTACCCGCCGGGCCTCATCTACGTAAAACCCCTGCTCCTTGAGTTGCTTATGCTCTTCCTTCATGCCGCGGGGGACCGGAACCAAAGCCATCTTTTCAACCAGGGGGAAGCGTTTCTGCTCAAAACCGCAGAGGCTGGTGATGACTCGATCCGAACTGCCTAATACTTTGATGAGGTATTGCTCCTTGAGCCGGCTTAATTTACGGGCAAAGAGGGCGCTGGAGGTGCGGCGTTCAGAGGCGATGGGAAAGCCATAGAGTTCCATCAGAAAGTGATAGACAAAATAGCGGTTGGCCTCATAGCGGGCATTATCTTTGGCCTTGAACTTCCCCAGACGCCGCCCAAAAGTTTTGAGTTCGTTATCCAGTTCCGAGGGAAAGGAGGCATAACTGCCCAGAAAGCGAAATTCTCCCTGGGGATCCCGGGCAATTACATGGGCCCGATCCATGTGAAAGACAAAGTCCAGCAACTGTTCGTAATGGGCCAGATCAGTTAAATCTCGATTCGAATATCGCTGTTTAAACCGGGTGCGCAACTCTGGGGGAAGGTGGGGAAAGATTTTTTCCAAGTTTTCCCGGTTCAGCCGCTCCCGGGTTGAGGCGTGTTTCCGGCTGGCCATCGGTTCCGCCTCAGAGGGAAACATCTCAGTGATGCTATGGAGCCGGTCGAATTGAAAGACTTCATTCTGATAATCCAGCTCCCGGTTAAACACCACCATGCTGAAGCTGGGTAAAAACTTATATTCGGCAAAATTGATCTCAAAGGAAGGCAGTAACTCCCGGCCATCGATCAGGGGGTAATCAGCATTATAAGGTTCCAACAGTCCTTTTTTAATATGCACCAACTCTAAAAATTCTTTGAGCAGATTCCGATCCTGAATCTTTTTTTCCCCCAGCCGGATGGCCTTCAGGGTAATTTCGCCCCCCAAACGGGCCTCCGAAAAATATTTGGTTTTGCCGCGCATATCACCCGTGGACCAACTTGATGTTGAACTTGCGCCGCCTCGGGCCGTCAAATTCACAGAAAAAAATTCCTTGCCAGGTACCCAGCACCAGCCGTCCATCTTCGATAAACACCGTCTCCAGAGGGCCTATCAGACTGGCCTTGATATGGGCCGGGGAGTTGCCCTCCAGATGGCGGTAGGGCTCTTGGGGACTGATCAATTTGTTCAAGATCATTAAAATATCCGACTTCACACTGGGATCGGCATTTTCGTTGATGGTCACCGCGGCTGTCGTATGGGGAACAAAGATATGGCAAACCCCCTCCTTCAGATTGTTTTGGCGGACTACTTCCTGGACCTGGGGGGTGATATCGATCAATTCGGTCTGAGCCGAGGTCTGCACTGATAAGGTATGAATCATCTTTATCTCCCCGTTATTAGGGGTTCCGAGGGCGCGCTAATTAATTCTTGCTGTTTGGCGGCTTCTTCAATTTCCTTGAAATATTCCGCGATGGCCAAGATGGAATGCCATATAAGCCCGAGCAGAAAGGGGTTTTCTCCTTCCAGAACTACCCGCCGGCGCTTAACATCTATCCCGACCGCTTGAGCCACGCGGGCCTCCTGCGGTTTTCCGCAACAATCCAGAAAATGCGCCATCTCCAGCAATCGCCGGCTCAGCCGGGGGCGCTCTTCCGGGGGAAAAAGTTCTTCCACTGCCTGGGCTATCACCGCGTCAATTCGGTCCCGCTTTTGGTCTTCCGTAAGCACGAGGGGACTTTCCTCGACCTGGCGCAACTTCTGGATGTACGGGGTCATGTCCTCCGGGTGGGGCAACCAGGTCTGAAAGGCCTCATCCAGACCTAAATCCCGAGATTTTTCCAAATAGAGGTTGACCTCAGGTTCCTCCATCGGCGGCAATAAGTCCTCCACCTCCGGGGCTGCCTCCAGGTCAATCCGCTCCAGCAAGAGATCCCGGACCCGCCCATAGGTTGCCGGGCCCTCTTGATTGCGGTCGGCGGTGATAGAATAAGCCTCTTCTATCAGCTTCAGGCCGTAGACCGGTGGCACCGGGACCATTTGGCCTATCTGCTCCTGGTTGTATTCTTCCAGCAATTCCCGGCGCCGTTTTTTGCTTAGGGAAAGAACATAACAATCCTTAAGCCCGTCGCGATCATTGATCAGGGCCTGCAATACATTAAAGCCCAAACCTTCTTTAGCCACCTGGAGGAAGACCATCCGACTGCCATGGCTATCGACCACGCTTAGGTGGCATTCTGAGGGGACCATGGTCGTGGGCCGAGCCGAAGTGGGTTCAACCAGGGGCGGAAGCGCCGGAACCGCTACCTGCCTGGTTTTCAGCTCGTGAAAGGCCTTTTTTAAAGCCTTGTGCCGGACTTTGTCCAGTCCGGGAGCGAAATGGCGCTGTAAGGCTTCGGGTATGGCCGGATGGGCAATCTTGGCCAACCTGGCAATCAGGGCCAGATCCCAGGCCAACTCTCCGGGCGGCTGGCTGGCTAAAATTGCTAGCACCGCTTCCACTTCCGCCCCTGCTGCCAGGGCCCGATTCACCCCTTCCAGGAGTTCTTCTAAGGCCGCCTGAGAATCTGGGGCCAGGGCAGCTAAAGATAGTTCCCTAATTTTTTTGGCAGATTTTTTGTCGGTCACTGTCATTCTCATTCTTTGTTTGGATCAGCAGATTCGATGGCCACCTCGTCCGGGAAGTGCAGTTCCCGAAAATAGACGTTGACCCGTTGCTCCCGTGATAAAGTTAAAGTTTGACCGACAAAATCAGGACAGATAGGCAGTTCCCGGCCGCCTCGATCTACCAGCACCGCCAGCCGGATTCGGCGGGGCCGTCCGAAATCAATCAGGGCATCGAGCGCCGCCCGGACGGTGCGGCCGGTGAACAACACATCATCCACCAGGACGACATCCTGATCATCAATGGAAAAGTTCAGCTCGGTGCGGCCTACCTGGGGTTTGTGGCTGATCCGGGTCCAGTCATCCCGGTACAGGGTGATATCGAGAATCCCTACCGGGACCTTAAGATCATGCCGCTGCTGAATTTTTTCTCCCAGGCGTTGCGCCAGAAAAGCTCCCCCGGTGCGAATTCCTACCAACACTAACCGGGACAGTTCGGGTTGCTGCGCCAGAATTTCCTCGGTCAAACGCTCCAGAGTTTGATCGAATTCCAGGGCATTCATGGAAATTGATCGATGCA
The DNA here is from genome assembly GCA_046538075.1 of Desulfobacteraceae bacterium. Taxonomy (GTDB): domain Bacteria; phylum Desulfobacterota; class Desulfobaccia; order Desulfobaccales; family Desulfobaccaceae; genus Desulfobacca_B. The sequence goes on along the minus strand of JBKHJN010000022.1, from coordinate 18,147 downwards.
CAGAATTCATCTTATTCCTGTTAACCTTCAGACCGCTTTAGTCAAAACAGACCTCTATCAGTGGCCATCCAGGTTGGACCAATGGTCGCTCAGAATTTGATTGGGATTATTTGACTAAAAACTAAATAAACCAATTCATTGTAAATAATAACATTTTAGCGGCTAACAAGCAATAATTCTCTTTATCGCCTTTATAAAGCAGGTCATATAATATATATTATTGCTATACTTGAGCAGGCAAGATATTTTGCTGGTCGGCTTCGTTTCTAAGATTTAAGCTCAGCCCCTCGGGAAAATTTATGAACCTGGAAAAAGCCCGGCAATTATTAGGATTGGGTATTAGAGCTACCCGGAAAGAGATCCAGGCTGCTTATCGGCGGGCCGCTCGCCGCTGGCATCCTGATGCCGCTTCCCCGGACAATCTCGCCGAATACCACGTCCGCATGCAGGAGATCAACGAGGCCTACCACTGTATATTGCAATTTTTAGAAAAATATCGTTACCATCTCGAAGAAGCGGCTGAACTTCAGGACAACTACCAAACATGGTGGCATAAACATTTCGGCCAGGATGGTCTTTGGGAAACCGATAAGTCCAAACGTCCTCGGCGTAAATCCGCCAAGCGTCGCCAATCATGAGACGATGCTCCTACCTCACCTGCTGGCTGTTGGTCTGGCTGGCCGGACCGGTCTATCTCACTCCGGACGTAATTAGAGCCGCCGAACTCACCCCGGAATCTTTAAACTACTCAGTGGACGTGCTGATGCTGCGCGATGCGGTCCGGGCTAACATCACCTTAAGGCAATTAGCGCCGGACTGTTATGAAGGGGAGATCAGCGGCCACACCCGGGGCATACTGGGCTTTTTTACCGCCCACCGCCGTGATTGCTACTGCACCCGAATGATCTATAACCAGGGGAAGCTGCTGCCGGAGATCTACCGGGAAGAATCCTGGCTGCGCGGTCGCCACCGTTACAAGGAATATCGTTTTGACCACCAGCAGAATAGCCTGGAACTCTGGCAGCGCGACGGCGATGGCGCGCTGAAGCTCAAGTGGCATACAGCACTGGACGAGCCCATCTACGATCCCATCAGTGCGTTCTATAACTTCCGCCTGGGGGCCTTGGGCGAACTAAAGGGAGGAGAGACCATCACGGTTTCGGGTATTCCTTATCCCCATCCGGAGGACATCAATATCCACATCGGCCCCACCGAACATGGCCGGCGCAAGATAGTGGTGGAAATCCGCAACCGCGCCTTTGAAGATGAACGGGGCATGGTCCATATCCTTTTTGATCCCCAGCGAGTGCCGCTTGAGGCCTGGACCCGGGTGTTATCTTTTGGGAAAATAACCGGACGTTTGTTGCCCGAATAACAGAGGCGGGCCGATCGGGAGACTTTAATTAATATTTCACAAAATCAGGGGATATATTCCCCCTCCTTTTTCCAAAAGGGGGCGAGATTACCACCTGACCATCACTTGCCAAAGATTTTGAATTCGAAAAATCTTTCAATAACATAGGCTGGAGCCAGCCGGCACAGCAAAGTCTTGTAGTTGACGCAGCCCTGTTTCCCTTCATGCCATTCCAACCAGGGACACTCAGCGCAGATCGGCGGTAATTCAACCTTTCCACCTCTAGCTGCAATTTCGCAAAATGGATTCATCACTGCCTCTATATAATTATCAAAAGAGCAAAAAACATGCCTTTTTATCCGCTGGCTCTCAAGTTAGAAATAAAAATCGCCGACACCGATGAGGAAGCCCTTGCATTTCTGCTAAGGGTGATTAATATTTAAACTAAAGCAGCCCGAGGACCGGAAAAACTGTCCCGGCCCGCCTGAAGCATTCCAACCAGGGGCGAATGATGTGGAGTAAAAAACAGTTCCACCGGGCTGCTAGAATATATAAAAAGCCATGCGGTCTGCATGGCTTTTTAGGTTATAACCGGCGCTTACCTTAGACGGCGAAATTTTTATGGCTCACCTGAAAGGGACTAAATGCAGCTGCCTGATTCTATTTATGTTGGCCCTGTCTTTTGATCCGGCTGCCGCCATTGATTTGCCCGCCACTAAGTATTGCATCCCGCCTGCCCCCCGGGGGGCGATATCCTTTTGGCCTCCCAGGCAGGCGCAAATCTTTCAGGCTCTGGGTCCCGTCCAAGCTCTTCCCCATGCCTTACAAAAAGCTTTTCATCTCAGCGACGATTTTCGACCCATGACTTTTCCCCAACCCGGAGACTGGTTGGCGGTGCATCCCGAGGAAGGGCAGCCCTTTGAAGATTTTATCCGCTGTGAGTGGAACCGCCCGGACCGAACTCGCAATAAAATCTATCTGCAACCCCTGGGGGAATTCCTCCCCGGCCCCAGTCCTCCCCTGGACCGGTTGCAGGAGTGGGCCGCCGCCTACTTTACCCTGGAAGTGAAAGTACAGCCCGTGCTCAGGATTGACCATCAAGCCATTACATCTCGCCTCAACCCCCTCACTAACCATCGCCAGCTGTTGGTTGATGACCTCCTGGCCCTGCTGGGGGAGAAGCTGCCTGCTGATGCTTTTTGTCTATTGGGCATCACTAATGAAGATCTTTACCCGAACCCGGAGTGGAATTTTGTCTTTGGCATGGCCACCCTCAGGGCGCGGGTCGGCATCATTAGCTTGGCCCGCTATGATCCCAGCTTATATGGCGAACCAAGGAGTCCGGACTTCCAGAGGCGGTTATTAAAGCGCACCGGCAAGGTGATGATCCATGAGATCGGCCATATGTGCGGCCTGCTGCACTGTATATACTGCAAATGTATTATGAATGGCTCCAACCACTTACCGGAGGGGGATCTGCGCCCCCCGCATCTATGCCCTGTCTGCCTCAGGAAGTTACACCATGCCCTCGGCTTTGATGTGGGGGCCCGATACCGGCAGCTTCTCAAGGTTTACCAGAAGTGCGGCTTTGAATCCGAAGCCGGGTGGGTGGAAAAGCGTCTGGAACGGATAACCGGCGATAACTAGACCGGCTTACAAGAACTTAACCACTATCCCTGTCCGGCTTTACAACGCGTTCTAGCCGATAGTCATGCGGGCGTCGAGGATCAGCAGACCCTGACCCTGGGGGAAAACCCGGATTGGATTGAGGTCCAACTCCTGAATCTGAGGAAAATGTAGCATCAAGGAAGACAGCAACATTATCCCCTGGATTAAACTTTCCCGGTCCGCCGCTGGTTGACCACGCCGCCCTTCCAACAGGGCGCTGATTCGAGTCTGGTCGATCAAACGCCGGGCCTGCTCTTGGTCCAGGGGAGCTATGCCCAGGGCCACATCTTCCAGGATCTCCACCCAGATGCCGCCGGCTCCGAACACCACCAGGGGGCCAAAGGTATGATCCCGCCGGGCTCCGAACAGGACTTCAACCCCGCCGGCAACCATAGGCATGATCAGCGCTTGCCATTCTTCTCCGGGCGGGAGCCGCTTTTGAGCCACCTGGGCTAGCTGGTCAAAACCCTGAACTGCGGCGGCCACGGTCTCAAGGTTGAGCAGGACCCCTCCCAGATCAGATTTATGCACCGCGCTGGCAGCCACCATCTTCAGGCAGACCGGACAGCCCAGCCGGGACGCGGCGCTCTGCGCTTCCTCCCCCGAGGTCACCAGATGCCACTCGGGGACGGCCATCCCCAGGCTCTGAAAAACCTCTAAGGCCACTGGCATGGGCAGGGGACCAGGGGTATTGAGATGCGGACCTAACACCTTTTCCACTTCCGGCAGTTGAGGCGGCGTGGCCATCGAGGCCGTAAGAGCAGTGGGAGTTGTGGAAGCTTGCCGGGCCAGAGCCAGGCCTTGAATGGCTTCTTCGGGGAAGTCAAACACCGGCACCCCCAATTCCTGCCGCAAATATTGTTCTTCCTCCAGTTCGCCGATTACGGCGATCACCAGAGGCTTTTGGTGGCGCTGAGCCAGCCTGACCAGATCCTTCACCGTATCCCGGGCTACGGCTTTTTCTTCATCCGATAGAGGTTCATAGTTGAGGAGCACCGCATCAAAAACCGGGTCCCGGCAAAACTCATGCATCAGATCCCGATAAAGGGAAAAGTCATAGACATCCCCCAAATCTACCGGGTTAAGGGGTTCAATGATCCCGGCCCGGGAGCGGCTGCGGATTAAATTCTGGATGCGTTCCGACAAAGGCGGCAATTCAAACCCCCAACGCTGGCAGGCATCAGCGACCAACACCGCCTGGCCTCCCGAGCGCGACATCACCGCTAACCGATTCCCCTGTAAGGGCGGCTGTTCCAGAGCCTTGGCAGCCAGCAAAAAATCAGCCTGGGTATGAACCCGGCACAACCCGGCCTGGAAACAGGCAGCGTCCACCACCCGATCATCCACGGTCAGGGCTGCGGTGTGGCTGCGGGCAATAGCGGCGCTGGCCTGGCCAATATTGCCTTTGTGCAGCAGGATCGGCTTGGTGGCCGCCTGCCCCAGATCCATCAATCTCCGGCCGTCAGCAATGTCTTCCAAGTACAGATAAATCACCTGGGTGCCGTCGTCTTCCAAAAGATAAGCCAGGATATCGTTTTCATTGATATTCAGCTTATTGCCCAAGCTAATAAATTTATTCATCCCCAACCCTTCCTGGGCCAGCCAGGAAATCAGGTTGGCACCCACCCCGCCGCTCTGGGCCACCACCGACACCCCTCCCAAGCGGGGCCGCAAGGGGATCTGGGCGAACGGCAGGCAAAGTCCTACCTCCAGATTGATCAGGCCCAGCCCATTGGGCCCCACCATGCGAATGCCGTAATCCTGCAGCCGCTGTCGCACTTCTTCTTCCAGGACCTTACCGGCTTCGCTGCATTCTGAAAATCCGCCCGACTCTACCACCACCCGGGTAATTCCTCGTTGAGCGCAGTGATCCAAGACCTTGGGGACCACCAGGGCCGGAGCCAGCACCGTCACCAAATCCACCGGCTGTGGCAGTTCCATTAATGATGGCAAGATTTCCAGGCCGTGAACCTGGCCGCCCCGTGGTCCTATCGGAAAGATGGGGCCCTGGAAGCCGAAGTCAAGGAGATTGTTGACAATAACCCGACCCAAATTAGTGGGATATTCTGAGACTCCCACTACCGCTACACTTTGGGGATAAAAAAATTGTTTCATCGGCTAGGGCTGCTCCTCATTAACCTGCTAGATTTATATGCTGGTAATTCCCTGAGCTCAACAGATAGTCCTTTACAGAACTAAATTTTTCAGGAATATTATGGCTATTTGGGAAAACCATGACAAAGTCAAAATCTGATATCGCTGCCGACCCGGAAGCCAACGTCTTATATGAAAAATGCGCCGACGTTGATGCCGCCTTCTGGCAGGATTTGCTTGCTCGGCCGCCGCAAGAAGTGGCCACTCGGACCGGGGCCGCGTTCATTAACGGCACCTATCAGTTGCCTTTTTTGAACCAGACCCTGATAATTGCTCCGGCTCAGCATCAAATTTTAATCAGCGGTGCAGCAGACCGGGAACCAGGTTTTCAGCTCTGTCTGGTCGCCCTGCTTTTCCTGCTGCGGGTAAATCCCGCGGCCCTGGGCGTCCGTCAGGTTAGCCCCCGCGAATTCAAGGGCGGCACTACCTTTTTTCAAGGTCCCCATGCCCTGCCGGTTGCCCCCCTGGAGGAGCGCTTTGGCCAGGATGCTGCCGGTTTTTTGGCAGCCGGCCAACGCCTCGGGGGCCAGCCCCAGGATTTGGGAGATGCAGCCCTCACCCTGCCGGTATTTCCAGGCCTTGCAGTGGGAATCATCCTCTGGGAGGCGGACGAGGAGTTCCCGGCTCAGGTCAGCCTGACCCTCCCCGCTGGTTTAGATCAATACTGGCCCTTGGATACCGTGTGGGCGCTGTTAAATGTGGTCAGCCGGGAGTTGCAGCGCGCCGGCCTTTCAAACCCCCGCTCCTGAGGATCACCCCCGGTTATTGCTAACTTCTTTAATAAAATCAAATATTTCCCGATTGGCCGCTCCATTCGAGGATTGCGGCCAGGGACTTATATAACTTACATCCGATTAAAAATAATATTATCGTTTTAATCGATTAAATACAACTCTAAAGAGGTAAACTTCCATTGGTTGCAAGGGTGATCCAAAGGCCGGGCTTACCGGGCTCTGCGAGCAAAATTTTTGAGTCCCGCCCCATCACTGATGCAAGGTGGATAAAATTAAGATATATTAAGAGCTGTTTCGGGGCCGGTCCATGGTTTCCGGCGATGCTGGCTCAAAGTCATCTTCTTAGGAGTACCCGATGCAAAAATTAACTATCGTTGAGGCTATTGAACTGGCCATTGCCCAGGAATTGCAGGCCCGGAATAGTTATCTGGAACTGAGCAAACAAACCGATGATCCGGAACTGAAAGATCTTTTGCAGGAGATCGCCAATGAAGAGGCCGGCCATGAGGCCTCCCTGCGCAGCCGCCTGCGGTTATATAAAGAAAAAGACCACCTGCGGGATACTATCTCGCGCTATGTCAGCCCTGGGGTGTGTGATGAAATCATCAAAAACCCGGATTTATTGCAACTAGGGGGGCGGCGGCGCCAGATTACGGTGCTGTTTGCCGATATCTGGGGATTTACGGCGATTTCCGAACAGCTGACTCCCGAAACCGTGGTGGAAATGCTCAACCGGTTTTTCACCGCCATGGTGGATCTGGTCTTTGAGTATCAGGGCACCCTGGATAAGTACCTGGGAGATAATCTGATGGCAATTTTTGGCGCGCCCCTGGAACTCCCCCGGGCCTCACATCGGGCCGTCGAATGTGCCCTGGCCATGCACCGCCGTCTGACGGAGATGCAGGATCAAGGGGATTTTCCGATCCGCCGTATCGGCATCGGCGTTAATACCGGGGAGGTGATCGTTGGCAATATCGGCTGTGACCGCCGGATGGATTACACGGTGATCGGGGATACCGTCAATGTCGCGGCACGGCTGCAGGAGCTGACCCGGGAATTGGAAGCCGATACCATTATCGGTCCACTGACTTATCAAGAAGTGGCCGAAGATTTTCAGCTGGAAGCATGTCCACCGGTCATCCTGCGCGGCCGGGGGCAAGCCACTCCTATTTATAAACTGGTAGGGCCCCGGGGTTGATCAAATCGCTGAGGTAACCGGCATGAAACCTTATGAACTCAAACCGATTGGCTGGGTCCGGAAAATGGACGACCAGCCGGCCGTCGAAATCGATCCCCAATACGCCCCGGCTTTGGACGGCCTGGCCGGTTTTTCCCATGTCTGGGTGATATATTGGTTCCACGAACATGACGACCCCCAGAGTCGCTCGGTCCTAAAGGTTCACCCCCGCAAAAATCCCGCCAACCCTCTGACCGGGGTCTTTGGGACCCGCTCCCCCCGCCGGCCCAACCTGATTGGCCTCAGCGCCGCCCGCATAATTGCCATCGAAAATAATATCTTGAAATTAGATAAGCTGGACGCCCGGGAAGGCACTCCCATTGTGGACCTAAAACCTTATTTGCCGGAGATTGATCTTCACCCGGAGGCCACCACCCCGGAATGGGTTAGCCGCCGGAATCCTTCCCCAAGGGAAACTCCGACATGGTAAGATAGCCTAGCAGGCTGGCCGCAGCCTGCAGTCCCACCGCCAGAGCTCCTTCGTCCGGGTTCATATTTGGGGTATGCAAAGGCTGTCCTGTAGTGCCGGGCGTCCGGGCCCCCAGGAAAAAATAAAAGGCTGGCACCCGGGCGGCAAAATAGGAAAAATCTTCGCTGCCCATTACCGGACGCATCCGGTAAAGACGGGTCGGCCCAAAGATTTGTTTCAATATGGCGACGGCCTTAGCGGTCAACTTGGGTTCGTTCTTGAGGATCGGGTAGATCGGTCGGCTGGTTAGGCAGTATTGAGCACCATAGCCTTGGGTGAGGCCGGAAATTAAAGAATGCATCCGGTTCAATAAATTTTCCCGCCCTGCTTGATCCAGGTAGCGCAGGCCGCCTTCCAATTCCACCCGGTCAGCCAGGATATTGAACCGTTGCCCGCCTGCGATGGTGCCAAACACCAGGACCACCGGCTGTCTGGCATCCTTACCTTGGGCCAGCAGGGTCTGGAGTTGATTGAGCACCTGGGCCGCCACCAGGATGGCATCGACCCCCTTATGGGGCGTGGCGGCGTGGACCTGCTGGCCGATGATCTCCAGCCGGATCTGATCGGCTCCGGCCGTGACGACCTTGGGAGAATAGCCGATCACCCCCAATTCGATCAATGGCGACAGATGCAGAGCCAGGATGGCATCTACCGGGGGATCCTCCAGGACTCCGGCCTTGGCCATCATCTGGGCCCCGCCTTCTTCTCCCAGGGGCAGTCCTTCTTCCGCCGGCTGAAAGATAAACCGAACCTGCCCTTTTAGTTGATCCCGCAGTTCTGCCAGCAGCCGGGCCGTGACCAGGGCAATGCTTAAATGAAAATCATGGCCGCAAGCGTGCATAACCCCGGGAACCCGGGACCGCCAAGGGCAATCTACCGCTTCGGTAATCGGCAGGGCGTCCATGTCGGCCCGATAGGCTATCACCTTTCCCGGAGCTGCCCCGGTTAAAGTTCCCACTACCCCCTGGCCGGCAATGCCGGCGTTGACTTGCAGGCCTAAATCCCGGAGATAATCCGCCACTACCTGCCCGGTCCGGACCTCCTGGTTGGAAAGCTCGGGATATTGGTGAAAATCCCGCCGCAGCCGCTGCAATTCAGGAACCAGGGCTAAAGCACGCGACTCGATAGTGCTGAGCAATTGGTCCACTTGAGCCATAATAATATTCTCCTGAACGGCGCCGGGCTAACCAGTCACGGTTATATCCCCCATTTTTCCCGTTAGCGGGCGTACTTTTTGACCCCTTCCTCATAAAGGTCCTGCCCCCGGCAGTCATTGATGACAATGGTGGGGAAATCTTCCACTACCAGCCGGTGGATGGCTTCCGGCCCCAGATCCTCATAGGCCAGTACCCGGGCCTCTTTGATGGCCTGGGCTATCAAGGCCCCGGCACCGCCGGTGGCCCCCAGATAAACTGCTTTATATCTAACCAGGGCGTCGATCACTTCCGGACTGCGTTTGCCTTTGCCGATCATGGCCTTGAGCCCCCGAGCCAGAAGTTGGGGAGTATAAGGGTCCATCCGGTAGCTGGTGGTGGGGCCGGCTGCCCCGATCACCTGGCCGGGCCGCGCCGGACTGGGACCCACGTAGTACATCACCTGCCCCTGGGGATCAAAGGGCAGTTCCTGACCTGCGTTCAACAGGTCCACCAGACGCTTATGGGCTGCATCCCGGGCGGTATAGATGACGCCGCTCAGCAGGACCTTATCGCCGATCTGCAAATCAGTTACCTGCTGGTCGTTCAAGGGGGTGGTTAATTTTATGTTTCTGGACATGGGCCGCTCCTTATAACAGCACTTCCCGGTGGCGGCTGGCATGGCACTGGACGTTAACCGCCAACGGCAGACTGGCTATGTGGCAGGGGATGAGGTTGATATGGACGGCGAGAGAGGTAAAACGGCCTCCCAACCCCTGAGGGCCGATTCCCAGATCATTGATCCGGGCCAACAACTCTTCCTCCAGGGCGGCCAGCTCCGGGTCGGGATGCTGGCTGCCGACCTCACGCAGCAGGGCTTTTTTGGCCTGCAGGGCCGCCTGCTCAAAAGTGCCCCCGATGCCCACCCCGATGATCGTCGGCGGACAGGGGTTGGCTCCTGCCTCCCGGACGGTTTCCACCACTTTTTCTTTGATCCCGGCCAGGCCCGCGGCCGGGCGCAGCATATAGACCCGGCTCATGTTTTCACTGCCGCCGCCTTTGGGGACCACCATGAGCCGCAGCTGATCACCGGGTACCAGGGTGGTGTAGATCACCGCCGGGGTATTATCGCCGGTGTTTTGGCGGGTAAGGGGATGGCATAAGGATTTTCGCAGGTAGCCTTCCTGATATCCCTGGCGCACCCCTGCTTGGATGGCCTCATTAAAGTCGCCCCCCACCAGATGGACTTCCTGCCCGACTTCGGCAAAGACGACGGTGAGGCCGCAATCCTGACAGATGGGGATCTGCTTTTCCCGGGCAATGTGGGCGTTTTCCAACAATTGCCGGAAAACCTCCCGCCCGGCCAGGGATTCTTCCTCCCGCAGCCCTTTTTCCAAAGCCCGCAGCATATCCTCTCCCAGCTCAAAATTAGCCGCCATCGCTGCTTGTCGAACCGCCGCAGTTACTTCTTCAACATTAATTTCACGCATCAGCTCTCTCTTCAGAATATTTTAATCATACCTTCCGATCATTAACATGACCCTCTAAATATACATCCCTGGAAGTCTCTGGACAAGAAGTTTAAAAATCATCTCAGTATGGGAGGCTGGTTGGCAGGGCTGCCAGATCTTTTTTAAAAAAAATAGCTCCCTTGAAAAAATATCTTGACTAATAGGAAAAAATTATTAAAATATATTTGACCCCAGGAAGCCATGGGCACTGGCAGTCAAGGCTGGCGACTTGAGTAGATCTTGGATGGTTGCTGGTTTAAGAATCTCCGCTAAGGAAGGCCCGGTCGAAAGGCCGGGGTTTTCCCCAAAGAGAGGGCGAAATCGGCGGAGGAGGAAGAGATCGAAAAGGCAGTTGGCCAGAGCGCCAGGAGAAAGGTTACCTGGGGTCATTGTTGTCGGAGCCGGGATTCCGGCTTTTTTATTTTTCTGATAAGATCATCATAATCCTTGATCAGCAAAAAAAGAACTTTTTCCTATGGCCTATGTTAAATTGAGAACCTTGGCCAACCGCTTTGAAGCCGATCTGCTGACCCGGGCTCTGGACCAGGCTGGGGTAGATTATTTTTTGCGAACTTTTGAAGATACCGCCTATGATGGTCTGTTTACCGCTCGTGAGGGTTGGGCCGTCATCTGGGTGGACGAAGCCGACCAGCAATGGGCGGCTGGAATCATCTCCCAGTTTGAACAGGCCTATGGGTTAGACCTGGTGTCTGATTAAGGTCTTGGCAGATCGCTCCGGTCAGCGGCCTTTATATGCTGATCCCCGCCTAGAGAGGAGACCCCATGGACGTACTGGCTATTTCTGGCTCCGCCCGGGCTCAGGGCAACACCCATTATCTGCTCGACCATGCCTTACAGGTGCTCCAGCAACACGGCTTTACCACTGAATTGATCTCCCTCCATAATAAAACTATTCTGCCCTGCACTGCCTGTCTGCAGTGCGCTGAGGACCAGAACGCCTGCATCTTGCCGGATGACTTCATGCCGATTTTTGAACAGATGCGCCGGGCCGACGCCCTGCTGATCGGCTCCCCGGTCTACTTTGGCTCGGCCTCCCCCAATATCATGGCCTTATTAGATCGGGCCGGTTATGTAGCCCGCCTGGGCGATAATATCTTTCATCGCAAAATCGGCGCTCCGGTGGCCGTGGCCCGCCGGGCCGGGGTCAATTTTACCTGGGCCCAGCTGATGTTCTTCTTTTCCATCATGGGCATGGTGGTGCCGGGATCAAGCTACTGGCCGGTGGCTTATGGCCATAAACCCGGTGAGGTGGCCCAGGATGACGAAGGCCTGAAGACCATAACCGATCTAGCCGAAAACATCGCCTGGCTCTTACAAAAACTTCGATAAACCATCTAAAACTGGCCCCAGGCTAAAGGAAATTTCAAAAACCCAGGATCTTATAACAACCCTGGCAGGCCGGAGGCCATGAATAATGAGGTTCTAAGGCGGCTGAAGGCTGGCTGGACATTTCTTGGCGGGTAGGCACGGAGGCATGTTGGACCAGTTCGGTCAGCAGCCCCTGCACCCGGCCGACCCGATGGCGGAAAAAATCGGTAAACTGACGATAGGCTGGCTGCTGACAATGTTTTAAAAAATCGCCCCGGCGAACATTGCCATAAGAATAATTGTGCGCCGCCACCGTCTTGCCGAAAAATTGCCGGGTAAAACCTTGGGGCACCGGCAGCCCCAGATAAACGCAGGGGCAAAACTCCCCGAAGACCGTAACAAAGGCGTTTTTCAGGGGATTGGCGTCGCACACCATCAGATCCAAAGTAGGCGTTAAGGGAAAGTTTCGAAACGGCAATTCCAGTTCCCGCGCCTTTTGTTCCGCCTGTTGGATGATCTCGTCAATGGCTGGTTCGACTGCTGCAAGGTTATACAGCGCCAGGGGTTCCATCCGCTTATCTGGGATAAAATCCAGATTGGTGGCATTAACCCGGTCTATTCCCAAAGAGGCGGCCAATTCGATGAATTCCGGCAACTCGCCGAGATTAGGCCGCATTTTCATAAATAACAACACTACCTCCGGACGGCTGACCCCCAATTCCCGCTTTCGGGTACACAAGGAGTCGATCTGGCGGATCAGGCGGTCAAAATCAGCCCCGGGGCGCAGCTTCTCATAGGTTGCGGCCCGCGCTCCATCCATGGATATGGCCAGCAGATCCAGATGCTCCAGCGCCTGGCACTGCACCGCCTCAGTCAGGCCCTGGCCGTTGGTGGTCAGGCCCACTTTGCAGCCCCGGGCCCGGGCCACCCGCGCCATCTCCCAGAGCCGGGGATGCACCAGAGGCTCCCCCCAGCCGCTTAAATGGACCTGTTCAAAGCAGGCCAGGCTCGGAAGCAGGCGCTCGAAATCCTCCCAGGTCAGGTCATGGGCCTGCCAGCGGTCTCGGAAGGCCGACCGGGGGCACATCTGACAGCCAGGGAGGTTGCAGCGGGTGGTGACTTCCACCTGGAGATATTGTAAGTCCAGGGGCCGCCGTTCTAACAGACTCCGACCAATTTCCGCCAGCCTTTTTATCACCGCCGCCTCAGCCTGGTTACCGGCTTATAAGAGCGCGCTTTTAGAAAATTTTTCAATTGTCCTCCTGGGGCTCCCCAGAATGGCCGCCCTTGGCAGGTCCGTCCGGTCGGGCCCCTGATTGGGCAGGAAGCTCCGGTGCGGATACGACCCGGACCAGCGTTCCCAGGCCGCAGGCCGGGCATAGGATATCCTCCCCTAAGTCTCCGGGCAACAGCAGCATATCGCGCCTGGCCCCGCAGTGGGGACAGACAAAGTCATAAACTGGCATGGTTTACCCCTTGGCAATTCTTCCGGTTGAATTCTTTAACAAAATTTCTATTCCCCTTTAAAGTCCGGCGGCCGTTTCTCCAGAAATGCCTGCTGGCCTTCTAGATAGTCTTTACTGTGATAAACTTTCTCGCGCAGTCCCTGAATGCGCTCAAAGGTCTCCGGACTCAAGGGCATGGCATTGCCCAGGAGGCGGAGTTGCTCTTTGATTACCGAGATGCTCAAAGGCGAATTTAACGTGATTCCCCGGGCCATCTGATAAGTAAAGCTCTCCAGCTCCGCCGCCGCCACTAGATGGTTTAGAAGGCCCACCGCCAAGGCCCGGGGGGCAGCAATCGGCTGGGCGGTGAAAAACATCTCCTTGACCGTGGCCATTCCCACCCTATTGATGAAATGGAGGATACCGGCGGGATTATAAGGTACTCCGATCCGGGCCGGAGTAATGGCAAAGCTGGCAGTATCCGCGCCGATCAGGATGTCGCACACCAGGGCTAACTCGCAGGCCCCGCCCCAGACGCTCCCTTCAATCATGGCGATCACTGGAGCCGGAAAATGTTGAACGGCCCGGATGAGGCGTTCCACATGACCATAATAGGGCAGCGGCTCTTCCCCCGGCTGGGGAAACTCAGTGATGTCCACTCCGGCCGACCAGACCTTGGCCCCTGCAGGGGCGCGCAAAATCACCGCCCGGACTTTCTGATTTCTAAATTTGGATAAGGCCGCGATTAGTTCACCGACCAAGGCCTTGCTCAAGGCATGGCGTTTAGCCGGGTTATTGAAAGTGATGGTGCCGATCTGTTCCTGGAAATCAGTTAAAATAAATTCCACTTATCTTCCTTTAATGGATTTTTCACTCTTTTATTTTTTTACGCAGCCAAACCATCTGGGTCCAGTATAGCCATTTTAAGATATGCTTTGCAAGCGGTAAGCCTGGTCATCCTGATGTGCCGAACTTATTACTCATGTCATAAAATAAATAAATTGGGGTTAGGGAAAACAGCTCTCCCAAACCCACTCCCCCAACCCTCCCCTCAAATTAACCTTTTAAATGCTCGGACTAATAACTATCTGTCTGAAATCGATGGATGGCCGGGTAGCAGGATCTTTCCAAACCCGTGGGCAAGGACTATAATTATTATAAGTTTACAATAATCAACCGGAGTTTAAGATGATCCGCATCGGCCCGGCGGGCTGGGACTACCCTGATTGGCAGCAGGTGGTCTATCCCCCCAAATTAAAGGGCACCGACCGACTGGTCTTTCTCAGCCAATTTTTCCTGGTGGTGGAAATCAATGTCACTTTTTACCGGCCACTGTCCCCGGAGGTGGCCCGGCGCTGGCTGGAGGCAGTGGCGGATCAGCCTGATTTTCGCTTTACCGCCAAGCTCTTGCAGGCTTTCACCCACGACCGCACCGCCGCGGCCGGGCACCAGGAGGCCCCGGTCAAAGCCGGTCTGGAACCGCTGCTCCAAGCGGGCCGCCTGGGAGTGTTGCTGGCACAATTTCCCTATTCCTTCCATAACACCGGCCCGAATCGATCCTATCTGGTAAGACTCCGGGAGCGCTTTGCCGACTATCCGCTGGCCGTGGAGGTCCGCCACCGCTCCTGGCAAGGCCAGGAGGTGCGGCAATTTTTCCAGGACCAGCACCTGGAGTTCTGCAATATCGACCAGCCCCAGGTTTCCTATGCTCTGGGGGCCACCAACTGGGTGACCGGCAACCTGGCTTATCTGCGCCTGCACGGCCGCAACCGCCGGGCCTGGTTCGGTAAACTCGACGATCCCCACGCCCGCTATGATTATCTTTATAATCATCAGGAGCTAGCCGGTCTGGCCCACCGGGCCCGGGAACTGGCGGCCCAGGCCCCCGAGACCTATTTAATTTTTAACAATCACCCGCACGGACAGGCGGTAGCCAATGCCCTGGAGATGAGTAAGCTTCTGCGGCCTGGCCGCCTGGTTCTGCCCCCGGGTTTAAAGGCCGCCTTTCCCCACCTGATCGACCTGGAATCAGGTAAAAGGATTACAGAACAAGGCTCACTGCCCTTCCCAAAGGACTAAGGTTGCCCTGCCGGCCGGTGAGTGATAAAGTGGTAAAAAAGAATAAATCAGTGGGAGCAACACCTTATGGATATAGTCGAGCAGATCCGACAAGGCGACATTCGCACCAGCGCCCGTCTGATACGGGACATCGACGATGGCCGGCCCGAAGCCCGGACCGCCCTGAAAGCCCTGTATCCTTACACCGGCCGGGCCCATATCATCGGCATCACCGGCGCTCCGGGGGTCGGCAAGAGCACTCTCACCGACAAGATGATTCAATATCTCCGGGAGCAGGACAAAACCGTGGGGGTGGTGGCGGTTGACCCGACCAGCCCTTTTTCCGGCGGCGCCATCCTGGGGGATCGCATTCGCATGCAGCGCCACGCCACGGATGAAGGGGTGTTTATCCGCTCCCTGGCCACCCGGGGTCACTTCGGCGGCCTGACGGTCTCAGCCCGGGCGGTGATCGCGGTGCTCGATGCCATGGGCAAGGATTATATCCTGGTGGAAACTGTAGGGGTCGGCCAGGACGAAGTGGAGATCGTCAGCACCGCCCATACCACTGTGGTGGTCACGGTCCCCGGTATGGGCGATGATATCCAGGCGATTAAGGCCGGTATTCTGGAAGTAGGCGACCTGTTCGTCATCAACAAGGCCGATCGGGACGGCGCCGAACGCACCTATCAGGATCTGGTCACCATGCTGGAGATGCGGTCCGCCAGCCAGGAGACAGACGGCTGGCAGCCGGGCGTATATCTTACCGAAGCCCCCCGCAACGTCGGCGTCGCCGCGCTGATGCAAGGCATATTTGCCCACCAGCAATTCCTCCACCAGGACGGCGGCAAAGTCCTGCAAAAAACCGTTTACCAGCGGGTCCGGGCCGAATTAATCGACCTGATCAAAGCCGGCATAGCCCAGAAAATTATGCAGTCCCTGACCGCCAACGACCAACTCGAACAATTGATTGATGAGATCCTGGAGAAAAAGACCGACCCTTACACGGTCAGCGAAGACATCGTGGCCCGCACTTTGAAAAAGTGGGAGTTCTAGCTGTCAAAGCCCAGGCTGCCGGCCGCAGTACTGGCATCGCAAGCCCAAGGAAAGGGATTATCGTGGAAATCCCCGAAACCTTTCTTAAATTAATCGAGCGCTTTGACTATAATCGCCAGGCTTATCTGAATCCGGCCTATAATGAAACCCAGACCCGCCTGGAGTTTATTGACCCATTTTTTAAGGCCTTGGGATGGGATGTCTATAACGAGCAGGGCTACGCCGAGGCCTATAAAGATGTGGTCCACGAGGACGCCATTAAAATCGGCCAGGCTACCAAAGCCCCGGATTACAGTTTTCGGATCGGCGGGGTGCGGAAATTCTTTCTGGAGGCCAAAAAACCCGCGGTCCGGCTGAAGGATGAGGCCGGTTCGGCCTATCAATTACGCCGTTATGCCTGGAGCGCCAAGCTGCCGCTTAGCATCCTCACCAACTTTGCCGAATTGGCGGTTTATGACTGTCGGGTTCAGCCCCAGAAGACCGATAAGGCCTCCCATTCTCGGGTCCTATACCTTACTTATACCGAATATGCCGAACGCTGGGCGGAAATCGCCGGGATCTTCTCGAAGTCGGCGATATTAACCGGGTCATTTGATAAATACGCCGAATCCAAAAGGCTTAAACGCGGTACCGCCGAGGTTGACCAGGCCTTCCTCCAAGAAATCGAACGCTGGCGGGAACGGCTGGCCCGCAATCTCGCCCTCCGCAACCCCGACCTGAGCCAACGGCAGCTCAATTTTGCCGTGCAGCAAACCATTGACCGGATTATTTTCCTGCGTATCTGCGAGGACCGGGGCATTGAATCCTATGGCCAGCTCCTGGGCCTGGTGAACGGCGATCAGGTCTATCCGCGTCTGTTCCAGTTTTTCTACCAGGCCGACGACCGTTATAATTCCGGCCTGTTTCACTTCCGGCCGGAAAAAGACCGGGCCGATGCAGTGGACGCCCTCACCCCGAACCTCACCATCGACGATAAGATTCTCAAAGAAATCATCAAAAATCTCTACTACCCGGACAGTCCCTATGAATTTTCGGTGCTCTCCGCCGATATCCTGGGCCAGGTATACGAGCAATTCCTGGGCAAGATCATCCGCCTGACTCCCGGCCACCGGGCGGTGGTGGAATATAAACCCGAGGTCCGCAAGGCCGGGGGCGTGTACTATACCCCCACCTATATCGTCGATTACATCGTCAAACATACCGTCGGAAAGCTGGTGGCGGGGAAAAAAGCCGGGCCCCGGTCGGCGGTCAGCCAGTTAAAAATCCTCGATCCGGCCTGTGGTTCCGGCTCCTTTCTCTTGGGCGCTTACCAGTTCTTGCTGGACTGGCACCTGGAGCAATATCGTCAAAACGATCCGCTGAAATGGGCCCGGGGCCGCCACCCCCGCCTCTGCCAGACCGGCCGCGGCGACTGGAAGCTGACCATCGCCGAACGCAAGCGCCTCCTGCTCGACCATATTTATGGGGTGGACATTGACTCCCAGGCGGTGGAAGTGACCAAGCTGTCATTGCTGCTCAAGGTGCTGGAAGGGGAAGATCAGCAATCAGTCGGCCAGCAACTGAAGTTGTTTCAGGAGCGGGCCTTGCCTGATCTGGGGCACAACATCAAATGCGGCAACAGCCTGATCGGCCCGGATTTCTATCAGGGACAGCAGATGACCCTGCTGGATGAGGCCGAAATCTACCGCATCAATGCCTTTGACTGGGCCGCCGAGTTTCCGGAGATCATGGCCGCCGGCGGCTTTGACGCGGTGATCGGCAATCCGCCGTATGGATATTTATTTGGAAAAGAGGAATCTTCCTACCTTTCTGAAAAATATCCGGTTTTTGCTTCTATTTCTGATGCATATGTAGCTTTTGTTCAAAAAGCACACGAACTTCTTAGAAATAATAGGCGCTTTGGATTCATTATACCTTCAGCTCTGTTAGGTGGTCCTTCATATGAAAAATTATTACTCAGAGCGTTTAATTGATTAACTTTTCAGGCGGCATATTGGACGTG
>JBKHJN010000054.1:0-13624 GCA_046538075.1 Desulfobacteraceae bacterium | reverse complement strand
CAATAAGAATATGCCATATCCACAGGATTTCTCAGTATTATTATAATCTTTGCTTCTACGGGATATTTATTTGACCGGGATGTATCCGGCAGAATCCTTCCTTTCGACAAAAGGAGAACCAGCGCCAGAAAAAGCAGGACAATGAGTAATTTGTTTGTCTTATTTTTCAAGTTAAGCCTTATTCAGTTCAATTATTTTTCCATCGAGTTAGCTCACGTCCCATAACCTTCTCAAGACCGGTAATGTCGTCTCTAAAATAAGAGTCAAGCTGGAAGTGGGTTTCTGGGGCAAGGGGGAGGCTGTTCCCTTTGGTTATGTTCATGGTTTTGATAAACATACGAATCCGATCTCTGACTGTGACTGGAAGCAGGGACCGTAGAATCGGGTATTTAAGGGTCAGGAGCTTTCTTATGAAATTCGAGCGCGGCACCCCACCCTCATTCAACTTTCTAAATTGAGGTTTAAAGCCCGGGTCCACGCCGAGAAAGCCGAAAAGGTCTCTACAATATTGGCGAACATCGTCGAAAAACTCCTCGAAGATGTAGATGCGCACTTGCTGTGGAGGGAAGGTGTCGAGATACATTTTCACCTGGTTGCAGTAAAGAGCCCTTTCGAGATAAAGGTAGTTGCACCACCACCCGGCACAGGATTCTTTGAAGGCTCGCCCCCTGCGGCGCTCTCTTTCCAGGTCGCTAATAGCCTCTTCAAAACTAAGATTTTCGGTGCCGTGGGCCGACATATAACGCCAGAGAGAATATGCCAGTGACACAGGATTCCTGAGAATTATGATGATCCTGCTATTAGGAAAACTATTTAAGATAGCCTGGGCCGAAGCCTCATTAAAAAGGTATCCGGTCGACGCCTCACCGATGGCGGTCGCCCTGCCTGCCTTACGAAAAAGGGAGAGATACTCATCGAAGTCATCTATGCCTATATCCTGGAGGAAGTAACAAGGCTCCTTTACAGGAGAAAGATAGACGTCAGGATGCTGGCTGAGGTAGTAGGCCAGCGAGGTCGTGCCTGACTTTGCGGCTCCGACCAGGAAGAAATTCGGTTTTTTCATACGCCGCCTCCCACAGAAATCCTTCCTAACCAGGGTATCGTCCAGATCCCCAGCCGGGACCACACCAGGTAGGCCGCGATCAAGTTGGTTAGAGCCAAGCACACCGCCGTGGCCAAAGCCGCGCCGAGGGCTCCCCAGGCGGGCACCAGGGCCACATTCAGCAAAACGTTCAATAAAGCCATAAAGGCGAGGTTGTTTCTCAGGAGGCGTTCATTGCCGCTCATCATCAAAAGATAGCCCACCGAGCCGGTGCCCACATTGACAAACTGACCCGCCGCCAGGATGGAGAGCAAGGCAGCTCCCCCGGTAAATCCCGGGCCGAATAACCCCATGACGTCTTGCGGGAAAAGCAGAAAGAGCATCAGCAGGGGGCTTGCCAGGAGGGTCATGAGCTTGGCCGTGTTCCTGGCTGTTGAAGCCAGGGCCGCCATTTGCTTGGTCTTATACAGGCCGGCAAATTTCGGGGCCGAAATGCTGTTCACGGAAAGTAAAATCAAACTGGTGAGCATGGCGGTACGGGCCGCTATACTGAATACACCAATGTCCTCCTTGGTTCCCCACAGTCCCAGGGCGAAGATCGCGGTCCAACTTATCACCAGGTTTAAGGAGGCCACCCAGAAAAGGGGCAGGCTGCTTTGAAGCAATTCCCGGGTTTCAAAATGCCCGGTTAGAGTGCGCACATGAGGAGCCGCCGACCGCCAGAGCCACATACCCAACAGGGCCGTGAAGCCGGCGGCGAGGGCATAGGCCCAAACAGCTCCATTGACCCCCCAAGGCCGACCCAGAAAATAGAGCAGCACCAGGGATAAAGCGGGGACACCCACCCCATAAACGAGCAAGGAAGACCCGATCCGTTTCAGCCCCTTGAGCATCTCGGCATGCAGGATGAGCAGGGTCAGGGGCACAACCGCCAGCGCCATCCAGCGCATCGGGGTGGTAAGCTCGGGCTTGTTAAAGGCCAGGCCTGCGAGCCAAGGGGCGGCAGCAAACATGATGAGGGCCGATCCTGCCGATGCGGGCAGAGCCAGCTTCATCCCTTTTCGGTACAGGCCGGAGACGGCCTGCCAATTATCGATTGCGGCATTGGCCGCGGTAAATTTCAGCAGGGCGTTGTCCAGGCCCATCCGGCCGAAGAGGGTGGCGATGGTGGTAAAGGTCAGGGCCAGAAAATAAACGCCGGCCCCCTCCGCGCCGAGAGTTCTTGCCAACAGGATATTAAAGCAGAAGGTCAGGCCGGCCCCCACCACCTTGAGCCCCAGGGCGAGGGCCGCCCCGTTTACCACCTCCAGCATGTGGCCATCCAGCCTGCGGCTGAGAAAGGGGAGCCGGTGCAGCACGGATTCAACGACCTTTTCCATTACCACCACTTTCAGTTAAAGGGCCTGACAATTTGCCGGTCTCCTGGACCCTGGCCTGATAATATGGTTCCTCTATTCCTTTCACCTCAGTTCTGGTTGGAGCAAAGAAACCTTTTAGGTTCAACATATCAAGAACCATTTGAATGGAATTAGTGATGTCAAGTTTTTCGGTATTAATAACAAGGTCAGGATTAGCAGGCTCTTCATAGGGAGAATGAATTCCAGTGTAATTTTTTATTATTCCAGCCCTGACCTGTTTATATTGCCCTTTGGGATCCCGTCTTTCACATTCCTCAATAGGGCATTTGACATATATTTCACTGAAATTTTCATCATTAAAATTTTTTCTAATATAGTCTCTATCGTCTTTATAAGGAGAAATAAAAGCAGCCAAAACTATTGTCCCCGCGTCAACAAAGAGTTTGGCGACCTCAACAATTCTTCGAATATTTTCAAATCGATCTTCACGACTAAAACCTAAGTTATTACTTATTCCATGTCTTATATTATCGCCATCCAACACATAACACCGGATCCCTTTTTTGTGTAATTCCAATTCTGTTTGGTGGGCAAGGGTTGATTTTCCGGAACCAGAAAGTCCGGTAAACCACACCAAGCCCGCTTTATGATTGTTAAGGTTATTCCTATCAAATTTGCCCACATAGCCCTGTTGCCAGATCACATGTTGTTCTTGGAGAAAAGTTTTTTCATTATGAGAAGATACAGTCTCAAGTATATTAGTCTCGAAATACTGGTCCTCCCCCTCTCGTTGACATAAATTCAAAAGGGATTCTGTTAAGGTGTCGTTTAAAAGCTTAACGCGCGAAAAAAATCTTGGTTCAATTTTATGATAGTTGCCATTACAAGCCAAAATTAATTTACCTAAAGACATGCCATTTGAAACCAATCTCATATGAAGGAGCATATTTTGGTCAGAAAGTTTATCTTTTACCCATCCATTCAATACTTTTCGGTATTGAGTTCTATTTTGCATAAATTTATTAGAAAATCTCTCGTCCAAATTCAACTCTATAAAATCAAGCTTTAAGCAGGTGCATGTAGAACATAATTTTTCCCATAATTCTTCGAATGTCTTAGATTGTGAGACCGCGACTCGATGACCCAAAAAAACCCGGCGCTCACGACGCAGATAAAATACATCGGCGATTTCTATCAGCCACTTTTTCAGATATTTTTTATTAATAAAATTAAAATATCCTAATTTAATTAAAAAATATAGCAATCCTAACCCCGAAGAAAGGAGAACTATGAATGCTTTTTCATATCCGGTGGCAGCAACTATGAAAGCAGATATCCCAAAGATAAAGGATAAGCCATAAAGGACCAAGACAGTTTGACGGTGGTCAAAACCATACTTTAGCAACCTGTGATGCAAATGGTCTTTATCGGCTTGAAAAATCCTTCTCCCGAACACAAACCGTCTTATGGGCGACCACGTGGCATCACAAAGGGGGACGGCCAGAGCAATAATGGGAATAATAAGGGAGATGGAGGCCTTGGTCTTTAGTGACCCAATGACGCCCAAGGCAGCAAGTAAATACCCCATAAAATAGCTGCCACTGTCACCTAAAAAAATGGAGGCCGGATGAAAATTATATTTTAAAAAGCCTAAGATAGCCCCGGAAAAGGAGAATAAAATAATAATAGCTAAAGTCAGGCTAGGGGAACTCTTGAAGGAAATATAACCTGCGGAAATGATCGTTATGGAAGCAATAAAACCTATACCTGCGGAAAGCCCGTCCAATCCATCGATCATATTCATGGCATTTATTAAAAGTAAAAACCAAAAAATAGTAAAAGGGAGGGCGAAAAATCCGAGATCAATATTTCCTAAATAAGGCAAGGTCAAAGACGTGATTCTGATACCACCCGAGCAGGCCATAAAGGAAGCAATGCTC
Organism: Desulfobacteraceae bacterium; assembly: GCA_046538075.1. Taxonomy (GTDB): domain Bacteria; phylum Desulfobacterota; class Desulfobaccia; order Desulfobaccales; family Desulfobaccaceae; genus Desulfobacca_B. The sequence goes on along the minus strand of JBKHJN010000054.1, from coordinate 9,284 downwards.
TGTAAAAACAGCTTGATCGGGGCCTTCAATCCCTTAACGTCATCAATAAGTCCGGTAATAAAAACAATAACCGCACCTGATACTAAAGCGGCTAGTTCTACATAGTAAAAAGATACATAATAAGAGAAGGAATTATTAACCGCTAACAAATAAAATAGAAGGCAGGAAATGAAAACAGCTAAAAAGATAGCCAAACCGCCGGTACGAGGGGTGGGTTGGGCATGAACTTTTCTTGTCGAAGGGTAATCGACATAGTTGAATTTCATGGAAATATCACGGATTAATGGTGTTAAACCAAAAGAAAGTATAAAAGAAGACAAGAATATTAGAGTGATGGAAATATAATCGTACATGGATTAGGTATATTTAATTCTTCAAAGAGTTGGTCAATTGTAGTACTGACCTTTATATCGGGAAGGGTAAGTATCAGGAATTACTTGTATCGGGTTGGTGGTATTTTTCATGGTATTTGCGGTAATACTGATAATAACCGTAGTAGCCGCCATGTAGACGGTCTTTTTGAGCCATGCTCAAAACTCCCCCTAAGATGCGACAATGGTTCTGGGAAAGGAGTTGGACCGCCAAGCGGCCCGCTTCCCGGGTGGTGGCATGGTGTTTGACTACGAGCAACACGCCATCAGCGAAGCCCGCCAGAGCCCTGGCGTCCGCAAAACCGATGATGGGGGGAGAATCCATCAGAATATGAGGATATTTCTGGCGCAAATCCCGGATAAGGTTTCTGAACTTTTCCGAAGCGAGAAGTTCATGAGGATTGGGAGGGATTGGTCCGGCGGGGATCAAGTCCAGATTGGGAACCAGGGTGGGGTGGATGATCTCCTCCAGGGTGGCCGTTCCGGTCAGATAATTGGTCAGACCGGGACGGGGAGGCTGTTCGGCTATTTTATGCAAGGTTGGTTTCCTCAAATCACAGTCCACAACCAGGCACTTACATTCAGCATTGGCAAAGGCGCTGGCCAAGTTTTGGGTAAGCGTGGTCTTGCCTTCGGAAGGGTTGGCACTGGTGAGCAGAATGACCTGGGGAGAAGCCTCGGTAACCGTCAGCATAATGGCAGCCCGAAGATGAAAGACGGCCTCGCCGAACATGGACATGGGTTTGTGATAGGGAATCAGGGCTACAGAAGTTGGTCCGATCTGATCCTTGGACAGTTCCTTTAAATTATTATCGGTAACCAAGGGCACTACTCCCAGGGAAGGGATGCGGCAGGTTTTTTCCAGATCATCGGTGGTCTTGATGGAATTATCCAGATATTCCACCACAATGGCAGTCCCTAAACCGAATACGGAGCCGAGGGCCAGGGCCATTCCGACAAACAACAAGGGTTTGGGGAGCCAGGGCTCATAGGGCTCTTTGGCCGGGGTGATGACCGAGACATTACTGGACACCATGGTGCTGGCAATACTGGCCTCTTTCATGCGGGCCAGCAACCCTTCATACAGGGTTTGGTTGGTAAGCAAATCACGTTTCAAAATGTGATGCTGTACCAGGTCGTTTTGGAGGTCTATGACTTTGGCCTTTTGGAGGTCGAATTCATTTTGGAGCAACATTTCAGCTCGCACGGCCGCTTCATAATCCGCTTGGATGCTTTTTTCCAAACGGACGATCTCCTGTTGGAGACGTCGACGAAGCTCCTGCAGCCTGGTCCTTTGGGCCCTATGCTCAGGATAGTTGGGGCCGTATATTTTATTGCTGCCGGTAACTTCAGCCTCCAGAGTAATCAGCTCTTGGCGCAATTCCTGGATCAGGGGGTGGTTGGTGATTAAAGGGGCGTCCGCGCCTCTTTCTTCAATCTGTCGATATTGTGCTTCTTTGATGGATTTCTCTGACTGGGCCGTGGTCAATAATTTACTCAATTCCACGTATTTCTTGACGATGACGTTCTCATCACTGCTTTCCAAGGACAGAAAGTCATTTTGCCGACCATGGGCGTAAACATTTCGCTCAGAGGTTTCCAATTTCTGGGCCAGGCGGTTCAACTCTTTATTCAACCAATCTTTGAGCATGGTGTAGGACTGCTGCCGGGTATCCATACAAATTTCGAGATACTCTCTTTGAATGGCTTCCGGAATCTTCTGGGCCAAGTGCTTGTCGGTGGATTTAAAGGAGACATTCACTAAAAAAGAATTCTTGACCGGTTCTACTACAAGGTTTTCTAAGATGTATTCCTTGGCATATTTTTCTCGGATAACCTCAGGGGAATCCTCCGGGTTCTTTTGGGCCAATTCTTGGTAAGAAGGATGGTCTTCAAGTTTTAAGGACTCGATAAGCCCCAGGGCCAGGGTAGGGCTCTGGAGAATCTTGTACTGGGTTTCGTAAAACCGATCCAGTTCACCGGAGCCGGTTATAGTACTCAAGGGATCAGCGTGTTCACCCCCCATTAAAGCCGAAGGGTTATCCTGAATAATCTGAAGGGTGGTGGTCCCCTTATATATGGGAGGCATCAAAAAGATCACCAATAAGGCCAGACCCACCGTCCCGAATAATACCCCTAATACCCACCATTTGCGTTTGAGGAAGACGTGCCAGTAGTCCCGTAAGCTAATCCCTTCCTCAAAATCGGCGTGATAATAATTAGAATTTTGGGGTATTGACACCAGGGAGGAATTAATAGAATTATCGATTTGCTTATTATTTCCCATAACCTATACCTTTTGATTAGCCTTATTTAAGGAAATTTATTGTTACTTAATTATTGTTCTTTAGTGTTCATTATGATTTCTTCTTTATAGCATGGCCGGAACACTCATCCCGAAAGATCCGGGGAACATCATCTTGAAATCGAAAAAGAATCGCCGCATTGGACCTTCATGCACAAAAACAATATCGTTCTCTTTAAGAGGGATGTCTTGGGCACCGCCTTTACAGATATGGCGCAAATTTACCGGAATATTTTCACGCTGACCCTGGTCGTTCAGACGCAACAGGGTTGCATTGTAGGAGCGGAGCATTTTATGCAAACCCCCAGTCGCAGCTACTGCCTTAGTCACTGTCATGTTATCTTTCAAGAGAACCGGCCCCGGTTCAGACACCGCTCCCAGGACATAGGCGGTTCTGGCGAAAGGTACATGGACAACGTCGCCATTTTGAATGGAGTAATTCAACTCCACTTTCCCCTGAAGCAAGAGGCGGTTTAGGTCCACTACAATTGTCTCTGTGCCGGGGGAGAAAGACTGTTGCCGCGTTGCGGTTTGGATAGCGGCAGCCTTATGGGGGGCGCGGATTATATGGACCACTTCACCGGCCTCTTCAGAAAGCCCTCCAGCCATACCCAGTACCTCCAACAGGGATCGGGGGCCGATGAGGGCGTAATGATCCGGTTCTTTTACTGCGCCGGTGACGGCTACCTTTTGATGGCAATATTCTTTGACGGCAACGTTAATTTGCGGATTGCGCAGGAAACCTCCTTCCTCGTAGAGCCTGCTCAGCTTCCTCTCGACCTCTGCCGGGGTCAAACCCGCCACCTGAACCTCCCCTATCAACAGCAAGCTGATCTTCCCTTCCCCATCGACCCGGACGTCCCGTTGTAACTTTTCGGCCTCCAAAAAATTAACCGCCAGAAGATCTTCGGAGCCGATTGTGTAGTTCCTGGAATCGGATGGAGAAAGAGGAGCCCCTTTTCTGGTTAATTGTTCCTGAAGGCGGTTCTGCTTGCTCTGGGAATCAATCTGAGCCACTACCGGGGAGGGAGGCATCTGCGCGGCGCGGCCGCCACAACCCCCGAGAAGAGTCGCTCCCAAGAAGATCAGGGCTAGAAAAAAACATCCTGAGTTTTGGTTAAGAAAACCTTTATTCATCATTCTTGGGGCCATCTTTTGCCCTCCTCGCGGAATCTTGACCCATAAGGGGATAGGCCGTGAATAATCTAACTGGATTATTTCCCTCGAGACAAAACTGAGATGGACAAATCAGGGCCGGACCGCATATTCCAAGGAGTGGGGATTTTCCACCCGCATGGAGGCATCCATAATCTCCAGGCCCACCAAGTTGCCCTCCAGGTCATAATCCAGGAGGACCCCCGGCCTGCCTTCACTGGTTTCTGCTATGGGCGCAGGGCTCAAAAGAATGCTCAGCACATCCACCGCCGGATCATAAATAACTTTCACTTTGTTTATCCTTTTTGAAGCCGCGCTTGCGGCTGGCAGAATGGCAAGTGATTAAAGGGGTTCCTAAACCAAGCAGAAAATGGTTTTCTTAATGCCATGGTTCCACGGCCTCGTTTTTCAATTCCACTGCCAGGGCCCGCCGGAAGAGCTCAACTTCGACGACCACTTTCCGTTTTTGGGCCTTATGCTCCCGAATAATCCCAACAACTCCGGCTAAAGGTCCCTCCACCACCTGTACCCGTTTCCCTTTCAGGAGACAGCGGTGAGGATAATAGGGCCGGTCGCTGGCCACCGTTAATTTAATGGACTCAATGGTTTCCCGAGGCACTGTATGAAGATCTTTATTCATCCCCAATATCCGCACCACGCCAGGAAGTTTAATGATGTCATAGTATACGGGGCCCTCCAAGGCGTCCCGGATGAACAGATAGCCGGGAAACAGAGGGAGCCTGAGGAGTTTTTTGCGGTCCCGCCACTGACGGACCACGGTCAGGCGAGGCAGAAAAACCTCCAGGCCCTTTTGCTGGAGGCATTCCTCCACCCGGCTTTCGTGCTGGCAGTGGGCATGAATCACATGCCAAGAAGGAGAGGCGGGATGGACATCAGGGACCGGATCATGAAATTTAGGTTCATTTCCAAGGGTCATCGAGCCTGGTGCGGACATGCGTCGCCCCCGTCAGTTACAGACAAAATCTGCTTAACTTACTAATAATATTAATAAATGCTTTGAGATTCAGGCCAATCATCTTTCAAGTTGAAAAGAGCTGATTTGCCTGGGGGATGACTTATCGTCAACCGGTTTCATCACCAAATTCGGTATGAATTTAAATTTCCTTTAGGGAAAAAATTATTTTTTAAATTTCCCTAAAATTTCTTAGTCAATTACCGATAAATCTATTCACTTGCAGAGGCCTTGGAGGTGGTCTGGAGGGTCGTCCCGGAACAGGCAGCCCGCCGCAAAACGACTGCCGCCACAGTAATACCAAGTTACTGTTATTAAGGAGAGCGTGAAAGAGAGTAACTTTTCACCCTCACCCTAACCCTCTCCCTCGAGGGAGAGAAAATTATAAGGAAGATCAAAGACTAACCGATTTTATGCTCTAATCAATAAAGAGGTAACAAAAGGCAGCCGCAGGTTTTGAGCCTGCGCCTTGGGCACGATAAGCCGTGCCCCTACAGTAGAATTACTAGTCTGAACGACAACATGGTGGCAGGCTGGTCCTGCAGCAAAAAACAATTTCCCATCCGGAAAAGCTGATATGGGCAATCGACATAGGTAGGCCCTCACGGGCTTTCCCTGTCACACCACCGGGCGTACGGGTCCGTACCCGGCGGTTCGGATGGTTAAGTTATTACCTGGGAGCTAAAGTCGGGAGGCCAATCGAGATAAAGGAGGCGTTTGGCAGGGCAAAGCTGAGGGCCGGGCTGCGGCTAAGCCGCCACGGACCGTGGGCGCAACCCGCCGTTTGTGCGGCCAGATCGCGGCCTACTCCACGCTTGCGCAATTCGGTAAAGCACGTACGCCCCCGCTTCTGTCACCGGCGAACTGGTGGATTTCTGCCGGGGCCTGTTCCTCTGGGGGCATCCCAACTCCCAGGTGAACGTCATCCCGCCCGCCTCCATCCCCAGCATTACGGCCATGATGGCTGCGGCTCTCTACAATCCCAACATCATCTGGGACGAATACTCCGCCCGCTTCGCGGAGGCGGAGATTCAGGCCGTGGCCATGCTCTCGGACCTGGTGGGCTACGACCCCACCCGCTCCGGCGGAGTGTTCACCTTCAGCGGCACCGGCACCATCCTTTACGGGGTCAAGCTGGGCCTGGAAAAATACCTGGGGGGCAAGGGGATGGAGCACGGGCTGCGGGACGACCTGAAGGTGGTGGCCTCCGAGTCCTCCCACTATGCCCGCCTGAACGTCAGCGCTTGGCTGGGCTTGGGCATGAAGGTTTATCCGGCTGCGTATGGCAGGGCTCCATATTCATAGCTCTTGGTGGGACGAAGATTCAGGCGCAAATTCTGTGGGAAACAGCAGAAAATCCACCAGGTCGCAGAGCACGTGGCCGATGGTGATATGCACCTCCTGGATGCGGGGGGTGTTATGGCTCGGCACCACCAGGGCCAATTGCGCGGCCCCGGCCACCGGGCCTCCGTCGCCGCCGCTTAAAGCCAACGTCATAAGGCCCAACTCCCGGGCCGCTTCCAGACCCCGCACCACGTTCACGGAGTTGCCGCTGGTGCTGAGGCCCAGGGCCGCGTCTCCCGGCTGCCCCAGGGCCCGGACCTGCTTGGCGAAGACCTCCTGGAAATCGTAGTCATTGGCGATGCTGGTCAAAATAGAGGTGTCCGTGGTAAGGGCCAGGGCCGCCAGGGGAGGGCGCTCGATCTGGAAGCGGTTGACGAATTCCGCGGCCAAATGCTGCGCGTCTGCGGCGCTGCCGCCGTTCCCGAACAGGAGAATCTTACCCCCCTGTTCGAGGGTGGCGGCCAGAACCCGGGCGGCTTCCACCACCTGTTCGGCTTGCTCGGCCACCAGCCGATTTTTCAGACGATTGGCCTCCGCCACGGCCTCAGCCAGGCGCGCCTTGAGGGGCATAGGTCCTCCGGAGGTTTAATCAGTCATGCCTCTTTCAGATTGACCATCAAACCCTGTAGGGGCGCACCCATGTGTGCGCCCGCTTTTCGGGCCGACACACGGGTCGGCCCTACGGTCTAATTTCCAAGAACAAAATATTATCAGGGGTCCAGGAATATTCAACTATAAGAAATTATTATGGAATAATAAAGGTCTTTTTGAGCCTGGGTCACTTGGAAAGATCGGCCAGGATTTCGGGGTTGAAATTCAGGGCCTGGGCGATTTGGGTTACGGTGTCGGCCAATTTACGGGCCTCCGGATTTTTTTCGACCCGGGCCGCCAGGGCTGGAAAGTTCTTTTTCAGCAAAGCCAGGAAATAGTTTTGCGCCTCAACCACATCCAGGGTGATGGGGATGCGGCGCTGGATCTGCCGGAAATTGATTAAATTGTCAGCGGCCTGGGGTTGGAAGTCGGCCTCCAACTCCGACAGGAGGCGGTGTAAAATCCGCTGTAGAATTTGCGCCCCTTCCCGGGATTCCAGTTTGAAGCCGAAGAGGTCCGCGTCCTGCAGCAGGTCCGACAATTCTTCGGAGGTCGGCAAAAGCTCCGGCTGCCGTTCCAGGCGGCGCAGAATATTGACCAGGCGGCGGTTCAGGGTAATGGCCCCGATGGATTGGTAAAGCCGGGGCAGCAGCAGGCCTTCGGCGGCCATGGCCCTTAACACCGGGGCGGCTTCTTCAAAATAGTGGGCCAGGTTGGCCACTGCCTCCTCCCGGTTCTCGGCCAACAGATCCAGGAAAAGTTGCTCTTTTTCCTCCTGAAAAATATCCCGCACGGTGTAATAACGTTCCCCCAGGCGGTCAGCCAAAAACGGCACCAGATTTTCCGGGGTCCGGGCCAAAACCTCGAACAATTCCCGCTTTAATGACTGGAAATCTGCGTCGCCATGGTTGGGCAATACCTGGGTGCGATACAGGTAGCTACCTAAATAAACAGTAAAAAAGTCGAGCGCCTCCCGGCGCCAGGTGATGCCCGAGGTGACCTGGACGCGGCCGGAGGCCAGGACCAGCGTGCCCTGGGTGCGAACCTCCTGTTCCAGGGCCTTGACCTGGAAGTGGTAAATCCGGTGGGGGCACTGGCGCTCCCGGTTCTTGAGCCAGGAGATGGCCCATTGGTTCACCACCTTGGGAAAGTCCACCACCGCGGATTTGACCCGGCGCAGGTAGATATCCCGGCCATTGCCCTCTTCGGGTTTGTTGCTGGCCGCCTGCTCCAAACGGCGCAAAAATGGTTCCTCCAGGGCTTCCCGGGAAAAATACTGGCCCAATTGCAACGCCCGGGCCGCGTATTTCAGGACCTGGATGGTTTCGAGGCCGGCCAGATCATTAAAAAACCAGCCGCAACTGGTGTACATCAACAGGGCATGGCGCTGCATCTCCAGGAGCCGCAGAGCGTGAAACCAGGCCTCTCGAGCCAGTCCCTTGACCCCGTGCCGGGAAAAAAACCCTGCCACGATTTCCTCCCGGCGATCCAGGATGACCTCGATATAATCATTGCGGGCCGCCCAGGGGTCTTTAAGGTACTTGGCGCCTTCCTTTTCAAAAATCTGGGCCAGGCGGCCGTTCAGGTAATCAAAAGCCTGGCGCAAGGGCGTCCGCCAACGCTGGTTCCAGTCCGGAGGCCCGCCGGTGGCACAGCCGCAGTCCTCCTGCCAGCGCCCCACGCCATGGGCGCAACTCCAGGAACTGCCCTCGCCTTTGGGACCCAGGTCCACCTCCACCCGCCGGCGGGGCGGGTTCGCGGCCAAAAACGCCGCGTAATTGGTCAGAATGAAACCCCGCTGGGGCAAGACCTTGTCCAAGACATGGGACAGGGCCAACTCCCCGAACTTGTGGTGATGCCCGTAGTTCTCGCCGTCAGTGGCCACACTGAGCAGTTGGGGCCGGGGCAGGTCGTTGTGAAAACCCTCCACCAGGCGGCTGGCAAACTGCTGGCTGTCCTTCAGGAGGTCCCCGAAACTCAGATCGGAAGCCACGCTGCCGTTGTAAAAGAAGACATCGATATATTGGTGCGGGTCCGGGACCCCGGAGGCATCCGGCAGCAAAGCGCGGTAGGCCTGGGTGGTGTCCAGGGTGTGGGCCTGGACCTCCTCCCAGGCGCCGCCGTCCAGGGGCTTCACCCGCCGGGCCTGGTGCGGGGACAGGATGACGTATTTCATGCCGTGTTCCCTGAGGGTGGCCAGGGTGGGATAATTTACCGCGGTCTCCGGCAGCCACATTGCCTCGGCCCGGCGGCCGAAGCGATGCTCAAAGTCTTTGAGCCCCCACACCACCTGGGTTTCCCGGTCCCGGGGCGCGGCCAGAGGGAGGATGGCGTGGTTATAAGCCTGGGCCATGGCATTGCCGTGCCCCAGGCGCTCGCGGCTCAGACGGTCCGCAGCCAGGATGCGTTGGTAGGTGAGCGGCGCGTACAATTCCAGCCAGGTGAGCAGGGTGGGGCCGAAGTTAAAACTGATTTTTTCGTAATTATTGATAATATCGAGGATACGGCGCTGGCCGTCATATACGCGGGCGCAGCCGTTGGGGGT
>JBKHJN010000021.1:0-48147 GCA_046538075.1 Desulfobacteraceae bacterium | reverse complement strand
AAACCTTTTTCCCTCCCCTTGACTGGCACAGAGCTGACAAAGATAACCGGTTTCGGTCTGCTGGTGTAATCCTTGGGCCACCACTGCGCCGCCGCGCTCGCATACCCCAGGATAGCAAGGATATTCTGGCCACCTATTTGGCTGGGGGAGGGCAGGGCTTTTTTTAAGAAAGGGAAAAGCCGAGCCCCAATCTTTTGAAGAGATTCGCCACGGGCGGCTTTTTGACCCATAAAGGTTTGCTAACCTGGAAAAACATTAATTGGGATAACGGACCTCGAACACCCGCTTGGCCACCACAAAGGTATTGAGATAGTAAGGCTGGCTTAAGTCAGAAACGACGACCCCCTTCCGACGATTGAAGGCGTGGATCATCTTACCCTCGCCCATATAAATGCCGGCATGACCGATACGTTGACCATGGCGCCGGAAAAACAACAGATCCCCGGGCAGCAGCCTGGAAAAATCAAGATTCTGGGTAACGGTTTTGCCTACCTGAGCCTGATCGCGGCTGCAGCGCGGCAGATCAATCTCAAAACCCTGATAAATATATTGGACAAAAGCCGAACAATCCGTAGCCCGGCTATATTCTAAAGAGGCCCCTAAAGAATAAGGGGTCCCCTGATATTTTTTGGCCTTGGCCAGGACGAGCTCCCTGAAGCTCCGCCGGGGATTCGAACGACTAGCATAATCCTTAGCCCCCGAAAGCCTTTTTTGAGTCATAGCACTTGGGAGCGTAAGTTGCCCCCCCGGTTCTTTACAAAACAAGGGTTCCAAGATGAAGTGGCCATCACGTTGGGGGATGATTTTCACCAGAGGCGGGGTCTCCGAAATCCCGGCGCGCCAATACGATGCACGTGAACGAGAAGATCTTGAATATGACTGGCGTGTCGACCGCTTATTTATAACCCGGCGTTTTTTGCTGCGCTGGGAGATTTTTTTAGTGCGGGACTGCTTTTTTATTTGGCAGGAGGTAGATTTTTTTTGGCTTGACTGGGCCAGGGTCTGTCTAGTTAAACAAAGGGGAAAAACGAGGATCAATCCCAAAATGATGCTGATACCGAGACGGCATACCATCATCAACCTCCTTCCTGGTGGCTCCATGGAATCGGTCTAGCTAGTATTCATCCGCAGACTCTTTTAGGGAAAAGGAATGGCACTCGATGTAACACATTAAACATATTAACCTTTTTGGCACAACCCAAACATTTCTTGACAGGAAAAACAAATCCCTGGCTAGCCAGAAGCGGGTTGCCTGCTTATTTAAAAATTTGGTTATAGTGAATAGAGAGGCTAATATGTGGGTTCAAATTCATTAGCCCTTTAAAAATTTGGTAAACCATAGTAGAACTTTAGACAGATGTCAACCTTTTTTATCTAGAGCCAGTCGATGTATCTGATAAGTAAGTTTATAATCAGTCAGTTACACAAGTATAAAATTTCACATCAGCGGCTGCTCCTGGTCTCTGGACCGGGCCTGGAGCTATCTTCATTCAATGATCAGGTAGGAACTTTATAAATCACTCTTTTTTGGTTATCATATAGGTCATGGACATTCAGGAATCTTGCTTGCACTTGCGGGATGGTTTCATCGGCAGTATCATGGGCACCGCCTTGGGAGATGCTCTAGGGCAGGGGGTGGAAGGCTGGCCGGCGTCTCAGATTCAGGCCACCTATGGATGGCTGGACCGGATGGTGGATGGCTGGCAAGCCGCCGGTGCCTACACCGATGACACCGAAATGATGCTGGGCATTTTGGAGACCCTGGTGATGGTCGGCGGCTTTGACCCGGAGGTCTGCGCCCAGCGCTTTGTCGCCAATTATAACCCGGGGCGGGGCTACGGTGGTCGCATCGGCGGAATCATGCAGGCCCTCCGCCAGGGACAACCCTGGCAGGAAGTGGGCACCGACAGTTTCGGCAATGGCAGTGCCATGCGCATCGGGCCGCTGGGAGCCTTTTATTTTGATGATCTAGCCCGTCTCAAAGAAATGGCCCTGCTCTCCTGTCTAATCACCCATAAACATCCGGAGGCCCAAGCCGGAGCTGTGGCTCAGGCCACTGGCGTCGCCCTGGCCCTGAAGGCCGGGGGCCGGCCGGTGGAAGCAGACCGGTTCACCGACATAATTCAAGCCCAGATTGCTGACCTGTGCCCGCAGTTCGCCCAGTGCCTGGAATCCTTAAGACGCCAGCCCGGTGAGGATCGGGAAAGCCAGCGGCAGGCCCTGCGGCAGGCCTACCGGTGCGACGTCCGGTCTATCGAAGCGGTACCGCCGGCCTTAGGGACCTTTTTATGGACCCGACACCCGCGGCAGGCCATGGAACTGGCCGTCAATCTGGGAGGCGACACAGATACCTTAGGGGCGATGGCCGGGGCTTTGGCCGGGGCCTATTATGGTTATTCCCGGCTGCCAACGGAATGGCTGGCGGCTCTGGAATCTGGTCCCCGGGGCCGAGACTTTCTCTTGGCTCAGGCTGACTTAGGGGTACAACAGTTGATTCACCGGCTGGGCCTCAAAGACCCCTGAACCTGGTTTAAATTATGGCTCTCGACTTAGTTTGGTTTTAAAATCCAAAACCCAATCCGGCAAAAATAATGACTCTGGTCGACGCAGCAGGCACTGATTATAAACTTTCTCCAACGCGCCGCCAAGCCTTGCTAAGCCTGGCGAACCGTTTGGGATACGGATTTCAACAACTGGGCTGGCTTGACCAGGCACTGATCCATAGTTCCTACGCCTATGAATTTCCCCAGAGCAGGGTCAGCAACGAACGGCTGGAATTCTTGGGCGATGCGGTCCTGGCCCTGGTCATTAGTGATCTGCTGATGGAACAGTTTCCCCAGGCCAGCGAAGGCGAACTGTCCCGTTGGCGGGCCTACCTGGTTAATGCCAAACAATTGGCCATGATTGCTCAAGAGCTGGAACTGGGCAGCTGCCTGTTGCTGGGCCGGGGAGAAGAGCAGCAAGCCGGACGCAAAAAACCCTCAGTCCTGGCCAATGCCCTGGAGGCGGTTTTTGGGGCAATCTATCTGGATGGCGGCCTAAGGCCGGCCCAGCAAGTAATCGCGGCCCTGTTCGCTGATCGCCTGGTCTGGCCGGGTCAACAGATTTTACTGCAGGACTTCAGAACCAGTCTGCAGGAATACACTCAAAAATACTTTAAAATGGTTCCCAGTTATCAGGTAATAGGTGAGACCGGCCCGGCCCACGCCAAAAATTTCGAAGTCGAAGTTCGCTTGGGCGATCGATTTCTGGCCCGGGGCCAGGGAAGAACTAAGAAACAAGCCGCCCAAGTGGCGGCGCACCAAGCCCTCGAGTACTTACAAGGGTTGGATGCCGAAAGGTCAGCCTGAGGACCTGTTTCCCTGCGGAGCCTTATGGTTGAGGATAGTTTTGCTGCCTGACGAAATATGCCGCGGCTAGTGAGGCCTCTAAGGCGACCTGATGCTTTTTTTCCCGTACCTTGAGGCCGCAGAATTTAGTTCCTGCTGGCAGGCAGAACATATTCCCAGCAACTGGACCGACACCCTTTCCACCTTGAAGGGGCCTTCTATCCCCTCCGGAAAGGGAAGCTCCTCGGGCCATTCCCAGTCAACATCCTCTACCCGGAAGCACCGGGTACAAACCAGGTGGGCATGCGGGCGGACATTGCCGTCATAACGGGCGACCTCATGCAAAGGATTAATCTTGATTATCAAGCCCTTCTGGCAAAAAGTCTCCAGAGATTTGTAAACCGTGTTAAACGAAATCATCGGCAAAGTCTGGCGCACTTCCTGGTAAAGGACCTCAGCACTGGGATGGTCATGGTGAGCAAGTATGGCCTTTAAGATCTCCAACCGTTGGGGAGTAACTGAGATATGGGATTGCTTTAATTTGTTAATTACATCATTCATGGTCATTGATTAATTATTATGGTTTTTAGATTGTTTAATATATATTTTATAATATTAATTACTAAAAATGTCAAATCTTTCCGGCTTCTTTTATGAGGGCTTTGATTCAGAATTGTTTGTCAGGGGAAAATTATTGCTTTCATAAATGTTCTCAGTAATAGTAAGCTAGACCGCAATGAATAAAATTGATATCAAAGCTCGGGTTTTCGCTATAAAGAGAGGCGTTGGAAGAATGGCGATAGCGGTAAGCCAGGGTCAAAGCGTAGCCGCCGGTGAGATGGATATCGACGCCGACCCCAACTTGGGGACTGAAATTAAAGGTATGGGCAAAGGCTTCGCTGTCGATATTTTCGAAAATGATTCCGGCCCCACCCTCCAGATAAACCAGGGCTCGATTGCCCAAGGGATAGGTAAATTTAAGCAGCGGGGTGAAGCCAGCTTCCCAGCCGTCATGGATGGCGTCGGCATAGCTGACGATGCCTTCAATTATTAGAGAAATGCGCAACTTACCCAGATAGGGATTGTCGGCCCGGGTTAAAAAGAGGCCCCAACGGGGCAACAGGGTGTAAATATCGATGATTTCCTTGGTCCCAAACGAACGGCCCCAGCCAAAGCGCAGGCCGCACTCCCGGGTTAGTTCGGCATAATTGAAATCAGTAGCCTGGGCCCGAGGGGCATTAGACCCCAGCGTAAATATCATGGTAACCAGACACACCAACACCATCAACCCTTTCAGGCCCTTGGTCATGGCTTTCCCCCCTTGAATTGACAGATTACAGCCAAGCTACCACTTGAGGACCATAATGTCAAAAAAAATATCGGCTCTGATTGTCACTTGGTCAGTCTGGACGCTGGCGACGTTGTTGGAATTGGGCGGCTGTGGGGTCTCACATTTGGCTACCGGAGAGTTGGAGCCGCCCCGGGTGACCCTAAAATCGCTCAGCATCAATCCACCCTCGTCCGAAGATTGGCCGCTGGCTTGCACTCTTCGCTTGGAGAACCCTAACCCGCAGCCCCTCAAGATACAGGGGTTTGATTATGAGCTCTGGCTCGAGGGTCAGCGAGTAGTCCAGGGGGAAAGCCTGGAAGCCCTAAAACTGCCGGCTCATGGGCAGGGGGAAGTGATAGTTCCGCTTTTGCTCAAACTGCCCGCCATCCCCAAGGTATTACGGTCCCTCTGGCGGGAACGCAAAGTCAATTACCAGGTGGCCGGTAGTTTTCGATTGGGACCCGGACTGGGGGGATTTAAGGTGCCGTTCCGATTTCAAGGCCAGCTTACCGAGGAGGAAGGTTGGGAAAAATTACAGGAGTTTTTGCGGCCCAGGACTAAACCTGAAAATCAAGCCGAAAGTCCGATGCCTTGGGACCCGCGGGCTTTAACTCGATAAGACGGCTAGGCATGGCCAAGTCCGCGGTTGACCAAATCTGGTTGGCACGGCTGGATAGCCTGCGCGTAACAGCCGGCCTCAGACTGCGATTACCTTAACCAGGGCTGCAGGGAACCCGGTATGGAAATAAACCCTTAGCGGCGCCAGAACGGGTCGTCCCGGAACCGGGCGGCTGGGCCCAGCTGTTCTTCGATCAGTAATAACCGGTTGTACTTGGCAACCCGTTCGGAACGGGACAGCGATCCGGTTTTGATCTGCCCCACTCCGGTGGCTACCGCCAAATCGGCAATGAAGGTATCCTCGGTTTCCCCGGAACGGTGGGAGATTACCGCCCGGTAACCATGCTGCCGGGCCAGTTGAATGGCGTCCAAGGTCTCGGTTACAGTGCCGATCTGATTGAGTTTAATCAGGATGGCGTTGCCCACCTTTGCCGTAATGCCCCGCTGCAGGCGGTTGACATTGGTGACAAAGATGTCATCCCCGACCAGTTGCAGCCGCTTCCCCAGATTGGCGGTGAGATGCTGCCAGCCCGGCCAATCGTCTTCGGCCAGACCGTCTTCGATGGAGACGATGGGAAACTTTTCGCTCAGTTTCTGGTAGAATTCCGTCATGGCCGCGGCGTCCCGGCGGGAGCCATCCGACTTGGCAAAGACGTATTCCCCGTTTTCAAAAAACTCCGAGGCAGCCGGATCCAAAGCCAGGACCACATCCTGGCCGGGCTGATAGCCGGCCTGCTCCACCGCCTCTATGATCAGCCCCAGGGCCGCTTCATTGCTGTCTAGGTCGGGAGCGAAGCCACCCTCATCCCCCACGGCGGTAGACAGGCGGCGAGAGGACAGGACTTTTTTCAAGGTATGAAAAACTTCGGCGGCGATCCGCAGGGCCTCGGCAAAGCTCTGGCCGCCGACCGGCATAATCATAAATTCCTGCAGATCAATGTTATTGCCGGCGTGGACCCCGCCGTTTAAGATGTTCATCATCGGCATCGGCAAGGTAGCGGCATGCGCGCCCCCCAAATAGCGGTATAGCGGCAGCCCCAGGGAAGCCGCGGCGGTCCGGGCCGCGGCCATGGAGACGGCCAAAATAGCGTTGGCACCCAACCGGCTTTTGTTCGGCGTGCCATCCAGTTCGATCAGCAATCGATCCAGACTGAGCTGCTCCAGGGGGCTTTGGCCAATGATCGCCGGGGCGATGATCTCCTGGATATTTTGCACTGCCTTTAATACCCCTTTCCCCAGATACCGCTGGGGATCGCCATCCCGGAGTTCCAGGGCTTCGTGTTCGCCGGTGGAAGCCCCCGAGGGCACCGCGGCCCAGGCCTGAGTGCCGGTGTTGAGAGTGAGATCTACACATACCGTGGGATTGCCCCGGGAATCCAGGATTTCCCGGGAATTGACCGACCGGATGGTTATCATGCCCCATTCCTCCTTGCGAAAAGTGACCGTGGTGCCCCAGGGCGGCTAGTTGAAATCGGGCTAGTATTAACACAAGCCCGGGAGCTGGACAAGCATTATTTAATCCGCAGGGCCAGGGCCAACCCATCGTCTTCAGGCGAATGGCCCGGCAAAAATGCCAACAGCTGGACCGAGCGCCAGCCGGGGTGGGAAAAGACCTCCTGGTTGAAGTCCCTCGCCCCCCGAAAGCCGACGTTATCGGTAATCAGCAGGCCATTTATCTTTAGCAGGCGCAGGCAATGAGGAAGGGCCGGAAGGTAGCCCTCTTTGTCAATGTCCATAAAGATAAGGTCAAACGGACCGCTCAGGGCGGCCATCAGGCTGATGGCCTCTCCAACTCGGATCTCAATCCGGCTTTCCAGACCGGCTCGAACAAAGTTGGTCCGAGCCCGGCGAGCCAGGTGGTCATCCTGTTCCAAAGTGATTACCCGGCCGCGGGGGGTATCAAGCGCTTGCGCCAGATAGATGGTAGAATAACCGGTGGCGGTCCCCAGCTCCAGGATGTTTTGCGCCCCCAGGGCCCGGGCCAGGATAAACAACAATTCCCCCACCACCGGCCCCACGATCGGAATTTTTTCCTGTTCGGCCTCCTGTTCTAATTCCACCAGCAGTTCATCCCGAGAGGGAACAAAATCCTTAAAATAACTTTTTAAATCTGATATCATTTTGGACATAATTTCACCTAAAAAGTGGCGCCGGGGCCATGCCAGGGTCTGGGGGATGGCCGAAAAAGGTTTTACCTTCGGGTGGCCTCAGGTAAAAAAGGGCTTTCATTCTGCCTTGCTTTTTAGCTTTCTCTAGTCTATATGGTATATAATACCACATTGGAATAAAAACCAAATGCCACATCAGAGAATTAGCCCTCTAATCTCAAAACAGCATTAGGGAGCAAAGAAGGTCATGATCGAGGAAGAATTGAAGGGGAAGATCAGGGCGGCAGCTCCGGAAGGCAAGATTGCCTGCGCCCGAGCTTTTCAATTGGCGGAGGAATGCGGCCTTTCCCGCCAGCGACTAGGGGAACTATTGAACGAATTGGAGATTAAAATTATCCAATGTCAGCTAGGATGTTTTTAGGTAAACGGAAGAGATAAAATGAAATATATTTTTGGTCCAGTGCCGTCCCGCCGTTTGGGTCTATCTCTGGGGGTGGACCTGGTACCTTTAAAAACCTGCACCTTTGATTGCGTCTACTGTGAATTGGGTCGGACTACCCACAAGACCATAGAGCGGCGGGAATATCACCCGGTCGCAGTGATCATCCAGGAATTACAGGCTTATTTTGACCAGGCGGAGGTCCTGCCGGATTATGTCACTTTGGCGGGCTCGGGGGAACCGACGCTAAACATCGGCTTGGGGGAAATTATCAAGGCGGTCAAGCAGCTAACCCCGGTGCCGGTGGCGGTATTAACCAACGGCTCCCTCTTTTTCCGCCCGGAAGTGCGGGAGGGCCTGGTTAAGGCTGACCTGGTGCTGCCGTCCCTGGATTCGGCCTCGCCCGGCATTTTCCGGGCCATTAACCGGCCGGTGGCGGCCCTGGACCTGGAACAAATCATTGCCGGGCAGGAGGCCTTCCGGCAGGAGTTTAAGGGCCAGATCTGGCTGGAGATTCTGCTTCTCCGGGGCATCAACGACGATCAGGCGGAACTGGAGAAAATGCGGCAAGTTATCGCCCGGCTGCGGCCGGAGCGGGTGCAACTCAACACCGCGGTGCGGCCGGTGGTGGAGGACTACGCCGTCCCCTTGACCCCGGAGCAGCTCTTGGCGGCAGCGGCTTTTCTGGGAGAAGGGGTCGAGGTCATTGCCGAGTTTGACCCGGCCACCCACGCCAAACTGGCTTTGTCCGATGCGGACTTCCTGGAGACCCTGGCCCGGCGGCCCATGACCGCCCAGAATCTGGCGGAAATCCTGGCCCTGCCCCTGCCCGAGGTCCTGAAAAGATTGAACCAACTGAAAAATCAGGGGCTGATCTCTTATAGTCTGCACCATCATCAGGGTTTTTATTTTTATCCCCGCAGCCGGTTTCCCCAGTCTCCTTCCCCTGAGATCGAGAAAGGGAAATCTTAATAAAATGAGACCACCAGGCCAAAATTAGAGGCCAATAAACTAATAAATTGCTATCGCTGGATTCCATAAGGATCTACACACCCGCCGAGAAAAGGGGGAGGTACAACCCCTGGCCAACCTGGGTTTAAATTAAGGGTGTGAATCTGGGGGGATTTGGATCATGAAGCACATTTTTGATCTGGGCATGGATATCGGTTCGGTAAGCATCAATACCGTGGTGATAAATGAAGCCGGAGAGGTGGTTTTTGAAGATTATCGGCGGACCCAAGGGCAGCCATTGCAGGTCGCCCTTAACATCCTGGAAGGCCTCCAGGACCAGTTTCCCGCTTCTGCCATCCGGTTGGCGGCTCTGACCGGGATCGGCGGCCAGTTCCTGGCCAAGCGGCTGGGGGGGGTGTTTGTCAACGAAGTCATTGCCCAGGCGCGGGGAACGTTCTTTTTCCATCCCGAAGCCCGCACCATAATTGATATGGGGGGGGAGGATGCCAAACTAATTTTGATTGACCGGGATCCGCAGGGCCATCTAATTATTGAAGATTTTGCCATGAACAGCATGTGTGCCGCCGGCACCGGTTCCTTTTTAGATCAGCAAGCCCACCGCCTCGGTTATCAGATCGAAGAATTCAGTCAACTGGCCCTAAAATCAACCACGCCGCCTCGCATTGCCGGGCGGTGCAGTGTTTTTGCCAAAACCGACATGATTCACCTGCAGCAGGGTGCTACTCCCGACTATGAAATCATTGCCGGCCTTTGCCTGGCCATGGCCCGGAATCTCAAAAGTAATATTGCCAAGGGGAAAACCATCAAGAAGCCGCTCGCTTTTCAAGGCGGAGTGGCGCACAACCTGGGAGTGCGGCAAGCGTTCAGCAAAATTTATGACTTGGCCGCGGAGGAATTGATAATTCCGCCACATTTCTGTTCCCTGGGAGCCATTGGCGCGGTATCCGTTGCCCGGGAAAATCCGCCTGCGCAGTTTCGCCTCGACCTGCAGGGCCTTAGAGATTATCTGGCTAACCGGCACCAAGAAGCCCAGCGTCTGCCCGCCTTACAACCCCCGACGGAGCTGTCACCCCAGCATTATGATATCGCCGAGGTCGGGGCGGCGGACGAGATGGAAGGGTACCTGGGGGTAGATGTAGGTTCGATCAGCACCAACGTGGTGGTCATCGATGCCCAGATGCGGGTCTTGGCCCGGGAATACCTGATGACCTCCGGGCGGCCCCTGGAGGCGGTTACCAAAGGCTTAAAACTGATCGGCAAAAAATTAGGTAACCGGGTCAAAATCGCCGGAGCCGCCACCACCGGCTCGGGCCGCTATCTGACCGGCGATTTTATCGGCGCCGACCTGGTGCGCAACGAAATTACCTCTCAGGCCACTGCGTCAGCGGCCATTGATCCCGCGGTGGACACCATCTTCGAAATCGGCGGCCAGGACTCCAAGTTTATCAGCCTGGAACACGGGGCCATCGTGGATTTCATGATGAACAAAGTCTGTGCGGCTGGGACCGGCTCTTTTCTGGAGGAACAGGCCGAGAAATTGGGCATTTCCATCAAGGATGAGTTCGGGCGGTTGGCACTGCAAAGCCAGAATCCGGTGCGCCTGGGAGAGCGCTGCACCGTCTTCATGGAATCCGATCTGGTCCATTATCAGCAGCAAGGGGTGGCAAGAGAGGATCTGGTGGCCGGGCTGTCCTATTCCATTGTGCATAATTACCTCAACAAAGTAGTGGAGGACCGGCGCATCGGTAATACTATCTTTTTCCAGGGGGCCACCGCCGCCAACCTGGGTATGGTGGCGGCCTTCGAGGCGGTGTTGGGGAAAAAGATCGTGGTTCCCCCGCACCATGATGTTACTGGGGCGATTGGGGCGGCCACCCTGGCCTGCCGGGAACGGACCTGGAAGAATTCCCGGTTTAAAGGCTTTGACCTGGCGGACCGGGAGTACGAGATCACCTCCTTTGAATGCAACGGCTGCCCCAATCATTGTGAAATCCGCCAGGTCAAGATAGCTGGGGAAAAGCCATTATTCTACGGCGGGCGCTGCGAAAAGTATGAAGTCCAGCGCGACCAGATCCAGGTGGAAATGCCTGATCTGTTCAAGGAACGGGAGGCCTGGCTGTATGGGCCGGAGCCGCCTCCGGAAGGCCCGCGGGGCCCCATCGGCCTGCCCCGGGTAATGTTTTTCCATGAATTAATGCCGTTTTTCCGGGCCTTTTTCGAATCCCTGGGTTTTTCCGTGGTCTATTCCCAGAAGACCAATAAATCAGTGATTCACCGGGGCGTGGAATGCATGGCGGCCGAAACCTGCTTCCCCATCAAGGTGGCGCATGGCCACATCCTCGACCTGCTGGAAGCCGGGGTGAAGAAAATCTTTCTGCCCAGCGTCATTGACATCCACCATCCCAATCCGGAAATCCGCCAGGGCGTAGTCTGCCCCCTGGCTCAGACCCTGGCCAACTTGGTTCCGGCCACCATCAATTTTGCTGATTATGGCGCTCAACTCTACTCGCCGGTGATCTATTTTGGCCGGGGTCCGAAAGAACTGCGGCGGTCCCTGCGGAAGCTGGCCAAGCCGTTAGGGGTGTCATCCTTTGCCACCGAGCGCGCCCTGCGGTGCGCCGAGGGGGCGCAGGAGGCATTTTATCAGGCCCTGCAGGAGCGGGGCCGGGAAATCCTGGGTCAACTCGGGGACCGGGAGATGGCCATGGTCGTGGTCAGCCGGCCCTACAACGGCTTTGATCCTGGGGTAAACCTAAATCTGCCCCGCAAATTGCGGCAGCTGGGACAACTGGCCATACCTATGGACTTTCTACCCCTGGATGAGGTCCAGGAAATCGAAGATATCAAGCCGATGTATTGGCGCTATGGCCAGAAGATTCTGGCCGCGGCGGAACTGATCCGCAATAATCCCCGCATGCAGGCGATTTACGTCACTAACTTCGGCTGCGGCCCGGATTCCTTTATCCAGCATTTCTTCAAGGATAAAATGCGGGGCAAGCCCTATTTGGAGATCGAGATCGACGAGCACTCGTCCGACGTCGGGGCCGTCACCCGCCTGGAAGCCTTTATGGACAGCCTGAAAAATGTCGCCTACCAGCCCTTTCAGAAAAAGGCTTCCCCTTACCGACGCCGGATCAAAGACCCCATGCGGCGTAAGATTTTTCTGCCGCCCATGACTGACCACGCCCTGGCGTTGGTGGCGGCCTTCCAGGCCTGCGGGGTGGATGCCGAGGCCTTGCCGGAATCGGACGAGGCAACCTTGATTCTGGGACGGCAGTTTACTTCAGGCAAAGAATGTTATCCTTGCATCCTGACTACCGGGGATATGGTCAAAATGGTCCAACGCCCTGACTTTGACCCGGCGCGCAGCGCCTTCTTCATGCCCTCGGGCTATGGCCCCTGCCGTTTTGGCCAGTACCACCGCTTTCAACGCCTGGTCCTGGATGAACTGGGCTATTCCCAGGTGCCGGTCTATGCCCCGGACCAGAGCGAGACCATGTATGAAGAACTGGGCATGGTGGGCAGCGATTATCCCCGCATCGCCTGGCTTGGGGTCGTAGCTATCGACCTGCTGGAGAAAAAACTGCGGGAAACCCGGCCTTATGAGGCGCGACCCGGGTCTACCGACGAGGTGTACGCTTATTATCTGCAAAAGGTTTTTGAAACCCTTAGGGATCGAGGTGATCTGGATCAGATCCTCCGGGAGGCCCGGAGCGGCTTTGAGAGTCTGACCCTCAACGGCGAGGGGCCCAAGCCGATAGTGGGGGTGGTCGGCGAGATCTATACCCGGGCCAACAAATTCGCCAATGAAAACGCGGTGCAAAAGATCGAAGCCCTGGGAGGCGAGGCCTGGCTGCCCCCCATCAGCGAGTGGCTGCTCTATGTCAACCATACGGCCAAGCTCCGGGCCCGCTACCTCAAACACTTTCTCAATTATCTGCAGGTGTATCTGACCGAACGGCAGCAGCTCAAGCTGGAACATCATCTGGAGCAGCTCTTTCAGGGGGGGTTGAAAAATCTTTGTGAACCCTGCATTGCCGAAACCATTGCTTATGCCCATGGTTACCTCCACCCTTCCTTTGAAGGAGAAGCCATCCTGAGCATTGGTAAGTCCAAGGATTTTTTCCGCAAAGGAGCTTCAGGGCTGGTCAACATTATGCCCTTCACCTGCATGCCGGGCACCGTGGTCAACGCCCTGTTCAAGCGCTTCCGGGAGGAGCACGACAACATCCCCTTTATCAATCTGGTCTATGACGGCCAGGAACAGACCAATACCCGCACCCGCCTGGAGGCCTTCATGTATCAGGTGCGCCAATTTCAGAAATGCCGCGGGTTAGGCGGGGAGTAGAAGGTCAAGCAAGAATTTCTGATTAAGGCCGCTAATTCTAAAAAATGTCGTAGATTCTTTTATAACTGCAAATCCCCAGCGCTGGAGGTTCAACATGCCGGTGTGCCCCCGATGTCAACAAGAAGTCCCAGCCGGAGATAAGTTCTGTCCAAATTGCGGCTATCAGTTGGAAGAAGCCACCTCCAGCAGCCCTGGAGGCCTGGAGGAAGGCGTTCACCTCAGCCCCGGGGCCAGGGCCGGGGCCGAAACCATAATGGTCGGCGACTACCAGATTAAACCGGGATACTATATCAAGACCGGCTGGGAAATTTTTAAACAGAATATCCCCGGTTTTATAGGCTTTACAGTTCTGGTATTCCTCATCCCGCTGGTGCTCATCGGCCTTTTGGGCCGGTTCGGTCAACTGATCCATCTCATCATTAGCGGCCCCTTATCGGCCGGTTGGTACGTGGTGAGCGCCAAACTGTTGCAGCGCCAGCCCACCCAATTCAGCGATTTTTTTGCCGGATTCCACTACTTTTTACCTTTATTGCTTTACACCGTCGTGGGAACCGTGTTGATCTCACTGGGGTTTTTACTGCTGGTCGTTCCGGGGATTTATCTGTTCGTGTGCTACACTTTTGCCGCGCTGCTGATCCTGGATCGCCGCCTGGATTTCTGGCCGGCCATGGAGTTGAGTCGCAAGACCGTGCACCGGCAATGGTTCGGGGTCTTTGTGTTCATTCTGGCTTTGGTATTACTCAATGTAGGCGGGGCCTTATTATTGGGTATCGGGCTGCTGGTCACCATCCCCTGGAGTTTGTGCGCCATCACCGTGGCTTTTGATGACATCTTCGGGCTGAAGGCGACGTCCTATTAAGGGGTCCCCAAGCACAGCTTGGGAACGCGGCTAAAAAATTGATCCCCCCTATCTAGTGTTCAACCATCAAAGGCAAAATTGCTGGACTCCGATCTGGTAGAAGTAGCGGTTAGTCTACCCCTGGCTCAAACCCTGACCTATCGTCTGCCCGCGGCGCTGGTCGATGCCGCCCGGGTGGGGGTGACGCTCAAGGTGCCGGTGGGGAAGCGCCGGGTCAGCGGCTATCTTTTGGGCCCGGCCCGAGAAATCCCGGCGGTGGCCATCCGGGCGGTGGAGGCCATCCTGGATCCGGTGCCCCGCTTCGGGCCGGAGATGGTGCCCTTTTATCGCTGGCTGGCTGATTATTACCACTACCCCCTCGGCGAAGTGCTCAACACCGCCATCCCCGGCGGCGCCAGCCCTCGAACCGGCCGCCCGGAGCGCTGGGTCCGACTGGCCCCTGATTGGGAAGCAAATTCCCCTCCCGGCCGTTTCGGGGCCAAGGCCCAGGCCATCCTGGGTTACTTACATGAGACCCCCTGCTGTCCGGTGTCGGAACTGGCCCGCCATTTTCCCAACCCATACCCCACCCTTAAGCGTTTGCTGCGGGCTGGATTAATTGCCCTGGAAGAGCGCTGCCGGGAGTATGACCAGTTTGCCGGGCAGCTACTCTCTACCCGACCCGAGATTCCGGAACTTGGCCCGGAACAAGAGCAGGCCTTAGGAGCCATTATTGCCGGGCTGCAGGGTCAGCAATTTTCATCATTTTTACTTCACGGGGTGACGGCCAGCGGTAAGACCGAGGTCTATCTGGCCGCGGCCCAGGAGGCTTTGAGCCAGGGGCGTATGGCCTTGATTCTGCTTCCGGAGATTGCCCTCACCCATCCCATCGGGGTGGCCTTCCGGCAGCGCTTCGGCCCCCGGGTGACCATACTCCACAGCGGCATCTCGGAGGCGGCCCGGTTAGCACAGTGGCGGCGAATCATCCAGGGTGAGATCGACATCGTCGTCGGGGCCCGCTCCGCAGTCTTTGCACCGCTGCCCCGCCTAGGGCTGATCGTGGTAGACGAGGAGCATGATCCCTCTTATAAAAATGAGGGCGGCCTACCCTATCAGGCCCGGGATTTAAGCCTCTACCGGGGCCAACAGGTTGGGGCCACCGTGGTGCTGGGTTCGGCCACGCCCTCGCTGACTTCGTTTTATCGGGCCCAGCAGAATAAACATCGGTACCTTCATCTTTCCCGCCGGGTAACCCCGCACCAGCAACCCCAGATCAGCCTGGTTAATCTGCGGCAACAGCGGCCGCGCCGTCGCCTGCCGATCATTTCCACCCCGTTGCACACTGCCTTGGAGGAGACTTTGGCGCGGGGGGAGCAGGCCCTGCTGTTTTTAAACCGGCGGGGCTATGCCAATATTTATTTCTGTCTGTTCTGTGGACACATTTTCCAATGCCCGGCCTGCAGTGTGGCCCTAACCCACCATCAGCAGGCCCGGCGATTGCTTTGCCACTATTGCGGCTTCCAGCAACCCGTGCCGGAGCATTGCCCCCATTGCCAATCCAGCGCCTTGAAACGCTATGGACTGGGCACCGAAAAGGTGGAAAGCGAGGTCCAGAAGCTGTTTCCCGCTGCCCGGGTGGCGAGGCTGGATCGGGACAGCGCTCCCCGCAGCCGCCAGGCAGTGGCGTTGCTGGCCGACTTCGCGGCCCAGCGCCTGGATATCCTGGTGGGCACCCAGATGATCACCAAGGGCCACAATTTTCCCCAGGTCACCCTGGTGGGGGTCATCGCCGCTGACCTCAGCCTCTATTTCCCCGAATACCACGCCGGGGAACGGACCTTTCAGCTTCTGGCCCAGGTGGCCGGGCGGGCCGGACGGGGGCTGGCCCCGGGGCGGGTATTGATCCAGACCTTTCATCCGGACCATTATGCCCTGCAAGCAATCCAGAAGCTGGATTATCGGGCCTTTTATCAGGCCGAGACCGAGGCCCGCCGCATTCTGGGATATCCGCCCTTTACCCGCCTGGCCCTGCTGCGGCTCAGCGGCACCGATGCCGCCCGGGTTGAGGCCGGGGCTCAGCAAGTGGCGGTCTGGCTAAACCATACCATCCATAACGACCGTCAGATGGCCGATTATTTGAGGGTATTAGGCCCGGCTCCGGCCCCCTTAGCCCGCCTCAAACACCGCTACCGTTGGCAGCTGCTGCTCAAGAGCTACGGCCATCGCCCCTTGCACCAGCTGTTGACCGCCCTGGACCAAAACCGCGGGCCGCTGCTCGGCCCGGACGTCGCCCTGGTCATCGATGTAGATCCAGCCAGCCTGATATAAAAGGAATAATTCCACATCCCGCAGTGATTAGGAATAGCCGTCTAAATCAGGGTTGTTAGGGCCTGTTCGTAAGCCTCATAGGTGGGGCGGCCAAACAGCACAAAGCGGACCCGCTCAATCTCCGGATTAGCCTTAAGATATGCGATTACCGTGCTCAAGGCCACCTTGGCGGCCTCGGACACCGGATAGCCGTAGGCTCCGGTTGAAATGGAGGGGAAGGCCAGGCTTTTGAGCCCCTTGTCGGAGGCCAGTTTCAGGCTGTTCTGATAACAGGAGGCCAACAATTCGGGCTCCCGATGCAAACCGTCCCGATAAACCGGCCCCACGGTGTGGATCACATAACGGGCCTTGAGGTTGCCGCCGGTGGTGAGCACTGCCTCGCCAGTGGGGCAGCCGCCGATCTGTAGGCATTCTTCCAAGATCTTCGGCCCCCCGGCCCGGTGGATGGCCCCATCCACTCCGCCGCCGCCCCGCAGGCTGGTATTGGCGGCGTTGACGATGGCGTCGGTATCCTGTTTGGTAATATCCCCTTCTACCAGTTCCAGATGAGACTTGTTGATCGCCACTTCCATAATTGTCCCCCTGAATTGTAATTCTAAAGTGAGTTTATTTAGATCAGTCCATCATGTCAATTGTCTCGCGCTCAACTGCCCCGACGTTAAAATCGTTTTGCCCAATTTGTGATTTTCTGATAAATTTCTTTAACTTTCTGCTGATGCTATGAACCTGGATACCTATTATTCAGGTCATAAGATAAATTGGGGTTAGGGAAAACAGCTCTTGGGAGAGGGGGCCAGGGGTCCGCAACCCCCTGCCCCCTCTCCCAAACCCACTCCCCCAACCCCTTAAGGGGGGGTTGGGAGGGAAGCCTGAGGTGAGGGCGGGGGGCCTCTCGGTCCCCCGCCCTCACCTCAAATTAACCTTTTAAATGCTCAAGGTAATAAGAGGTAGAAGATGATTCCACGCTATAGCCGGGAAGTCATGGCCCGGATCTGGTCTGATGAATATAAATACCATACTTGGCTCCAGGTGGAGTTGGCTGCCCTGGAAGCCATGGCCCAACTGGGGCTGATCCCGCAAGCCGCCGTGAGCCAGATCAAGGCCAAAGCCGCGTTTGATCCGCAGCGAATTGAGGCCATCGAAGCCGAGACCCGGCACGACGTCATCGCCTTCCTCACCAATGTCGCCGAATACGTCGGTGAGGAGGGCCGCTATCTCCATTATGGCCTAACCTCTTCTGATATCCTGGATACCGCCATGGCCCTGCGCCTGCGGGAAGCCGCCGAGCTGTTGCTGGCCGACCTCGATGAGCTGCTGTCGGTATTGCAGCAGCGGGCCTGGGAGTTCAAAGATACGGTGATGATCGGCCGCTCCCATGGCGTTCATGCGGAACCGATCACCTTTGGCCTCAAACTGGCCCTTTGGTACGCGGAAATGCAGCGGCATCGACAGCGCCTGGTGCGGGCCCGGGAAGCTATCAATGTCGGCAAGTTGTCCGGGGCGGTAGGAACTTTTGCCCACCTGCCGCCGGAAATCGAAGAGATGGTCTGCGAGCGCCTGGGACTAAAGCCGGCGCCGGTTTCCACCCAGGTGATCCAGCGGGATCGCTATGCCGAATATTTCACCACTCTGGCCCTGATCGGCGGCGGGGTCGAAAAAATCGCCATTGAAATCCGCCACTTGCAGCGCACTGAGGTCCGGGAAGCCGAGGAGTTTTTTGCCAAGGGGCAGAAAGGCTCCTCGGCCATGCCCCATAAGCGCAACCCCATTCTTTGTGAGAACCTCACCGGACTGGTGCGGGTATTGCGGGCCAATGCCCTGGCCGCCCTGGAGAACATGCCCCTGTGGCACGAACGGGACATCAGCCATTCGTCGGTGGAGCGCATCATTGCTCCGGACAGCACCATTCTGCTCGATTTTATGCTGCACCGGCTAACCGGCCTGCTCGGCAATCTGCTGGTGTATCCCGAGGCCATGCGCCGCAATCTGGATCAGACCCGGGGGCTGATCTTTTCCCAGCGGCTGCTGTTAGAGTTGATCCGCCGCGGCGCCACCCGGGAACAGGCCTATCTACTGGTCCAGGGACCGGCCATGCGGGTCTGGGAAGAAGGCCTTGATTTTTTTAAGCTGGTCAGTGCTGACCCGGACATCAGACAATATCTTTCGGAGGCCGAAATAGCCGCGGTCTTCGACCTGAACCAATATTTGCAGCATACTGACCGGCTGTTTCAGCGGGTTTTCGGCGGTTCAGGGCAGCAGGGGCCTTAGGCCAGACTGACTTTTACCTGGCCCTCGTGAGGATTAACCCGATCCGGACGCACAGTTACCCGGTCGCCGACGATAAGGTTCAAGGAGGGGGGGGCCGGGAGCTCCACTTCCAACAGGATATCGGTCAGCAGCAGACGGTAGCGGTTGGCCAAGTGGTCCATGACCAGGGCGGGCATCTTCTGCCCCAACCGAAAGCCGAGGTATTTTAACAGCCAGTAGCGCAGACGCCGGGTTTTGAGCTGCCCGGCCCGGCGCAGGGCCAAATCCAGCAGAGTGAGCATGGACTCCAGCTGCTCACGGCTATACATGGCAAAATGTCCGTTCAAGGTGGCGTAAATCTGGCGGTGAATAATTAGATCCAGATAGCGCCGGATCGGCGAACTGATGGTGGTATAAGCCGAGAGGCCCAGCCCCCAGTGGGGCTGCGGCTCCAGGTCCAAGACCACCCGGCTCAGACGGCGGCGGTTCTTCCAGAGCTGCAACAGCGTCGGGGCCTCCTCCCGATGTAGCTCTTCCCGCGGCGGCGGCTGCACCCGATAAATCGCCGGCACCCCATGCTCCGCCAGGAATCGGGCGGCCAGCCAGTTGGCCAGCACCATGGCCTCCGAGACCATCTGACGGCTGGGAGTTTCGCTGTCCTCCAAATGCACACTTATCTGCCCCTCAGGATCGATATTTACCATGACCTCAGGCAGTTGCAGATTAATCCCCCCCTGGGCCAGGCGCCGCTCCTGAAGGCGGCGGCATAAACGCTCCAAGGCCCCTAAGGTATCGTCCTGGGCCAATAACTGGTCGGCCTGGTGGTAGGTGAGTTGGCGCTGCACTTGGATGCGGGAAGGAACGATGTGCCAATCCAGGACTTCGGCAGCCTCATTCAAGACCGCAAAAAAGCTCAATGCCAACCGAGGCTCCTGGGCCAGCAGGCTCAAAGTATTTTCGGATAAGCTCTCCGGCAGCATGGGAATCCGCTGATCAGGCAGATAGATTGAAGTGCCGCGCTCCAGGGCCTGGGTGTCCAACAGGTCGCCTGATTGCACATAGGAGGAGACATCGGAGATGTGGACCCCCAACTGCCAACCTCCGGGCACTCGCTTCAGGCTCAAAGCATCATCGAAATCCCGGGTGTGCTCACCGTCGATAGTGATAATTTCCTCCCCGGTGAGGTCAAGCCGGAGCTCGGCATAAGGGTCGAAAAGATTCTCTGGACGGGTCAGAGCTAGAGCCGCGTCCTGGGCCGGGGAAGGAAAATCCTGGGGCACATCCAACCGGTAGAGATCCAGGTTTTCATCTTCCGCAAAGACCCCTAAAGCCACCAGAAGTCGAAACGGAGCTTCCGGCTTAACTAGATTGGCCCGCTGCAGATATTCTTTGCCCTGCTGGTAATGGGAACCCTCCGGGCCAAAAACCGTCATATCTTTAAGCACTTCAACCAGACGGGCCCGCCAGGCCGGGTCGGTGATCTCCCGGCCTTCCCAGGCGGCTTTGAGCCAGGCGGCGGCGGTGTGCAGTTCCTGCTCCCGTTCTTGTTGGCGGCGGCATTTTTCCCGCAAATTTTCCACCGTCTCGGCGTTGTGCGGCGTCCATAATCCGCCCTTGTATTTAAAGAACAACCGGTTCTCATAAAGGGCCCGCGCCAGCGCCGCGACCTGGTCCGGACTGACCGCGGCACCGAACCAGGTTTCAGCCAACTCCTGGAGGGTATAGGTCTGCTGGTCCTCGACCAATAACTCCCACAATTCTTCCAAGGGGATTTCCCGCTTCAAGTCCTCCCGGCGTTGGGCCGCGGCCTTTAGCTGCGTCAACAGATGCTGGCGGGGAAGTTGAGGGTCCCAAGGGCTGGGGGCCGAATAAATAATGCGCTGGCGTGAAATGGCCATTTCCCGATTAGTCTCGGAAAGCAACCGCACCCGGTCCCCGCGGTTCTCCAGACAGATGCCGCAGAGGATTCTTTTTTCTTCGAAAAACTCAATGATTTTGCCAGCTTCCATAAGCAGGACCCAGACCTCGTTTGCTGCCAAACTTATCCAAGAATGGCTGAAAAGTCAAGGAGCGGCGGGCCCTGCTGACCCGGCAACTGGGGCCGTCTACTGATTGGCAAAAAAGACAGCTCCTGATATAATCCCCTTATCGAAACTGCCATTGTTCCTAACCTTAAGGACAAGGGATGAAAATCGCCCTCATCTCTGACATCCATGCCAATCTTGAAGCCCTGGAAAAGGTATTAAAGTCGATTGCTCGGGAGGGGGTCGACTTGATAGTCAATCTGGGAGATTTGGTGGGCTACAATGCCAATCCCAATGAATGTGTGGATTTGATTCGCCGCCAAGAAATATTAAGCATTGCCGGCAACCATGATCTGGCGGTTACCGACCCGGACCAGGCCCAGGAGTTTAATATCATCGCTTACCAGGCGATTATGTGGTCCATTGACCAGATCGAAGCACATAATCTGGAATTTCTAAAAAATCTGCCTGCGGTACTATTGATTGAAAACCGCTTTCTGGCCTGCCATGGCACCCCCACCAGTGCCGATGCCTATATTTCATTTCCATTTCAAAGCCGGCGGGTCTTTAATCTGATCCGGCGCCGATTGAACCCGATTAAGATCTGCTTTTTTGGTCATACTCATAAGCGGGCCCTGTGGTATCGCGATGTCCGGGGCAAAGTGGCGCTGTTTCCAGTCAAACCGGGAAAGATTTTTCTAGATCAGGAATGCCATTATCTGATCAATCCAGGCAGCGTCGGGCAGCCTCGCAACCATAACCCGGCCGCCTCTTACGCGCTGTTTGATACTGAGGAACATTCCGTCCAGTATAAATCGGTACCGTATGACATCAAAAAAGCCCAGCATAAGATTCTGGCGGCCAAGCTACATCCATATCTAGCCGAGCGCCTGGCCCAAGGGGTTTAGCGTTGAAAAAAGTTAGAGATGCGGGAAGGAGGATGGCAATGGAAGGATTTCGGAAAGAGGGCGTGCTCAAAGACGGCACCCGGGTGGTCTTGCGTCCTATGAATAAGCATGACCGGGATAAATTGATCGATTTTTTTTCCCGGGTGACAGAAGAAGATCGGCTATATTTGCGCAATGATGTGCGTAACCCTAACATCATCGACCATTGGGTTAAACATATCGATTATCATAAGGTCTTTCCCTTGTTGGCCGAGGTCGACGGCAAGGTCATCGGTGACGCCACCCTCCATATGCGCAAAACCGGCTGGAAACGCCACCTGGGTAATGTCCGGGTAGTGGTCGCCAAGGAATTCCAAAATAAGGGCCTGGGGACCTTGCTGATTAATGAAGTCGCCGAACTGGCCGGAGAATTCGGCCTAGAGAAGCTGTTTGCCGAAATCTATTTTAATGCCCCGGGCGCATTGAATGCCTTTAAACGGGCCGGCTTTGGGGTCAAGGCCGTCTTCGAGGACTTGGTCAAAGACCGCTATGGCCGCAATGCCGATATGATTGTTATGGTCTGCGATATCGAAGCCCGGCGCGACCGTATGAAAGCCGCCGCCTGCTAATCCAAAGTTGGGGCCGCCGGAATTTTTGCGCTCTGATTACCCGGCCGCCGGGATTAGAGTTCGATAACCGCCTCAATATAGGCATTACCCAATTATAGTTTAATCCAAAATAAGAATAAGTTAGAATCTTAGCATCTTGAAAGACCTGATCTTAGCCATCGACACCGCCGGTGCCCGGGGGAGCCTGGCTCTCCTCCAGGGTGGACGCCCCCTGGCAGAATACACCCTGGAAAGCCCGGCCTCCTATCTGAACCGCCTGCTTCCCGGCATCCACCGCCTGTTTCAGGATACCCAGCGCCAGTTGGCTGAAGTTCAGGCGCTGATTGTCAGCTCCGGGCCGGGTAATTTCACCGGCCTGCGCATCGGCATGTCTACTGCCAAGGGCCTGGCTTTGGGACTGGACTGCCCCATCGTCGCGGTTCCCACCCTGGAGAGCCTAGCGGCCAATTTTCCTTATACCCTGCTACCTATCTGCCCGATCCTGGACGCCAAGAAAAATGAAGTTTATGCGGCCTTTTATCAGTGCGAACAAGAAATCCCTAAACTTATCGGAGATTATCTGCTCATAACCCCCGCCAGGCTGGCCGAACGTCTTAACCAGCCGACGATCCTGACCGGCCCAGGCCTGGACCGCTATGGTCCCTTTTTCCAATCCCAGAAGGCCGACCAAGTCCTGCTGGCGCCCCCCGAATTGCGCCATCTGCGGGCCAGCGTCCTGGCCCGGCTGGGCCTCAAGCGACTGCAACAGAGGGAGCCCGTGGCCATCGATCAACTCACGCCGTTTTATTTGCGCCCGGCCGAGGCCGAGTTGCATCGCCCCCCGGAGCGGTAATTTTGGCGACTTTTGTGGCCGCGCCGGTCGATCAATTGTTGACAATAAGCCTTGGAACATGGTAAAAATAGATTGATATCTTGCCAAAATCATTGAATAATTCATATAGGTTAGAG
Source organism: Desulfobacteraceae bacterium (assembly GCA_046538075.1). GTDB lineage: Bacteria > Desulfobacterota > Desulfobaccia > Desulfobaccales > Desulfobaccaceae > Desulfobacca_B. Next base: position 25,102 of record JBKHJN010000021.1, on the reverse strand, counting down.
ATGGCCCCGGGCCTGGCCTCCAAAGTAGATTTACGTTCTCATCAACATTATATTGCTTCTTGCCTATCTATTGCCCGGAATTGCTTAAACGGCCTGGATTCTCTGGCCGAGGTCCAGGCGCGGGAAAAGGAATTAAATCTTTATCCGCGTCTGGCCGACCTGGAGGATCCCCGGGAGATTATTGAGCATGATGAACAGCAGGTCTCGGCCCGGGCTAGAGACCAGGCCCGAGAGGCCGTGGCCCAGGGCCGGATTCTTTTTGAACACGCGGCCGCGGGCGAAGGCACCAGATTGATGCTGGGGGCGAAGTACCTGGTCAATCCGGGCCTGGATTTGACCGTGGCTAAAATTGCTCATATGATGAGCCAGGAGGCCGGGACGGCCATCACCCCGAAGGAGGTATACTCCTGCCTGGAACAGCCCCCCGAGAGCTTGCTGCCCCTGGCGCTGGGAACCCGCCACATGCTGCAGCTGGCCTTTGAATTGGAACAATTGGCCCGGGAACTGGGGGAGGAGCCCAGAGCGCTGTTGGCGCGGCAGCATATGCTAATCATTGTCGGGGAGGAGATGTACTCCCATATTCTGCGGGATTTTTACCAATGGCGGTTTTTTGGCTTTCACCCGGGGCACCTCTATTTCATGGTGCAGCGCAGCTATCACGGCTTGAACTTACAGAATGGCCAGTTGTTTTATGATCGCCACAGTCCCCGGCGCTTGCATAACCACGGTCAGATGGTAATGCAGCAGACCATGGACCAGGAGATCTTTACGGTATCTCAAGAGTCCCATTTTCAAAAAAATCCTCTGAGCAGCAAGGCAGTAGGGGCCTGGCTCCAGGGTTTTGCCAACAAAATCTCATATAATATCGAAGACCTGGATTATCTAACCGGAGCCTTGGATTACCCCCATCTGGCCCTGGTGCTGGAACTGGCCGACCAGGGATACCAGATGGTCATGGAGGTGGTAGGCAACAATCCGGTCAAGCCTCAGAAGGGAGGCATGGCCGCCTGGGACCTGATTCTGGGCCGCAACGTGATGATCGAAAGCTTTCAACTCGGCCACATTAAAAATGAGGAGATCCGCTATTTGAATCGTAATTTTAATCACTACCCCCGTCCCTACGAGGCCTGGAAACAGATCAAACAAAACGGTTTGCCCATGCCTGTAGCGGTAAAGGAAGGTTATCTCTATTTTCAACCGGTGCAGGGCGATATAAATTTTCTGGTTCCCACTGCCTTTGTGCGGCGCAAAGCTCTGCGTCCTATCCAAAACTTAAAATCTCCCGCGACCCTTCCCCTGGCGGTCAATCGCCTGGCAGCTCAGGATCGACAGCCGGGATTTAAAGAATTCGTGGCCCGCTGCCGGAGTCCGCGGCCATGAGCACTGTCCGCAAGATGCTGATCAACGCCAGCGACCCGGAGGAAATCCGGGTGGCCATCGTGGACAACCACCGCCTGGAGGATTTTGCCCTCGAAGCTGCCAGCCGGGCCCAGACCAAAGGCAATATTTATAAGGGGGTCATTACCAATATTGAAGCCAGTTTACAAGCCGCTTTTATCCAGTATGGGGTTGAACGCCAGGGTTTTCTGCCGATTTCCGAAATTCATCCGGAATACTTTCAAAAAGAGGTAAGAGAAGGCTCTCGTCCCCGGATTCAGGCGCTGCTCAGCCGCGGGCAGGAACTGCTGGTCCAGGTAGCCAGGGAAGAGACCGGCACCAAAGGGGCCTATCTCACTACTTATATCTCCCTGCCAGGCCGTTACCTGGTATTACTGCCCGGACAGAACCAGATTGGCGTCTCTCGCAAGATCGAAGGCGAGGAGCCACGGCAGCGCCTGAAGGAGATTATCCAGGAGCTGTCTTTACCGCCGGAAATCGGGCTGATCGTGCGCACTGCCAGCGCCAACGCCAAAAAGCGCGACCTGACCAAAGATTTTAATTATCTAACGCAGACCTGGGAGGGGATCAAAAAGTCGGCGCAAGCTTGTGAGGCCCCTTGTCTGGTCTACAAAGAATTAGATTTATTTATCCGGACCATCCGCGATTACTACACCTCGGAAATCAAAGAAATTCTCATCGATGACCCGGAGATTTATCGGCAGATCAAAGATTTTTTCAAGGTCATCGCCCCCAAGCGATCCCGGGTGTTGAAGCTTTACAAGGGCAACCGGCCCCTGTTTGAAAATTATCGCATCGAACCCCAGATCGAACAGATTTATCAGAATCAGGTTCCGCTAGCCTCCGGAGGCAGCATTGTCATTAATCCCACCGAAGCCTTGGTGGCGATTGACGTCAACTCCGGGCGCTGCTTACAACCAGCGAACCTGGAAGAAACCGCGTTTAAAACCAACGTTGAAGCCGCGGCGGAGATCGCCCGGCAGTTGCGCCTGCGTGATCTGGCCGGACTGATCGTCATCGATTTCATCGACATGAAGGATCGCAAGCACCGGAAAGAGGTGGAAAAAGTCCTCAAACAGGATCTAAAAAAGGATAAGGCCCGGGTGACGGTGGGGCAAATTTCCAAGTTCGGCCTTCTGGAGCTGTCTCGCCAACGGCTGCGACCCACCGTCCAATTTTCCACCTATGTGCCCTGTCCTTTCTGCCAGGGGCTGGGGATGGTCAAATCTCCGGAGGCCAGCGGCCTCAGTTTTCTCCGCAAAATTCCCCACCAGCTCACCCAAAAGGACGTTCAAGAGGTGCGGGCCGTGCTTCCCAGTGAAGTGGCCCATTACCTGCTCAACAAAAAACGTCAGGAGCTGGCGCGGCTGGAAAAACAATTAAACCTGCAGCTGGTAATCAAGGGCAAAGAGGGAATGTCCTGGGGAGAAGTGGAGGTAGAGTATGTTAAGCGCTCCCCTGAGCCCGAGAAGGCGGAGACTCCCACCGCCGGGGTAGAACCCTTAATCGATCGCAAAGGAGCCCGAAATGCGCAGTGATTTAATGAAGACCGGATTAGAAAAATCTCCCCATCGTTCTCTGTTCAAAGCCATGGGGTTGACCGATAACGAACTGGCCCGCCCCATCATCGGGGTGGCCAATGCCAAAAACGAAATCATTCCTGGACATATCAACTTAGATAAAATCGGTGAAGCAGTGAAAGCCGGCATTCGGATGGCCGGGGGCACGCCCATCGAGTTCGGGGTTATCGGGGTCTGCGACGGCATTGCCATGCACCACCAGGGCATGAAATATTCGCTGGCCTCACGGGAATTGATCGCCGACTCGGTGGAGGTGATGGCCATGGCCCACCCCTTTGACGGCCTGGCGCTGGTGACCAATTGCGACAAAATCGTCCCGGGGATGTTGATGGCCGCCTTGCGGCTGAATATCCCGGCGATCATCGTCAGCGGCGGGCCGATGCTCGCCGGTCACCTCAAGGGCCGGACCGTGGACCTGATTTCGGTGTTCGAGGGCGTCGGCGCGGTCAAGGCCGGGAAAATCAGTGAAGCGGAGCTGAGGGAGCTGGAAGATGCCGGCTGCCCGGGCTGCGGCTCCTGTTCCGGGATGTTTACCGCCAATTCAATGAACTGCCTGAGCGAGGCCCTGGGACTGGCCCTGCCTGGAAATGGTACCATTCCCGCAATCTCGGCGGCGCGCTACCGCCTGGCCAAGATGGCCGGTCAACAGATTATGCAACTGGTCAACCAGCAACTACTACCGCGGCAAATCGCCACCCTGGCCGCCTTCCAGAATGCGGTGGCGGTGGATATGTCCCTGGGTTGCTCGACCAACACCGTGCTGCACGTCCTGGCCCTGGCCCATGAAGCCCAGGTGGACCTGCCCCTGAGTCTGTTTAATGAAATCAGCGCCAAGACCCCGCACCTGTGCAGCCTCAGCCCGGCCGGCAGCCATCATCTGGAGGACCTGGACCGGGCCGGCGGCATCCCGGCGGTGATGCGCCAACTGCTCGATGCCGGACTGCTCAGCCCTGAGCCCCTGACCGTTACTGGCCGCTCCCTGAAAGCTAACCTGGACAAGGCGCAAGTTTTGGATCCCGAGGTTATTCGACCGCTAGACCATCCTTATCACCCCCAAGGCGGCATTGCCATCCTCACCGGCAACCTGGCTCCGGAAGGGGCGGTGGTCAAACAATCGGCAGTTGATCCGCAAATGCTGGTCAATAAAGGCCGGGCCCGGGTGTTCGACTCCGAAGAAGCCGCGGGTGCGGCCATTTTGGGGGGTCAGATTAAACCGGGCGACATTGTCGTCATTCGCTACGAAGGCCCCAAAGGCGGACCGGGAATGCGGGAGATGCTTACCCCCACCGCGTCGATCGCGGGCATGGGCCTGGATAAGGAGGTGGCCCTGTTGACCGACGGCCGCTTCAGCGGTGGCACCCGGGGGGCGGCGATCGGCCATATCTCCCCCGAAGCCGCCGAAGGCGGCCCGCTGGCCCTGGTTCAGGAAGGGGATCTGATCGCCATTGACATCCCCCAAAAGACCTTGACGCTGAAAATCAGCAACGACGAACTGGACCGGCGGCGGGCTCAGTGGCAGGCCCCGGAACCCAAGATCAAACAGGGCTATGCTTATCGCTACAGCCAGTTAGTGACCTCCGGCAGCCGCGGCGCCGTGTTCAAATTCTAACCCTGATTCGGAGGACTAAAATTATCTGGCCAGAAAAATGGTCAACTTAATCTCACCGGTTGGCGGATATCATTACGGTCGATAATTTTTTACAGAAAACCAGCGGCTTATATGGTTATCAACACAAGGGAGGGGGAGCATAACCGAAGATGTTCAGAATCAGTTTTTATAGTCAATAAGGGCTGAGCCCGGTGTCGATAATTTTGCCAACCAAATAAGGCGGTTAACTAACTTTTCGGGATATATTCACCACTTTATTTTATTGATTGTACTTAATTAAAAAATAGAAAAATCAGAGGTTAACCATGAAAGTTCAGATTGACCGGGATGTGCTGCTTCAGGGAGTAAGCCGGACTCAAGGTATTGTCGAACGCCGGGGAACCTTGCCTATCCTGGGGAATATTTTACTGGCCGCCGGGATTGATCAGATATACATTTCGGCAACCGATCTGGAAGTTAGTTTTCGGGGCTCTTATCCGGCTCAGGTCCAGGAAGAAGGTCAACTCACAGTCCCCGCGGTCAGCTTTTTCAATATCATTCGAGAGTTGCCCTCGGCGCCCATCGATCTCCAGGATACCGACAATGCCAACCTGATCATCCAGGTAGAGGAGGCCCGTTATCAACTAATGGGGTTGCCGGCTGACCAATTCCCGCCGCTGCCTAGCGGCGATACTCAAGAGTTGGTGCCCATTGAAACCCAGATGTTAAAAGAGATGATGGAGAGGACCAGTTTTTCGGTCTCCGGCGATGATTTGCAGTATCATCTGGCCGGGGTTTATGTGGAAAAAATTACTGAAAATGATATAATAAAACTACGTCTGGTATCGACTGACGGGCACCGCTTGTCTCTGATTGACCGGGAATTTCCAGGCGCAGACCAGTTTGCCTTTGCCGAGGGGATCATCATTCCCCGCAAAGGCATCGCCGAGATGCAGCGGGTATTAGCCGACGCTGAACAATGCTTTCTGGGACTCGATCGCAAGACCCTGACTTTAAAGCTGGATAACAAATTCCTTTTCGTCCGTCTGTTGGACAAGAAATTTCCGGATTATCGCCGCATCATACCTGAAGAGTTTCGCCTCCAGATCTTTTTACCGCGGCGAGAGCTGTTCGAGGCATTGCGCCGACTTTCCCAGCTTTCCAGTGACCGCTTCAAAGGGGTGGTTTTAAAATTTAACCCAGACCTGCTGGAGATCCAGTATGTCAATCCCGAAGTCGGAGAAGGGCGGGAGCGGTTGGCGCTATGGGTGACTAAATCCGAGGCGGTAGAATCACCCGAGGCGGAGACCAGTGAACCGTTGGCGGAACTACCTATGGAAATCGGCTTCAATGCCCGCTATCTCCTGGAACCTTTGGCGGTCATGGGCAGTGATCGGGTGGTAGTGCAGATTAATGACAAGGATAAACCTTGCCGTCTGCAGGGGGAAGATGATGCGGATTATTTCTGCATTATCATGCCCATGAGTCTGTAAATTTAAATAAAGGGTGGATAATACCATTAACGAACAGACAGATCAGCAACTATTGACCAATGAAGCAGATCTCCTGACAGAGATCTCTGATTACGGGGCCGATAAAATCCGCGTCCTGGGCGGTCTGGAAGCGGTGCGGCAACGCCCGGCAATGTACATCGGCAACACCGGTTCCGAAGGTCTGCATCATTTAGTCTATGAGGTGGTGGACAACAGTATTGATGAGGCTTTGGTCGGCCACTGCGACAATATCCAGGTGATAATCCATCCTGATAACAGCGTTACCGTGGAAGATAACGGCCGGGGCATCCCGGTTGATCTCCACCAGACCGAGAACCTGCCGGCGGTGGAAGTAGTGATGACCAAGCTGCATGCCGGGGGCAAATTCGACCATAAAACCTACAAAGTGTCCGGGGGGCTGCATGGGGTCGGGGTGTCGGTGGTCAACGCCCTGTCCGAATATCTCGAGGTCGAAATCCGGCGGGACGACACGGTCTACCACCAGCGTTATGAAAAAGGTTTTACCGTCAGCGCTCTGGAAGTCACCGGCGAAACCAAGCGCCGGGGCACCAAAATCACCTTCAAACCGGATGGCGATATCTTCCCCGACCCGGTCTTTAATTATGATACCCTGGCCAAGCGCCTGCGGGAACTTTCCTTCCTCAATCGGGGGGTTCGCATCAACCTGGAGGATGAGCGGCAACTCCGGAAAAATGAATTTTATTATGAAGGCGGCATTCAATCTTTTGTGACCTATTTAAACCGCAATAAGACGCCGATTCATGACGAGCCCATCTATCTGGCCGGAGAGCGCCAGGAGGTCAGCATCGAGATCGCTTTGCAGTATAATGATACCTACAACGAGCAGATCTTTACCTATGCCAATAATATCAATACTCGGGAAGGCGGCAGCCACCTGAGCGGCTTTAAAGCCGGCCTGACCCGCAGTATCAACCAGTATGCCAGCAGCAGTGATCTCCCCAAACATTTAAAAGAACACCTCAACGGCGACGATGTGCGGGAGGGGTTAACCGGGGTGATCAGCGTCAAGCTCCCCAACCCCCAGTTTGAAGGCCAGACCAAAACCAAGCTGGGTAACAGCGAAATCAAGGGGCTGGTAGAGAATCTGGTCTATGAAAAGTTGTCCAGCTATCTGGAGGAAAATCCAGGCACTGCCCGCCGTATTCTGGCCAAGGTGGTGGATGCGGCCCGGGCCCGGGAGGCTGCCCGCCGGGCCAAGGAACTGGCGCGCAAAAAAGGCGGGCTGGGGGAGTTGACTCTGCCAGGCAAGCTGGCCGATTGCCAGGAACGGGACCCCGCCCTGCGGGAGCTCTACATTGTGGAGGGGGATTCGGCCGGAGGTTCTGCCAAGCAGGCCCGGGATCGGCGCTTCCAGGCCATCCTGCCCCTCAAGGGCAAGATTCTCAATGTGGAGAAGGCCCGCGATGACAAGATGCTGCAGAGCCAGGAAATCCGCACCCTGATCACCGCTCTGGGGGTGGGCATTGGCAAAGACCAGGAAGATCTGGACCGATTGCGGTATCATCGCATTATTATCATGACCGATGCCGATGTTGACGGCTCCCATATCCGCACCCTGTTGCTGACCTTTTTCTACCGTCGCATGGAAGAGCTGATCAAACAGGAGCATCTCTATATCGCGCAGCCGCCGTTATATCGTCTCACCCGGGGGAACGAAAAAATCTATCTGAAGGATGAGGCCGCATATCAATCCCATCTCCTTAAGCGCGGGGTTAGCAAAAAGATTTTGAAGCTCAATAATGGCCGGAAGATCTCCGGGCCGGACCTGATCCAATATCTGGGGCGAGTCCTGGCCTATCAGGAATCTTTCCGCAAGTTCGAAAAACGGGGGGCAGATCGGGAGATTCTAAAAAAGCTCATCGATCTTGGCCTGACCGAAAAGGAAATTTTGCGGGACCGGGAAAACTTGGAAGGCTTTGCTGAAGTTCTGGAAAATGACTTGCCTTTAACGGTCCAGCTAGAAACCGATGAAGAGCACCATGCCTGGAAGCTGCTGGTAGCGCCGCTGGACCAAGGCGCCGCTAATCCCAGCCTCATAGATTGGGAATTACTGAGCGGCAGCGACTTCCAGTCTCTGGTGCGGCTGCGGCGGGGATTGGCCGAATTGCGCCAGCCGCCCTATCTGCTCCAGGAAGGCCCCCGGCAATGGGAAATCGCCACCCTGGAGGAAGTGCTGGATTTTGTGCTGGAGGAAGGAAAAAAAGGGCTCACTGTGCAGCGGTTTAAAGGATTAGGAGAAATGAATCCGGAGCAGCTATGGGAGACCACCATGGACCCGGAAACCCGGACGCTGCTCAGAGTCAACATCGAAGATGCAGTGGCGGCGGATGAAATCTTTACTATTTTAATGGGGGATAAAGTCGAGCCACGGCGGGATTTTATCCAAAACAACGCCCTGGAGGTCAGCGAACTGGACATCTGAGCTGAGGCCGGGGCACAGAGCTGAAGCATAATCTCATCACCGGATCAACCCGAGGAGGGCTAAACCATGAAACGCAAGGCCATTTACAAAGTGACGGTAACGCGACGCGAGATGCTTCATGTGGGCGATGTTCCTGACCACACCCTGATGCTCACCGAACTGGAGGGGGAGCCGGTCGAGTATCAGGTCGGAGTGGCCGGGGAATTCGTCTCCCGCCGCAGCGTCGGCTTTCACGACCGGATCAAAGGCAGTGGCCCGATGCAGGGCTATGCCATCACCACCTTCGAGGAGGGCCAGGTCTACAGCCGCTTCGAGGGGCACCGGGACGCCCAGACCAAACTGACCACCGGCACCTGGAAGACCTACAAAGGGGTGGGAAAATTGAAAAATGTTAAAGGCCAGGGCAAATTCACGGTCAAGCCCGCCGAGCAGTACGGGGAGTTTCTCCTCGATATCGAAGGCGATTACGAACTTTAATAGACCCTACCTCAAACTCAGAGTTTGAGGAGCCGATTTTCAGCCCGACTGCCCCCGGTCGGGCTTTTTTCTTAACCAGATTCCTTAGCAGCAGGGGCGTTTAATTTCCCCTGGTTCTTAATTACTCAATATCCGCAGTCGGCCAATATACTTGACTTTTCCTGGTGATGAGATAATCTAATTTATTTGAATCAGGGCCGGAGGCTGTTGATGGCAATCGATTACAAAGCTACCTTGAATCTGCCCCAGACCAAATTTCCCATGAAGGCCAACCTGGCCCGCCTGGAGCCGGAGATCTTGAAGCGCTGGGCCGAGATGGATCTTTACTCGCAACTGCGCGCCCAGAATCAGGGACGGCCGCGCTATATCCTGCACGACGGCCCGCCGTATGCCAATGGGCATATTCATGTCGGCCACGCGCTGAACAAGATATTGAAGGACATTATTATCAAATCCCGTCAGATGAATGGTTTTGAGGGTCCCTACGTTCCAGGTTGGGACTGCCATGGGCTGCCCATTGAACATGAGGTGGACAAAAAGATCAAGCGGGAAGGACTGAAGCTGTCGCGTACCGAAATCCGCCAGCGGTGCCGGGAGTATGCCCTGCGGTTTGTGGATATTCAGCGCCAGGAGTTTATCCGCCTGGGAGTGCTGGGCGACTGGCAGCATCCCTATCTGACCATGTCCAACGATTATGTCGCTGGCATCATTAGGGAGTACGGCCGCATCGCCCTGTCCGGGGCGGTTTATCGCAGCAAAAAACCGATCTATTGGTGCAATACCTGTCATACCGCGCTGGCCGAAGCCGAAGTCGAGTATTACGATCAGGAAACCCCCTCGATTTTCGTGAAGTTTGCCTTGTTGTCGGATCTGGGAGCGGAATTTCCCCAGTTGCAGGGCCGCCCGATCTCGCTGGTCATCTGGACCACCACTCCCTGGACGCTGCCGGCCAATTTGGCCATTGCCCTTAATCCCCAGTTTGACTATGCGGCCATGCAGGTCGGGGAAGAAATCCTGATTCTGGCCCGCGACCTGGCTGAACCGGTGCTCCACACTTTGGGTCTTAAGGGCGAGGAAAAGGCCCGGATTCCCGCCTCCCGGCTGGAAGGGCTGATCTGCCAGCATCCCTGGATTGCCCGCCAGTCCCAGGTGATCCTGGCGGATTATGTCACCCTGGCCGCCGGCACCGGTCTGGTGCATATTGCCCCTGGTCATGGTCTGGAGGACTTCGAGAGTGGCCGGCGCTATAACTTGGAGACTTACTCGCCAGTGGACGATGAGGGACGGTTTTTGCCGGAAGTGGAGGACTTTGCCGGGCAGCAGGTGTGGGAAGCCAACCCCGCCATCATTAACCTTCTGCAAACCCGGGGGGCTTTGTTGGGAGCTGAAAAGATCAGCCACAGTTACCCGCATTGCTGGCGCTGCAAACAGCCGGTGATCTTTCGGGCCACCGAGCAATGGTTTATCTCCATGGACCATAATGATTTGCGCACCAAGGCCCTGAAGGCCATCGATCAGGTGGCCTGGATGCCCCGCTGGGGGCGGGACCGCATCTACGGCATGATCGAAAACCGCCCGGACTGGTGCATCTCCCGCCAGCGGGCCTGGGGCGTGCCCATCATCGCCTTTCATTGCCAGAGTTGCGGCGAGATCCTGCTCACTCAGAAAATCATTGACAACAGCATCGATCTGGTGCGCCAAGAAGGGGCCGACGCCTGGTTCAATCGCCAGGCCGCAGAATTGCTGCCCCCCGGCAGCCGCTGCCCCCAGTGTGGTTCAGCGGAGTTCAGCAAAGAGAGTGACATCCTGGACGTCTGGTTTGATTCCGGAGTCAGTTTCGCCTCGGTGCTGGAGACCAATCCCCAGCTGGGTTTTCCCGCCGACCTTTATTTGGAAGGCTCGGATCAGCATCGTGGTTGGTTCCACAGCGCCCTGTTGACCGCAGTGGCGACACGGGGCCAGGCCCCGTACCGGGGGGTCTTGACCCATGGCTTTGCAGTGGATGGCGCCGGCAAGAAGATGGCTAAATCCGAGGGCAACGTTATTGCCCCGCAGGATATTATCAAACGCTTCGGAGCGGAAATTCTGCGGCTGTGGGTGGCGGCGGAGGATTATCGCGATGATGTCCGCCTTTCCGACCCCATTCTCAAACAGCTCACCGAGGCCTATCGGCGCATCCGTAATACCGCCCGGTTTTTGTTGGGCAACCTCTTTGATTTTGATCCTAGCCGTGATCTGGTTCCCGCCGCAAAGCGGGAGGAATTGGACCGCCTGGCCCTGTCGTGGCTGGCTCAGCTGATCGCTCGGGTGCGGGAAGCCTATGATCGTTTTGAATTCCACCGGGCTTACCATCGCCTGCATCAATTCTGCGCCGTGGAACTGTCGGCTCTTTATCTGGATATTCTCAAAGATCGACTCTATGTCTCCCGGGCCGATGCTCCGGCCCGGCGTAGCGCCCAGAGCACCCTTCATGATCTGCTGACCAGTCTAACGCTGCTGATGGCGCCGATTCTGTCCTTTACTGCCGACGAGATCTGGGGTTATCTGCCCGGCTCAGATCGGCCCGCCAGTGTGCACCTGGCGGCCTTCCCGGAGCCGCCCCCTGGATATCCGGATGAAGTTTTGTTGAATAAGTGGGAAATTTTGCTAAAGGTGCGGACCGAGGTCTACCGTGCCCTGGAAGAAGCCCGGCGGGTCAAGCTGATCGGCAATTCTTTGGAAGCCCGGGTGACCTTGGGAGCTACCGGCCCCCTCTACGAGCGGCTTCAGGCCCACATTCCGGAACTGCTGACCCTGACTATGGTATCCGAATTAGAGGTCCAGCCTGAGGCTCTTCCTGGGCTGGAGGGCCAACAAATTCCTGAGTTGACCATTAAGGTCGACAAGGCCCCCGGGCAGAAATGTGAACGCTGTTGGTATTATTCCCGGACTACTGGAGAAGACCCCCGCCATCCCACCCTCTGTGCCCGCTGCCGGCAGGTGCTGGAGGGTTGAGCATGGCGGCTTCCCGGAGGTCTATACCCCCGAAATATCGCCTCTTGATACTGATTGTTGGTTTAGGGGTCATCCTGGATCAGCTCAGCAAGGCAGTCATCAGCCAGGCTTTGCCCCGCTATGCCACCGTCCCGGTTATCCCGGGATGTTTTAACCTGGTCCATGTCCACAATCGGGGAGCGGCGTTCGGACTGCTGGCCAACTGGTCCGAGGCCTATACCAGCCTGTTCTTTATTTTTACCACCCTGATCGTTTTGGCGGTGCTGGGCTATCTGTTCTTTCGGCTGGCAGGAGACGACTATCGGGCGGCGGCCGGCTATAGTCTAATCATGGCCGGGGCCCTGGGAAACCTGATTGACCGGCTGCGCCTGGGGGAGGTTATCGATTTTTTAGATTTTTATGTGGGCCGATACCACTGGCCGGCCTTCAATGTGGCCGACAGCATGATTTGCCTGGGGGCCGGCCTGCTGTTTTTGGTCATCTGGCGCGCGGAGAGACACGAAGATGTATCCCATCTTGCTTAAACTGGGTCCGGTGTCGATATTCACCTATGGTTTTTTCCTGGCCCTGGCCTTCTTATGCGGCATTGGCATGGCCGGTCGAGAGGCCAAGCGGCTCGGCGTCCGGGTGGAACGCATTTATGACTTCTGCTTCTGGATCGTCGTGGCTGCCCTGGTCGGCTCGCGGTTGTTGCATATTTTAATGTCGCCGGCATATTTTTTGGAAAATCCCTTGGAAATCTTCAAGCTCTGGAAGGGCGGTCTGGCCTTCCAGGGCGGGGTCTTCCTGGCGGTGGTCGTTGCCGTCATATATCTGCGCCGCCATCAGATGCCGCTTCTGGGGACCTTTGATATCCTGGCGGTAGGTGCACCACTAGGGCAAAGCATCGGCCGCATCGGCTGCTTTATGGCCGGCTGCTGTTATGGCCGGCCCTGCGACTTGCCCTGGTGTGTTACCTTTACCCACCCAGCGACCCTGGCTCCGCAGGGAATCCCGATCCATCCTACCCAGCTTTATGAATCGCTGCTGGCCCTGGGTAATTTCGCGGTCATCATGTGGCTGCGGAAGCGGAAAAGTTTTGATGGCCAGTTGACCGGTACCTATCTGGCCTTAGCCGGGTTGATCCGGTTCGGGGTGGAATTTTTCCGGGGGGACTTCCGCGGCCCGGTGCTGATGGCGGGAATGCCGCTGACCCAGGTTATTGCTTTAGTGCTGGCCCTAGGCGTCGGCAGCTGGCTGTTGTGGCGCACCTGGCAGGTCCACGCGGAGAGGCGCAGTTACCTGCAGACCCCAAAACCCTGACCCCGGGGGCAGCACCAAAGGAGGTTCCATTGCAGCTCCAACGTTGGCTTACCGCTCTAATCGGGATTCCCCTCCTGTTGCTCATTCTCCTCAAGGGCTCCCGGCTCCACTTTGCTCTGCTCATTCTGGCCGTCAGCGGCCTGGCTCATTGGGAATATCTGGCGATGACCCTGCCCCACATCGACTGGCCCCAAAAAGTGCTGGGCATAGGCCTGGGATTGGTCCTGACCTGTAGTTTTGGCGCCTTCCACCAGAGTTGGCCGATATTTCTGCTGGTGCTCGGCCTGTTCGTCTATTTCCTGTTTTATCTGCTCAATTTTGAACATTCTCCCGGCCTGTTGGCGGAACTGGGACTGAGTTGTCTGGGGCTAGTTTATGTCCCCTTTCTGCTCGGCCATTTTATCTGGCTGCGAGTTTTACCCGAAGGCCAATACTGGGTGTTGTGGCTGTTGGCGGTAACGTTTGCTAATGATACCGGGGCTTATTACGCCGGGCGCTGGTTCGGGGAATGCAAACTCTACCCCTCGGTCAGCCCCGGCAAGACCGTCATCGGCTCCCTGGGAGGCCTGATCCTCAGCCTGGCAGCGGGAATAGTTTTGGGCCGCTGGCTTCTCGGTCAGATCAATTTCTTGGCCCTGGCGGGAGTGACCCTAATCCTGGCCCTGATCGGACAGTTGGGGGATCTGTTTGTCTCCATGCTCAAACGCCGGGCCCAGATCAAGGATACCGGCCACCTGCTGCCGGGCCACGGCGGCATGCTGGACCGCCTCGACAGCCTGTTGTTCGCTGGTACCGGGCTTTACTATATCATACTGTTTTTCCTGATGAAACAAGCCATATGTTATTTTTAATCCGTGGCTAATTTTGCAACCTCTGACGGTTTGAGTTAGAATTTTAAATGAGGTAAATACAGCTTGAAAAATCTGGCAATCCTGGGGTCAACGGGGTCTATCGGCCAGAATGTCCTGGCGGTGGTAGCCCAGCACCCGGCGGAATTTACTGTAGTAGGTCTGGGGGCAGGGAAAAACGCCCAGCTGTTGGCTGAGCAGATTCGGCGTTTCCGGCCCGCCCGGGTTTCAGTCCAGGATGCCGATACTGCCCATACCCTGGCAGAGCTGTTGCCCTCTCCCCATGACCTGGAAATCCTGGTCGGGACCGATGGGGCCACGGCCTTGGCCACCGACCCGCAGATTCAGCTTCTGGTCTCGGCCATGGTAGGGGCCGTGGGCCTAAAACCGACCATGGCCGCTTTTCAGCACGGCATACCGGTAGCTCTGGCCAACAAAGAGACCCTGGTGATGGCCGGGCCCCTGGTAATGGCCGCGGCCCGGCAGCAGGGCGCGGCGATCATCCCCATCGACAGCGAACACAGCGCTATTTTTCAATCGCTCCAGGGGCATCGGCCGGAGGACATTCGGCATCTCTGGCTGACCGCCTCGGGCGGGCCGTTCCTACGCCACTCCCTTAAGGAGTTGGCCACCGTTACGCCGGCTCAGGCCCTTAATCATCCCAACTGGAGCATGGGGCCCAAGATCACCATTGATTCTGCCACCATGATGAATAAAGGATTGGAAGTGATCGAAGCCAGTGTCTTATTCCAGCTGCCGGCGGACCGCATCAAGGTTCACATCCATCCGCAAAGCATCATCCATTCCCTGGTGGAGTACATCGATGGCTCGGTGATTGCCCAGCTAGGGGTCCCTGATATGCGGGTGCCGATCGCTTATGCCTTGGCCTATCCGCGGCGGCTGCCGCTGGATTTGCCGCCTTTAGATTTGTTCCAGGTCGGCCAACTCACTTTTGAACCCCCGGACCTGGAGCGGTTTCCTAGCCTGGGTTTGGCCTATGACGCGGCCCGGGCCGGAGGCACGGCGCCAGCGGTGCTCAATGCCGCCAATGAGGTGGCGGTGGCGGCCTTTCTGGCTGAAGAATTGCCATTTATGGGGATTTTCCGGGTTATTGCCCAAACCATGGAGGCGCATCAGGTTGAGCAACTTACGTCCCTGGACCAGGTTTTGGAAGCGGATGGCTGGGCCCGAAAAATTGCCCATAACTTGGTATCCCACTCATAAGACAAAAAGCCGTGTCCAGGGGCGTTTGCTGGCGCCCTTCCCGAAGGAGGGAGTAAATCACTAATGACAACAGCTTTAGCAACCATTGTGGTTCTCGGTATTCTGATCTTCGTTCATGAATTAGGCCATTTCTTGGTGGCCAAATGGTATGGCGTCGGAGTAGAGGTCTTTTCGCTGGGATTCCCGCCCAAATTATTGCATAAGCAGGTCGGGGAGACCGACTATCGCCTCTCAGTAATCCCGTTGGGCGGCTACGTAAAGATGGTCGGCGAAAATCCCCGCCAGGAGATTCCGCCTGAAATGATCCCCAAATCCTTCAGTCATCAACCCCTGGGACCGCGCACCGCCATCGTCGCGGCCGGGCCAGCATTTAACCTGCTATTTTCAGTAGTCGCCCTCACCCTGACCTTTAGCTTCACCGGGATCCCTTATTTTACTACCGAAATCGGCGGGATTCAGCCCGATTCGCCAGCCGCTGAGGCCGGTCTGCAGCCCGGCGACCGGGTGCTGCACATTGACCAGCAGCCGGTAGATCGCTGGGAGAAAATGGCCCAAATGATCCGGGAATCCGGCGAGCGCCCCCTGGAGTTGACTATTCAGCGGGGAGAGGAAAAGTTCCAACTCACCTTAACCCCGCAGCGCCTGGAGACCACCAATATCTTTGGGGAAAAGGTTTCCGAGGTCCTGATCGGGGTGGCGGTGTCCGGTAATGCCCAGTACGAACCGGTTAACCCGTTGTTGGCTTTTTGGAAGGGCACCGTTCATACCGCACGGATTCTGGAGCTTACCACCGTCAGTGTATACAAACTTATCACTCAAAAGATCCCCCTCAAATCTCTGGGCGGCCCCATCATGATCGCCCAGGTGGCCGGGGAGCAGGCCGAAATGGGGGTGACCAGTCTGATCCATTTTATGGCGGTGTTGAGCGTCAACTTGGCCCTGCTGAATATTTTACCCATCCCCATGCTGGACGGCGGCCATCTATTCTTTTTTATGCTGGAGGCCATCCGGGGCAAGCCGATCAAACTCAAGCATCGGGAAATGGCCCAGTCCATCGGCCTGATGATCATCCTGCTGCTGATGTTTGTGGTATTCTACAACGATATCATGCGACTTTTGGGCCCCTCGCAGCCCTGAGGTGGGAATGGAAAAAGGAGGGCAGGGCTCGCATCCTTCTATTCTACCATTATCAAAAATTTATAGATCTCGCCTCAATCAATTAGTTCGCTTCGCTGGCTTCCCGTTCCAGGCCGGGGTCCAGGCCGTAGGCCTTGAGTTTTTTGTAGAGATGGGAGCGTTCCAGGCCGATGGCTTCGGCGGTGAGGCTGACGCTGCCCTGATGTTCGGCCAGTTTGCGGCGGATAAATTCCTTTTCAAACCGGGCCCGGGCTTCTTTCAGGGAATTGATCTGGAACAGCGGCCAGCTTTCCGGGGATTTCTGCCCTTCCTGCCGCAGTTCGACCGGCAGGTGCTCGACATCGATGACCCGCCCGGGGCTGAGGATGGCCAGGCGTTGGACAAAGTTTTTGAGTTCCCGGACATTGCCCGGCCAGGGCTGATTCTGCAGAACCTCCACCGCCTCGGGAGTGAAGATTTTCTGCTGCCCATCCGGCTCGGCAGCCATTTCTTTTAAAAAATATTCAATGAGCAGCGGGATATCCTGGCGGCGCTCCCGCAGCGGCGGCACCTGGATGGGGATGACGTTGATGCGGTAGTAGAGGTCGGGGCGGAAAGTCCCCCGTTCGATCTCCGCTTCGAGATTTTTGTTGGTGGCGGCGATTACCCGCACATCCACCTGGATGGGCCGGCTGCCTCCCACCCGCTCGAAGCGCTGTTCCTGGAGAATGCGCAACACTTTGGCCTGGGTTTTGAGGCTCATGTCGCCGATTTCATCCAGGAACAGGGTGCCTTCGTGGGCCTGGTCAAATTTCCCCCGGCGTTTGCTGGCGGCGCCGGTAAAGGCCCCTTTTTCGTGGCCAAAGAGTTCGCTTTCAATCAATTCTTCGGGGATGGCGGCGCAATTGACTTCGACAAATGGCTTGTGCCCCCTTTTGCTGTGGCGATGAATGGACCGGGCCACCAGTTCCTTGCCGGTGCCGTTCTCCCCGGTGATCAGCACCCAGGCATTGGTGGGGGCGACGATGCGCACCTGTTCCCGCAGGGTTTGGATGGCCGGACTTTTGCCGATGATTTCTTGATAAGGCGCGGCCTTCTGCCGCAGTTGGAGATTTTCTTCAGTGAGCCGGGCCATCTCCAGGGCATTGCGCACGGTCAGGATGATTTTGTCGGCATTGGGAGGCTTTTCGATAAAGTCGTAGGCCCCTAAGCGGGTGGCCTGGACCGCGTTTTCGACGCTGCCGTAGGCCGACAGCATGACCACCGGCAACAGGGGGTAGGTTTCTTTGAGTTGTTTTAAGATCTCCAGGCCGTCCTGGCCGGGCAGGGCAATGTCCAAAAGCACCAGATCCGGTGATTCTTCAGCGACCAGATGGAGGGCCGCTTCCCCTTCCAGGGCGGTCAGCACTTCAAACCCTTCATCCTGCAGGATTCCAGAAACCGTGCTCAGGATGTTGGGTTCGTCGTCCACTACCAGGATAGTTCTGGCCATCAACTTCTTCCCACGGAAGGGAGTTCGATAATAAACCGGCTGCCCTGGGGATAGTTGTCCTCCACCCGGATGGTTCCCTGATGTTCGGTGACGATGGATTGCACGATGGCCAGGCCCAGGCCGGTGCCGCTGCGTTTGGTGGAAAAATAAGGTTCAAAGACCCGGGGCTTGTCCCGATCGGGAATACCGGCTCCGTTATCGGCGACCACCAGCTCCACCCGGTTGAGGTTTTGATCCAGACGGCTGCTGATGTTAATGGCCACGGTATCCGGCCGGGAAGCAATGGCGTTGTCCAACAGATTCAATAATACCCGTTTGATCTGCTCCCGATCCAGGGGGATGGCCCCTACTGCGTCATCCGGATGAAACTCCAAGCTGACCTGGGGCTGGAGCTCCCGGTAAAGAACCAGGGTCTCACTGACCAAGGTGTTGACATCGCAGGGGGCCAGGCTGAGCTGCGGAAAGCGGGCAAACTGATGAAATTCATTCACTAAATTCTTCAGTTCTTCCACCTGGTTGATGATCATTTGGGTGCATTCCTGGAAGACCTGGCCGTCCTCGCCGAACCGGCCGGCGTAGCGCCGCCACAGCCGTTGCGCCGATAATTGAATCGGGGTCAGCGGGTTTTTGACTTCATGGGCAATGCGCCGGGCCACTTCCCGCCAGGCGGCCAGCCGTTGCGCCCGCTCCAGCTCGGTGAGATCTTCAAACACCACCACCACCCCCAGATAACCCCCGTGGTCATCCTTCAGCACTGTGGGTTTAACCAGTAAAGACAGAGTCCGGTCGGGCAAATTGAGTTGTAATGGTTTTTCCAGGCTGGAGCGGCTGGAGGCGCGAGCCTCAGCGATCACCTCTGCCACTTTGTCAAACTGGTCGGCCGGCAACAACTTCCGCCCATCCTGGCCCAGCACCTCCTCAGCCCTGACTGCCAGCATCATCTGGGCCGAGTCGTTGATAGTGGTGATGCGATTATCGGCGTCCAGCGAAATTACCCCGGCCGCGACGTTTTTGAGAACAATTTCCATGTATTGCCGCCGGGCCTCCAACTCCTCATTGCTCTGCGACAGCTGCTGATTGGCCGCCGCCAACTGGGCCCGGCTGTGCTGCAGGTCTTGGGTCATCTTGTTAAAGGACTGGACCAAAAAGCCGATTTCATCCCGCCCCTCGAGATCGATATGGATATTATAATCCCCATCTGCCACCTTGAGGGTGCCTTCCGCCAGTTGCTGGATGGGGGTGGTGATTTCTTTGGCCATATAAAAAGCCAACCAGATGGCCGACATGATCACCAGCAGGGTGACAATCAGCAAGGCAATGTAATGGCCGACCCGAACCGGACGCAACAGCAATTGCAAATCTCTGAGGTCGGAGACCCCCCGGGCGATCCCGGCGATCTGGGTAGAGATGGGGCGGGGGATCAACTGGCTGACTACCAGATAGGCTTCGGGAAATTCTGTTCCCGAGACAGAGCTTAAAGGGGATAATCCCTGCAGAATCTCCCCTTTGTCGGTGACTTGGCGGTAGACTTTTCCGCCCTCCGTGACTTCGGCGGATTGTAAAAGATCGGTGTCGCGGCCAGGCAGCGCGGCATGTTGGGGCGATTGGCTAAGGATGTCTCCTTGTTGATCAAAGACCTCAATGCCGGTAAGGTTATATTCCTTTTGGGCCTGGGCCAGAAAGGCACTCAGGGCGGGGGCCATCCCCGGGGCTAGCAAGCCCTGGTCTTTGATTTCCCGGGCCAGGACCCGGCTACAGGCGTACACCTTGCGCTCCATGCCCTGATAGTATTCCTGGCTCAGCTCCAGAGCATTGCGCAGCGATTGCTCGACCCGGTTATCCAGTTGATATTCCACCCGGTTGGAAATGAACTGGAAGGCCACAAAAGACATCAGCAAGGTAGGCAACAGAGAGAGGGTGACGAAGGTCAGCACCAGCCGGACCCGCAACCGGGAGCCGAATATGCGCTGACGGCGCTCCAGAAAAAGTTTGGAAAGGTTGCGGAAGATTAAGAAGATGAGCACCAAGAGCAGGATGGTATTAAGGTTGACTAGGCCAAAGGCCAGCATGCTGCCAGTCACCGGCTCGCCGCCGCGGCTTACCAGCCGGACCTCCAGGTAGGTAATGGTCACGATCAACAGGAAGATTATAAAAATAATCACCCGTTCCCGGCGCCGACGCTGATATTCCTTAACCTGGGGGGATTGAGGTGCGGATTGGGTGGGGATCGGCATGGTTAGCCTCTCATGGGTTGCACGGTAAAATGACGGTAAAGGTGCTCCCCTTGCCGACGGTGCTCTCCACTGTGATGGAACCCTGGTGATCTTCAACGATTTTGTTGATTACCGACAACCCCAGACCGGTTCCCGCCTTTTTGGTAGTAAAAAACGGGTCGAAGATATCCCCTAAAAGTTCCGGCTTGATACCCTTACCATTGTCTTGGACCGACAGGTAGAGGTTCTCGTCCTGGAAGGTGGTGGAAATCAGAACCTGGCCTTGGCCTTCGCCTTCCGTGGCCTCGATGGCGTTTTTAATCAGGTTGATGAGCACCTGTCGCATCTGATTAGGATCTATTGAAGCCAGAGGCAGATTGGGACTCAATGAGGTTTGCATTTGCACCCCACATTCCGTTACGACTTCGTGCATCATCTCTTCAACTTCATGGACCAGGGCATTTAAGTCGGTCTTTTGTTTGGCCGGCGGCGCGGGCCGGGTAAAGTCTCTCAGGTCGCCTAAAAAGGTCTCCAGACGCTCCACCTCGTCGCCGATGATTTTGAGTTTTTCCCGATCCTTCTGCCTGATCTGGGGATTGCGTTCCAGTTGCCGGGCAAAGCCCCCAATCACCATCAGGGGATTTTTGATTTCATGGTTGACATAAGCTGCCGCCTCTCCCACCGCCGCAAAGCGCTCGGACCGCAACAGCCGCTCATGACTCTTTTCCAGGGCTTCAGTCTTTAATTCCACCTCCTTGGTCAAAGTCTTGTTCCAGGTTATAACCGTCCCGATGAGGACCCCGCTGACTCCCAGAATCAACAGGAAGAAAAACCCGGCCAGGATCCCCTCCTGGGTCTGAAAAGTGCCGATCAGGCCGTAGACCTCCTCCACGGGGGCGACTACCGCCACTCCCCAAAGATTATGCTGCCGATCTTCGATGGTCAGCACTCCCCTGATCAGTCCAAGATCAAAGCGAATCGGCATAAAGGCAATCAGCTTCTTAACCCGTCCGAGCTTTTCCCGATGCCAACCGGATTCATACCAATCTGTGCCTTCTTCCCCCTTGAGAAGTTTTTCCTGGATTTTTCGGAGCCCACCAAAGGATAATTGCTGTCCCCGCTCCTGTCTCACTTTGATGGCGTCTTTTCCTAAAAAATCTGTTTCATAATGAGCCAGAAAGGTGCCATCGGCGTCAATGATCCAGGTGTAGCCGGTCTGGCCGGACCGCACCCCCTTGGTAGCCTCCCGGCAAACATAATAGGGATCAAAGATCAACTCGATGCAGCCAGAAAAGGTTTCCCCTGGCCCCTCCTGAGCTTCCGGGGTATCAGGCGGGCTATAATAGAGAGGAGTTAACACAGCCATTACTTTGCGGCCTGGCCAGGGCGGATCGGGCCATGGGAAGGTGGTGGTCAGATACAGCTCCCCTCGATGCTGAGGGTCTTGGAGCCACTCCTGGTATTTGGCATCCAGGGTGCGCGTCTGCACTGGCTGGTAATCCGGGGCTTGCCCATAAAAGTACTCCAACTGCCCGTTGGCATCATATTTCCGTACCTCGATGATGCCAAAAGTCTCCAGATGAGTGAAATGTTGCTGGAGATAGATGCGAAGCAGGACCTTCGCTCTTAATTCCGTCTCATAAAAGTGAGAATAACTGAGCAATTCGGTTTCCAGATAGTCAAAATGGAATTCAAGGCTATCGGCGATTTTCCGGGCCAGGGTCAGTTGCTGTTGATTGAATTGCTCAGTTATCAGGTTTTCTACCCGCTGCCGGATGCGATGTCCGATAAAGAAAAAAGCAAACGATATCACCAGAGCGGTAACGATAATGATCGGGATCAGAGTTCGCGTGCGGATCTGGGTTAAACGGTAAAATGGCGTCATCTTAGTGGCCTGCCCTGGTTTCCAAAAAGTATTTTTAACGATATCTTACCATTACCCTTGTTTTTGTGCAAGCTGATCGATGATTTATATCCATCCCTAAAGCTAAATGGTTGGCTAATAAAATTATCAGTCCCCTTTAAGGTAAGATTTACGGTTTTTCCACCAAAGAGTGAAGCCTGATTGATCCTCTTAACCCCTGGAAAGTTTATCCCAATAATAGGTTGACGCTTTTTTAAATCATGATAAATTTCATAAAAACCTCAGAAATTTTCGCATTCGTAAAGGATACAACAGCATGGTAGAATTGGCCCCGCTGCGTGGCCTTCACTATAATTTGACCAAGGTTTCCGATCTTAAGCAGGTTGTCACTCCTCCTTATGATGTGATCTCTCCGACTCAGCAGTCGTTATTTTATGAGCAGCATCCCTATAATATGGTGCGGCTCATTCTACCCCGGAGCCAGCCTGGGGACACCACCCAGGAAAATCGCTATACCCGGGCGGCGCGCGATTTTAATTCCTGGCAGCAGGCCGGCATGTTAACCCGCGATCCGCAGCCGGCCCTTTACTACTGGGAGACTACCTTTGAACATCAAGGCCGTCGCCGGACCCGGGGCGGCCTGGTCGGATTGGTGCGCCTGGAACCATTTGAAAGCGGGGCGGTGCGACCGCACGAAAAGACATTTTCGGCCACCAAGAATGACCGCTTTCAGTTGATGCAGCATTGCCGGGCCCATTTTTCGCCGATTTTTGCGCTTTATCCGGACTCAACCGACCAGGTTTTGGCGGCCTTGAGGGCAAGGGTGCCGGCCGCACCGCTGTTTGATTTCGAGGATGCCGATGGTTTCCGCCAGCGTTTTTACCGGGTAACAGAGCCCCAGTTGCTGCGGGACATCGCTGCTTTGATGGCTGACTTATCCCTCTATATTGCCGACGGCCACCACCGCTATGAAACCTCCCTGGCCTATCAGGCCTGGCTGCGGCGGCAATATCCGACCGCTCCGCCCCGGGCTTCCTTCAACTACGTACTGATGTATCTGAGCAACCTGTTGGATGATAATCTGGTTATCCTGCCGGCCCACCGTCTGGTGGTCACCCAGCGCCTGACCAGATTCGAGGAGGCCGAGTTGCTGGCCCGCCTGCCGGAATACTTTGATCTCCAACCCCTTGATGCAGTCGGTGAACCGTCCCGCAACGGATATAAGTTGGCGGCGGCCCTGGCTCAAGCCGGGCAGAACGGCACAGCTTTGGGGCTGGCGGCGCCGGGCTCCAGGTTATGGCTCCTCCGACTAAAGCCAGGGATAATGAACGGTCCCCTAGCGGGTCAGCTGCCGCCAGCCCTGGCCCAACTGGATGTTATGGCACTGAATTACCTGGTTTTTGAGAGAATCATGGGCCTTAGCCGCCAGGAGCAGGACGACGAAGAGACCTTCAAGTATGCCAGCACCGCCACCGAAGCCCTGGAGGCGGTAGCTTGCGGCCGGGCCGGTCTGGCCTTTCTGTTAAATCCCACCCGCATTGAGCAGGTTCAGGAAGTGGCCGCCGCCGGGCTGATCATGCCTCGCAAATCCACCTATTTCTATCCCAAAATCCTGGCCGGGCTGGTGATGCATCCTATCAATCCTTTGGAGGAAGTGGGATCCTGAGGGCACCTCCGCATTGGACGCCGGGACCGGATGAAACCCTGGAGCCTTTTGCTCAGGGACGACTATGGTTGTTGCAGCCCAAACAGGGCTATCGCTTTTCGGTGGACGCGGTCCTGTTGGGAGCCTTGTCCGCTCTCCGGGCTGGGGAGCGGGTCATTGATCTGGGGACGGGCTGCGGCATTATCCTCTTATTGCTCGCCAGCCGCTGCCCCGATTGTTCCTTGACCGGGGTGGAGTTTCAACCTAATCTGGCCCGGCTGGCCGAACAGAATGTGCGCCTCAATGACTTTGCTGACCGGGTGCAAATAGTCGGCGCCGATATGCAGGATTTGCCGCAACATTTTCCGCCCGCGGCTTTTGATGTAGTGGTAAGCAACCCGCCCTACCGGCCGCTGGAGGCCGGCCGCCTCAATCCGGCGGCAGAGAAGGCCATTGCCCGGCATGAACTGTTCGGCTCCCTGAACACCGTGGCCCAAACCGCCTATTACCTGCTGCCGCATGGCGGCCGGCTATATTTGATTTACCCGGCCTGGCGTCTGGTGTCATTATGCGCAATTCTCAGAACCCAAGGCCTGGAACCCAAAACCCTGTGTTTAATCCATTCCCGGGCCCGGGAACCGGCCCGACTGCTCTGGGTTGAAGCCCGCAAGCATGGTGGTGAAGAATTACAGATTTTGCCTCCCTTGATCATTTACCAGGACGACGGACAATATACCCCGGAAGTGCAGAACTTCTTCTAACTTTAAACTCAGAACTCCGGGTCAACTAAATTGTTGCCTATTTAGGCCAAATTTGATTATTATATAAAAAATAAACTTAGGTAATTTCCCATCCCCAAACAGGCCAGGAGAAATAGTAAGATGTTCGGTGATCAGGTCAGAAGTAAACAACAACGCATCCTGGTAGTCGATCAGGATGGATCCACTCGGGAATTATTAGCCAATATTATTAAACTGTTGGGATGTGAATTCAGATTGGCGGAAACCGTCGAAGAGGCTCTGGAGGCCTTAGAAAACCAGGTTTTTGACCTTCTCATCACTGATCTGCATCTCCCGGAAAGCAAAAAACTGTTCGAAAACTCTGTGCAGCGGCTGCCCAATCTGCACACCATCTGCTTGGTCCGGCACCGGCAATTGATGGTGGAAACCTATCACCAGACAGGGACGGTGTTCATTCCCAAGCCGTTCAACTTCGATGACATAATCAGGGCCATCCGACAGGCCATTCATGATAAAAACCTCCTGGAAGTGGAGGCGGAATTTCGCCGCCTGCGACGCCAGGCGTTCAGAATTTTGAGTTAACCAAAGCGATTTTTTTAAAAATCCTTCTTATTAAATATCATTGAGTGGCTGGCTCTGGGTAGAAGCTCAGTTCCCGGGGGTA
>JBKHJN010000053.1:0-13692 GCA_046538075.1 Desulfobacteraceae bacterium | reverse complement strand
GCAGCCGGTCAGGTTTCCCAACGCCGGCATGATACATTGGACATCAACGATGATGGCCTCCACCGCGCCGGTGATCACTGCCAGTTCCTGCTGCAGGAAATTGCCGGCCATGGGAATGCCGTGGCGCATCAGCACCTCATTGCCGGTGCAGCACAGGCCGACCACGTTGATCCCTTGAGCCCCGAGTTTGGCGGCTAAGGCCAGCATTTCCGCATCCCGGCAGGCAGCGACGATCATTTCCGACAAGGTTGGTTCGTGGCCATGGACAATGATATTGACTTCGTCCGCCTTGAGCACCCCCAGATTGGCCAAGGACCGGGTGGGTTGGGGGGTGCCGAAAAGGACGTCCGAGATCTCGGTGGCGATCATCGATCCGCCCCAGCCGTCGGCAATAGAGGCCCGCAGTCCCTGGAGAATTAGATTAACTGGGTCGTTGTCCACCCCGATATGAGTGCGGTGCATGATTTCCACAATTTCCCGGTCCACCCCGCGGGGGTCGATCCCCAGTTGTTGCCATAAGCCGACCCGTTTCTGGGGAGCCCGACGGCTGAATTGAATCGGACCTTCCTGCTTGCCGAATTCGGCATAGATCGCCCGGGCTAAATCCAGGGCGATTTCTTCTTTGCGCCTTCCATCGACGGCAATATTGTATTCGGCGGCCAGGGCCTGCAGCTTCTGTTCGTCTTTGATCTCATATCCGCCCCCCCCCGGCCCTCGGCGGTGAGCAGCAGGGTGTGGGCCAGATCGCGGCCATGATCGGAATGGGCCGCAGCGCCGGCGGCAATCATCCGGATCAGATTGCGGGCCACGATGATGTCGGCGGTAGCCCCGCAAATCCCCTGCTTAGGCCCGGCATCCTCAAAAGGGCTGATGCGGCACGGCCCCATATTGCAGTTGCGGCAGCAAACCCCCAATTCCCCGAAACCGCATTCCGGTAGCATGGCTTCATAGCGGTCCCAGACAGTTTCCAGACCCAATCCTGCCGCCCTTAGCAGCATCTGGTGGACACTCGGATCAATGCTTCTTTTTAAGATCTTGTCACTGAACGCCATACTAGCCTCCTTCTCGCTTTAGCTGGACAGTTGTGTCTGACTGGCAAGCGCCTCTAAAAATTGTCGGGCCGCGGCCTGGCTGGCTTGATCTGCTTGCCGTTGGGGATAGCGCAGGCTCAATGCCAGGGTAGGACAGGCCGCTACGCAGGCCGGACCCTCAGGGCGATCAACACAGAGATCGCATTTGAACGCGGCGCGTTTTTCCTGTCCGGCCACGGTAGTGGTGGCGATGTGAATAGCCCCAAAAGGGCAGACCATCATGCACAGACGACAGCCAATGCAGCGGGCCTGATCGACCGCAGTGTAGGTCTCGGTCCGATAAGTGGCACCGGTGGGACACACCCGGACACAGGGGGCATCTTGACACTGACGGCATTGGACCGGCAGCTTTACCCCATCTACCTGCACCACCCGATTGCGGCGGTGCAGCCGCTCGCGGGCCAATACTGCTCCAATCACTGTCCCGGCCCGGGTGTGGGCTGCGGCACAGACCAGCTCACAGGTATGGCAACCCACACAACGGTGGGGATCAACCGATAGAAACGGACCTTCAAATTGCTGCATATTTTATCCTCCCTAGCTGGCGGCAATCTATCTTAGGTTTAATGCCCAACCCCTTTTAAATCGGCCTAACTGCAGGGCCAGCGGTTGGGCAGCATAATGGTTAAACATTTTTGAACAAATTTTTGGAGTTGCGGCCTTTTTGAACTTTAACAGCCTGGGATTAGTTATTAGTAATATCTTTCACATAAATACCTCCTCTGTCAAATGAAAATTTTGAACTTTGGTTCTGGCCGTAAATATTGCTAAGAACTTCACATATATATATCCCATACAATGGTTAAGGACTGTCTTGGAGATAAATTATTCCAGGTAATTAAAGTACATGGGACATAAAAATATTAGTTGACAAAAATCTTTTTTCTCTTTATAAGAGGGAGCAATGTGAAAAAAATAATGAAGTCAGCTTTGAACCATTTTAGGTTTATTGGCCGGGAGCAGGGGGAATGCAGGATAGATAAGACTGCCATTTTGACCTCTCGGCATCATATTGGATTCGCAAGGGGCATTTTTAATAGGCAAAATTCAGGTCCATATTTTAATTAACCTAATCAAAGGAGGCAGTTCTTATGGCGAAGTATGATCCGGTAAAACAAAAAGACTGGCAGATTGCCGAAATTGCTGAAGCGGAGATGATTCCCTTTGACGAGATGTGTGAAAAGCTCGGCATCCCCAAAGAGGAGCGCATCCCCTACGGCCAGAAAATCGGCCGCGTCGACTATTTGAAGTGTCTGGACCGCTTGAAAGACAAACCCGACGGCAAGTACATCGAGGTTACTGCCATTACCCCCACGCCGTTAGGCGAAGGCAAGTCGACTACTGCTATGGGCTTGATTGAAGGCTTGGGCAAGCGGGGCGTAAACGTCGGCGGCTGCATCCGCCAGCCCTCCGGCGGCCCCACCATGAACATCAAGGGCACCGCGGCCGGCGGCGGCATCTCGCTGTTGATCCCCATGACCGAGTTCTCCTTGGGCCTCACCGGCGACATCAACAATATCATGAACGCCCACAACCTGGCCATGGTGGCTGCTACTTCCCGGCTGCAGCACGAATTCAACTACGATGATGAGCAATGGGCCAAGCGGGGTCTCAAGCGCCTGAACATCGATCCCAAAAACTTCGAAATGGGCTGGATCATGGACTACTGCGCCCAGGCCCTGCGTAATATCACCATCGGCCGGGGCGGCAAGATGGACGGCTTCATGATGGACTCCCGGTTCGGCATCGCGGTGTCCTCGGAAGTCATGGCCATCCTGTCGGTCTTTACCTCCCTGCCCGACCTCAAGGAACGGCTGAACAACATGGTGGTGTGCTATGACAAGAAGGGCAATCCTATTACCACCGGCGACCTGGAAGTCGGCAATGCCATGACCGCCTGGATGGTGCCCTCCATCAACCCCACCCTGTGCCAGACCGTGGAGAAACAGCCCTGCTTCGTGCACGCCGGCCCCTTTGCCAACATTGCCGTGGGCCAGTCCTCCATCGTCGCCGACCAAATCGGGCTGAAACTCTTTGACTACCATGTTACTGAGTCCGGCTTCGGCGCCGACATCGGCTTTGAGAAGTTCTGGAATGTCAAGTGCCGGTTCAGCGGCCTCATCCCCCATGTCTCGGTGCTCACCACCACCGTCCGGGGCCTGAAGCACCATGGGGTCAACGCCGGCGCTCTGCCCTGCCCGCCGGGCCGACCGGTTCCCAAAGAATACTTTGAAGCTACCCCCGCCAACTTCAAATGGCTGGAAGACGGGGTGGAGAACATGGCGCATCACATCCGCACCATTAAAAAATCCGGCATCAAACCGGTGGTGTGCATCAATGCTTTCCATTACGATTCCGATGAAGAGCATGCACTGGTCCGCCGGGTTGCCGAAGCGGAAGGTGCCTACGTGGCGGTGTCCAAGCACTGGCAGTTCGGCGGCGAAGGGGCTCTGGAATTTGCCGACGCCGTTATGGACGCCTGCAAAGAAAAGCCGGAGTTCAAATTCCTCTATCCCAACGAGACGCCCCTCCGCCAGCGCGTAGAAACCATCGCCAAGGAAGTGTACGGGGCCGATGGGGTCGACTTTGCTCCCGAAGCCGTGGCTAAAGCCAAAAAGTTCGAGGCGGATCCCAAGTACAACGAATACGCCACCATGATGGTGAAGACGCACCTGTCCTTGACCGCCGATCCCACCAAGAAAGGCACCCCCAAGGGCTGGCGGTTGCCGGTACGCGACTTCTTGATCTATGGCGGCGCCAAGTTCATCTGTCCGGTGTGCGGCGCCATCAGCCTGATGCCCGGCACCAGCTCCGACCCGGCCTTCCGGCGGGTGGATGTGGATACCAAGACCGGTAAGGTTGTCGGTCTGTTCTAAATCAGGTTACCCTGCTCCAGGCCCCCACGGGCCTGGAGCATTTAGATCAACCAAGATTAAAATCAAGTTGTTATTACTAGGTGTGTATCGGAATAAACTAGGCTTGTGCTTAGAGCCCCGGGGACCGCGGTCCCCGGATCTCATTTCCCAGGGAAACCGGTTGGGCCAGTTCGCCCCGCTTTGGTTGGGACTTCGAAGATCTCCTGCCTGGTTCAAATCTTTGGTTAGTTTGATGTTTTTATCATCAATGATAGTAAGTGTCCCAAGTCTGCTTTGTTCAGCTGAGTGTCCTTATCTCAGATAATAGCCGAAATATTTAAAATGCCCAGACCAAATTTTTATCTGTTATCTAGTCTGAATATTCTTATTGTTTGATGATATCTAGACCTCGAGAAGGAGGAGGGATTTATGTTTGAAATAGTTGCCCGAGAAGAGATGGCCGAGGGCACGGTAGTCAGCAATTGGATCCGGGCCCCCAAGATTGCCCAAAAGGCCAACCCAGGACAATTCGTGATCCTGCGGGCCAATGAGACCGGCGAACGCATCCCCCTGACCATGGCAGACACCGACCCGGAAAAAGGCCTGATTAATATCATCTACCAGGTGGTCGGTAAAAGTACGGCCTTGTTTAAGACCCTTCAGGTGGGACAAGGATTTCAGGATGTCATTGGACCTCTGGGTCAGCCCACCCATATTGAAAAGGTAGGCAAAGTGGTCTGCGTGGGCGGCGGCACCGGAGTGGCCGTGCTGCATCCTATCACCCAGGGATTGAAACAGGCCGGCAATCATGTCTTTGCAGTGATCGGCGCCCGCACCAAAGACCTGCTCATCCTGGAAGACCGCATGCGGGATGCCTCCCATGAGCTCTTGGTCTGCACTGATGACGGCTCCTATGGGCATCACGGCTTCGTCACCGACATGCTCAAGAAGATCCTCGATGAGAATAAAGACGTTGGCCTGGCAGTCTGTATCGGCCCGGTGCCGATGATGAAATTCTGCTGCAAGATGACCAAAGAATATAATGTCAAAACCCTGGTCAGCCTTAACCCGATCATGGTGGACGGTACCGGTATGTGTGGCTGTTGCCGGGTCACGGTCGGCGGGGAACGGAAATTTGCCTGTGTCGACGGCCCCGAATTTGACGGCCACCAGGTGGATTTTGAGGAACTGACGGCTCGACTGCAATCTTATCTGGACCATGAAAAGCAGTCCTATGATATGTTTAAGAGCCAGGCAGGGCTTTAGCCGTTGGTCTTGCTTGGGCGTTTCCCTAGCCTCTTGCAGAGTTTGCTGCCCATCTGCAATGCAACCGACGGAATAAATTCTGAGACGATGATCTCGAAAGCCCGAACCCCAACCTGTAACTCAGAGACTTCCCAGGGAGGATGATCATAATGGCGGAAGAAGAAAAACCCCAAAAAGAAAAAAAAGAGAAAGAGAAGGTTCCCCGGCAAAAGATGCCGGAACAGGAACCCCATATCCGGCGTCGGAATTTTGATGAGGTCCCTTTAGGATATACCATAGAACTGGCCCAACTGGAGGCCAGCCGCTGCCTGCAATGCAAAGACCCCCGCTGCGTCAAGGGTTGCCCTGTTGAAATTGATATTCCTGGGTTTATCAAATTTATTGTCGATGGCGACTTGGTTGGCTCCATCCGCAAAATCTGGGAAATGAATGCCCTGCCCGCGGTCTGTGGCCGGGTCTGCCCCCAGGAGATTCAATGCGAGGGCATGTGTATTCTGGGCAAAAAGGGGGAACCGGTAGCCATTGGCAACCTGGAACGGTTTGTCGCTGATTATCAGCGCCTCTATGGCAAACCGGTTTTGCCGCCCAAAGCCGAAGCCACCGGCAAAAAAGTGGCAGTAGTAGGTGCCGGACCGTCGGGCCTGACCGTGGCTGGCGACCTGATCCTCAAAGGCCACGAGGTGACAATCTATGAGGCCCTGCACGCCCCCGGCGGGGTGCTGGTCTATGGTATTCCTGAATTCCGGCTTCCCAAAGAGATCGTCGCCTCCGAATGTAATTATCTGGAACGCCTGGGCGTCAAGATTATCCCCAACGCGGTCATCGGCCGGGTTGAAACCGTGGACGAACTGTTTGAGCAAGGCTTTGACGCCGTCTACCTGGGAGTGGGGGCTGGCCTGCCCATGTTCCTCAATGTCCCTGGTGAAAACCTGATCGGCATCTATTCTGCCAACGAATATCTCACCCGGGCCAACCTGATGAAGGCCTATGCCTTCCCGGAATATGATACGCCGATCGTAGTAGGCAAAAATGTGGTGGTCTTTGGGGCTGGCAACGTGGCCATGGATTCGGCCCGAGTCGCCATGCGCTTGGGGGCCGATCAGGTGCGGATTGTCTATCGCCGCTCTCGGGCCGAGATGCCCGCCCGGGCCGCCGAGATTCACCACGCCGAGGAAGAAGGCATCGAGTTCTTCCTGTTGACCGCGCCGACCAAATTTATCGGGGATGACAAAGGCCGGGTTACCGGAGTGGAATGCCTCAAGATGGAACTAGGCGAACCGGATGCCTCGGGCCGCCGTCGGCCAGTACCCATTCCCGGGTCGGAATTTCAGCTGGAGTGTGACCTGGCGGTGATTTCGGTGGGGGCCGGTGCCAATCCGTTGCTGACCAGGAATACTCCGGGGCTGACCCTCAACAAATGGGGCTATATCGTCGCTGATCCCAAGACCGGCAAAACCACCAAAAAGGGGGTGTGGGCCGGAGGCGACATCGTCACCGGCGCCGCCACCGTAATTCTGGCCATGGGGGCGGGACGTATTGCCGCTAATTCCATCCATGACTATCTGACCATAGGCTGGTAAAATCGGGAAGGGGGAGCAAGGGTCGCCGACTCTTGCTCCTGATCCCCGGCCTGCCTAAGCGTCTCATTTCCTCCCCATTGACTTGATTCTGACGCCTTAATTTTGCGGCTCCGGCCGGGACGCAACTTTTCCCTTTCTATAAAGGGAAGAAGGTCCGGGGAGGGTTTACTTAAAAATCGTAATTAAACAAAACATCCCCTCCCGAGCGGTTCTGGCTCTGTTGGGCCTCCAGGCTAAGATAGCGGTTGACCCGGTAGTTCAGACGCAGCTGGGTAGGATCTTTCTGATTAGTGGGATTGGACGTGCGTTCAAAAGTGAAGGTCAGACCCTTGGTAAGAGGTTTGACCACCCCCAGAGTGCCTTTACCGGCTTTCAAGCTGACATTACCTAAGACCGGGAAATCCTCGCCCAGGAAGTCTTGAATCTTTTGGGCGGTAATACCTCCTAAGACCCCCACCGCCTGCTGGCTGACATTGAATTCTTCCTCGCTCATGGTTCCGGCCGGACGGCCAAAAAGCAGATAGGACAGTAAATCATTGGGGGGCATGGAAGGCTCACTGGATAAGTCGATCTGGGGATTATTCAACGGGCCGGAGACATTTACCATAAAAATAGCATCGGTCATCTCGTGCACGGCCTGGGCTTCTAAATATGCTTGTTGGTGGGGAACTCCCGGGAAGTCCACGATTCCCTTGGTTATTTTGAACTCGCGATCATATACGTCAATATTGCCCTCTAAAGTCCGGACGGTTCCTCCTAACAGGATTGATTGATGCGGCAGTTTGCTGATGCGAAGATGCAAAGCCAGCTCCACTTTGGCGAGCTTATCAATGATCCAGATGTCTTCCGGACCATCAACCCTTAGGTCGATCTCCATATTTTCCATCAGGTCCGGAGTGGCGGTAGGTTCAGTCTCGGCCTCTTCTTCCCGCACCATAACAATATCCTGATGCCTACCGGCGGCTGAACCGGATTGAATTAAATCGGTGCCGAGGGTAGCCCGGGGAATGGCCACCTGCCCCTTTAGCACCAGAGCCGATAAAGGACCGTTCAGGGTGATGTCGCCCGTGGTATAAGCCTCCGACCCGGCGCGGCCCAATGCCTTAAAATTATCGAATTGGGCCCGAGCCTTGATGTGTTCAGGGGTAAAACCCGCCAGTCCGACGTCTGCGGTCAGTTTGGCGGTCCCGGCGCTCTCCAGGGTAAGTTGCGGCAGGCTTATCTTATTGTTTTGCAGCCGTATCACTCCGGGAACCAACTTATAGGGCAGGCCGGCTTGGCGCAGCGTTAGCTGGCCCTCACCCCACCGGATCTCGCCAGACATCCGGGGCTTGTCCATGGTCCCCTGTAATACCGCCCTGAGGTTTAGGGATCCCTCGGCTTTCTCCAGTTCTTCACTGAACGCCGTCAACATGGCCAGGTTGGCCCGGTCCCCCTGAAGGCGGAAGAAGAAATCCTCCTCCCGCTGGGCCAGTTGAAAGGGGATGATGGAAAGCTGCAGGGGAATGCGGCCTTCCCAGTTAAAACGGGCTTGGGAAGCGGTTTCTTGCAGGCCGCCGTTGAACTGGAAGAGGGTAGGGCGATAGCTTAAGCTAGTGGTCAGAGTTTGGAATGAAAGATGTTTCCAGCCCCCGGAGACCAAACTTATCTGTCCCTCAATTTCCGGTTGATCGGCTCTGCCGGATAAAGCTAGCTGGGCGTTGAGTTTCCCTCGCAAATCCTCTATTCTGGCTAATTTTAGCGGCAAGTCGCGGGTTTCCAGGCGGGCGGCAATCTGTGGATCTTTAAGCCGGGCCTGGATCATTACCTGACCTTCATCGACCTGGAAGGTGGCGGGCTCCAATTCCAGACCAGGAGCGAACCGGGCGCGTACCGGTCCGAGGCTGTGGGCCGAAACTTCGAACAGGCGAAACCGGGCCTGCTGCAGAACCAGGGACCGCGGACTAGCACTAAGATCCAGGCTGCCTCGGACCTCAGCCTGCGGTCCTTCGGGAGGGGAGGTGGCCTGAAGATTAAAATTCCAGTGAGAAGTCTTGCCTTCGCCTTGAAAGCTGGCCTGGGAAAATAGCCCGGCTGGCGTATTAAGTTCTTTGGCCTGAAGGTCCAACTGTCCCGAGTCCGGGGGCAGGCCCTGCCCCTGAACCTTGAGGAACAGGGATTTTACCCCGAAATTCTCCCAGGACAGGGCTTGGCCCCGGACCTGCAAGGTGTATTGGGGATGTTGGGTGCGGCCCTTAAGCGAGCCTTCCCAGGTCAGGGAGCCGTCCAAAGCCGCGGGCACCGGCCAGCTGCCGCCGCGCAATGATCGCCCTTGGTGGGTAAAATCAAGTTTATCCCCTTCCAGGGTACCCTTGAGTTCGGCTTGCAGATTCCCCAGATGGAGGCGAAACTGGGGAATTTTCAATCTGGGACTGTCCCAGACCAGGCTTCCGCGCAACTCCTTTAAAGGGTGCTCTCCCAGACGCCCGGTGACTTCCAGTTCTCCAGAGGCCGCGGCGCGGCTAAGAGACCCCATGTCCGGCGCCTCAAAGCTGCCGGTAAATTTAGCGTTAAACAGGCTGCCCGCCGGCACCCCTAAACCCAAAACGCTAGGTTGAAGTTCTTTAACCAGGAGGTTTATTTTGCCCTTGGGGGCTGCCAGCAACGAACCCTGGGCGTTGATGGTTAAACCGCCAAAATTGCCCTGGATCAGGCCCTCCAGATTTTGTTGCAGAGCACTGCCTTTAAATACGACTTCAATCGGCTTAAGTTCCACCGAGCCATATTTAAAGGGATCGACCCGGAGCCGCCAGTCGAATTGCGGCGGCGGCCAGGCCAGACCGGCCCCTTTCAGGTGGAGCCGGACGACCAGCGGGGTAGCCTGTTCATACTGCTCGGCCCGGGCCTGGTCCAGGGCGGCCAGCATCTCCGGGGTCAGGCCTTCCAGGCTAAAGGTTAGATCATAGCTCCGGGTCTCAGCCTCCTGACTCAGCCGGCCGCTCAAGGCATAGGTGGCCTGGTGAATCTGGCCTCCCAAGCTCAATTGCAGCCTGGCCGGAGTGCCTTGCAGTTGCAATTTTCCCGTTGGCCTCCAGCCCGCCGGCCACGGGGCCCAGAATTGTCGGAGCAGAGCATCAGGCAAGGGTCCGATCTCGCCATCCAGTTGGATATCCCCGGCTTTCTCAACCAGGGCGACCTGTCCGGCCAGGTTAAGCAAGGACTGCTCTTGAGATTCCACTAGCAAAGAAGGGAGTTTGAGAAGCTCCGGACTGAGCGTCAGGCGACTGGCCAGCCGGTAGCGCCCCCAGGGAGTGGTTACGGCTAGCCTGGCCCTGTCAACCTCGAGGACTTGTTCAGGCTTTAGGGGATGGAGAAGGCTGAAGGCCAGGTCGAGGTCCAGATCCTGATAGTGCTGGCGCTCCCCGGCCTGAATAAGGGTAATTTCCCCGTCCTGGATCAGAATTTGGGGAAAGCTCAGCCCCCGTATGGGCAAGGACACCCTCCCTGGGGGGCCTTCGGAAGGCGGCAGAATTTGACTGACATTCCACTGACCCTGCTGATCTTGCTGGAGGGTGACTTGGGGTTTATAAAGGGCCAGTCGGTCGACTACCGGATGCAGCCTCAGGAGTGAAACAAAGGAGAGGCGGACCTCCAGACTTCGAGCCCGGAGGACTTCGCCCTGGGGACTGGTGAGCACGATTCCATTAAAAAAATATCCCGAAAAAGGATTGCCCTCGATTTCCTGAACGGTTAATTCTCCCTGAATCTGCCCTTGGGCCACAGTCACGATTTTTCGCCCCGCCCAGGCCCAGAACATATCCGACTCTAAAATCATCCAGACCGCGAAGCTGATGATTAATAAAATCACCACCAGGGTGAACAACAATTTGCGAAGCCAGGGGTAACTAGTCATAGCTTTTATAAAATTATCACATTAAGTTATTGTCGCCAATACTGCATTTCAGGCTTGCAGCCCATCAATTTGCTCCCAACTTTTCGTTAACCATGCCCACATTGAACGGCCTTAAAAGGCCTGTCCGATGGTAAAATGAATGCGATAATCATCCTTGGCGGGATCGATGGGATTGAGGGGAAATCCGATGTCGATTCCGACCGGGCCAATAGGACTGGCGTAGCGCAGCCCAAACCCAGCCGAGTACTTCAACTGGCCTATGTCAAGATCTTCCACCAAGGGGTAAACGTTCCCGAAATCCAGGAAAGCTACGGCGCGAAACTCCTTGTAAAGGGGAACCCGGGCTTCCAGACTGCCTTCCAACAAGGCGTTGCCTCCTAGAGGATTTCCTGCCGAGTCCCGGGGCCCTAAATAATCCAGGCGATAACCCCGCACACTATTATAACCGCCGCAGAAAAAACGCCGATAAAGGGGGATTTCATCAGTGCCCTGAATAGGTTCAATGAGGCCTAACTTGAGGCGGGCCGCCATGATAAATTTCTTGCCGCCAATGCCCTGATAACGGCGGGCTTCGAGCAGCATCGAACCGAACTGCAGATTCGAGCCGATAAAGTCCGAGGCCAGTTCTCCCTCGCCGATGAGCAACCCTCCCTGGGTGGGATCGAGGCTGATATCGGTCGTATCTTGATACAGGCCCAAAATTGCCGAAGAGATTCGGAAAAGTTTATCAGATTCAGGTTCTCTTAGAAGCTCTTTGGTTTCTGGATGGATGTCATAATAGCGCGTGAAGATAAGATTATGGCCAAAATGGAGGCGAAAATCCCAGGGCAGGTTTCGCTCCAGCCGGGTTTGAGTAAAGTAACTCCGGTTGGTAAAAGCCGGCAAATCCTCACGAACCCAGCCGCCATGAAAAGCCAAATCATAAAAACTGGCCCACAGTTGGGGATTGGTGAGGATGGCTTCGACCTTGGACTCAATGCTGGAATACTTGGATTCCAGATCCAGCACTCGACCCCCACCTCCGACATTCCTGATGCGCAGGGCCAAGCGCGCTCTTAATTCTTCCTCATCCCCGTATCCCAGCCCCACCTTGGTTGATCTTTTTTTCTTTTCCTCGAGTTTGACCAGAATGGGGATATGGCGTTCGGTCTCTGGCACTTCTTGGGGCGTAAGTGCGACGCTCTTAAACAGGTCCAGCCTGTAAAGGTTTCTCTGACTGTTATAGATTTCCGCAAAATTGAAAGTCTCTCCCTTCTTAAAGGTTAATTCCCTGAGAATTATATATTCTGGAGTTTCTTGCTCTCCTTCGACCCTGATCTCCCCAAAATAGGACAAGGGTCCGGGCGCCACCTCCACCTTGATCTTGGCGGTATTTTCAACATCGTCCAAATAGATCTTGCCCTCCACCGTGCCCCGGGGGTAGCCATGGTCTAACAGATAGTTGAGATACAAGCGCTTGAGCTCTTCATAGTTGCTTTCCATGAACCGCTCCCCCGGTTTTAATGGCCATTGGTCCTGGAGTTTGGAGAGCTCCACCGCAAGGAGGGGGTTATCTATGTCAATATCCACGTCGGTTACTTCTATCCAAGGGCCTTCGTCGATGTTTACCACAACTT
Organism: Desulfobacteraceae bacterium; assembly: GCA_046538075.1. GTDB lineage: Bacteria > Desulfobacterota > Desulfobaccia > Desulfobaccales > Desulfobaccaceae > Desulfobacca_B. The sequence goes on along the minus strand of JBKHJN010000053.1, from coordinate 1,392 downwards.
GCACTCGCCCCTTGTCATCCTTCTTTATTTCGGGCGTAATGCGGGCGTGATAAAACCCTTGCTGGCGATAAAACCCCTGCAAACGTTCCACATCCCTTTCCAGTCCCTTTGGTTCAAAAGGAGGCAGTTTTTTCCAGGGCCAGCGGGATGGCAGGGTAAGGGTGAGTTCTTCTTTAATTTTTTTGGTGGGGATAATCTGGTTGCCGGTAATTTCCAGGGAGCGCAGCTTCGAAGGGGCAGCCTCTGGCTCAGATTGGGTCATCCCCGGGCTTGCCCCATAGATCAATATGGCCAGAATAATGAACAGAAAAACAATTTTCCCTGAAATCCTTTTTAAAATCTGCATATAAAATTATTCGCCGGATTTATTTATTAAAACCATAGCGCCACCTTTTAATGGACAGCCAACAACTTTAGGCGTCGCCTTAGGATATTGCCCTTTTAATTTACCAATTTAACATTATTTCTTCATTTGACAATTAATTTAGATAATCTAGAAAGTTAGCCTGTGTCAGCCGAACTGCCCAAGTCATTGCCACGGCTTATAAATTTGGATTATTAGGGCAGGTCAATTTTCAATGAAAATGAAAGCTCAGTTTAACGTGAACAACTGCAGGGGTTGGTGTAGGGGAATCCTAAATAATCAATTTATATCAAAATATCCGGAAACATCAATAAGTTATTGGTTTGGCAAGCATCTAACCTCGTCGGGGAAAATTTGTTTTCCGAGGTAAAGTCATGCTATGATGTTGATGTTATGAGGAAGCTGCCCGCCCAGGGTGGAAGTCGGCTGTTTTGTCCGATGGTCGCCCCGAACCTTCATGCAAGTATAAGAAAACAGAACAGATAGGGAGTTGCAAATGGGAAAAGAAACAGATGCGGAACTGAAGGCTTTTATTGCAGAATGGAAAGACACCCCGGAAAAAAACAAGGAAGTGTTTCTGCATTTCAGGGACCACCTCGCCAACCAAGAGGGAGTCAGCCTGGAATTCATACCCCGGCCTGGCCTCACCTATTCTCTCCGGGCGGTTCATGCCGCGCAGAAAAAAAGGGGGCTGTTTGTCATGGTCGATGTCATTGAAGACACCCCGCGCTGGCTTTCCGTATGCTTTTATGGTGAAATGATAACCGACCCGGAAGAAAGAGGCGCTTTTGTTCCCGAAGGTCTGCTCGGGGAGGACGCCGTGTGTTTCGATATGGAAGAACGGGATGGAGAACTTATCCGGTATGTGGAAATGCGTATTGATGAAGCCTGGCGCAGTGCTGCGCAGGAATAGTTATTAATCCGGTCATAAAATAAATGAATTGGGCTTAGGGAATACAGCTCATGGGAGAGGGGCCCCCCAGGGGTCCGCAACCCCTACCCCCTCTCCCAAACCCACACCCCCAACC
>JBKHJN010000093.1:0-3014 GCA_046538075.1 Desulfobacteraceae bacterium | reverse complement strand
CCTGTTCCCGAGAAAATCACGGTGATTTACCTGTTTATCTTACTGACCGGCCTGCTGGGCGGCGGCTCCCTGTTCCTGTTTGCCCTGTTTCTTTATTGGGGACCCCTGGATCTGGTGCATTTCGGCCTCGGCCCCGCGGGGTCCCTTTGCTTTGATGCCGGTCTCAGCCTGATTTTTTTTGTGCAGCACAGCGTCATGGTCCGCACTCCCTGGCGCCGGAAGTTGGGCCTGCTGCTGCCGGAGAAATACCACGGAGCTCTGTTCACCCTTACTTCCGGGATGTTGCTGCTGGCCGTAGTGATCCTGTGGCAGGGAGTGGATTATCCACTAGTGACGCTTACGGGCGGGCTGCGCTGGCTGGCGCGGCTGGTTTTTTTCCTGGCCGCGGCGGGATTTTTCTGGGGGGTGCTGGCCCTGGGATTTTATGATCCCTTCGGTCTGGATCCACTCGTAGCGGACCGCCGGTCTCGACCGGAGCCGCCCCAGGACCTGGTGGTGCAGGGCCCCTACCGCTGGGTGAGGCATCCCCTCTATCTGTGCACCATTTTGTTCATCTGGTCGTCTCCGGACTTGAGTGCGGATCGCTTATTATTCAATATACTCTGGACGGTCTGGATCATGATCGGCGCTCGGCTGGAAGAACAGGATCTTATCGACACCTTTGGCCAGGCGTACCTTGATTACCAGCAGCAGGTGCCCAGGTTGCTGCCTTTTTTTCCACCCCCAGCGCCCAAGCCCAGCTAGATTTCCCGGCAGGTGATTGGCCGTCTTTTCCCTTGGAATAGTCTGGGAAAATGGAAAAAAACATGCTTTTCCTCTGGATTTTCGGTATTATATTGTCTTGTCCAAATTATGCTGCTCACTGACATACCCCGGCAGGGACGGCCCCTGGCCGGCTGAATCAACTGCACGTTCCGGGGCCCCGGCGCCTCGGGTCCGGAGGATTATATGACTCATCACGAAAAAAACCTGACCGCCACCTTAACCATCGGGGATCGTATTCTGGAGTTACCCATTATCATGGGGACCGAGGGGGAATTGGCCATTGATATCAGAAAGCTCAGGCCTGACACCAATGGGATTGTTTTTAACGGCCATCAGGTCAAAGGCGGCGTGATTACGTTTGATCCCGGTTACAAAAACACCGGTTCCTGTATGTCCGAAATAACCTTTATCAATGGCGAAGAAGGTATTTTGCGCTACCGGGGCTACAACATCGACGAATTGGCCCTGCAGAATTATCGTTTTATCGATGTGGCCATGTTAATTATTTTTGGCCGTCTGCCCAGCCAGGTTGAACGGGAAGAATTCCGGGAACTCCTGACCAACCAGGAATTGCTGGATGAAGGGATGAGGAAATTCTTTGATTCCCTGCCGCCCTACGCCGATCCCATGGCCATTCTGTCGGCGGCCATTCAATGCAGCAGTTTATATAATCCTGAACTGCGGGCTATCGACCCGGCCGACGATGAGGGTTTTGCCCTGTCGGCCGCGAAACTCTTGAGTAAGGTGAGAACCATCGCCGCGTTCAGTTACAAATATTCCATCGGCCAACCGATACGGTATCCCAATCCGGAGCTTGACTATTGTAGCAATTTCCTCCACATGATGTTTTCCATTCCCAACAAGCCGTATATTGCTTCCGAAATCGCGGTTGATGCTTTGAACCTTTTCTTGATGCTCCATGCTGACCATGAACAGAATTGTTCCACTTCCACGGTTCGCATGGTCGGCTCCACCCACGCCAATCTGTTTGATTCGGTATCATCGGGGATATCTTCTCTATCCGGCCCGCTGCATGGCGGGGCTAATGTTGAAGTTATAAAATTGCTGCAAAGAATAAATCAAAATGAAGTTACCATTGATAAGTTAATTGATGAGGCCAAAAATAAGAAACGCAGATTGCCGGGCTTCGGCCACCGGATCTATAAAAATTATGATCCCCGGGCCAAGATCATCAAGCAAACCGTGCATAAACTGCTGCAAGAATTCAACCAGGAAGACCCGTTACTGGATATTGCCTATGAGCTGGAAGAAATCGCGCTGACGGATGACTACTTCAAGCAGAAGAAGCTGTATCCCAATGTCGATTTTTATTCGGGCATCATGCTGCGGGCCATCGGCATCCCGCTGAATATGTTTACCGTGATGTTCGCCATCTCCCGCATGGCGGGCTGGATCGCCCAGTGGCGGGAGGAAATGCTCATTGGCGAGCCCGCCATTCAAAGGCCCCGGCAGATTTACATCGGGCACGTGGAAAGAAAAATCGACGCCGACTGAACCGGTCCTCTGAAACTGCCGGGAAAAGTTTTTTCAGCGGCCCCTATTCTGGTGGAGCGACCGTCCCTGGCTGGCCAAGGTTGTGGCGGGCCCGGAGGCCCGCCCCACCGACATGTCCCACTTTTTAACCAGATTTTGGACGCCATGTCATGAAAAGCTATCGCCAGGAACTGTGGTTTCAGGTCCCCGGGCGCCGGGCCTTGATCAACATCACCCCCGAAGTGGAAAAGTGCCTCCGGGAAAGCGGCATCAAAGAAGGCCTGGTGCTGTGCAACGCCATGCATATTACCGCGAGCGTCTTTATCAATGACGACGAATCGGGGCTGCATCGGGATTACGACGCCTGGCTGGAGAAGCTGGCCCCCCACGCGCCGGTGTCCCAATACCGCCACAACGACACCGGCGAGGACAACGCCGACGCTCATATGAAGCGGCAGATCATGGGCCGGGAGGTGGTGGTGGCGGTCACCGAGGGCCAGCTGGATTTCGGCCCCTGGGAGCAGATTTTCTACGGCGAGTTCGACGGCGGCCGCAGGAAAAGGGTGCTGGTGAAGATTATCGGGGAGTGACCTGAGGCTTCATTATTTTTTATGGTAAAGTCAGCGAATTTATTCGAATTCAAAAGACCTGGAGGGAAGATAATTGCAAGCCGGTCGTTATAGGGTCATGATCAACTTGGCCTGATTTCCGCTACCTCCCCGCCATGGATGGGTTCTCTTGACATGGTGATCTTA
>JBKHJN010000092.1:0-3028 GCA_046538075.1 Desulfobacteraceae bacterium | reverse complement strand
CAAAGATATCAAGGGGTTGGCTAAATCGGCTAACCCTTTTTTGTTTATTGGTGTCCATATAGGTGTCCATGCGCTCAGAGCGAGCCGGTTGCAATACAAATATTACAACTAGTTGTATTAGTTCTAAACCATTTGGCCACAGCTTGTTGAGTTACTCCCAGCACTGCGGCCACGCGCTGGAGCTTCCTGCGACCTTTGGGACCAATTGGTCCCATTCAACCCGCTTATCGGTCACTGTGTCCGACAAGCTGGAGCTTCCTGCGAGGCGGTTGCAATACAAGTATTACCGGTACCGGTATTAGTTGTAAACCAGTCGCTAACAGTCTGCTGCGCCACTCCCAGCACCGCGGCCACCTCGGCTTGGGCCTGGGCAATCTGCTCCACCCCCTGGCCGCGGGAGTGTTGGTCTTTTATCGAATTTACCAATTCCGGTAATTTCGATATTACTTCATGAGTCTGAGATTGGCTTTTAAGTCCCACCACCCCGGCAATTTCCTCTTGTGTCCACCCCAGAAGGTGCGGCCACGGCACACAGACCCTCTAAACGGCCTCAGAATCGACGCCAAGATCTACCCCATACCACAAACCATAGGGTAAGCCATTTAAACCCCGTCACGGGCCTGTAAGAGGGGTTGTTTGTTGACCATCCTGGCCGGATTGCTGTTTTTCGGGAGCTTCGGCCTCGGTCTGGGCCTGGGAGTAAAGATTTTCAATCTCGAGCCGCTCAATCTCTGCTTTGAGGTCGGCCAGCCGGATGCGCTTCCATTTTCGTTTAGCCATTGTGGTTTTTCTCTTAAGGTAAGATTGCCCGGTTCCTCTAATGAGGTTTTCGGCCACCGGGCAGGGCCGGTATTTGCAAAATGCCTCCGTTCACACACCAGATCAAAAAAAGTGGCGGGGTCTGGCGGCTACTTTACCCCCCGGAGGCGGTGGGGCCGAGAGGTCCCGCCCCGCCGGTTTGAGGTAGGGGCAAGGGCTGTCTGTTTTATGAACATGCCGAGGCCACATTAGGGACAATTGCCTCCCCTGAACTTACGGGGGAGGTTCGATTTAATCTCATCTTCTTTCAAAGCCTTGACCCAGGCCAGGATAAACATGGTATGGACCATGGGCCTTAGCCCTGGGGGTTGGATGAGAGGGAAGCCTTTTTTACGCTTCCACCGTTTGACGGTGCTCCAAGATACTCCCAAGTAATTGCAGATGTCCTTTCTGCCATAAAGTATTCGGCCCATTTTATCATTCTCCTTCAATGAAATTCCGACACATCCCACAGCGCCGCCAGTTGGCGGACCAGTTCCCAGGTCCCCCGGCCATGCTGCCAGGCCGCTCGCTGCAGAAATTGCCACTGGTCCGGGGTTAAAGGGTTTGTTAAACCTTTTCTCAGATGCCGCCCATATTCCCGATGGTATTGCCGCTTTCGTTCTGGGTCTTTAAATGGCATGGGGTCCCTCATATACTCTCATCCTGCCCTTGGCTGCGTTCATTAATACTCCTACATTGATATCATGGTAATCATAAACCAGGGCCTTGGCCTTGCCGGGAGCAGGCCTGAGCACCCGCCCCAGGTATTGCAGCAGCCGGCCACTAAATTTAATCGGGGTCGCTAAAAACAAGGTGCTCAGCTCTTTGCAGTCGAATCCTTCCCCGATCAACTGGCCGGTCGCCACCAGCACCTTAACCCTCCCCTGGTTCAGGTCGTCAACTATGGTCTGGCGCTCCCCATTGGGTAAATCCCCGGTCAGTAATGCACACTCTACCCCCTGGGCCTGTAGCAGCCCCCGGAGGGCTTCACAATGGGCTTTCCGGTCGGTCAGGATAAGGATTATCCCGCCGCCGTTCCGGGCTTCCTGGGCCACATCGGAAGCAATCAGGGCATTTCGGGCCGAGTCCTCGGTTAATTCGCTCAGCATGCGGGAGTATTCCTCTGATGGGTCATGCCAGGGCCGGAAGTCGGTCTGTCTGATCACCGGCTTGACAGGGAGAACGTCGCCGGTTGCGATCAAGTCTTTTTTGTCAATCCGACAGGTTGTCTGTCCCAGATACCAGTAAATCAGCTTGGACAGTCCATCCCGCCGCCAGGGAGTAGCAGACAGTCCCAGCATATACTTGCAATCAAAAACTTTCGCCGCGGTGGTAAAGGTCCGGGCCGGCGCTCTGTGGCACTCGTCCACAATCAGAAAACCGATATGGGGAGCAATATCATCAGCACATTTATAAAGGGTCTGAACCAGAGCCACCGTAACCGGGCCCACACTCTTTTTGCCATTGCCGATCACCCCCACTTCCTGAGCTGGTATCCATAGGAATTTTTCAATCCGATCTATCCACTGGTTAAGCAGTTCCTTGGTATGCACGATTATCAAAGCCGGTTGCCGCCGCTCCGCTATCACCGCCAGGGCCATAACCGTTTTGCCGCTCCCGGTCGGGGCCGCCAGGGTCCCGAAGTCCCTGGATAACACGGCCTCGACCGCCTGGGCCTGGAAGTCTTTCAACTGGCCGGTAAAGGTGAAATCCACCTCCGGAAGCACCCGCCGCCGGTCGTCTATCTGGTAGGGAATACCAGCACCCCGGAGAATACCTATCGCTTGCCGGGCAAGGCCCCGCGGCATGATCAGCCGGTCGCCCTCCTGGCGCCAATACCTGAACACCTGGGGAGTATCCCAATTCGAAAAGCCCCGCTTCTCGTTCTCCAACCATTGGGGATTATCGAAGGTCAACCGCTCCTTAATCCGCTCCACCACAAAGCCGGGGAGTTGATTAACTTCCAAAGAAATCCGGTTGTCAACGGTTATGGTCAGCACTCATCTTCTCCTTGAGGTTACGAATCTCCATCATCAGTTGAGTTATAAGAACCTCTGCGTCGGCCACCCTGGATTCCAGGGCCAGGTATTTAGCCTCATCATCCTTTGATTCGAGCCAGCACCGGCCACAGAGGACCTTCCAGGGTTCGCCCTCATCTCGTTCAAATTCTTGGCCGCAGGATTTACAGGATGCCATTAAACTATTTCCTCTAGGACTAATCTTGCTG
>JBKHJN010000020.1:0-49635 GCA_046538075.1 Desulfobacteraceae bacterium | reverse complement strand
AAAAACATTGGGGCCGGAGCACCCCGATGTGGCTACCTGCCTCAACAACCTGGCCGGACTTTACAATGCCCAGCGGCAATATGCTGCGGCCGAACCCTTATATCAGCGGGCTCTGCAGATTGACGAAAAGGCCTTGGGTCCAAACTACCCTGATTTAGCTACCGATCTAGAAAACTATGCCGCCCTGCTCCGGAAAATGGGCCGCGACGCCGAAGCTGACCCCTTGGAGGCCCGGGCCCGGGCCATCCAGGCGAAGCACGCCCGAGAGAATCCATAGTCAGGATAAACTCCCCAAAACTTCTTTTCAATCCCCAAGCCGCTTACCCGGCTCCCAGTTAGATATCATTTGACAGCGGCCCGGCTTTTCGTTATTAACCCTAAAGATCTATATATCCCCCTAATTCTTTCAGAAACAGATTGGGAGTTGTTCGATGCCGTTTAAGGTTAAGCGCCATCTAGGTCTTGTTGCGCTGTTATTGCTGTGGTTTTTGGTAAATCCGGAAGCCGCCGCCGCGGCGGCGGAGACGGCCGACGAACACGCCCTGCTCAACAGCATCGGCATCAGCATCCTGGTGGCCACGGTGCTGGCCTTTCTGGCCTCTTTGATCAAACAGCCCCTGATCCTGGCCTATATTGCCGCCGGGGCGGCCATCGGTCCGCAGTTTGGCTTCGGCTGGGTGGCGAGTCGAGCCGATATCCAGATCATCTCCGAAATCGGCCTGATCCTGTTGTTGTTCATGATCGGGCTGGAGCTCAACCTCAAAAAGCTCAAGGAATCCGGTAAGTCGCTGATAACCACCGGAGTTTTGCAATTTATTCTATGCGCTGCCCTGGGCGGCGGCTTTTTCCTGTTGTTGGGTTTCACCATCGGGGCGTCCCATGAATACCAGATTTTTGGCGTCACAGTGCAGGGGGGGGAATACGACCTGCTCTACCTGGCCGTCTGTCTGGGGCTGAGCAGCACTACCATCGTCGTCAAGTTGCTGTACGAAAAATTCGAACTCGACACCCTGGCCGGGCGGCTGACCCTCGGCGTCCTCATCTTTCAGGATCTGTGGGCCATCGTCATTTTAAGCCTGCAGCCCAATCTGGCCAACCCGCAAATGCTGGGCATCCTGCTGTCATTTGCTGAGGCCGCCCTGCTGGTGTTGACCAGCCTGCTGCTGAGCAAGTATTTGCTGGGCTACATCTTTAAAAAAATTGCCAAACTGCCGGAACTGGTGTTGGTCGCCTCCCTGGGCTGGTGCTTTTTCATCTGCGGGTTGGCCGATTTTCTCGGTCTGTCGCGGGAGATGGGTGCTTTGATTGCCGGCATGGCCATTTCGACTTTCCCTTATAACCTGGACATCATCGCCAAAATTGTCAGCATCCGCGACTTTTTTATTACCTTGTTCTTTGTCGCCTTGGGCATGGCAATTCCCAATCCCCTGCACAACCTGGGTTTTCTGCTGGTCGCCGGCGCCACCGCCCTGTTTTTGGTGGCCACCCGGTTTCTTACCGTATTTCCCCTTCTCTACTTCCTGAAAAATGGCAGCCGGGTCAGCTTACTGACCTCGATCAACCTGTCGCAGATCAGCGAGTTTGCGCTGGTCATCAGCGTCCTTGGTTTGAAATATCAACATATCGCTCCTGACATCCAGACCATTATCATTTTTGTCTTTGTCATCACCTCGATTTCCTCCACTTATATGATCAAATACAACCAGCGATTGCAGGAATTTTTTAGCCGGCTGATTAAAAAAGTCGGCTTTAAAGATCTTGGCGACACGGTGGCCGAGGAGGTGACCGAAGCGGAAAAGGAGATCGCCCTGTTGGGGTTTTTCCGGGTGGCCAGTGATTTTTTAGCCGAGATCGAGGCCTCCGGCCTGGAAATAAAGGACCGCATGGTGGTAGTCGACTTTAATCCCCAGGTATTTAGAAGGTTAAAAAGGCGCGGCGTTAAGGTTATTTACGGAGATATCAGCAGCTTATCGACCTTGCATCACGCCGGCATCGAAGGGGTCAAAGTGGTGGTCTCCACTATCCCGGATGAACTGCTGGTCGGCACTAGTAATCTGAAAATCATTAAACAGATGAAGACCTTGGCCCCCCATGCCAAATTCATTGTCACCGCCAAATCGGCCAAGCAGGCGCTGAAGCTTTACCAGGCCGGGGCGGACTATGTTTTGCTTCCCCACCAGGTGGCGGCCAGAAACCTGATCCCCATCGTTGATCTTATGCTGCACGGGCGCCAGGTCCTCCTCAAGGAGGAGGAAATGGAAAAGCTCCGCCAGCGACAGGAGGTCTTGGACTAGTACCAGCTTAAAGCAGCGCTAGCTCACTCCCTCACCCGATACACTCATCTGGAGAGGGAAATAGGTCAAGAATCGCGCTGGGAGAGCCGGAAGGCGACCGGCACGATGACCGTGAGTTGGGATTTGTGGAGCTCGGCAGGAAAAGGCGGAAAGGGGGCCGCAGCCCGCACACATTGCTGGGCCTGTTTATCTAATTGGCTGTAGCCGGAAGAGTTTACCATCTGGACCCCGCCCTGCAAAGAACCACTGGCGGCTACGGTAAAGCGGACCTGGGCCACCCCTTCGTGACCCCGCTGGCGGGACAACGCCGGGTATTGGCGATGCCGCAGGATGCGGGCCCGGATGGTTTGTAAATAGCGACTTTCCGCCGCCACCGCCCTCTGGGCAGGGCCTTGGCTGGGACCGCTGGCAGGATTCGAATTGGGCGCCAAGCGGCTGCTTGGCTGGCCGGGGCTGGTGGATTTGGCCGGTTCCGGTCCGGCGGTTGACTGTAATTCTGGAGGGGAGGGAGGCTGGGGGGGCCTGCGGGGCTGGGATTGAGGCCGCGGTGGTGGAGCTTTCCGAACCTTCCGGGGTTGCGGGCGAGGCGCTTTCTTGACCTGAGGCTGGGTTGGAGGTGCCGCCGCCGCGGCTGGAGCCGATGTTTCTTTTGGCTTGTCAATGCTGGTACTCCGACCGGCAGACAGCTTCAAATGATGGACCTTGACCGGCGGCACCGACGGTGGGCTCAGCGACAGGACCCCGGACCACACCAGGGCGATATGGAGGGCCAAGGAAAGACTGAAAAACCAATAGATCGGATTATGGTAGCGGTTCATGGGGCTTTTTCCCGGTCATGGACCAGGCTGAGGTCATCCACCCCCAGTTCTTGAGCCAGGTCCAGGAGTTTAACAAAATTATGGTATTCGCTGCGGGCATCACCCCGGAAGGTGAGGCGTTTTTCTTTAAGAGGGGCCAGACTGGTCTGGAGCCGGAGCTTTAACTGTTTTTCAGGCACCGGCTCGTGATCGATGTAAAAGCAGCCCAGGCGGTCAACTGAGACCACCAGCTCCTGGGGCGGCGGACTTTGCTGGTTGCGGGCCTGGGGCAGGGTCAGCTTCAGGGCCGGCATCACAAAAGTGGAACACAGCAGAAAGAAAATCAGCAATAAAAATACCACGTCCACCAAGGGGGCGATGTCCAGGCTGGGAATACTGCGGCGGCGGCGCAAAAAAGTCATGTTGATTTCTTCTGGGCCAGCGGGAGATTCCCGGTGCTCAGCAAATTGAGGTCTGGCTGTTCCTCTGACGACATCAGGGCCTCCTTGAGGCGCAGCACCACGAATTCCATGTGATTCGCCATGCGTCCGGCCCGGCTGTCAAAATAATGATAGGCCGCCAGGGTAGGCAGGGCCACCAGCAGGCCAAAGGCGGTGGTCAATAGGGCCTCCCAGATGCCGCCGGCCAGGGCGGTGACGTCGGCCTGGGCACCCAGGGCCTGCAGTTCCCGGAAGGCCTGGATCATGCCGGTGACGGTGCCGAACAGACCTAAGAGCGGGGTCAAATAACCAATGGTTGCCAACCCCCGCAGGAAGCGTTCCACTCGCTCCATCTCCTCCGAGCCGCGCAATTTCAGGATCTCCGATTGCAGCTCTGGCGGCTGCTGGCGGTTCTCTAAGTAAGCCTGGGCCATGACCGCCAGGGGGTCATGCCGTTGGCGGCAGAAGTTTAGGGCCTGGGCCGGATGGCGCGACTGCAAATGGGCCAGCAGTTGGGACATGAAGTTCTGATAATTGTTAAAATAGCGCAGGAAGAAATAGGCCCGCTCGAAAATGATGGCCAGCGCCAGGATGGAACAGGCCAGAATCGGCCACATGATCGGACCGCCCTTATCAAATAGTGAAATCACTCTTTCTGCCTCGATTTACAGGAACAAGAGATAATTGCCCTAACAAAAAAATCCTTGAGTCTCAGACTCAAGGATTGCACCCAGCTTGCTTGATCCTTGGAGGCTCCGGAGTTTACCATCTTCGGAGCCTGGTTTGCCCCTCATCCAGCGTGACGGGTTAAACCATATTTACAGGCAGGTCTTCTGACTCCCGGATCATTCTACTTCCTGCGCCTTCCCCTTGCCCTTTCTAAGCAAGAGTGGTCTTCAGCAGGTTTCGTCCCCAGTTACAGCGGCGGGACCATGCCGGACTCGCACCGGCTTCCCTATTAAGCCCTTCAGGGCACCTGTAAATTCCTATTTATTAAATATCGAAACATTCGGGCTGCTTGTCAAGTAAAAACTCAGGCCAGCCCTTAAGCGCTGGTTTCGGCTTCCTGATCAGGCCCTGCCTCAGTACTGATTAGGCCTGGTTCCCCCAATTTGCCGGCGATCTTAAATTTAGGCCCCCGGAATTGTTCAATGACAAAGATATTGGTCAGCAGGTGCGAAGTAATTTCTTCAGTATGAATAACTGAGCGGCCGTTGGCCAGAACCAGATAGAGAATTATCTGATCGGCCAGACGGCCATCAACCGCGGCCTGCTGGGACTGGAAATGAAAAAAGGCGTCGGCCACTTCATCGGCCACGCTCTCGGCCCGTTTTCCGCGGGCTCCCAGAGCCGAGAACCCGACTTGCGGACCCCAGAGAAAGACCAGACTGCCGGGGCCCCGGCTGGGGGCCTGAACCCGGTCGACCGGCAGCGGCCAGCCCAGACGGGCTATTAACCGTTGGCGTTGGCGATTGATGACGTGCTCCGGCAGGTTGGCAGCCGCGGACAGACCCCGAAAAGCCTGGCTGTCCGGGGCTTCAGTCCAGGTCACCGGCTTCAAGGATTTAACTGGCTGGATGGTTAACCGAATTTCACCCCCACCCCGGGGATACCAACCCCAGGTCAGCAATTCCAGACGGGCTGTCAGGCCCAGTTTCTGCAAAGCGGGGAAAAAAACCAGGGAGAGATAGTGGGCGGGGGGACTCCAGGGTACATGAGTGCCGCCCTTTAGAGTCAGCACGGAAGGGGCTGCCGCCAGGGCCAAGGGGGGCAGCAGGGCCTGGGCGATCAGGGTGACCGATCCGGCGCTGGCAGTGCCTTCCGCCACATCAAAGGTATAATTGCCGGGATAAATGCCCCGGGGCTTAAAGGTTAGGTCGCAGGAGCCGATTTGCGCGCCCCTGACTTCGGCTTGGGTAATGCTAGCCAAGGCCCGGACCGCCGTCAGGTGCTGCGGCCGCAGACCTGGTTTGGGGCGGCGGGCCCGGATCCGCTCGATCCGTACTTCCTGGCCCTGTAAGGCAGCCAGAGAAAGGGCGGTCCGCAAAATCTGACCGCCCCCTTCACCATAAGAGCCATCCAGGACTAACATAAATTTATCGGAGATTAATCTTCCAAAATAAAAATTACTTCCATCCGCACCCTAAAAGTCTCTATTTTACCATCTTTGACGCTCACCCGTTGTTCAGCAATGCGAAGCCCGGTGATGCCCCGCAAGGTTTTATTGGCCCTCTCAAAACCGACCCTAACCGCGTCTTCAAAACTAGTAGAAGATTCGGCAATTACATGGGTTACCCGGGCTACATTATTTTGGTTAGCCATCTGCTTACCTCCTTTGGGCGGTTACCTTGCCGACAGCAAGGCTGGTCTGGAGATCTACCTGAAATTTGCCTCACTAACTAAAGACAACATAAGAATCAAGAAAGAAGATAGCAAGGGGCAAAAATGCAACAAGGACCATTTCTCCCAATCCTTCTTGTATAAATATCATATTAAAAAATACCCAAGCGTAATTGGAAGGCTGGAATCAAAATTCTTAATATAAAAAAATTATGACTCTTTGCGTCGACCCTCCCGGGCAGCGGGCGAGGATTCCGGGAGGTAATCGAGATGAGGCTGTTTCGGGTTGGAGGCTGCCAGGGAGGAGTGCTCCGCGGTATTGCCCGGGGCCAGGCCGTGGCGTTCCGCTATTTTGAGAAGATACTGATATTCCAAGGCCTTCTTTTGCAGCCGGTAGCGGAGAATCAGGCTGATAGGAAAGTAAAGCAGCCCCAGGGCCAGAAGGCCAATGACCAAATAAGTGGCCCCCAGGCCCAAAAAGCCGAAGATTTGCTTTACTAGCGGTAGCACCCGGTCTAACCGCACCAGGGCGTAAATAAACGATACCAGGAATAACAATCCCAACAGGTAAGAAATCTTGGCCCATTGGCGGGCCAGCCGGTGGAAGCGTCTGGACTGCTGATCATTGGGCCCCTTTTCCGGGGAGGAATAAAAGGTGTCAAATCCTTTTATAATAATTCCAAAAATAAACATCATGATAATGGGGGCGGTAAAGGCCGCCCACAGGTATTCCTGCCAGGGAAAGGGTACTACTTTTACCTGCTCCGAAAACACCCCCTCGTCGATCTGCCAGACCAGGGTCACCAGAAAGATGAGCACCTCGACGATGAGCACCACGACGATGAAGCTGTTGAAGATATATTTCTTTTCGACCGGGTCATGCAGGTCAAAAAACCGGCCCATAATTTCCTTCCAAAATATTTTTGAGCTAAAATCGACGATCAAACCCTTTAATTCTGTAAATTTGTATCATGCCGGGACCAGAAGTTCAAGGCCAAACCCTATACCTGAATTCGGAAACAGGCTGGAAAACCTGGGCAAGCTAGAGATAGGGAGCCGGTAATACCCTTTTTATTTCTACCCGATAGAGCCATCCGGCCAGGGCCAGCAGCAGGCCGTCTTCCAGCAGGGCCAAAAATCCGACCTGCCGTTCGGAAAATAATCCGCAACCACAGTCGATATTCAATCCCCGCAGCATGGTGACGGCTAGAACCATCATGAAAATTAACAGCACGATCTGAATCAGCAGCAAGCAGCTGCGCGGCTTGATGCCCAGGATCAGCAGAGCCCCGCTGACCATTTCCACCCAGGGGACGATGGCGGCCGTCAGACCGACCAAGGGGTGGGGGAGAAGTTGGTAAGCGATTATGATTTCAGCAAACTGGTAAGGATGGGAATATTTCGAGAATCCGGCATAGACCAAAACGCTGCCCAGAGCCAGCCGCAGCAAGAAGGTCAGAAAGCGTTTAGTACCCGATGTCCACCGGGTACCCGGCTTCATCCCAGGCACGAAATCCCTCCAAGAATGCCATGATATTGTTAAAACCCTGGGCCTGAAGAAACTCTGCCACTTCCAGACTGGCATCGCAGTTTTTCTGCCCACAATACACTACAATGGGACGCTGGCGGTCCGTCACTGGCAAAGTATCGCCCCCCTGGCGTTTAAGGCGGTCGGCGTTCAGATTGACCGCCCCCGCGATATGCAGTTCAGTGTATTCGGAGTGGGGCCGGGCGTCGACGAACACCGCCTGCCCCTGGCGATGCAAGGCATAGGCCTGCGTCAGATTGATGGTTTGAATCTCCGGGAATGCTGATTGCCGGTATTGCTCCCGCCATTGCTCCAACCGGGCCGGGAGATCGCCCTGAAAGCCCTGACGCACCAGGGACCAGTGGGCCATGAGGCCCAACCCGGCGGCCGCCAATAAAATCAGCATTCCCCAGGCCAAATCTTGGGCTAGCAGTCGACGCAACAAAGTTCAGCTACTGTGTCAATCGGATCAAGGATTGGAATCCTGCGGACCGCCATCCTGGTCAGAGCCGGCTTCGCTGGCGGTATAGAGTTTTTTGCCCTGGAAATGGAAGCGCAGCGGCATAAAACCCTCCTCTTCCTGAGACCAACCGCCTTCCCGGGTATGGTGAAAATAGCGCCATACCCGACCTTCCTTGAGGTCGGCCAAAAAAGTCTGGTTGCCCCCTGCGACCAGCAGAAAACGGGTGCCCTGGGCCATGGAGGGTGCCCCCTGAATCTGGGCGCCGCTGCCTTTCCCTGCCTGGATAACAAATTCTTGGTTTTTTAAGACTTCTTTTACCTGATTGGCCACCTTTTGATCGAGAAATGGGCTGTACAACCAAAAAACCGTGGTCCCCAAAATGCCCAATAGAATCGCCAATAAAAATGTCCCCCCGGTGCTTCTCGCCACAATTCCTCCTTTCCCAGCTTAGTGGCCTGAACTGCTTGAAGTTAAAAATATTCCACTTTATAATTATACTGCCAGTCAGACCAATTAAAAAAAATCGATTGGCAAGCTGTGGTTGTTCCCTTAAAAAATGGTAGAGGCAAAAAGCCCAAAATTACCACACCCATAATCCCGGAATTGGTTCGTTTACTAAAACAGCCCGCTTATATTTACAATTGCTGAGGCCTTTATGCAACCTGAACGCCATCCGACCGTAGCGGCCCTGGCCTTTGATCTGGGTAATGTCTTGGTTCGGGTCGATCAGCTGAAACTGGCCCGTCTGTTAGCCTCCCACACCCAAGCCGATCCTAAGGAGATCTTAGCCCTGACCTTTGCCAGTTCGCTCAAAGCTGATTATGACAGCGGCCGTCTGTCGTCCCGGGAATTCTATCAACAATTAATGCAGCGCTTAAATGCTTCCCTGCCCTATGAGCAATTCTGCCAGTATTGGACCGCCATTTTTTCCCCCGGGGAGGGCATGGAGATGGTAGTGTCCCGGCTCCAAGAACGTTATCCCTTATTTATGATTTCTAATACCGATCCCCTGCACTTCGAGTATGTCTCGGCCAATTTCCCGGTGCTCCGCCATTTCCGCCGTTTTATTCTGTCTTATCAACAAGGCTGCCAGAAGCCGGAACCGGGGATTTATCAGGCCCTGATTGCCACCCTGCAGATCCCTGCGGCGCAGTGTCTGTTCATCGACGATCTACCTCTCAATGTGGAGGCGGCCCGCCAGCAAGGGCTCCAGGCCTGGCAGTTTTTTTCCGCGGCCGACCTGATTGACCGTCTGGCCAGCCATGGACTGTGGTAGAGGGCCGCGTCAGTCAATCGATTTTGCCAGCCATATGCTTGACTTAGTAGGGGGTGCCGATCACTTTTTCCAACTGCGCCCTGGCCACCTTATGGTCATAAAGGCTGCGGATATGATTAAGTTCGGAATCGAAAAACTGAACCTGGGCATCAGTGACTTCAATAATGGAACCGATCCCGGCCTGGTACCGTCCCCGGGCCAGCCGCAGATTTTCTTGCGCCGATTCCAGCGCTTTGGCCCGGGCCCGGATCTTTTCTGCGGCGGCTACTAAATCCAGGTAGCTCTCTTCAACTTCCTTGGTAATATCTTGTCGGATCACCTGTTCATTGGCTTCCACCGACCGCAGCGTAGACTTTGCCCGACGCACATCGTTTACCGTGGACAAGCCTTCAAACAGCGGGAAGGTGATCCCGACGCCCACGGTCCAACCCTCCCTGAGCGGGTAGTCGCTGCCTCGCCAGCTATGGATCCCCGAGGCGCTCAGGGTGGGTAAATATCCGGACTGGGCGACCTGGACCGCAGCCTGGGAAGATTGTTGCTGGGAAAGATTTTTTAGGAGTTCCGGACGCCTTTGGAAAGCCAACTTTCTGGCCTCCTCCAGGCTAATAGGAATAGGTTGCACATCGAGGATATCTTTTAGATCAGTATAGGGCCAGGTTTTGAGTCCCAAAGCATTCATTAAGGTTACCTTGGAGATCTTAAAGGCGTTTTTGGCCTCAATCAGGGCGGACTCGGCATCGTAGAGATTGGCTTCGGCCTTGGCCACATCAATCCTGGCCCGGATTCCGGCCCGATAGAACCCTTGAGCCTGGCGGACCAGTTCTTGATTAAGCTCAACATTTTTTTCGCTGACCTCGACGGCCCGCTTGGTGGCTAGATAGCCAAAATAAGACGTCTTGGCGTTAAGCACCACCTGCTGCCGGGTATTGGCATAGTCATAATTGGTTGCCTGATAATTGGCTTTGGATTCGGCTACCTGGCCCGGCGTTTTACCAAAATCGTACAGCAGCTGATTCAGGGTAAAGCGATGGGAAAAATAATCACTGGGGCCACCCCCCCTGGAGGGCAGAGAAAAAGAGCCGGTGCCGGAAGGGGTGCTCAGAAAGGTGGTGTCAAAATCAGTGGTCGCCCCGCCAAATAAGGTCCCGTAATCATATTCACTACTATATCGGATCTGAGGAAAATAATTAGACTGGGCAATGCCAATCTGGGCCTTGGCAGCCTGGGTTTTTTCCCGGAATTCAATGATTGCCGGGTGATTTTTTAAAGCGACGTCGATAGCCTCTTTTAAGGCAAGTTGTCCACCGGATTGGGGAGGTTGGGTCCAAGCTGGGCTGCAGCTCCAAACCCATGCCCAGCAAATGAGTCCAATAGTTAAGAGCTTCACTCTGCCCTCGCCGACAAGCTGAAGATTCTAGGGGAACACCAGATAAGATACTTGGTTAGAACGGATAGTCAAGTTTTTTCTGAGGATTGTTGGATACCGAATTCTTTCTGATCTTCTTTTCAGCCGGGGAACGGAGGCTGGTCGTCAAATTCATCATCGTCGCAACCCCACGAGCGCCGCGCCATTCTCAGGAGATGCTGATACCAGCCGTGATAGACAACCGCCACCGCCAAAAAGCATAATAGCGCCAGCCATCCTTCGCTCAAAGCCCCTAAACCGAGAAGCAAAACCATGACAGCCAGGCCCGCGACAATGATAATGATATCAGGCAGATGCTTTTTCATCTTTCATATTCCCGCCGGAAATTCAGGCCTGTCATTGCATGGACTAGCGGCCCGCTTCTGCCCCCTTCTAGGAGAATCAGCTGTCAAACATGGTTGCGCAGCTGTAATTCTACCGGATGGGGATGCAGATAATATTGTCCCTTCAGGTACAGTTGTTGATATTTGCGGACATAATGATTAACCAGGGTTATGGGGACGATCAGGGGGATAAAACCCTGATGGTAATGTTCGATGGTCTCCAGTAATTCTGCTTTTTCATCCTTGGACAGGTCCCGTTTAAAATAGCCCATGATATGTTCCAGCACATTGGCATTTTTCTTGGCGGTGGTTTTGAGCCGCAGGGTGTCCATGAGCAGACCCAGGTAGCGCGAAAAAAGCTCCGCGAGGGGGAGGTCTTTGCCCTGGGCCACCAGTTGCCCCATCAGGCGATATTGTTGGGGGCTGTGGGACAGGAGCAAAAGCTTGTGCTGGGTATGAAAATCCACCAACTGGCCTCGCCGGGGAGGGACGGCAGCCATCTCCCGCCAGCGTTTCAGGGTGAACAGGCGTTCGATAAAGTTCTCCCGCAGCTTCGGGTCATGCAAGCGTCCTTCCTCCTCCACCGGCAGCAGGGGGAAATGGTCCATAAATTGGCGGGCAAAGAGGCCTACGCCCTTTTTCTCCGGCATGCCTTTATCATTATAGACTTTAACCCGTTCCATGCCGCTGCTGGGGGAGTCGCTTTTGAAAATAAAGCCGCACAGGTCCAGGTCTGCCAATTCTTGTACCCTTTTCTGAGCCCAGGCCAGCATGCGGTCGGTCACATCCACCTTGGTGCGCACCGTCACCATCCGGGGCTCGGCCGGATCGCCGATAAGCCGGAATGGTTCGCGCGGCACCCCAAAGCCGCATTCGACTTCAGGGCAGACCGGGGCAAATTCGAGATATTTTCCCAGGGTATCGGTAATAAACCGGTCCAGCTTATGTTGGCCGTCGAATCGGACTTTCTCCCCTAATAAACAGGCGCTGATGCCGATTTTAATCTTGGGCTCCATCAACTCGGTCTCCTGGTGCCAGATATCGCCTTTTTCTGGCCATTATGGAAAGGCCGGAACTGCAGTCATTCCGGAATCGAATCCATCGCCGCTGCCAATCTTTTTAGCACCTCTTGTTTGCCTAAAATATCCATGATCTCAAAGAGCCCCGGACTGGCGGTTTTGCCGGTTAAGGCCACCCGGACCGCCTGGGCCAGAGCCACCATCTTCAGGCCTGACTGCTTTTGGACATCGCTAAAGATGCGATTGAGGTCGTCTTCCCGCAGCTCCGGCAGGTCCGCCAGTCGGGCCTTGATCTCGGCCAGAACCGGCCGGATGGCCGGAGTAAGGAATTTTCGGGCCGCCTTCTCGTCATAGGGACGGGGATCCTGAAAATAGAACCGGGCCATTTCAGCCATTTCCACCAGGGTATGGGCCCGGGGCTTCAAAGTCGCCGCCACCCGGGCTAGGTAATCCAGATCATCTGTTGCCATATCCTGTTGAGCCAGGAAATTTCTCAATAACCGGGCCAGTTCCTCGTCCGCCGACTCCCGGATATAATGGCCGTTAAGCCACAAAAGTTTGTCGGCATCAAAGACCCCGGCGGATTTGCTGACGTGCTCCAAAGAGAAGTAGTCGATCAGCTCGTCTTTGGAAAAGATCTCCTGATCGCCGTGCGACCACCCCAGGCGGGCCAGATAATTGACCAGGGCCTGGGGCAGGAAACCCATGTCCCGATAGGCCAGCACCGACAAAGCCCCATGCCGCTTGGAGAGCTTGGTCTTGTCAGGCCCTAAAATCATTGGAATGTGGGCAAATCGGGGCGGGGAAGCCCCCAGGGCCTGATAGAGGAGCAGTTGCCGGGGTGTGTTGGGAATGTGATCATCCCCCCGGATGACATGGGTAATCTCCATGGTAAGGTCATCGATCACTACGGCAAAATTATAGGTGGGGATGCCGTCTGCCCGCAGCAGCACCAGATCATCAAGTTCCTGATTATCAAAGGCGATTGCCCCCTTGGTCAGGTCCTGCCAGTGGGTGGTGCCGGTCCGGGGAGAGCGGAAGCGGACCGCGGTGTTAGGCCCCGGACCCAGGTTCCGGTCCCGACAGCGGCCGTTGTAGCGAGGATTCTCCCCCCGGGCCAGGGCGGCCTGGCGTTTTTGCTCCAACTGCTCCGTGGGACAGTCGCAATAATAAGCGGCCCCCGCCGCTAATAAACGGTCAATGAAATCGTGATAGAATTTGAGACGGGAGGATTGATGATAGGGGCCTTCATCCCAGTCCAGCCCCAGCCACTGCAGGCTTTCCAGGATATCTGTTTCATAACACGCATTGGAACGGGCCACATCCGTATCTTCGATCCGCAGCACGAAGACCCCCTGGTGGTGCCGGGCGTAAAGCCAGTTGAACAGGGCGGTGCGCGCCCCGCCCAGATGAAAATAGCCGGTGGGACTGGGAGAAAAACGGGTGCGTATCAGATCCATATTGCCTCTCCCTGAGCAGATAAAGTTAAATATTTATTTATATCATAAAGCCGGAAGTAAACAAATAAGGCGAAAATCCGCTCATCGCCGCCACCATGATCATTTATATTTCTAAATGATAGATAATTTTATTTCAAAATGAAATAAAGCGTTGACCCCGGCCTTTGGTTTGAGTAAACTTGAATTAGCTAGGGTTAGGAGAATTGCTGGAATTAGTGAAGGAGAAATCAATGGCGGCTCGCCGTTCCCCGTACCCTCAGATCACTGAATTAATCCTGGACAGCCTGGCTGAGGGGGTGTTTACGGTAGACAAGGATTTTACCATTTTGAGTTTCAATGCCGCGGCCGAGGAGATCACCGGCATCTCCCGGCAAGAGGCCCTGGGGCAGAAATGTTATGAAGTCTTGCGGGCCAACATCTGTCAGCAGCGCTGTCCTTTGGAAGAGAGCATCGAAAGCGGCCGGGCCCGGTTGGAAGTGGACGTCGATATCCTGGACAGCCAGGGCCGCCAGGTGCCCTTGAAAATCTGCACTACCGTGTTGAAAAATCAACACGGCCAGGTGATCGGCGGGGTGGAGACCTTCCGCGACCTATCGGCCCTGGAGTCGCTGCGCAAAGAGCTCACCAAGCAATATACCATCCAGGATATTTTGGCCAAGAGCCCGGCCATGCAAGACATTCTGGCCATTCTGCCCGATCTGGCGCCGAGCGACGCCACGGTGCTCCTGGAAGGGGAATCAGGCACCGGCAAGAATCTGGTCTCCCGGGCCTTGCATGAGTTGAGCCACCGCCAGGGTGGGCCTTATGTAGTGGTCAACTGTAGCGCCCTGCCTGATCCGCTGCTGGAATCCGAGCTTTTCGGCTATGTCAAAGGGGCCTTCACCGATGCCAAACGGGACAAGCCGGGGCGCTTTGCCGCGGCCCAAGGGGGCACCCTGCTGCTGGATGAAGTGGGGGAATTGTCGCCGCCGATGCAGGTCAAACTGCTGCGGGTGCTGGACGACAAGGAGTATACCCCTTTAGGCAGCAATGCGCCTATCCGGGCTGATGTCCGGGTGATTGCTGCCACCAACAAGGTCCTGAAGGAAGAGGTCCGCCAGGGACGGTTCCGTCCGGACCTCTATTACCGGCTCAATGTCATCCGCCTGCGGCTGCCGCCGCTTTCCCAGCGGCGGGAGGATATCCCACTGTTGGTCGATTTCTTCATCCGCAAACATCGGGCTTTAAAAGGCAAACGGCTGACCGGGGTGACCCCGGAGGTGTTGGAGCGGCTGGTGCGCTACGAATTTCCGGGCAATGTCCGGGAACTGGAAAACATTATTGAACACGGCGTGGTCCTGTGCCGGGGGGAACGCCTGGAACTGCGCGACCTTCCGGAGGAATTGCAAGAGCTTTCCAGGCCAAACCCGGCCACCGGGGCGACAGCTTCGACCCTGGCAAACTCAGAGGCCCGACTTATTGCCGAAACCCTGGCGCAATACCACGGCCAACGCGGACCAACGGCCCGGGCTCTGGGCATTGCCCCCTCCACCCTGTGGAGAAAGATGAAAAAATACGGCTTGATGGACGCGGTTCCCGGTGGCCGCCGCCGATAATGCAAAATGAAATATATTATTTTATATTGAAATAATATTCGCCGTAGTTAAATTTAATTAAAATTATTATCAAGTAATATAAGATAGTTATAAATTAGTTTATTTGGTCCTAAAATTGCACAATCTGGAAATGTGCGGCATTGTCTTAAAGTTGCTATTCCGGTATTCCGAGGCCGGGTGGCACCACGGTTTGACCATGCCCGGGAGGGTTGGGTCTTTTGGGTGTCGCCTCGGGGCTATGAAGATCTCCAGGTGCTCCATTGGGGGTCTGAAAGTGGGGCGGAGCGGGTCCGGCAGCTATACCAGATCGGGGTTCAGGTTTTAATCTGTGGGGCCATCGAGGACTGGCTGTTGGGTTATGTGCGGCACTGGGAAATGGCCGCCATACCTTGGGTACAGGGTGAAGTCTATACGGTGTTACAAAGATTTCTACAGGGCCACTGGGGGGAGCAAGACCCCCGACTGGCGGCCTGGACTAGGAGGTTTACGATGCCCGATGGTAAAGGAAGAGGTCAGGGACCGGGTCCCCGGGGTGGCGGTGGGCCGGGGCGCGGCGGTGGTCGAGCCGGCGGTTTTGGAGCCGGACCAGGGGGCTTTTGCATCTGCCCGGCCTGCGGCCACAAGGTGCCGCATCAGTTGGGGGTTCCTTGTTTTGAAGTGAAGTGTCCGCAGTGCGGCACGGCGATGACCCGGGAACGATAACCGGTTAAATGAATTTACAGGAAATTTTTTATCAGCCTTTGGACCGCTAAGGTCTTAACATTAAAAAATTATGGAGGTAGGATATGCCATTCTATGATGGAACCGGCCCCTGGGGCCGGGGACCAGGCACTGGCTGGGGGCGAGGCCCCTGTGGCCGGGGTCTGGGCCGCATGTATGGCTGGGGCGGCGGCGGCCGTCCCGGAGGCAGAGGCTGGGGCAGGCGAGGCCGCGGTTTGGGTTATGGCGGCCCGGGCTGGGGCTATGGCGAGCCCGGTTGGGGTTATGGTGCCAGACCCTACGGGGGTTATCGCTATGGCGGTTGGGGGCCGTCCTGGGGTTTTGATCCCTGGGGGCCCGGCTATGCTGGGGGTGGCGCGGCCCCCTATTATTCCACCCCCCAAGAGCAGATGGCTGCTCTCCAGGAAGAACAGTCGTTCTTACAGAGACAGCTAGAAGCTATTCAACAACGCATGGCCGAGCTCGAAGCAGCCCCGGCTGAGGAAGAATAAACCTTGTGAGAGGCCCGCTCCGGCAGCGATTAGTCGGGGCGGGGCCTTTCTTTATCAAGAAAAAGGGTGAGCTACGGGATGCCCCAGGGGAAGGCCAAACCGATAAAAGAGACCTATGACTGGGCCCACTTTATTATCCAGAGCGTCCCGTTGGGCATCTTTACAGTGGACAGTCAGATGCACATCACCGATTTTAATCCCCGAGCGGCGGAACTCACCGGTTATCAGCGTTCTGAGGCCCTGGGTAAATTTTGTGCTGATATTTTGCGCAGCAATCTGTGCCACACCGATTGTCCACTCCGGCAGGCCATGGCCCATGAGACCATTGTAGAGCGAGAGGCGGTCATTGAAAACCGTTATGGCCAGAAGATTCCGGTTACCCTTTGCACTGCGGCCTTGCGCAATGACCAGGGGGATTTGCTGGGCGGAGTGGAGACCTTTCGGGATATCACCTTATTAAAGAAGCAGGAGGAAGAACGGCGCAATCTGGTGTCCATGTTTGCCCATGACCTTAAAACTCCAGTAGTGGCGATCGGGGGGCTTACCAACCGTCTGCGACAAGGAAAACTTGGACCCCTTTCCGACAGCCAAGCTTCCTATCTGGAGACCATCGACCAGGAAATGCAGCACCTGGAAGACCTGATCGACAACTTTCTAGAGTTCGCCCGGCTCCAGTTGCATGAGATCAAACCGCTGCCGAGCAGCATCCAGGTGGAAAAGGAATGCCAGGAAGTATTGGCCCTATTGGAGCCGATGGCGGAGTCCCAAGGAGTTACTCTGATCGCTCAATATCCTGAAGAAATTTTAGTGATGGAGGCCGACCCGCAGCTTTTCCGCCGGGTGTTGGAAAACCTGTTAGAAAATGCCATCAAGTATTCGCCTCCCCAAACCGTGGTCTCGCTGACTGTCCAAAGTCGCGATCCGGAAGTTGTTTTCCAGGTCCAAGATCAGGGCAGCGGGATTGCCCAGGAGGATTTGGCGCACCTCTTTGAGATCTTTTATCGGGGGACGGACCCCAACCGACCACGGGGTTTTGGTCTGGGTCTGGCTACCGTCAAGACCATTATCGAGGCCCATGGCGGTAAGATCTGGGTAGAAAGCCAACCGGGGCAAGGCTCGACGTTTTCTTTTACCTTGCCTCGCCAAACTTAAGATTAGGATGCCGGACGGAGTTCCGGCAGGAACTTAAGGCCGTAGGAGATAAACTGTTAAAACCGCAAAATTTACCTTTGCTGCCCTGAGACTAAAAATTATGGGGAACTAATCATCGACATATGATCATAAGTTCATTTTATTCTATTGACCAGAATAAAAATGTAAGCTATACTATTCCTCTTGCTGGAGAACAGCAGGGATTTCGGGCCGAGCCTGCAAATCCAGCCCGGCCCGGCAGTAAAGGATTGATTAATTGTTTCGGATAACCTCTTATTATTAACTTGCGCACTCAATCCAAGGAGGAGGAATCATCATGTCAAAGATTGCTATCATGTCTTGCCAGAATATTAAAGACAAAATGTGTATCGGGTGTATTACCTGTTTTAAGGCCATGCAACGCAAGGACGGCGAATTTGCCCGTTATAAAGATGACATAGAAGTAGTGGCGATGTGCGATTGCGGCGGCTGCCCGGGTTTGGCCATGCCCAAATTGAACTTGGTCAAACATATCTGTAACCAGAACGGGGTGGACTTCGACACCTTGCATATCGGCACCTGTCTGGTTAAGGCTACCAAGACTTCGGGCTGTCCCATTGACCTAGACAAACTCAAGAAGATGATCGAAGATACCCTGGGCAAAGAAGTGGTCATCGGTACCCATAATTATTAATCAAAGGAGGTTTTTTATAAATATTATGCGAGTCTGCATAAGTAGCGAAGGCAATACCCTGGATTCCCGGGTTGACCCCCGATTCGGCCGCTGTAATTATTTTATCCTGGCCGATCCTGACACCATGGAATATCAGGCGTATCCCAATCCGGCCCGCGAGGCTATCGGCGGGGCCGGGATTCAGGGTGCGCAATGGGTGGCTAACCAGGGAATCCAGGTGGTGCTCACCGGACGGGTCGGGCCCAATGCGCAACAGGTATTTGCCGCCAGCGGCATCAAGGTTGCTATAGACGTCGAAGGCACGGTCGGCGAGGTTCTGAATGCCTTTAAGGCCGGACGCATCGTCCCCCAGGAGTTTAGCCCCACGGGAAGCGCTCCTGGTATGGGGCCAGGCCGCGGCATGGGGGGCGGCGGCGGGCGCGGTATGGGGGGCGGCGGCCGCCGCGGTATGGGCCGCTGCTGGCAACCGACGGAACCGGCCTATGGCCCGGGTCCGGGTTTCGGGCCCGGACCTTCTCCTAAGGAGGTGCCGACACCCAAAGAAGAGATTTCCCAGCTCCGGGAGGCGGCTCGAAACATTGAAGAGCAGCTGCGACAGATTCAGGCTCGGCTGCAGGAGTTGGAAAAAAAGAAAAGTTAGGGTCAAACCCTAAATAAAGGCCAGGAGGAGGCTAGGAGCCCGGGCTGGATTTTGAGCTGCCCGGAAGCTCCTACTTGAATAGCCTTCTCCCTTCCCGCTAATTGCTGTTCTAGTTCGAAAAGGGAGGGCATCGGATGGCAAGTTCCATGAAAATTGTAGTCGTAGGCGGGGTAGCTGCCGGTCCCAAGGCAGCCGCCCGGGCCCGGCGGTGCGATCCCCAGGCTCAGATCACCTTGTTTGAGCAGGGGGAGTTTGTTTCATATGCCGGCTGCGGCCTGCCTTTTTTTATTTCTGGGGCCATCCCAGATATTAAAGAGCTGCTGGCCACCCCGGTGGGAGTGGTTCGAGATGCCGGTTTTTTTAAGAATGTCAAAGGCTTTGACCTTAGGACCGGCAAGCGGGTGACCGCCATTGACCGGGGCAAAAAAACCGTTGAAGTAAAAGATGTCAAAACCGGTGAAACTGAAATCGTCCCCTATGACCGGCTGGTGTTAGCGACCGGAGCTCATCCGGTCCGGCCGCCGATCGAGGGCATTGACCTGGGAAATATCTTTCCCCTGCAAAGCCCTAAGCATGCGTTGGCCATCCGGGAAGCTATTGAACGCGACCAACCCAAAAAGGCAGTATTGATCGGGGCAGGGTGGATCGGCCTGGAAGTGACCGAAGCCCTGGTGCACCGGGGGATCGAGGTCACCCTGGTCGAAGCCCTGGATTTTGTGGCTCCGAATCTCCTAGATTTTGAAATCGCTGCTTTATTGACCCGCCATCTTAACGAGAAGGGCGTTGCCGTCCAGGCTCAAGAGCGGGCTTCCCGTTTTGTCGGTACTTCGGAGGGCAAGGTCAAAAAGGTGGTCACCGATAAAGGCGAATATGACGCTGATTTAGTCCTGATCGCTATCGGCGTCCGTCCTTCGGTGGAGTTGGCCCGGGAGGCCGGGGTGGAGCTGGGCCAAACCGGGGCCATCAAAGTGGATGATTACCTGCGGACTTCGGACCCCGATATCTATGCCGGCGGCGATTGCGTGGAAAGCAAACATCTGTTGACCGGTAAGCCGGCCTTTGTCTCTTCCGGCCAACTGGCTAACATCCACGGCCGCATTATCGGCACCAACCTCACTGGCGGGCAGGAGACCTTTAAGGGTTTCGTCGGCACCTCGGTGGCCAAAGTATTCGATTTTACCGTAGGCGCTACCGGGCTCAAAGAGACTACTGCTCGGGAAATGGGCTTCGAGGTAGAAACCGCCCTGGTTCCCGGCCCTGATCATGCTCATTATTATCCCCAAAGCGGCGTGGTGGGCCTCAAAATGGTGGCTGACCGCAAGACCCGCCGCCTATTAGGGGTGCAGGTGGTGGGTCCCGGCGATGGCTCCAAGCGGCTGGATGTGGCGGCAACGGCTATGACCCTGGGGGCTACCCTGGATACGGTATCCCAGCTCAATCTGGCTTATTCTCCCCCCTACTCCTCTGCCTTGGATAACCTTCTGGTGGCTGCCAATGTCCTGCTCAACAAACTGGAAGGCCGGGCTCCTTCGGTCACCCCGATGGAAGTGCAGGAAATGACCGGACAGGGAAAAGATTTCATGCTGCTGGATGTCCGCACGCCGCAGGAATTTCAGGAGATCCGCCTGGCCAACCCCCACACTTTCCTCATGCCCCTGGGACGCTTGCGGGAAAAGGCGCAGGAATTCCCCAAGGATAAAACCATTATCCCCTTCTGCAAACTGAGTTTGCGGGGTTACGAGGCGGTGAAAATTCTACAAGGGCTGGGATTTAAAGACGTCAAGTTCCTGGACGGCGGGGTGGTGCAATGGCCCTATGAATTTGAAAAGTAAAACATCCTCTGCTGAACCTACTAATCCTGGCCACTGCTTATAGGCAGGAAACAGCCGGCAGGCGGCGTTAGTGGTCATGCTTCTTATCCCGGATGCAATAATTAGTTTGCTGAGACGGCGGCTGCTTCCCAAAGAAGCAGTCGCGGCCCCCTCCTGGTTTAATTAGCTAGCCATTCACACATTGTAGCCTGGTTTTCCCACCGGTGTGGTGCCGAAGGCGGGATTTGAACCCGCACGGGTCTCCCCACCACCCCCTCAAGATGGCGTGTCTACCAGGTTCCACCACTTCGGCACTAAGATCTATTTTGGCTGCGGCCCGGATTCGCTCGGGGCGGGAGGCGCGGCCGGAGTTGACTGGCTCTCCACCCCGGTCATCACCGACGGTCCGCCATGGTGGCTCAAGAAAGTCAAGCCCAAAGAGGTGAGCATAAAAATAATGGCGGCGGCGGCCGTCACCTTAGCCAGAAACGGTGCGGCCCCGGAACTGCCGAAGACCGTCTGGCTGGTTCCGCCAAACACCGCTCCGATCTCCGAACCTTTGCCTTTCTGCAGCAGGACAAAAAAGATCAGGGCGATACAGACAATTACATGGATGATGACAATCACGTTAGTCATATTTTAATTTTAATCCATAAGTAATAAAAAAATCAACCCAAACTCTGAAGTCCCCCGCGGTGCTTTTAATGACCCCAGGCAGTGATGGTCAAAAAAGCCTGGGCCTTTAAAGATGCACCCCCTACCAAAGCCCCGTCAATATCTGGCTCGCGGATCAGCTCGCTGATGTTTTCCGGGGTAACGCTGCCGCCATAAAGCAAACGCCGACTGTCGGCGGCCTCATCTCCGAAGCGGTCCCGCAGCTGTTGGCGGATGAAGGCGTGGACCTCCTGGGCCTGCTCCGGGGTGGCGGTGCGGCCGGTGCCAATCGCCCAGATCGGTTCGTACGCCACAACTAAAGGTTCAATCTGGTCAGTGGTCAAACCTGCCAGCCCCTCCTGCACTTGCTCAGAGATCCGGGCCAGGGTCTGTTCGGCCTCGCGCTCCGCCAGCGTCTCTCCGATACAGACGATGGGGCTTAAGCCGGCGCTTAAGGCCGCTTTGATCTTGCGGTTGACCGTATCATTGGTCTCGCCGAAATACTGCCGGCGCTCAGAATGGCCAATGATCACATATTGGCAGCCGACATCCCGGAGCATCAGGGGAGAGATCGCTCCGGTGAAAGCCCCTTCCATCTCCCAGCAGGTATCCTGTCCGGCCAGTTTGACTGCCGAGCCGGCCAACACCTGGTGCACTGCCGCCAGGGCAGTAAAAGGCGGGGCCAGTACCACTTCCGCCGCGGCCGGAGTGGTCATTTTGTCCCGCACTTCTTGAGCCAGGGCCGTGGCCTCGGCCAGGGTCTTGTGCATCTTCCAGTTGCCGGCAATGAGCGGCACTCGTTTTTCCTTGGCCTTCATAATTATTAATCCGGATGCTTCTTATGCCATTCCTGCAGGGCGACGATGCCGGGGAGTTGTTTGCCTTCCAGCAGTTCCAGAAAGGCCCCGCCGCCGGTGGAGATATAAGAAAACTTCTGTATTTCTCCACTCTTATGAATAGCCACGTCGGTATCTCCGCCCCCGACAATGGTCAGGGCAAAGGAATTGGCGACGTTGTGGACCATGGCCTGGGTGCCGCGGCTGAAGGCATCGATCTCAAAGGCCCCCATCGGTCCATTCCAGACCACGGTCTTGGCATTTTGCAGGGCTTCGTTGAACAGCGTCACGGTAGCTGGACCGATATCGGCGATCACCCAATCTTCCGGCACTTCTTGCACCGGGGTAATTTTATTTTCGGCCCGGGAATCAAAGGCCGCGGCCACCACGCAATCGACTGGCAGATAAAACTTTACGCCTTTTTCCAGAGCGTTAGCCATCAGTTGTTTGGCCGCCTCGATTAAATTGTCGTCCACCAAAGATTTGCCCACATTGTATCCCTTGGCCTTGAGAAATGTATTGGCCATGGCCCCGCCGATGATCAGTTTGTCGACATGCTTTAACAGATTTATCAGGGCGGTCAGCTTGCTGGAGATTTTGGCGCCGCCGATCAAAGCTACCAGGGGGCGGGCTGGATCTTCCATGGATTTGTGGAAATAGTGCACTTCATCCCGCATCAAAAAGCCGGCCACGCAGATGGGGGCATAATGAGTGACGGCTTCCACCGAGGCATGGGCCCGGTGGGCCACGGCAAAGGCGTCATTGACATAAATATCAATGTTTTCCACTAATTGTCGGGCAAACTCCGGGTCGTTTTCCACTTCTCCCGGGTGAAACCGCAGATTTTCCAACAGCACTACGTCCCCGGGCTTCATGTCCTTGATGATTTTCTGCGTTTCCGGGCCCACACAATCCGGGGCGAATTTAACCCGCTTATGGATGAGTCGGGATAGCCGCCGGGCTACCGGGGCTAAAGAAAGATTTTCATCAGGTCCGTTTTTGGGGCGGCCCAGATGGGAAGCCAGGACTACTTTGGCGTTTTCGTCCAGGCAGTAATTAATGGTGGGCAAAACGGCCCGGATGCGGGCGTCATCGGTAATATTCCGGTTGCGATCCAGGGGAACGTTAAAATCAACCCGGATAAATAAGGTCTTGTCTCTGATATCAACTTCATCAATAGACTTCACCGGAGGCTCCTTTTGGATTATAAAGGTTAGCGAATAATGGGCTAGCTGCCCTGGCGTTGTCCCAGATATACCGCCATATCAATCATGCGGTGGGAAAAACCTGATTCATTATCATACCAGGCCATGACTTTAACCAGATGGCCGCCCATCACATTAGTAAGTTCGGCGTCCACGATCGAGGAATAACTGCAGCCGTTATAATCAATGGAGACCAGGGGAACCTTGGAGACCTGTAAGACACCCTTCAAGGCTCCGGCCTGGGCGGCGGCCAGAGCCTTATTGACCTCTTCCTTGGTGGTGGATTTCTTGACTGTGGCGACCAAATCCACCACCGAGACATTGGCCGTGGGGACCCGGACGGCCAGGCCGTCCAGGCGGCCCTGCAGTTCCGGGATGACCTCGGTGACCACCCGGGCGGCCCCGGTGGTGGTGGGCACCATGGACAGGGCCGCGGCGCGGGCCCGGCGCAGGTCCTTATGGGAACCGTCTAACAACCGCTGGTCCATGGTATAAGAATGGATTGTAGTCATCAGGCCATATTCCAGGCCGAAACTATCGTTGATTACCTTGGCCACCGGTGCCAGACAATTGGTAGTGCAAGAGGCATTGGAGACAATGTGGTGTTTCTGGGGATCATAAGACTGGTGGTTGACCCCATAGACAAAAGTAGCATCAATTTTTTTGGCCGGCGCGCCGATAATGACTTTATGAGCTCCGGAGGCCAGATGGCCTTCATTGGAAATGCGGTCCCGGAAGGCCCCGGTCGACTCCAAGACTATCTGCACCCCCATGTCTTTCCAGGGCAACTGATGGGGATCGTTAATCCGGGTAATGTGAACTTCTTTGCCGTTGACGATCATGCTATCGGTTTTGGCCTCCACCGTGCCCTGAAAAGGGCCATGGATGGAATCGTAGCGCAGCAGATGGGCCAGAGTTTCGGTATCGCCCCGACTGTTGATGGCTACCAGATCAACCTCCTGGTGGCCCGAACAGCAGACTCGAGCTAAATAACGGCCAATGCGGCCAAAACCATTGATAGCAATTCGAACTGGCATGAAGGGCTCCTTTTATCATAGAACCTGAAGGCTGTGATGGAGATGATAAGAATTGCCTAGATTCTCAGTATATGGTAAATGTTAATTAACCTTTCCCTTTCCGTCAAGGTTTTTTCCACTCCGGCTAGGCCCAACTCCGAGTTAAGGGGCAGGGGCGTAAGTGCGAAAGTGGAATTTTTCACAGGGGTGATGTATTTTATATTTGTTATGATTCAGGGGTTTGTAGTAAAATCGTATACTCGAGTTTAACACCAATGATCTTAACAGAGCGGTTTATATGGTCAATCTGATTCGCCACCTCGGCCGCAGGGCCATTAGTCTGGTCCAGGAAGCTGGTCGGATGCAACTATTTCTGGTCCAGGCTATGGGGCTGTTTTTTGTCCCGCCGTACCGCCCCCGTAATATTATCAAGCAGCTGCAATTCATTGGGGTCAAATCGAGCTCGATCATTCTGCTCACCGGGGCTTTTACGGGCATGGTGTTAGCATTACAAGGTTATTATACCTTAAGAAAATATGGCTCCGAGAGCGCCCTGGGGTCCGCGGTGGCCTTAAGCCTGGTACGGGAATTGGGGCCGGTATTGACCGCTTTGATGGTCTCCGGACGGGCCGGCTCGGCCATCACCGCGGAGATCGGCATTATGCGGATCACCGAGCAGCTTGACGCGTTGGACACCATGGCTATCAACCCCATGCAGTATGTGGTGATGCCCAAGATGATCGCCGGGCTGATAGCGGTGCCGCTGTTGACCGCCATTTTTGATATGATCGGCATCTGGGGCGGTTATCTGGTGGGGGTAGTCCTACTGGGGGTGAGCTCGGGGAGTTACTTCTCGGGCATGGTGCAAAGCGTCGAGTCTTTGGATGTCAACGGCGGGATCGTCAAGTCCCTGGTGTTTGGCGTTACCATTATGCTGGTGGCATGTTACAAAGGCTATCATACAGCCCGCGGCGCCGAAGGGGTCGGTCGGGCCACTACGCAAACAGTGGTTCTCTCTGCGGTGCTAGTGCTGGGGTGGGATTATATCCTCACCTCCTTTTTCATGTGAACCATGATCCGAATCATTGATTTGGCCCGATCCTTTAATGGCCATGCTGTCCTGGACGGTATCAATCTGGAGGTTCCCCAGGGAGAGATTACCGTCATCATCGGCAAGAGCGGAGTCGGCAAGAGCGTCTTGTTGAAACATATCATCGGCCTGCTCAAACCCGACCGGGGCCAGGTGCTGATTGACGGGGTGGATATCACCCAAGCCCGGGGCCAGGCCCTTAAGGAGTTGAAGCAGCGTTTTGCCTATCTCTTCCAGGGCGGGGCCTTGTTTGATTCTTTGAGTGTGTTTGAGAACGTCGCTTTCCCCTTGCGGGAAAAAACCAAGCTGCCGGAAGCCGAGATCATTAACCGCACCAAGGAACGCTTGGCCCAGGTAGCCCTTACTGCCGAGGTGGAAAACAAGTACCCGGACGAGCTGAGCGGCGGCATGAAGAAGCGGGTGGCCCTGGCCCGGGCCCTGATTCAGGAGCCAGAGATTGTCCTGTTTGATGAACCGGTTACCGGTCTGGATCCGCCCATGACTAATACGGTTTTTCACCTGATTACCAAAACCCATCAACAAAGCGGCTACACCGCGCTGATTGTCAGCCATGATATTCCCGAGATCTTTGGGATAGCTGATCACGTGGCCATGCTCCATAAAGGACGTATTATCGCTTACGGCTCCCCGGATGAGATCCAGCGGGAAACCAACCCGGTGGTTCAACACTTCATCCAAGGGGAACCGGATTTTCTGGAGGAATGATTCCAGCACCATGAAGAAAGCCAGCCTCGAGTTGATTGTCGGCCTGTTTGTCCTGATCGGTTTGGCCTGTTTGATCTATCTGGCCGTTCATTTGGGGGGATGGGAATTGTTCGGCGGTGGTTATCGGGTAAAGGCCGAGTTTTACAACATCTCTGGACTAAAGGTGGGGGCGCCGGTCGAAGTTGCCGGGGTGGAAGTGGGCCGAGTGGAAGCCATCCAAGTCACCACAGATAATTTAGCCCAGGTGGTCCTTAACCTGAATAAAAACGTCGAAGTTCATGACGACGCCATCGCCTCCATCCGGACCAAGGGCATAATCGGGGATAAATATGTCAAGCTGACGCCCGGAAGTTCGGAGCAGCTGGTCCCCCCGGGCGGCAAAATTCATGACACCGAATCTGCTGTGGAATGGGAGGAATTGATCAGTAAATTCATCCATGGCAAAGTCTAAATAAGCAGAGGGATACAGTGATTAAAGAGTCGGATGGGGTGTGGGGGGAAAGAGGTTATCAAATTACCGGATGGTGGTAAAGTTGCCCTGGTTGAGTTAGATGATGCCGGCGGCAATCAGGTGCAATCCCGCCAATAATGTTCAAAGGAGTGAGGTCTGATGCGAGCTCTTAAACGATTGCTGGTAGTTAACGTCTGCCTTTACCTGGCTATGGTGGTGATGGCTCCCGCGGTCTGGGGAGGCCCGGCGATGGATCAATTGCGTTCCACAGTGGAAGAGGTCATCAGCGTCCTCTCAGATCCAAGCCTGAAGCAACCCGGGCAGGAACAGCGACGCCGCCAGAGGGTGAAACAAGCCATTGATCGGCGTTTTGATTACGCTGAAATGGCCAAACGGAGCCTGTCCCGGCATTGGCAGTCTCTCAGTTCCAGTCAACGGTCCCAGTTTGTCGACCTCTTCAGCCAACTGCTGGAGAAGTCCTATGCCGGGAAGCTGGAGGGCTACTCCAATGAAAAAGTGGTCTACAAGTCAGAGCGGATAGACGGGAACTATGCCCAGATCGAGACCGTGGTGGTACGCCCCAACGACCGGATTCCCATGAACTACCGCATGATTAATAAAGGCGGGCAATGGTGGATCTATGATGTGGTGATCGAAGGGGTCAGCCTGGTCAGCAACTACCGGAACCAGTTCGGCCGTATCATTCGGGAATCCTCCTATCAGGAACTGGTCCGCCGGATGCAGGCCAAATTGAAAGCCCAACGAGGGGTAGAGAGTTTATAAGGAACAGTGGGCAGGCAGGCTGCGGCTCGCTAAGGCGCTAGCCCGATTTTTCCAAAAACGGTAAGGGTTCCCGTTTGCGGTAGGCCAGGACCTGGCAGGTGGCGATCCGACGGCCCGCCGCCGAGGTCACCGTGATTAGATAGGTCGCGGTAGGGTCCCGGCATGTACCTCCTGGGCTTCGGCCTGCAATTCTTCCCCTACCTCGGGGGCCTGATGAAAGGTTAGGTTCATATTGAGGGCCACCGCCACCGTGCCGTAGGCATTGCTGGCCGCTTGAAAAGTCTCATCGATCAGGGCAAAAATTGCGGTGCCGTGTACCAGCCCCAAGATATTGGTAACTTGTGGCCCGGTCGACAACCGCACCCGAGCCTGGCCGGGGGCAACTGTTTCCAGAATCAGCCCCAGTTGCCGGGACACAGGCTCCCGGCCCACTTCCTTTTTTAGAGCAGCCAGAATCTTTTCATCTGCCATCAAAACCTTCCTTAAGCGAGAGCCGCGGCCTCCCGGTTTGTGAGGTTTGCTCTCATAGGTTCTGGTATAATTCCGGATATTGGTTTTTCCAACGCTTGTGGAGCCAGAGCCATTGTTCCGGGTAGCGGCGCACCCAGGCCTCGATGGCCTGGGTCTGAGCCTGGACCTGGGCCCGGATATCGGCCTTTTCATCCCTGCTTTTGACTAACGGCAGCGGCGGGTGGACAACCATCAGGTGCTGGCCGTTAGGCAGGCGCCGCGAAAATACTGGTATTACCGGGGTATCGAAGCGGCGGGCGAGAATCGCCGCCACTGGCGTGGTCCGGGCCCGATGCCCGAAAAAATCCACCAGCACTCCGCCCTTGGTAGTAGTGTTCTGGTCGATTACCACCCCAACAATATGGTTCTGCTGCAGATGTGCGATTATCGCCTTCAACCCTCCCTGCTTGGCAATCATCCAGTTGCGGCCCCGTTCTCTTAAATAGCGGATCAGGCGGTTGAGCAGGGGATGATCCTGCTCCCGGGCGACCACCGCTACCGGCTGGTAATGGAGGCCGTAACCCATCACCGTGTATTCCCAGTTGCCGGCATGGGCGGCAATGGCCAGCACCCCCCGGCCCTGGGCCAGAGCGGCTTCAAAGTGCTCCTGGCCAATGATGGTTACCTTATTTCTGATCCGGGAAAGCGGCAGGATGAGCATTTCCAAACCTTCCCAGAACAGCCAGGTGAACTGCTGAAAGACCTCTTGGGCCAGACGTTGGCACTGGTCGGGGGTCATTTCCGGTCCATAGGCAAACGCCAGGTTGCGCAGGGTGATCCGGCGATGCCGCCGGTCCAAGCGATACCACAGCCGGGCCAGCGTCGAAACTAGAAGATCAGCAATCATATTACTCAGGTCATAAAATAAATGAATCGGGATTAGAAAAAACGGCTCTTGGGAGAGGGCGGGGGGCCTCTCGGTCCCCCGCCCTCTCCTCAAATTAACCTTTTAAATGCTCAAAGTAATAAATGCTCAGAGTAGTAAGTAAACATGTCTTTAATTCAGAAGTTTTCCCTCGATAGAACCCGGTCATAAACCGCCTCCACTGCCTCAGCCATATGGTGAAGAGAATAATTGGCCTGCACCCGGGCCAGTCCTTGGCGGCCATAGTCCCGGGCCTGCTCCGGATTGCGCCTCAGGGTTTGCAGAGCCCGGGCTAACGCATCGGGGTCACGGGGCGGCACCAACAGGCCGTTTAGACCCGGGGTAATGATTTCCGGAATGCCGCCGCAAGAGGTGCCGATTACCGGCCGGGCCATGGCCATGGCCTGCAGCAGGGCCTGGGGGACGCCTTCGTTGGCATAAGAGGGCAGGACTACCACATCCATCCGGGCCAGCCAGTCGGCTACCTGTTCCTGATGTCCGGTCATCCATACCCTTTCGCCCAGCCCCAGTGACTGGATACGGTCCCGGATGACTTCCCGGTAGGGGCCGTCACCGACGATCAGCAAATACGCCGGTTCTCCGGCCGCCGCCAGCTGTTGCAAGGCTTCCAGCAGATAAAGATGCCCCTTCCAGGAGCGCAACACCGCCACAATGCCAATAACATAAGCCTCCGGGGGCCAGGATTCAGGGAGGGGCGGCCGGGGTTCGACAGGACGAAATTCAGTCAACGACACTCCGGTCGGGATAGGGAAGATGCGCTCGGCCGGCACCCGGGCCCGGTTGATAATCATCTCCTTGATGGCCTGGCCGGTAGTAATCACTGCCGCCGGGGTCTGATACAGCAGGCGGGTCGGCCAGGTGCCCTGAATGGGGGTGGTTAAGTGCCGGGTGCGGATCAACTGGGGGCGCTGATGGTGAGCCCGCCTGCCTGGATTTACCATGGACCCCAGCCCGATCCAGCTATCCAGAGAGCTGTGGGTATTGACGATGTCCACGGCGGCGGAGCCGTAAACCTGGCGTAAGCTCCCCACTGCCTTTAGATTATTGAGCCCTCCGAAAGCAAGGTCCACCACTGCGAACCCAGCCTGGCGGCAGCGCGGCCATAACTCTCCCCGGGGGTCGGCCCCGATGATCAGCCGATGTCCCCGCTCCCGCATGACTCCGGCTTCGCTTAGGATGCGCCGCTCCTGGCCGCCCCAGCCCCGGGAGGATTCGGTATGCAGGATGGTGTAGGTGCGGCGTCGGCGACTCATGGCTCCCGGATTTTTGAGGTCAAAGAGAGGTAGAGCTCTTCCAACTGGTGCAGCATAGCCTGAATGGAATAGCCCTCGGCGATGGTCTGCCGGGCCTGTTGACCCCAGACCTGGCGAAGGTCTGGTTGTCGATAAAGTTTTAGAATTGCTCCAGCCAAAGGGTCAGGCTGGCCCGGAGGCACCAGGCAGCCATTTACCCCGGAATAAATAACTTCGCAGGCGCCGCTGACCTGGGTCGCCACCACCGGCAAGCCCGCGGCCATGGCTTTTAAGAGCACTAGCGGCAGCCCTTCCCACAAAGAGGGCAGCACAAAGATATCCATGGCCCGGTAGAGTTGCGGCAGATCCCGGCGGGTCCCCAGGAAGTGGACCATATCCGCCACTCCCAGTTCCTGGGCCTGGGTGCGCAGGTCAGCTTCCAACCGCCCTGCTCCCACCAACAGCAGGGTCAGACCAGGAATCTGCTGGCGCAGTTGCGGCAGGGCTGCCAGGAGATATTTCTGCCCTTTCTGCTCTTCCAGGCGGCCAATGGTGCCCAGACAGAAACCGTTCACTCCCAGACGGGCCTTAGCCGCCGCAGGGCTGTCCGGAATATCCAATTCCTCCAGGCGGATGCCATAGGGCAACAGCGTTATCCGGGAGGCCGGGACCCGGTCGTAATGCCGGACATCGGCCCACACCTGGGAGGAGCCGACCAGCAGACGATCGGTCAGCGGCCACAGCAAAAAATTCCATAATCGTCGATGGAACTTGACCTTAGTATAGGAATTATGCACCGAGGCCACTACCGGCAGATTAAGCCCCAGGGCGGCCAGCCGGCCATACAGGTTGGGGTGGTAAAGATGCGTATGCAGGATCTCGGGTTTTCCCCTCTGGAGCAAGCGCCTTACCGCCATTACTATCTTCCCGCCCAGGGTGTGTTTGATATCCAGACCCAGACTGATAACCTGGTGACCGGCCCGCCCGAGCTCCAGGCCCACCGGCCCGGGAGGGCCGATACAAGCTACCTGGACCTGGAACCTGGCCGCATCCAGTCCCTTGACAATGGCCGCTACCAGGTCCTCGGCCCCCCCTACCGGCAGGGTAACCAGCAGATGCAGGATTTTAATCTTTTTGCAAGACATTTTCAGGCCATTCGACTTTCAGATGGCTGGCCAGAGACATAAGAAGTTCTGTGGCTCGCTTCTTTTATCCGGCGTAACCGGTTATACGCTTCGGGACCACCCCTTAAAATATTATTCAGTTGGATTTTTCTTTGGATAATATTGATTATAACAGAATTGTCCTGGGGAAAGAAAAAATTAAGACAGCCGCGCTCATCTGTGCTAAAATGAATTTATCAATAAACCCGGAGAGTGCCATGCAATTTATCCGATACCTGCTCGTGGGTCTGATCGGTCTGGCCCTGATAAATCCTGCCCCGGCCTGGGGAGACAGAGTTAAAGAGGCCATGCAAAGCGCCGCCCGCAATTATTACCGCCAGGCGATGATGTTGGGCACTGATGGCAAAGATGCCGAAGCAGTCCAGGCTTTGCAACAGGCGGTCAGTTGCGACGCTGATTTTTACCAGGCTTACAGCATGATGGGCTCTGCTCTGGAACGTCTGGGCCGCTATCGGGAAGCCGAAGAAGTTCTGCGCCGGGCCCTTAAGATTAACCCGGATTATGCGGAAGGCTATTATTACCTGGGAATGTTTTTAAAGAACCGGGGGCGGACTCAGGAGGCCGAGCAGGCCTTCCAGAAGGCCCGGCAATTGCAGCGCTGACCCCTACAGAAGGGCTGGGAGAATTAAAGCGGAAGGTAAACCACCAACCGGTTTCTGTCATCCGCGGTTCGGTAATAAACGATTGATTCAGCCAATCGACGGACCAGACAGATGCCTAAACCGCCCACCGGTCGGCTTTCTAAATCCGGGTCTTCCGAAGGGTAATAATCGAGAAGGGGGTCGAAAGGGCGACCGTCGTCTTCCATAATCAGCCGCAACCGGGGGCCTTGCTGCTCTAAAGTAACATCGATCCTTCCGGTCTGGCCGGGTTCGTATCCATGCTTGACGATGTTAATAAACAACTCCTCTGCTACCAATTCCAGATGGGCCAGGGCGCGCTCCGACAATCCCCATGCCGAGGCCTGGGCCTGGAGCGCTTCATTAAGCAATTCCAGATTTTCCGGTTGATTGCTAAGGCTCAGACTGACTCCCATTAGAGCTCCAAAGCCTCCTCTTGAGTGTTGTAGATCTGGAATATCTGCGTAAAGCCTGCGATATCGAATACCTCGCGCACGGTCTCGGTCAAGCCGCACAGGCGCAACAGACCCTGATGGCGGTTCACCGCCTTGGCCAGGGACAACAGCACCCTTAATCCAGCACTGCTGATATAGTGGACTCCAGACATATCTACCAACATCCGGGGCCGATCTTGAACACTCTGAAATTTTTCCTCCACCGCCTTGGCAGTCAGGGAATCGAACCGACCACTCAAGGATACAATGACAAAATTCTGTTCCTCGCTCACCTTAATTTTCACTTTTGCTCTCCATCTTTAGGATCATCAGGGTCATGTCATCGGCCGGGGCCAATCGGACCGAAAAACCTTTGACCTGGTCCAGGATTTCCTTTACCAAAGCCTGGGGGTCCTCCTGCTGTCTGGTTTTCAGGGTCTCTTCCAATCGGTTCAGTCCAAAATCCTCCCCGCCCTGGTTTTGAGCCTCGGTGATGCCATCAGTATAAAGCACCAGCAGATCATCAGGGTTGAGGTCCACCTGCCCCTGTTCGTAACCTGCGGTAGGATCGATTCCCAGGGCCATTCCGGTTCGAGCCAGTTTTTCTACAGAACCCTCGGCCCTCAATACCAGAGCGGGGAGATGGCCGCCGTTGGCGTAATCCAGGCTTCCGCTTCCCGTATCCAGAACCCCGAAAAACAGGGTTACGAACATACAGGTGGGGTTTTCCTCCGAGAGTTGCTGGTTGACCCGGGCCAACAGGGAGGCGGGCCGCCAATCCTGACAAGAGATGCCCCGGATCAGGCTGTGCACTGAGGACATAAATAGTGCCGCGGGCATGCCTTTGTCTGAAACATCAGCGATCACCAGGGCCCATTGGTGGGGATTGATTTGGAAAAGGTCATAAAAATCACCGCTTACCATCTTGGCCGGGAGGTTGTGGCCGAAAACCCGAAACCTTTCTTCCTGCGGGAACCGGGTGGGCAGAATGCTTTCTTGAATCTGACGGGTAAACTCTAGTTCTTGGTTGATGACCTCTTGTTTCAACCGTTGGGTCTGCAGGGCCTTTTTGGCGATCACCACCGCCCCCAGAATGAACAGCAGAATAATGGCGATGCTGATAATGGCCAGGCGCAAAAAAATCGGCGCCACTATAGCCTCGGCTTCTTTCAGGGGCATCGACACCAATACCGACCAGTGTTTGTCGTTTACCATCACCGGGGTAAAGGCCAGCAGGTATTCTTGGGCGCGGTTATTGGCAACTTTGGTATATTCACCCCGGCCTTCCTCGCCGCGCAGGATGTGTTCTTTTTCCAGGCGACAAAGCTCCTCCGACTGCTCACAGGCCCGGGAAAATTTGCCCACTAGGTCAACCTGGGGATGGCCCACCAGACGCCCCTGGCCATCCAGCATCCAGGCATAGCCCTGATCACCCATGCGTACCGGCTGGATGTAAGCTTGGCTGATATAGCTCAGCCGCACATCGGTGCCCAAAACCCCCAGGAATTGCCCCTGGTCATCCAGGATCGGGACGGCAATGATGAGGGCTTGAAAGCGACCTTTAACATCGCCATAGCGGTGGCCGCCGGCAGTGATGTAATCAGAAATGGTCGGTTTATGGGTGCGGCGGATTTCCTGAAAATAAGGCCGGAAAGAAAAATCCTTGCCGATTACTCCCTCTAGGGCGGTGGCCGGATTCATATAGGTGCAGATGCCGTTGGCGTCCAAACGGAAAATCGTTACCCGGGTTACTCCCATACTTTCCCGGACCATGCTGACAATATGATCGCCTACCGGGGACATCTGTTGGACCGGCTGCAGGCGGGCCAGCAGCGTCAATTGTCCTTGTAAGGTATCAAAAAAGTCCTGGATGTTTTTGGCGGTTTGCCGGGCCAGGATCAGTTCTTGATCCTGAACCACGGTTTTTATCTCTTGGCAGGTGTGACGGTAAACATTGTAGGCCCCCAACAGGACTAAAGCCATAGCCGGAAGCAGTATCAGCAATACGATGATGACGGTCTTACGCATGGTTTAATTGCAACGCCAAGTGCGACTGCCAAGATCAGCGGTAGAAAAAAACCTAAACATCGACATCAGCAGGCCCATTTAACCATATCAAGGGTTAAAAAGCAAGTTGGCCGGTTACCTTAAAAATTCCCATCCCCTCGGATTAATTTCCCTCTCTGGAGCCGATACTATCACTTCCTAGCAAATTGATAGTCCAAAGAGGCTTGAATAGTCACAGGGCAGAAATTTAAAAGCTAATGTTCAATAGCCGGTACCGCTTATGATCATAATGGTCACAGATTAACCTTAATAAGGTTGAAAAATTAATTTAACCTGTTTAAAAAAACTTGCCGGTATGGTCCAGCCCCTCCAAGCCCAGATAATGGCTGATACATTTTTATCGGATTAAGTGATTCATTTGTAAAGCAAAAAAGGTCATCATTGCTCTGGTGGTCGTCTTGCCGGATAGGCTTGACACCCCGTCAGATTTGGAATAAAAGCAAGAAATCTCCCTGCCTGCAAAGGAAGGATTTGTCGATGTTTTTTATTGTACTGCTTGTTTTGACTTTCTTCTTCTGGCCCAACGGATCGGTCGCTATCTCCCCGGAGCCCAGCCCTTTGCCGCCGGTGCCTACCGTCCAGATGCCTTATTATGGGCTCCCGGAGCGATTGACTCTATGCGGCGAGGTGGTGCCCTTGCGAGATCAAGCGGTCTGGGAGGCCATGGATAAGGAATTTATTATTGTGGTCTGGAACCGCATCCAAACCACCCTGTGGATCAAACGGGCGACTCGCTACTTTCCCTATATTGAGAAAAAGTTGCGCCAGGCGCGCCTTCCCGATGATTTGAAGTATGTTGCCTTGGTAGAAAGCGATCTGCGGCTGGAAGCCCGCTCCCCCAGGGATGCCTGGGGTCCCTGGCAGATTATCCAACCCACTGCCAACCGCTTTGACCTTAAGACCGAGAAGCATCTTGATGAGCGTCTGGATTTGGCGGCCGCCACCGAGGCAGCCCTGCGCTATTTGCGGTTTTTACACCGCAAGTTCGGCGACTGGGCCTTGGCAATCGCAGCATATAACTGCGGTGAAGGCCGTTTGCAGAAGGAAATCACCAAACAGCGGGTGGACAATTACTATCACCTCAGCCTGCCGGAGGAAACCGAGCGCTATGTCCTCAGGATTATCGCCGCCAAGATCGTGCTGTC
The DNA here is from genome assembly GCA_046538075.1 of Desulfobacteraceae bacterium. GTDB lineage: Bacteria > Desulfobacterota > Desulfobaccia > Desulfobaccales > Desulfobaccaceae > Desulfobacca_B. The sequence goes on along the minus strand of JBKHJN010000020.1, from coordinate 14,348 downwards.
CCGACCGGCCTATTACGGTTATGATATTCCTGCCGATCAACTTTATCCTCCCCTGGAGTATGATCAGGTAAAGTTTATTCTCCATCGCGAGGTTCCTCTGGGCCAGGTGGCCCAAGCCTGCGGAACTTGCTACAAGGCGATTAAGCGGCTTAATCCCCAGATCCTGGGCGACACCCTGGTTCCGGGCTTTTATCGCCTCAAGCTTCCCTCGGGGTCGGCTCCTGATTTTTATGAATTTTTAGTTACTGAACACCTTACCATTCCTTGAAGGAGGCTATTTTGTCCGGTCCAGCCCAACTTAATAAATCTCCAGAGGAAGTTGATCTACTGCTCCTGGGGGGCTTGGTCTTGACCCTGAATGACCACCAGGAGGTCTTTAACCCGGGAGCCCTGGCGGTCCGGGGCGACCAAATTTTAGCAGTGGGGTCCCGGGCCGAGATCAAGGCCCGCTATGCCGCTCCCCAGGTTCTGGATTATGCAGATGATTTAATCCTTCCCGGCCTGATCAATGCCCATACCCATGCCGCCATGACCTGTTTCCGGGGGCTGGCCGACGATTTGCCGCTGGCGGTGTGGCTGCAGGATTACATCTTCCCGGCCGAACGCCAGATCAACTGGGAACTGGTCTATTGGGGCAGCAAACTGGCGGCAGCAGAAATGTTGCTCTCCGGGACCACCACCTTTTGCGACATGTACCTGTTTGCCGACGCCGTGGCTCAAGCCGCCAAAGAAGCAGGGATGCGGGCGGTGATCGGCGAGGTGCTTTATGATTTTCCCTCCACTAATTACGGGCTGCCGGAGCAGGGCCTGCAATTCAGCGAGGAATTATGCCGGGGCTGGAAAAACGACCCGCTTATCCGGGTGGCTATCCAGCCCCATAGCATTTACACCTGTTCTCCGGAACTATTGGTCCGCTGCGGCGAAGTAGCGGCCCGGCATGACGTCCGGCTCATCACCCATCTGGCTGAAACCTGGCAGGAGGTCAGGGATTGCCAGAGCCGATACGGGGCCACCCCGGTTGCTCATTTACACCGGCTGGGATTGCTCACCCCCCGCCTGGTGGGCGACCATGGCGTGGCTTTAGACCGAGCTGATCTGGAACTTATGGCCCAGTCGGGGGCCTCAGTGGTGCATTGCCCGGAAAGCAATATGAAGCTGGCTTCGGGCATTGCGCCGGTAGTGCAACTATTGCACCAGGGCGTCAACGTGGGCCTGGGCACGGATGGCTGCGCCTCCAACAATAACTTGGACCTGCTGCAGGAAATGGATACCGCCGCCAAAATCCACAAGGTCCATCACCAGGATCCGACTGTCCTGCCGGCACCGGCAGTGGTGGAGCTGGCGACCAAAGGGGGGGGCCGGGTGCTGAACCTGGATCAGGAAGTCGGTTCCCTGGAGCCGGGCAAAAAGGCCGATGTGATCGTCATCAACTGCCAGCAACCTCATATGATACCGATGTATAATCCCTATTCGCACCTGGTTTATGTGGCCTCCGGGGCCGACGTGGGCACAGTTCTAATCAATGGCCGGATAATAGTCAGGGACCGCCAGGTGCGGACCTTTGAGGTCGGGGAGGCCATGGCCCGGGTCCGGGAAATTGCCGGTCGCATTAAGGCCCCCTGAATGGGCAATCAGCAATAGTGGTCAGTTAACCTCAAAACCAAAGATAAATTTTTGCAGGTGACTCAATGGTTAAACTTGGATATCGTGGATGGGTATTCATGGCAGTGGCCAGTTTGGCAATCGCAGCTTGTTCGGCGCCCCCCGCGGACTCTTTGTGGACGACTCGTCTGGACCAGATTCTGAGGCAAACCTGGGAAAGCTATCGGGCCGATTTTATCTCGGCCGACGGCCGGGTAATCAGGCCGGAGAACCAGCAGGACAGCATCTCGGAAGGCCAGGCTTATGCCATGTTGCGGGCCGTCTGGATCGCAGATCAGGCCACCTTTGACCGCTGTTATGCCTGGACCGAGGCGCATCTGTCCCGCCGCCAGGCTAAGGGCGACCACCTCCTGGCCTGGCGCTGGGGTCAGGCCCGCCGCGGCCAGTGGCAGGTATTGGACTGGAACAGCGCCACCGATGCCGACCTGGACTATGCCTTAGCCCTGATCCTGGCCCACCAACAATGGGGTCGGCCATCGCAACCGCTACCGGACTATTTGGCCCAAGCCCGCCTGATCCTGGATGATATCCTGGCCCGGGAGACCGCCACCGACCGTTTGGGCCGGCGCTGGCTGACCCCGGGGAGCTGGATAACCCCCGAGTTGCCGCTGCTCCTCAATCCTTCTTATTTCTCCCCCGCGGCCTATCGCCTGTTTTATTCGGTAACCCAAGACCGGCGCTGGTTGGAGTTGATTGATTCAACCTATTATGCCCTGGAGAAAATAAGCCGTCAGTTGGGGGGCAGGCAAGGGGTGGGGCTGTTCCCGGATTGGTGTGTCCTCAGCGGTCCGGACAGATTTGAGCCTTCGCCGCAGCAGAGCACCAATTATGGCTGGGAAGCGGTGCGCATCCCCTGGCGCATTGCTCTGGAACAGTTATGGTTTAAGGAGCCCCAGGCCCAAAATTGCTTGCGAGGCTCCCTGCTCCCTTTTTTCTCCCAAGAATGGCGCCAGAGACAGAAACTGGCTGCAGTTTATACCTACCAGGGGCAGCCCGCCGTAGATTATGAAAGCCCGGTTATCTATGCCGGCCTCATAGCCGCGGCGCTGGCCAGCCAGGAGCCGGTGCTAGCCCGGCAATGGGCTGAAAAGATTGTCGACACCTACCAGGAGAAAAACCAGAAGGCCTACTTTAATCGAGCCGATGACTACTATGGCAACAATTGGGCCTGGATCGGACTGGCCACCTATCGAGGCTGGGTCAAACCCCTGGCTACCGGGCAGGCCCTGGACTGGGACCAATCCAAAGACCGCCTGGACCGCCGGACTCTCCATGCCCAGATAAGCCAGGACCGAAGGTGAAAGCGCCCGGGAAATAAGCAAGCCTCCAAGCATTAAACAGGATTATCGGGCCGAAGAATTTTCTTGGGAGTCACAGACGGTATAGGTGTGGTCGGCGACCGTATAATCATCGGCCTTAAAGCGAATTACCAGGGTGCTATGCAAGATCTTGCTTTCTTTCTTTTCCGGCAGCTTTTTGATGGTTTTGTCCTTATCGAGGAAAAACGGCACCGTTGATTGGGGATTGACTTTCCTTTCCTTATCAAAAGCCGGCAAGGTGGCATCCTTATAGCTCTTATAAGTCAAGATCAGGCCAGCCGGGGTCCGGTTGACCTCCTGGGGTTCGCCGAACAGCAGCATAATCTCGTTTTTGGTGGTTTGGCCATCCTTGATGCGGGCCACGTAATCCGGGTTGATGGTGTTGCCGGAGACATCTACCCAGGCCAGCAATGGTATGATCAGGCCAAGGGTCAACGCGGCCATTTTCCAGCCAGATGGTTGACGCATAACTCCTCCCTGGTTGATTTAGCGCGGTTGCAGGTTTGGGTTAACTGATTAATACTGCGATGATGCCGCTCAAAAATACTCCGTCAAAGGTCCCGGCGCCGCCGATGGAAGCGACCGGGGCCCTCACATTGCGCAGCTGTTTGATTTTTAGCAAGTCGGCCCCGATCAGGGTCCCCAAGGTCCCGGCTATATAAGCGATCGGGGCCCTGATCTCCACCGGGGCGAAAATTATGGCTCCGACCGCGGCAATGAGGGGCGGAACCAGGGCGGGGATGGCGATGCCCATCCCCTCCACTGGCCGGGCCAAGCGGTTGGACACCAGGGCGACAATGCCGGTTACCAGGACCGGCAGCCATATCTGGTGGATTTTCATTATCAGATATATTGAGATCAATAGGGGGATTAAGGCCCCTCCCACATTGATGGCCAGCACTGTTTTCTGGGGCCGGACCACTTTGGGCACTCGGTAGCGCATGCCGAAACAGCTTACCACCTCGTCGTGGACCAATTCCTCACTGTTCAGCTGGCCGATGGGAATATTTACCATGCTGCCCAACAAGGTGGCCAGCAGTAGCCCGAACAGATACTGCGGCGGCAGCCCCAGCTTGGCAAAAGCCAGCCCGATCACCCCTACCTGTAAAATGGCAAATAAAAAGATGAGCAGCAGGAAAAAAACCAGCATGAAGATCATCAGTAGCGGCGAATAAAACATTACCTGCATCTCCTTGTGCAGCCCGGTTTAGCAAAGTTCAGCCGCCATAAGCCTTTAATTTCAGATTTAACTCTTCAATAGAGATTCCCAGGATAAGCGCGGCCTGCTGGCGGTCGCCAGCTACCTTATCCAGGGTCCGTAGGATCAGCTCCCGTTCTAATTCGACCAGGCTAGGCTCCGAGTCCCGGGCGGTGGCTTCATATTCAGCTGGGGGAGGGCTCTTTAGCTCCCGCAGGGCGGGTGGTAAGGCCTTGAGGGTAAGGGTTCCCTCCATGCACAAAATCACCCCCCGCTCTATGACATTTTCCAGTTCCCGGACATTCCCGGGCCAGGAATATTGGCGGAAGACCCGCAACACTTCCGGATGGATGCTCCTGACCTGCCGGGCATTTTTTTTATTATAATATTCCAGGAAATATTGAGCCAGCAAGTCAATGTCCCCCCCCCGCTCCCGCAGCGGCGGGAGGGCGATGGAGACTACATTGAGGCGATAATATAAATCCTCCCGGAAACGTCCTTGCCGAACCTCGGCTTCCAACTGCCGGTTGGTGGCGGCAATGATCCGGACATCGACCTTATGGGTCCGGTTGCTCCCCAGCGGCTCGAACTCGCGGCTCTGCAGAACCCGCAGGATCTTGGCCTGGGTGGTGAGGGAAAGCTCGCCGATCTCGTCTAAAAATAAGGTGCCTTGATGGGCCAGGTAAAAACGCCCCTCTTTGCGGGCAATAGCGCCGGTAAAGGCCCCCCGTTCATGGCCGAACAGCTCGCTTTCCAGTAGGGTCTCGGGCAAAGCCGCACAGTTTACTACCACAAAGGGGCCCTGCCGCCGCCGGCTGTTGTTATGGATGACGTGGGCAACAATCTCTTTTCCGGTTCCGGTTTCTCCGAGCAGCAGGATGTTGGCATCGGAAGGCGCCACCAGGCTGAGCAGCTCAAAAATTTCCTGCATGCATGGGGATTGGCCGATAATGCCGGAAAAATCAGCCGCCACCTGCTCCTCCGTCATCCTTGTGTGCTGAGCCCATGAACTACCCCGTGGCAACGGCAGGCGGTCGCGATCAACAGCTGGCCGGAGGCAGCCTGGACCCGGTGCCATAATTGCCGCAAATCTTCCGGAGGATAGCCCCCGACCCCGGGAGCCAGTTGCTGACTGCGCACTACCAGTGACTCAAACCCCGGTACCACTAAATCTTCCAGGGCTTCATACAAGGTGCCGACCCGGGGCAAGCCGGTCACCTGGCATTGCTCAGCCGGTTCCGGGCAATCATCCGGACAGATAAAATCCGCCAGGCTGAGCAGCACCTCGCCCCGCTGGCCTCGAAAGGCTTTGACCGCCAGTTCTTCTACCTGCGGGGGAACCGGAATAATCCTCCAGTCTGACTCTGGGGGACGCTGCCGCCAGACCCACTCAAAGGCGACATGGCAGGGAATGGCCGGGATGATCCAATCATAGGCCGATTCAACCTGCTGATGGGAAATTAAAAATTCCACTCCCTCCCCCTGTTCCAGGCGCAGATTAGACAATCCGGGCAGACGGCAATCCTTTAGAGACTCAGGGTTCTGATCAACCACCGTAAAGTGGCTGCCAGGCTCCTGTTGGGCCAGGCGACTTAGCGCCAGATAGCCAAAATGTCCGGCTCCGAGGATCAGATAACGTCGCATCAGTTCTAGTGGTGACGAGGGAAAACCCCAATCACCGTCGGCAAGAGCACCATCCGGGGGTCAATCAATCCCCGGGCCTGGCGCTCCAAAAAAGAAGGTGAGGAAAAATTAAATTCGGAAGTCTTGACCATAAGCTGGGCCATGGAACCGCCGTCAAGGTTGAGGGCGGTATCGATCTCAAACTCACTGCTTTTAAGAAAGCCGGCCAACTCATAAAGGGTAAAATACTTATCAGGACTATTAAACACCAGGATATTGCCCTTGTGGTCAGTGCAAATCACGGTGCGCGGGGCCATCAGGGAGGTCTTTTTAACCCGAATGCGGCCCTGGGAATCCAGTAAAAGTGGAAAAGATTGCACTCCCTGGGTCCAGGGTAGATTTTTGGGCTGGATTTTGGCAACCGTCAGATCCAGGATGGTAGCCCGAGGCAAGTCCGGGGAAATGCCTTTGGGCTCAGAGACAAACATGCCACGCATGGCTGAATTATGGAGAGGCCCGGTAAGCTCCCCATCAGCAATGATAAGCCCGCAAGGTTCATCATTAGGGCGAAAATAACTGGCGTTGAACACCACCAAAGCTCCGGTACTTTCCTGCCATTCGATAATGCTCTGAGGTTGGCCATGGAAGATGCGAAAGGCATTAAAATTAGGATCAATGTAAACCACGAATAAAAACCCTATCCCCTGGTTGGTCTCGGACACCGTTAGCTTGGCAAATCTGAGACCTTTGCCTACTTCTTCCCATTGTAACGGTCCATGGCTCCATCCCTGGGCTCGAGCAGGCAGGATGGCAATGGTCCAGTTCCAAACTAAAAGAATTAACACCGCAATCAGCCGTAACACATTATAACCTTGCCAGGTCAAAGATTATCCTATATCATAGCATATAGACCGGCTTTAGTCCATAGGCCAGGGGATAATGTCTGACATTCGTTTCGCTGATTCTCACGCCCATCTAGATCTCCCAGAATATCATGCCGATCAGTCCCAGGTAATTCAACGCGCCTGGGACGCCGGGGTGGAACTAATTATTAACATCGGGATCAGCGTCGACAACTCTGCCCAGGTTTTGACCACCGCTCAACGCTACGACCAGATCTACTGCACCATTGGCGTTCATCCCCACGGTGTTGGGAATCTCATTGAAGACCAGATTGACCGGCTTGGCCAGTTGGCAAGGCACCCCCAAGTAGTAGCGGTGGGAGAAATCGGCCTGGATTTCTACCGCCGTCGCGCCCCGGAGGAAGTGCAAAAACATTGGTTCCGGCGCCAACTGGAGCTGGCTCATGCCTTGGGAAAGCCGGTGGTTATCCATACCCGGGAGGCCATGGCCGACACTCTGGCGATCCTGCGGGAATATGCCCCCCGTCTGTGCGGCGGGGTGATGCACTGTTTTGGCGGCTCTTACGAAGATGCTAAGGCTTTTCTCGATCTGGGTTTGGTACTGTCGCTGTCCGGGGTCTTGACTTATCCAAAAGCCCAGCCTTTGCGGGAGGTGGTGAAAAAATTGCCCCTGGAGGGTTTATTGATCGAAACTGATGCCCCTTATCTGGCTCCCCAGCCCCGCCGGGGGAAAAGAAATGAGCCGGCTTATCTGCTCTATACAGCCCAAACTTTAGCCGAACTCAAAGGGCTGGACCTGGCCCAGGCAGCCCAATTTACCTGGAATAATACCCGGCGGGTTTTTGGTCTGGAGTCCGCCCCATGATCCCCATTGCTGACAATCTGCGTCGCATTCAGGACCGGATGGCCACCGCGGCCGACCGGGCAGGGCGGCAACCCGCCGAGGTTAAACTGGTGGCGGTCAGCAAGACCGTCGATCTGGAGCGCATCCGGCAGGCCATTGCCGCCGGCGTGACGATTTTGGGGGAGAATTATCTCCAGGAGGCCCAAACCAAGATCGCCGCCTTGGGCAATGCGGTAAGCTGGCACTTCATCGGCAACCTGCAGACCAACAAGGCCGCGGGGGCGGTGGCCGGGTTTGATCTGATCCACTCGGTTGACCGCCTGAAGCTGGCCCAGGCCTTGGAGCGGGCTGCCAAAAAATTAGATAAGCTCCAGGAGATCCTGATTGAGGTTAATCTGGCCGGGGAGGCCAGCAAGGCCGGGGTGGCCCCGGAAGAGGCCGAGGCTCTGCTGGAGGCAGTCATCTCCCTGCCCCATCTCAGGGTCCGGGGGCTGATGACCATGCCCCCCTGGTTTAATGATCCGGAGGTGGTGCGGCCTTATTTTCAGGAACTGCGAGCCCTGCGGGACCGGTTGGCCGATTCCTTTCCGGAAATCGACCTGAGCGAGGTGTCCATGGGCATGTCCGGGGATTTTGAGGCGGCCATTGAGGAAGGCGCCACCCTGGTGCGGATCGGCACCGCCATTTTTGGAGCCCGGCCCGAAGCCTGAAAAGGCCGTCAGTTTTACCCCGCAGCGATATATTCTTAAAAGGGCAGACCTGCGTGTCTGCCCTTTGGTTATTTGGTATAATAAAAAAGAACAAAGATAAATCGGGTATTTTGTCCATTATGAGCTTACCGAATTACCGGCCCGGAACCAAGGTGGGCCTGACTACCACCGTCCCGGTGGAGGTCATTTTAGCCGCCGGCCTGGTGCCGGTTGATCTAAATAATCTGTTTATTGCTTCTAATCAGGCCCATCGGCGGGTAGCCCAGGCGGAAGAGGCTGGATTCCCGCGCACCGTCTGCGCCTGGATCAAGGGAATTTATTCCACCTTGTTGGAATACCCCGAAATCCCCATGGTGATCGCCGTGACCCAAGGAGATTGCTCCAACACCCATGCCCTGATGGAGTTGCTGCAGGTCCAGGGCCGGGAGCTTATTCCCTTTGCATTCCCCTTTTCCCGGGACCGGGGGTTGCTGCGCCAGCAGATCGAGCAGTTGATGGCCCACTTCCGGGTGGAGTGGCCCCAGGTCCGGCAGGTCCAGGCCAGCTTGGCGCCGATAAGGCAGAATTTACATACCCTGGATCGACTAACCTGGGAAGAGGGCTTGGTCAGCGGCCAAGAGAATTTTCAGTTCTTGATTGACAGTTCGGATTTTAACTCGGATGTTACGGCTTTTGCTGAGCAACTGAACACTTTCCTGGAACAGGCCCGCCGCCGGCCGCGGCGATCGCCTCTGGTCCGGTTGGGGTTAATCGGCATTCCGCCGATCTTTAGCGATCTTTTTGACTATCTGCAAAGTCTGAAAGCTGAAGTGGTATACAATGAAATCCCCCGCCAGTTCAGTATGCCGTTTGCCAGGGACGATCTAATCGAACAATATTTAGCATATACCTATCCATATGATGTGTTTGCCCGCATCGATGATATCGCCCAGGCCATTAAAGTCCGGCAACTGGACGGCCTGATCCACTATACCCAGAATTTCTGTTTCCGCCAGACCCAGGACCTGTTGCTCCGCCAGCGCCTGGCGGTGCCGATGTTGACCATGGAAGGGGACCGGCCTACTGCTTTGGACCACCGGACCCGCCTGCGATTGGAGGCTTTTGTTGATGTCCTGCGCCGCTAAGCCCTTAGAACGCGCCTCAATTCTGGGTCTGGATTTTGGCAGCCGCTTTGTCAAACTGGCCTATAGCCATGATCTGGTCAGCTTTAGTAAGCGTAAGTTGGACACCCTCACTTTTTATCGGGATTACTTTCGCCGTGCCCCGGATGGGGTGGAAATAGACTGGCCGCGCCTGGGGCTGGAGCCGCCGGAATCTCTGGTGGCTACCGGCTATGGCAAACATCTGCTCAAGGACTATCTCCCCACCGTCACCGAGATCCGGGCCCATTTCCTGGGGGCCGGCTGGCAGACCGGCCTCACCGATTTTATCCTGCTGGAAATCGGCGGCCAGGATACCAAGGTGCTCTATATCCGCCAGGACCGGGTGTTTGACTTTCTTACTAATGACCGCTGTGCGGCCGGCACCGGCCGTTATCTGGAAAATATGGCCCGGTTCTTAAAGATGCCGTGGCCCGAGTTTATCACCTACGACCAGGAGCCGGTGGTCATCTCCAATACCTGTGCCATTTTTGGCGAGACCGAGCTGATCGGCCACTTGCTGGACGGGGTGCCGTTGCCCCGCATCGCCGCTGGGGTCAACGATTCGGTAGCTCGGCGGGCCCTGACCATGCTCCGCCGTTATCCCTGCCGTACCCTGGTTTTTGTCGGCGGGGTGGCCCGCAACCAGGCAGTGGTCAACTGCTTGCGCCAGCGGGGCGACTATCAGGTGGTCATTCCCCCCGACCCCCAGTTCAACGGCGCCTTGGGCTGTTGCCTGGAGGCCTGCCACATAAAGGAGCACGATGCCGAGACCAAGAAATTTAGTTTCATAGCCAAATAACCACATGGAAATTCAAATATTAAATGATCTGATCATTGTTCTGGCCCTGTCCATCGCGGTGCTGTTTGTCTGCACTCAGATCGGCGTGCCGGTGATTATCGGCTTTATCCTCACCGGCATCCTGGCCGGACCGCAGGCCTTGGGGCTGGTCAAAGCAGTGTCAGAGGTAGAAATCCTGGCCGAGATCGGGGTGATTTTATTACTGTTCACCATTGGGGTGGAGTTTTCTTTTGCCAATCTGCTGCAAATCCGCAAATCGGTCCTCTTGGCCGGCCCCCTGCAAGTGGCAGCCACCTCCCTGGCCGGTCTGGCCCTGGCCCTGCACCTGGGCAGATCCATGGGCGAAGCCATTTTTATTGGCTTTTTATTATCCCTGAGCAGCACCGCCATTGTCCTTAAACTCTTCCAGGAACGGGCCGAAATCGATAGTCCGCACGGCCGCACCAGTCTGGGCATGTTGATTTTCCAAGATATCATCATTGTCCCGATGATGTTGTTAACCCCATTACTGGCCGGACAGACGCAACATTTGGGCACCGATCTGCTGCTGTTGGGCGGCAAAAGCCTGGCCATTATCCTGTTGGTGATCGTCAGCGCCAAATTTATCGTCCCCCGGGTGTTATACCAGATTGCCCGGACCCGCAGTCGGGAGCTGTTCCTACTGGTGATTGTGGTGATTTGCTTTGCGGTGGCCTGGTTGACCGCCAGCGCGGGCCTTTCTTTGGCCTTGGGTGCCTTTCTGGCCGGACTGATCATCTCCGAAACCGAGTACAGCCATCAGGCCCTGGGCAATATTCTGCCGTTCCGCGACGTCTTTTCCAGTTTCTTTTTTATCTCTATCGGCATGCTTCTGGACGTTGGTTTCCTCCTCCAGCACCCGGGGCTGATCGCTTTGTTCACCCTGGGGGTTTTGACCCTAAAAGCGCTGATTTCTGCCTTTACCGCCACGGTCCTGAGATTTCCCTTGCGAACCGCTATCTTAATCGGTCTGGCCCTCAGTCAGGTGGGCGAATTTTCTTTTATCTTATCCAAGGTCGGCATCAACCAGGGCCTCTTTTCCGGTGAGGCCTATCAACTCTTTCTGGATGTGACCATCCTCACCATGTTGGCCACTCCGCTGATTATGGCGCTTGCGCCGCAGACTGCCGAGTTGCTCCTGCGGCTACCCTGGCCTCCCCGGTTGAAATCCGGTTCTTATTTTGTTAAAAAAGCCGGGGAGCCGGACAAGAGAGACCACCTGATTATTATCGGGTTCGGCATCAATGGCCGGAATCTGGCCCGGGCTGCCAAAGTAGGCGGGGTGCCTTACGTGATCATTGAAATGAACCCGGAAACCGTAAAAACGGAAAGAGCCCGGGGCGAACCGATTTATTTCGGCGATGCCACCCAGGAAGAAATCCTTAAGCTCGCCAATATTGAAGAGGCCCGCATCGCAGTAGTGGCGATCAACGATCCGGCCGCCACCCGGCGCATAACCGCCACCATTCGCCAATTAAACTCCAGCGTGCATATTATCGTCCGCACCCGTTATATCCAGGAAGTCCAGCCGTTATATGAGTTGGGGGCCAATGAGGTGGTGCCCGAAGAATTTGAAACCTCGCTGGAAATCTTTGCCCTGGTATTGAAGAAATATCTGGTGCCGCGCGAGCAGATCGAACAGCTGGTTACCGAAGTGCGGGCCAATTGTTATAAAGTGCTGCGCGGCTTTACCGATGACCTGGCTGCTTTTGCCAACTTAAAACATTACCTGCACGATTATGAAATCACTACTGTCAGGCTGGAGGACCGGTCACCCTTGGCGGGCAAATCTCTGGCCCAGATGGAATTGCGCAAAAAATATGGCATTACGGTGCTGGCGGTGCGCCGCGATTCCCAGATGCTGGCCAACCCGGAGCCGGATATGAAGCTGGAGGGCAATGATGTGTTGCTTGTTTTAGGCTCTCCCCATGACATTACCGAGTACCGTTATTTGTTTAAAAATCCGCAAGAAAAATTGTAAAATTAAAGTATGAACCCATTTATAGCCATGCTGAGTGCAATACTGGGCCTGAAGCGGACCTGCCCCAAATGCCACCGGGATCAGATTGTGCCCGCCAGTGATAGACATAAAACGGTAAAATGCAAATTTTGCGGAGCCGCCATTCCACCGCGCCGGTCTTAAGGTTACCATTGATTTTCCACCCTCTCGTTAAGGGGGGGTAGGGGCAGGGTTACCCCGCTTCTACGCAAGCGGGAGGGGTTTGTTGCCATGACTATTAACTACAGAAAGACATTATGAAAAATGTGATGATTATTGCTGGTTCGGATCCCAGTGCCGGGGCCGGGCTGCAGCAGGACCTGAAGGTGGCCACCTTATTGGGCGCCTATGGCCTGACTGTGGTGACCGCCCTGACCGTGCAGAACACCATGGGGGTGCAGGCGGTGCATCCGGTGGCGGCCCCGGTGGTCGCCGCCCAACTGGAGGCGGTCCTGGGCGATATCCGGGTGGACGCGGTAAAGCTGGGGATGCTGGCCAATGAGGACATTGTCCGGGTGGTGGTTGCCAAACTGCGGGAAGCAGAAATACCCATGGTTATCTTAGACCCGGTGCTGGCCGCCAGTGATGGCAGCCCACTGCTGGCCGAGGCCGGGGTGGAAATCCTGAAGCAGGAATTACTGCCCTTGGCCACCATGGTCACGCCCAATCTGTCTGAAGCCGCCCGCCTCACCGGCCTGGAAGTGCTGGAGGTCGCCGGCATGGAAGCCGCGGCCCAGGCTTTGCAGCAACAAGGGGTTCGCTGGGTGCTGGTCACCGGCGGGCATTTGCCGGGAGAGCCCATAGATGTGCTCTATGACGGGGTCAATTGCTACCGTTTGCCCGGCGTGCGCCAGGCTCAGCCTCATACCCACGGCAGTGGCTGCGCCCTGGCCACGGCCCTGGCCACTCTGCTGGCTCAGGGGAAGGCTTTGCCCGAGGCGGTCAATCAGGCCAAAGAGCTGGTGGCCCAGGCCATTACCTATGGACTGCCCCTGGGTCAGGGCCGGGGGCCGGTCAATCCTTATGCCCCTTTTGCCCGGGAGCTGGACCGTTACCGAGTACTACAGCAACTGGCGGCTGCCGCCTCCCGGCTCCAGGCCGGGGGCATCGAGGCGCTGATTCCCGAGGTCCAGAGCAATCTGGGATATGCTACCCTCTATGCCGAAGGCCTCCAGGATGTTGCCGCCTTTCCGGGACGCCTGCTGAAAGGCCCCCAGGGGCTGATCATTCCCCGCGCCCCGGAGTTTGGCGCTTCCCGTCATATTGCCGCGGTGATCCTGACCGCGCTCCGGACCCATCCCCAGCTCCGGGCAGCGATGAATATCCGCTTCTTTGAGGAAGTGGAGCGGCTGGCGCCGCTGCTGCATCTTAAGGTCGCCAGCTTCGAACGGGCCCAGGAACCCCCAGATATCAAGGCCAAAGAAGGCAGCACCCTGGCCTGGGGGGTGGCCTCAGTGCTGAAGCCGGAGGAACCGCCCGCCGATCTCATCTATGACCGGGGCGAATGGGGCAAGGAACCGATGATCCGGGTCTTGGGCCCGGATCCAATGAGTGTGGCGGAAAAGGTCCTGGCTCTGAACCAGGCCCTCGAGGCCGCCGGGATATCCGGTTGAATCCGGTAGGTTAAACCTGCAGAATGCCTTTGACCTTCTCGGCGATTTCGCGCAGGTCGGCGTCGTGGGGCCGGCCGCGGATGTCGCCCAGTCGCCCGCCGGTGGACATTTCTTTATACTTGTCGGGATGATATTCGCCGACGGTATACCACTCTCCGACAATATCAAATCCCAGGTGCTCAAATAACTGCCCCATATACTTGACCGCCGGGATGGCTTCATTGACGCCGGTATGACAGCCGCCGTAAGTACAATAGACCACCGCTTTCTTTCCGGCCCGACGCGGCGCCGAAGGTTTGATCTCCCCCAGCTCGGCGTAGCGGCGGCGGAGCTTGGTAAACAGATCGATCAGCGGCTGTCCGGGCAGCCATTCATAGACCCCTGAGCCCACCAGGATCAGGTCGTAAGCCAACACATCCAGGTCCAGGTCCTTGGTGATTTTCACCGTTTCCACCCGGTGCCCGACTTGCTGGACGGTGTCATGTATAGTCTGCGCCACTTTGGCGGTGTTGCCGGTAGCTGAAAAAAAGAGATTGATAATCTTCATGATATCCTCCA
>JBKHJN010000052.1:0-14576 GCA_046538075.1 Desulfobacteraceae bacterium | reverse complement strand
GCCGCCCTGGAAGCCGCGGGCATCACAGTGGTACGCAATATCGGCGAACTGGGGGGGATTGCCAGGGAAATTTTCCGTCCCTGAGATATCGGGGGAATAAAATCATTCGACCGTCCGACTCAAAGACCCAGGAGAGAAAATGACAATGCATGTAAAAGATAAGGAAATTGCGGCCATATCGACGGCGGTACTGGCTTACATCAGAAGCCAGGAAAGTGCCCAGCAATTAACCGTTGAGACGGTTAGAGAGGTATATCGGACTGTTTCAGTCAGTCAGTGGGCTGCTTCCGGCAGACAGGCGATGATGGACATGCGCAAATTTCTGCAACTTCGATTGAACAGGTAACCCTCGCCGGCTGCCAAAAGATTATGGTTAAAGCTCAATGGCGGGATGCTAAGCATGTCCAGTTATAAAAACAGGCATTGAGTATCCCCTAGATCAACAAATCGAATTTAAAGGAGACACTTATGGCAGAGCAACATGGAAAACTACAGGTCGGGCTCTTGGATGAGGCGAAGGTGGAGGTGACCAATCCCTTAAGAGTGCAAGATTTGACCTTCCGGGATGGGCATCAATCCCTGTTTGCCACCCGCGGCCGCACGGAGGATATGATCCCCATCGCCGAGGACGTGGACCAGGTGGGTTTCTATTCCATGGAAGTTTGGGGTGGGGCCACCTTTGACACCATGCATCGCTTCCTGGCCGAAGATCCCTGGGATCGCATCCGCACCTTGAAAAAGTACATCAAAAATACCCCCTTCTCCATGCTGCTGCGGGGTCAGAATCTGGTGGGCTATCGCAACTATGCCGACGATGTGGCTGAAGCCTTTGTGGAGCGAGCCGCTGAAAATGGCATGGATATTTTCCGGGTTTTCGATGCCTTAAATGATTTCCGCAACTTTGAGACTGTAGTGCCGGTAATCAAAAAAATGGGCAAGCATTTTCAGGGGGCAATTTGTTATTCCCTGACTGAGCCCCGCATGGGGGGACCGGTCTATAACCTCGAGTACTATACGACCAAAGCCAAACAATTAGAGGAGATGGGCGCCGACACCATCTGCGTCAAAGACATGGCTGGCCTGATTTCGCCATACGATGCCTATGTGGTGATTAAAGCTTTAAAGGAAACGATCCAGGTGCCCATCCACCTGCACAGCCATTTCACCTCCGGTATGTCGTGTATGGCGATGTTAAAGGCCGTTGAGGCCGGGGTAGACATCATTGACACCTGCCTGGCCCCCTGGGCCTACCGGACCTCGCATCCTGCCATTGAGCCTATAGTGACTGCCCTGCGGGGGACCAACCGAGATACTGGTTTTGACATTAAGCTTTTGGCGAAGCTGGGTGAGTACATGGAGAAGATCTCTCCGAAGTACCGGCACTTGTTGGATGATACCAAGCTTTCCATCATCGACATTAATGTGCTTTTGCATCAGACTCCGGGTGGGATGCTTTCCAACCTGGTCAACCAGCTGCGGGATATGGATGCCCTGGATCGGATTGAGGAGGTCTTTGCACAATTGCCGCGGGTGCGCAAGGAATTGGGGCAGGTGCCTTTGGTAACGCCAACTAGTCAAATCGTCGGCATCCAGACGGTCAACAATGTGCTCTTCGACACTCCTCAGGAGCGCTACAAGATGATTACCGCCCAGGTCAAGGATCTCTGCTATGGGCTGTATGGTAAGACCCCGGTGCCGGTGGATTCCGAGGTTCAGAAGAAGGCGCTCAAGGACTATGCCCGGGGTGAGGAGGCCTTCACGGGGCGGCCCGCCGATGTGCTGGAGCCCGAGTTGGACAAGGCTAAAGCCATGGCCAAGGGTCTGGCCAAAGATTTGGATGATGAGCTGATCGTGGCCATTTACCCAACCACCGGCATGCGTTTCTTAAAATGGAAATACGGCCTGGAGGAAATTCCGGAGGAGGTCAAACCCAGAACCCTGGAGCAGGTCAAGGAAGAGCAACGCTTGATCGCCCTGGCCAAGGCCGGCAAATTGATAGAAAAGGTGGAAAAGCCGGCTCCGGAAAAAGGGCCGGGGATTCGTTCATTTGATGTTTTTGTGGCAGGTGAATATTTCGAGGTGGAAGTCCAAGAGGCGGGTGGTGCGCCGGTGGTAACCGGAATTACTCCTATGGCGCCTCGAGTGGTCCCAACCCCAGCAGCTCCGACTCCCGTGGCTCCGCCTCCGCCAGTTTCGGCTGCACCTATACCGGCAGCCAAGCCCGCGGTCGAATTAGGCACTCCAGTTGAGGCGCCCATGCCGGGAATGGTTATCCGTTATGAGGTTAAAGAGGGCGATGTGGTCAAAGAAGGCGATGTGGTGCTCATTCTCGAGGCCATGAAGATGGAGAACGCCATTACTGCACCGGTTTCCGGAACCGTGCAGTCCCTGCGCTTCTCGGTTGGCGATTCCGTGCATAAGGGCGACGTGCTGGCGGTCATTGGATAAGGGGAAAGGAGTCAGGATTATGGCACCGAAGAGAAACAAAATCACGGTGGTGGGCGCCGGTTTTGTGGGGGCCACGGCGGCACATTGGATTGCGGCCAAGGAACTGGCCGATGTAGTCCTGGTGGACATCGTCGAGGGCATGCCCCAGGGCAAAGGACTGGATCTTCTGGAGTCAGGGCCGGTTGAAGGGTTTGACGTCCAGTTGATCGGAACCAACGACTATGCGGACACTGCCGGTTCTGAGATAGTGGTCATCACCGCCGGTATCGCCCGTAAGCCCGGCATGAGCCGCGACGATCTGGTCAATACTAACACTGGCATTGTCAGATCGGTGACCGAGCAAGTGGCTAAGTATTCACCCGATGCTTTTCTCATTGTGGTCTCCAATCCACTGGATGCCATGGTCTACGTGGCCCACAAGGTGAGCGGTTTTTCCACCAACCGGGTAATGGGCATGGCGGGAATATTGGATTCGGCGAGGTTTCGCACATTTGTAGCCCTGGAGCTTGGGGTCTCGGTCAAAGACCTCCAGGCCTGCGTGCTGGGTGGCCACGGCGATTCCATGGTGCCGCTGCCGCGCTATACCACGGTCTCCGGGATTCCCATTACGGATCTCCTGCCCCCGGAGCGCATTGAGGCTCTGGTGGAACGAACCCGCAGCGGAGGAGGCGAAATCGTCAGTCTCCTGAAAACGGGTAGCGCGTTTTTTGCCCCTTCAGCTTCGGCAGTGCAGATGTCAGAGTCCATTTTGAAGGATCAGAAACGAGTCCTGCCCTGCGCCGCCTACTGTGACCAGGAATACGGCGTGGGTGGTTACTATGTTGGCGTTCCGGTGCTGCTGGGTGCGGCAGGGGTGGAGAAGGTGATCGAGCTCCCCTTGACTGCTGAAGAAAAGGCCCTATTCGACAAATCAGTGGCGGCGGTGAAGGAGCTGGTAAAGAGTATAAAGATTTAACGATCAGATTCTAACAAAGGGAGACAGGCATATGGTCAAGATATTTATCGAACGGACAACCATTCCCGGCAATGAGTTGAGCTTGAATAAGTTGTTGACAGAACTGCGTTCTCTGGCCATGAAAAGCAAAGGTTATATCTCCGGGGAAACCCTGCGTTCGCTGGACGATCCTAACACCTTCATTGTGATCAGCACCTGGGATTCTCTGGAGGATTGGAAGGCCTGGGAGAAGAACGAGGAGCGCCAGAAAATCCAGGGAAAGATTGACGACCTGCTCAGAGGCCCAACCATGCATCGCATTTTTGGTCACTACTAACCAATCATGGGAAGCTGGATAAAATACTTTTAGGCGATGCAATGAGAGGGAAAGCGAGGATTATATGGGAATTGTGGCTGACAAGATTAAGGAATTGAGAGAAAAGGAAGCGAAGCTTCAGGAGATGGGGGGACCCGAGGCGGTGAAAAAGCAGCATGAGCGCGGCAAGCTCTCCGCCCGGGAACGGCTCGACCTGCTCTTTGATGCCGGTAGTTTTCAGGAAACCGACATCTTCGTCAAGCATCGGGGGACCATGTTCGGTTTGGATAAGCTGGAGATCCCGGCCGACGGGGTAATTACCGGCTATGGCCTGGTCAACGGACGACCGGTAGCGGCTTTTTCTCAGGATTTTACGGCCCGGGCCGGCACCCTGGGCGAGATGCATGCCAAGAAGATCTGTAAGATCCAGGATATGGCCTTGAAGGCCGGAATCCCGGTAGTCGGCTTCAACGATTCGGGGGGGGCGCGCATTCAAGAAGGAGTCGATTCCCTTTCCGGTTACGGCCAGATTTTTTACCGTAATGCCATTGCTTCGGGCGTGGTGCCGCAAATCTCGGCGATTATGGGGCCCTGCGCCGGGGGTGCGGTCTATTCCCCAGCCATGACCGATTTTATCTTCATGGTCAAACAGACCAGCCATATGTTCATCACCGGCCCCGAGGTGATCCGGGAGGTGGTGGGGGAAGCGGTTACCGCCGAGGATCTGGGAGGCGCCTTGGCCCACAACACCAAGAGTGGAGTGGCGCACTTTGCCTGTGATAATGACCACCTGGCCATCGAGTCGATCAAGACGCTCTTAAGCTTCCTGCCCACCAATAACCTGGAGGAGCCCCCACGGGTGGATACCGGTGACAGCCCGGGGCGTATGGATCCGGCCCTGGACCAGATTATCCCGGACAGCCCGACGGCTTCTTATGACATGAAGGAGGTTATTCGGGCCATCGTGGACCATGGTGATTTTTTCGAGGTCCACGAGCTTTTCGCTCAGAACATTATTGTCGGCTTTGCCCGGCTGGATGGCCGGGTCATCGGTATAATCGCCAATCAGCCTAAGGTGCTGGCCGGTTGTCTGGATGTGAATTCCTCGGACAAAGCCACCCGTTTCATTCGCTTCTGCGATTGCTTTAACATTCCCCTGCTTACTATTGCCGATGTTCCCGGCTATCTGCCCGGAAGTGAACAGGAATGGAGCGGGATTATTCGCCATGGCGCCAAACTGCTCTGGTGTTATTCGGAGGCCACGGTACCCAAGATCACCCTGATTACCCGTAAGGACTATGGCGGCTCTTACCTGGCTATGTGTTCTCGGGATCTGGGAGCTGACCTGGTTCTGGCCTGGCCCACTGCCGAGATCGCCGTCATGGGCGCGGAAGGAGCGGCTAACATTATCTTTCGTCGGGAGATCCAGGCAGCTGATGATCCCAGGGCTAAGCGCCAGGAGAAGATTGAAGAATATCGAAGTCTGCTCTACAACCCTTATATTGCCCAATCCCGCGGTTACATCGATGGGGTAATTGTCCCCAGTGAGAGTAGGCCGCGCCTCAGCAAAGCCCTGGACGTATTATGCAACAAAAGGGAGGCATTGCCAGCCAAGAAACACGGGAATATTCCCATGTGATGGTAAAACACCTAATGGAGCAGGTGAAAAGATCATGTGTGGCCCTAAGGGAAGGAAGTGAAAAAGATGATTGAAATCAGAATCCATGGTCGGGGGGGGCAGGGCAATGTTGCCGCCGCCGAACTCTTAGCTATTGCCGCCTTTAAGGATGGCAAGTTTGCTCAGGCTTTCCCTTCTTTCGGAGCAGAACGGGTGGGGGCGCCGGTACAGGCCTTTGTAAGAATTGACGACAAAAAAATCCGGGTCCGGGATGAGGTACGCCATCCGGATTATTTGATCGTTCAGGACTATTACTTGATTGAATCAGTTCCGGTGTTGGAGGGCCTTAAGCCCGATGGTTTAATCCTGATTAACGCAGATAAAGCTCCTGAGGAAATAGACCTCGATACCACGGCCCAAGTCGAAACCATTCCGGCTACTGATATAGCCCTGGAAATCATCGGCCGGCCCATACCCAATGCCATCATGATCGGGGCATTTTGCTCTATCACCGGTCTGGTGAGCCTGGACGCGGTGCAGGAGGCCATTATGGAGAGGTTTCCGGGTAGGGTGGGTGAAAATAACGTTGCCGCCCTGGAACGGGCCCATGAGATCATACAAAAGAGGAAGCACAATGCTTAAGCAAATCGAAGGATCACAAGCGGTTGCAGATGTGGTGGCACTATGCCGGCCCCAGGTTATTTCAGCCTATCCGATTACTCCGCAAACCCATATTGTAGAAGATCTGGCACTGCTTGTTGGTCAGGGACGCCTGGAGTCGGAATTCGTGAATGTCGAAAGTGAATTTGCCGCCGCGTCAGTGGTTTTAGGGGCAAGTGCTGCCGGGGCCCGAGCCTATACGGCCACCACATCGCAAGGATTGTTATTGATGGCGGAAGTCATATACTGCATTGCCGGCATGCGCTTGCCCATTGTTTTGACTTGCGCCAATCGCGCCATCTCGGCGCCATTAAGTATCTGGAATGACCAGCAGGATTCCATGGCCTTAAGGGATGCCGGGTGGATTCAACTCCATGCCGAGGATAATCAAGAAGCGGCGGATCTGCACATCCAGGCCTTCAAGATTGCGGAGCAGACCTTTTTGCCAGTGATGGTTTGTATGGATGGCTTTATCCTCACCCATGCTTACGAGCCGGTAGACATTCCGGAACAAAAGGAAGTGGACGACTTTTTACCCCCCTTCAAGCCGAGGCATATCGTGGACCCCAAGTGGCCGAGAGCTCTCGGTCTATATGCGGATCCCCGCTTTTACCTGGAGACTCGATATATCCTGCACCGGGCTCTGGAAAAATCCGAGGAAATCGTCAGACAGGTTAGCGATGATTTCACTTGGGCTTTTGGAAGAGAAAGCGGTGGTTTGGTCAAGACCTACAAGCTGGAAGATACCGATCTGGCCATTGTTTCCATGGGCTCAGTAGTCGGCAGTATCAAGGAACTCATCGACCAGCTTGAGGCAGAGGGCAAGAAAGTTGGCCTCCTGCAAATATGTTCCTATCGTCCCTTTCCAAGGAGAGAGGTTTACCAGGCCCTCAGAGACAAAAAGAACATTCTGGTGATTGAAAAGTCGGTTTCACTGGGTCGAGGCGGGATTTTGGGCAGCGATGTGCGGTGGTCATTTCCTCGGGCAGAGAAAAAGGACCGTAACATTAGCGCTTTCATTGCCGGGTTGGGAGGCCGCAACATCCCCTTGGATGACCTGCGCTATGCAGTAGAAAAAGTAGAGAAAGAACCGATAGAACTAGAATTTTTGGGCCTAAAGAAAGAAATTATCGCGGAGAGAGATTTATAATGATGAAGGAAAGAGCAGAAGACCTCCACAGAGTGGAGAAAAAGGACTTGTTTGCCAGTGGACATCGGGCCTGCGGCGGCTGTGGCCAGGCCCTGGCCGCCCGTCTGGTGGCCGATGCCGCAGGTGAAAATACCATTGCCTGCGTGGCCACTGGCTGTTTGGAAATATTTAGCTCACCCTATCCTGATCCTTCTTGGCGCATTCCCTTTCTACACAGCCTCTTTGAAAATGTTGCGGCAGTCGCCTCGGGCGTGGAAGCTGCTTATAAGGCGTTGAATAAGGGACCGGTCAACATCATTGCCCAGGCCGGCGATGGCGGGACCGCGGACATTGGATTCCAATGTATCAGCGGCATGTTGGAACGAGGCCATAATGTCCTCTACGTTTGTTACGACAATGAAGCCTATATGAATACCGGGGTGCAGCGTTCCAGCTTTACTCCCTATGGGGCTAGAACAACCACCACCCCAATGGGAAACAGAACCCGGAAGAAAAACCTGCCCATGATTGCCGCCGAGCATGGTATTCCTTATGTGGCCACCGCCACCGTGGATGATTTTCGAGACCTACAGCGGAAGGTAAAGACCTCCCTTTCCTTGGAAGGTCCGAAATATCTTCACATCCTCGCTCCCTGTCCCCTGGGTTGGGGACACTCTGGTGAGCTTACGGTACAGATGTGCCGGCTAGCCAAGGATACCGGTCTGTTTCCGGTATTTGAAATCATAGATGGGAAAGTGACCAATGTTAAAAAGGTCGCAGCCAAAGTGCCGGTGGAGGAATATCTGAAATTACAGGGCAGATTCAGACATCTGTTCAAAAAAGGTGTGCCCATGGCGGAAGTGGCCGAGATCCAAGAAATTGCCAACCAAAATATCGAGAGGTTTAATTTGTGATGGAAAAGCTGCCCTTAGGATTAGCTCTGGATTTACGTACAGTCATCCCTTACAAAACCGGGTCATGGCGGACCCTGATGCCAGTCAATATCATGCAAACTCCGCCTTGCACCTATAGCTGCCCCATAGGTAATGATATCCGTGGTTTTCTGAGAGTGCTGGCAGAAAAGCAGGACTATGAGGAGGCCTGGCATATATTGACCCGGACCAATCCCTTGCCTGCCACCTGCGGTCGGGTCTGTCCCCATCCCTGTGAGGACGGCTGCAATCGTCGGGATTTTGACGCCCCCTTGGCCATCAACAGCGCTGAACGCTGTGTGGGCGATTATGGTCTAGAAAAACATCTGGAGCATAAAAGGCTTATTTCCACCCGGAAAGAGAAAGTGGCAGTGGTTGGTTCAGGGCCGGCCGGACTTTCCTGCGCCTTCCACCTGGCCAAGAGGGGATTCCGAGTGAAGATATTTGAGGCCAAGAGCGAACCCGGCGGGATGATGCGCTATGGCATCCCTTCCTATCGGCTGCCCAAAGAGGTCTTGAATCAAGAGGTTGAGTCCATCCTGAAGCTCGGTGTTGAGTTGGAATGTAATATCAAAGTAGGGGTTAATATGCCGATGGATCAATTGAGCCATGATTATCAGGCGGTGTTTTTAGGGCTGGGAGCCCAGGAGGGGGTACATATTGACGTTCCCGGCCAAGAGGCACCTCAGGTCTTTACTGGGGTGGATTTTTTAAACTTATTCAATAGCGGTAAAACCGTAGAGCTCGGCCGGGATGTAGTGGTGGTGGGGGGCGGCAACACGGCTATGGACTGTGCCCGGGTGGCAAAACGGCTGGGAGCGAACGTAAGTGTGGTCTATCGTCGTACCCGGGTAGAGATGCCGGCGATTACCGCGGAGATTGACGAGGCCATGGAAGAGCGGATCATGTTTCGTTATCACACCAATCCATTGAAAATCATTACTGATGAGGGCCGGGCGGTCGGCCTTTTGTGTGTGCAAATGGAGTTAGCGGAACCGGATGCCAGCGGTAGGGCCAGGCCGGTCCCTATACCCGGATCAGAATCGGTTATTCCGGCGGACACCGTAATCATGGCTACAGGTCAGGCGGTGGACTACGATGGCATAGAGATTGATAAGCGTGAAAATCAATGGATTGCCACCGATGAGTATCAGATGACCAGCATGGATAAAGTTTTTGCCGGTGGCGATGCCGTGCTTGGACTTGAGACCGTCTCTGCTGCCCTGGGACAGGGCTTGCGGGCGGCGGTGGCCATTGAAGACTACATCGAAGGGAATGTGGAGAGTCGTCTGGCCCCACCTCCGGTGATCTATTCCAAGGATCTCAATACCTATTACTATGTCAAGGCAAAGCGTTTCATTAAGGAAGCGCGTCCGGTTCACATGAGGCTAAAGGGTTTCGACGAGATTTATCCACCTTTTGACCGCGCTGAGATTATCAGAGAAGCGGAGCGATGCTTAAGTTGCGGACTCTGTTTCAATTGCGGCAACTGCTATATGTACTGTCCGGACAACGCGGTGAAGAAATCTGATCTTGGTGTAACATATGAATTTGATTACGACTTTTGTAAGGGTTGTGGTCTCTGTGCCAAAGAGTGTCCCTGTCACTATATTCAGATGACACTGGAAAAGTAAAGAGAGGAGGGAATGCTTAATATTTAAATGAAATTGGCAACTCTGGTTAAAATCGGTCGTATTACGCGCAAGATGAAGATAAGCTGATCGACATCTCAGGTTGGGTGCGTGTTGGCGGAATAACTCGTGTTACGAGTGAGAGACTGTCCATGAATAAGGCAAAGCTACATACTGAAACGCTAGAACCAGCTGCAGAGTTGGGAGAACAGCTCCAACTAGAGCGCGGTATCTCTGTTTTTGACTGTTATCAATGCCGAAAATGCTCAGCTGGCTGTCCCTTGACCTTTGCGATGGATTTTCTGCCCCATGAAATCGTCCGACTGACCGCGTTGGGACAAGAAGATCTGGTATTGGAAGCTAAGACCATCTGGGCCTGTTCCGCCTGTGAGACCTGCACCACTCGCTGTCCCAATGACATCGACATTGCCGGGATAATGGATTACTTGAAGGAACAAGCCATCAAGACCCCTCGCGCCATTCCCAAGAAGAATGTGGCGGTCTTCCACCAGGTTTTTCTGGATGACATCCGTCTTTTCGGAGGGCGACTGCATGAGGCGGCCTTATTCAGAATGTATACCGGCCGGAGTGGTGGAGCAATAACCAAAATCATGGATGGCAGGTTCCTGGGTGACCTCAAGCTGGGTTTCGAACTCTTCCGCAAAGGTCGCCTTCGTTTGAAACCACCCAAAAGAATTAAAGATATTGAAAAGTTTATGGAATTATTTAGAAAGGCCGGGGCTTTTGGATAAGGTCAGGAAAGTTTCCTATTATCCCGGTTGTTCCCTGGAGAGTACCGCCCGGGATTACGCCGACTCGATCATCGGGATAGCCAGGTTATTGAATGTTCAACTGGAGGAACTGGAAGATTGGAGTTGTTGTGGGGCTACCGCGGCTCATAGCCTGAATGAATTCCTCTCACTGGCTTTGCCGATCCGGAACTTGCTGTTGGCGGAAGCCCAGGGTCAGGATGTGGTGGTGCCGTGCGGTCTATGTTTCAACCGTCTGAAGACCGCGGAAAAAGCCCTGCTGGGTCCGGAAGCGGCTACTATAATGTCTCGTTATCTTCAATACCTGGCGCCAGTAACGGAGCCGGATGCCGAGCTGGAAGCCAAGGCGGCCCCCTCAGAAATTATTTATCAGGGTAAGATTAAGATTTGGGACCTTCTGGATTATTTTACCCAGGAAGCCATGTTAGCTATTATCAGGAAAAAGATCAAGAGGCCCTTGCAGGGGCTGAAAGTCGTTTGCTACTACGGCTGCCTGGTAGCTCGTCCCCCCAGGATCACCGATAATATAAATTATGAAAACCCGGTTAATATGGATAGACTGGTGGAGGTTCTAGGGGCCGAACCTTATCCTTGGTCCCATAAAACCGATTGTTGCGGGGCAGGATTCGCTTTCTGCGACCCAGACCTCGTCGATACCCTGGTCCAGCGGCTCTATGAACGGGCTCTCGAGGCCGACGCCGAGTGTTTCGTCGTTTCCTGCCAAATGTGCCAAGCAAACCTGGACTTATGTCAAAGCCGAATCTCTCAGAAATTCGGGAAAAATTATTATCTGCCAGTATTGTATTTCACTGATCTGCTGGGCCTGGCTCTGGGCCATCCTGAGGTCAGGGCATGGTTAGATCGGCATTTTATCAACCCCTCCCCATTACTTTTGCACAAAGGGCTACTTTAGGCTGACGGACTTACTCAGATCTCGGACAAAGCCTATTTTTCGGATTATGGAGCAAATGGCAGAAATACCTAAACAAAAAGTAGGCGCGGTAATAGTAGTCGGCGGCGGTATCGCCGGGATGCAGGCCGCCCTGGACACCGCCAATGCTGGCTTTAAGGTCTATCTAGTAGAACAGGACATCTCCCTCGGTGGAGTCATGGCCCAATTGGACAAAACCTTTCCCACCAATGACTGTTCGACCTGTATGATTTCTCCCCGACTGATTGAAGTGGCCATGCACCCCGACATTGAGATCATCGCCCAGGCAAAAGTGCGAGCCTTACAGGGAGAGCCAGGAAACTTTAAGGATTTTGTAAATCCTGAATCTGACTTAGCTTTTTCCTTTGCTGCCAAAAGCGAATCGGGTAAAGCCTCCATTAAGGTCTCGTGATCGTCTATTAATTTAGCCAACCCGCCACTTGTGATTGTATTTGGTTCAATCTCCTGCCAGGTCCTCAAAAAAACTTCCCATTGCACCGCTTCCTGGTCTGCTTTGGCATAAAATTGATTGAGATTCTCTAAAAATCCGGTTACTCCGGCATGAGCTAAAATCCCGCCGACAATTTCAACCCAGCCCTCAAAGCTCCCCATGGTGGGGCCATTCCATGCCGGCCTGCCGGCAGCAAACCAAGCCCGAGCTATGGTCAACAGTGCACCTAACAGATGCCCGCGGTTTTCCCGCACCCACTTTAATAAATCGGGATGTTTAAACCCGGTCCGCTTCCAAGGCTCGGCCATTTTTGCGTCAATTTTGATGGGGTAGCAGCGCCGCGGCAAATCACCGCGCAGTTGAATGTTGTTTCCGTTTGCAATCCACACCGCACGCTGTGGTAGCGATAACTGTTTGGTTTTCCCTAAAAGTCGGTCATTCCAGACCGATGCCGTTAACGCGGACGCTAAAGAAGGTAGCCACAAAGGAAATTCCACGTTGTCAATGGTGATCAGCATCGAACCCTTTAGCAATTCAGACGTGATCATTTTCCTCATTTCATCATCGTTTTGGGTAGCAACCATTGAACCAGTATGCCTTCCCACTGTGATCTGAGGCATGACCTGGCTTAGTAATCCCTTCCCGGTTCCTGGCGAAGGTGCATCGATTAAAGCCATAGGCACGCAACCATTGATGGTAGGCCGTACAACCGGAGTTATCAAAAGTCCAAAGGCATTGGCTTTATCGGCGTTGCTGACATAGGGAAATTCGCCAATAGTTTCCCAAATCAGATTGACAGCATCGTTAAGCTGATCTTGGGTAGGATTCAGGGGGATTTCAGGAATTTTTAGGTTTTTAGCTGGGGCATAAAAAAGACAAGTCTCAGGGTCATAACCAGATTTTGAAATTATGGAACCATCCGGTCTGATAATTGGCGTCTCAGTTATAGCCAT
This sequence comes from Desulfobacteraceae bacterium, assembly GCA_046538075.1. Taxonomy (GTDB): domain Bacteria; phylum Desulfobacterota; class Desulfobaccia; order Desulfobaccales; family Desulfobaccaceae; genus Desulfobacca_B. The sequence goes on along the minus strand of JBKHJN010000052.1, from coordinate 1,803 downwards.
GATAGGCGGGAAGGGCCAACTATCCGCCGCCAAGATGTTCTGTGTTAAATCTCGTGGAGGTAATGCATCGGTTAGGCCATTGTCAGTTGTTCGATAAAATTTTGATATTTTGGCCAACCGCTCCCGCAGTAGATTTTCTCCAAGATTTTCGATTATCGGTTGGCCTGTCGCATCCGGCCTGATTCTGGCTAATCCGGTTCCCCATTTGAAAATATAAGGTGGGTCATTCGACTTGACTAAAGCACCAATGGCCTCTTGGGTAATGTCTGATAATTGCCGTTTGTTTATGATGATTCCCGGTTCAAAATCAATCGGATCCGAACCGGGCTTTTGCCCCTTGGGCCTGGCCTTTCGACGTTTGCCCCCTTTCCACACCTCGACTGTGGTTGCTATGGCCTCGTTAATTGTGATCTCGCCGTAAGTCTGGCTGCCCCGGTATTCATCCCATTTAGGCCGGTAAAGCCCGGACTGTCTGAAAATCCGGTCCATTTGATCGGGGTTTTTCCTGGTCCAGAAGGCCAGGATATTGCACAGGGCAAGATCAGCTTCGCTCAGCGAGGGATACCCTGCGCCGCCAGACTGTGAAATAATAAAATCCGGGTCGCCATACATCAAGTCCCGGAACTTGTTACTATTTTTGGAGTTGGAAATTCTCTCAATCAGCTCGGCATCAGGGGTTTCGGCAATATCATTGTGGGTTGTTTCCGGAGAGGCCTGGGCCTGGGGCTGCGTGTGGAAAGAACCGAATATTTCCACGTGCAAGGCATTAATCTGGTCTTGCCGCTTTTCGATGGTTATCGGCGTCCCCCCGAGATGCTGGCCGGTCATGGTGAAATATCGGCCCTAGTCATACATTTCGATGTGGCCCTTGCGGCGTCGGCCCGGGGGGAGCTTACCTTTGGCTAAAATATGGACGCCGCGTCCCGAGGGCGATATTTCGGTATAGGAATCTACCTGATTAATAATGGCCCAAGCCCAAGGTTCGATTTCCCCGGTCTCGGGGTCCCGGCATTTGTCCAGGTCAATGCCGGTATAGGGATCGTCTGAACTGAACTCATAACCGATCCCGGCAAATCCATTTTGCTGTGCAATACTTTGGGCCGCCTCGAAAGTTCCCCAGGTGTGAGGGTCGTCAGCTTCAGCTTTGCGGCCTGGGTTATTGGGGCAATAGGGAATTTTGGTCGGCTTGCCGTCCCGGTCTTCAATACGCCAAGTAACCCACTGTGGATGCTCCCGGAGCTCTGCAGGAATATTATTTGACAAAATTATAAAATCTGATAGCATAAGGATGTCCTTAAAGATTTCTAACTTGCCCTGACTTCCCAATTATCGCCCCCGGTCGTCCGCCGGGGGTTCATTTTGGGGAAGTCTCAACAACATTACTCTCCATAAAACGGATAATATCGCTTAGCCGATAACGCACCAGACGCCGCCCCACGGGTTTGCAATAGGGAATACCTCGTTGTTTGAACCTGTCGTTGCGCAAGGTCTGAATGGAAATTCCGGTGATCTTACTAACTTCCCGTTCATCTAAATAGCGAAGTTGCTCCATATAGCACCTCTTTAGGTAAAAAAAATAGCCTTACTGCATTCCTACAATAAAACTAAAGCACTGTAAGTCATTTGTCATTAACAAAACGTAACGTTTTGTTAAGTCTGTTGTCAAAACGTTGCGTTTTGTTAACTAAAGGGTGGTTTTCTCGCCCTCTTTAAGCGGTCTTTGATAGTTCCAATGCAAGGGGTTGTCTTCCCTATCAGCTTTTGAATTTCCATTGCTACTGCGTTCATAGACTTGCCAGATAT
>JBKHJN010000019.1:0-52378 GCA_046538075.1 Desulfobacteraceae bacterium | reverse complement strand
CTCCCCCAACCCCTTAACGGGGGTTGGGAGGGGAGCTTGAGGGGAGGGCGGGGGGCCTCTCGGTCCTCCGGCCCTCCCCTCAAATTAAGCTTTTAAATGCTCGGAGTAATAATTTTCGGATAACCGAGAAAATAATAGTACCTAGGAAGGAATTATAACATTTTTCTATCTTATCGCCACCCTTCAAGTCGACGAAAATCGGCCCGGTTTGGCACGAGAACTTCAGTCGCGCCATTTAAGCTTTCTCCACCCCTCAATTAAATTATTACTCCGAGCACTTAAGCGGAGCGGCTGGTTCAAAAAAAAGAAAGATACTGTGATATGGGCGGGGGTGGTTGCCCGGCAAGGCGGATTTCGGCCAACCCCCCCGATTTCATCCGCAAGAGGCGGTCGGCCAGGGGCCGCGCCGCCGCTAGGTCGGGGCCAGTCAGCAATACTGCGCCCTGATGTTGTTGCCGATAATTTTTTAACCGGGCCAGAATTAGATGTTGATTTTCTGGGGAAGGGGGAGAGCTGAAGGGCGCCGCTAGAATTAATTTTGGTTCCTTAATCAAGGCACCGGCCCACAGCACCCGGGAATAAATCTCGGCCGGCAGTTCCGAAGGATAATGGGAAAAATAAGGTCTCAGACCGAAATGCTCGATCAGCTCGGAGTAATCCTTGATAATTTCTCGCATCGCCCGACGCTGGAAATAACGCCCTGGCAAAGTAATATTTTCCACTACTGTCAGGCCCCGCAAGAGAACCTGCCCGGGGGAGATAAAAGCGATCCGACGGTGCAGCTGGTAAAGGTCGGTTCTGGAAAGGCGCGTTAAATCCTGCCCCCAATGCCGGACTCGACCCTGAATCGGAAATTGCAAAGCCGCGGCCACGGACAGGAGCTGCTGGGCTCCCGCCAGGCTCAAGCCGTCAATCACTAAAAATTCCTTCAGGCCCAAGGTCAGACTCAGCGGGGTGGGCCAATCGGGCGGATGCCCGGGCAGAAGCACCCGGTCCAGACACAGGCTGTGCTGAACTAAAAGTTCAGGTTCGGGGTGAATAGAATCTTCTTTCATAGATAAAAGACCGAGCTCAGAAAGGCGTCGACAATGCCGCAAAGAAGCAGGCTCAAGACCGCGCCCCGGGAGGTGTGGCGGGCCAAAGTCCCAAGCTGCCCCCGGGCCTGTAACCCATAATAGAGGGAGACCGTGGCGATTAGCATGCCAAACAGGATGACTTTAGCCAGGCCCACCATCAGATCCAGCCATCCCAAAGCATTCAGCAGCGACAGCCAAAATCCTTGCCAATAGATCTCCGCAAATAATTGTGCAAAAACAAATCCTCCCAGGACCGCAGTAATGGTAGAAAGGATAAACAAGGCTATCATGCTAACAGTCAACCCCCAAAACCGGGGTAAGCCCAGGAAGCGGTGCGGATCGATCCCCATGTTGTGGAGGGCTTCCAGTTCCCGGGTAACCGCCATGATGCCGATTTCAACGATGATGGCGGTCCCGGAGCGCAGCAGGACAAAAAAAGCGGTGAGCACCGGCCCCACCTCCCGGAGGACAATGATCACCAGAAGTTGGCCGATAAATTCCTCTCCCCGGATTTCGATCAGGTGTGGGCTGGTATGGACGATCACCAGCAGCCCTAAAATTAGAGCTGTGATCCCCACCAGAAAACCACCCTGGACCGCAGTAAAATAAACCTGCCTGGCACTCTCCCGCAAGAGCAGCGGAAAACCGGTCCGGCTGGTGAAGCTGGCCAGCAATAATTGGTAAAATAAGGCAAAGATTCCAAGTACTAAGTCCAGGCGGTGGCCCAAATTGACCCACATTCGGGCCAGCGGTTCAGCTAGCACCCTGCCTCTGCCGTTAGTTGGACTCATCTTGATCAGCAATGGGAAGTTCAACCAAAAAAGTCAACCCGCCTGCCTCCCGCCGCTTAATGGTAAGGTCGCCGCCGTGCTGGCGGAAGACAGCCCTGGCCAGGGCCGGACCCAGGTGACTGGGAGGTTCAGCCTCTGTCTGAAAAGGAGTTAGGAGTCTCTGGAGCTCGGCCTCGGAGGTTGGCGGCCCGGAGCAAGCCAGGCTGATTTGTATTAGTTCCGGTGAGGCCTGCTTAGCCTGGATAATTAATTCTCCACCCGGCTTTAGCTCCTGTCGGGCGTAATCCAAAAGAAAAAGAAATGCTTGTTCCAGATTGCCCTGACATCCCCAGATCGAGGGCAATTTTTCAATCTCCTGGCTGATTTTGACCTCTGGCGGCAGAGCTGGAACGATCAGATCCAAGGCCTGGGTCAGACTGGAATCAGGGCTGAGATGGCCGCAAACATCCTCGGGCGGATTCAGAAAATGGTCCAGGTCCTGGAGACGGGAGTCAAGCTGTTGCAGGCTGGCAGCCAGATCTGGCCATTTTGGTGGTGCCAGCCGCTCTGCAGCCCCTTCCAGTCGCTGCCGGATTTGGCGCATTTCCTCCCGCTGGCTGGAGGTCAAGGACGGCAGGGATTCGTACGCCTTGAGCAGATTGGCCAGAATCTGGGATCTTTCCCTTAGCTGCGCCTCAAGTTCCTGACAGGCCTGGCTCTGTGTTTTTAAATCCGGGAAAATTGCCGCGCTCACCCGCCCCCGGCAAGCCTGAGCTTCAGCCGTGACCAGTTGCTGACCCAGCTTCTGGATCGTCTGGGCCAGACGCATCAGAACCCGGCGCAGATTAGTGGCTTCAACCTGCCCCTGGACATCGACCCGTTCCAGATTGTCGAGCCATAAATCCAGATTGGAAACCTGCTCCGCTTCCAGGGCATAAGCTAGGCGGCTCAGGTCCGACAGCGGTGCACTAATATTGCGCGTCCTCCAATAGACCACGGCCAGGGCCAGAAGGCCGGAGATCACCAGGCTCAGGATGATTTCCAGGGTGATCAAGTTACGGATCTTGGTCCCTTCCTGAATCTGCAAAAGTTTTATCCGGTGCAGGCTTTTGGCATCGATACCGATTTTAGCTACGCCCCAGTAGAGGGCCCCCAGTTCCGGCACCGGGACATACAGGGGGAAGTAGCGGAGCAGCATTTCCCCTTCCTTTTTGGGACCCAGGTTGACTGATTCCAGAAGGTTTTTATCCACCCACTGTTCTCGGTGGATCTTATCGATCAGTTGCCTTTCCAGCCCCGAGAATTTTTTTAAGCCTCTTATCGGACCAGCCATGGGCTGCAATTCTGGTTCTTCCCGGCGGTAATACCAATAAGTCAGATGGCGTTCTTTTGCATCTACCGGCGCATGGATAAGTTCAATCCCTTCAATGACTTCATTGAAGGTGACCTTCTCCCATAACAGCCTCATAACCCGCTGATCAATCTGTTGCTCGACCCCTGGCTCCACCTTTAACAATTCACTCAGGTGGGAAAACTCCAGGACCATGAGCCGCGCAATGGTAGTGGCCTCATTTTCTTTTTCGGTTTCGATGGAGCTGATAGTGCGGTCCAACATCCCTGCCAGGGTGAAATGCAGCAAAGGCAGAAATAACAGGATGACAATGAGATAGATCAGGAAGGCAGTACCGCCTAAGGCCATAAGACGGTAGCGGAGGGAGCGCGGAGAAGAGAGCAGCGGTTCAGCCATGTTTACTCTTGCCTTACCACCTCTTTAAGTTCAACACTGGCGGCAGTCAGAGCTGCCCGGGGGGAATTCTGGCCATACAGCGCCGCCAACAGATGTTTTTCCAAGAGATTATTGACCAGGCGGCTCTGGGGTCGGGGACGCAGCACCACATCGGCAGCAGCAAAAGTTTGTTGGTATACCTGCCAGACCTGTTGGTTTTTAATCTGCGGCAAGGCGCTCTGAAGAGCTGGAATCTGCCCCATAGTCTCCGCCGCCAGCACCTGAAAGCGGTCATTGGTCACCAGGTGAATAAATTGCCTGGCCATGGTCATGATCTGATGGTCGGTGATGGCAAATCGATTCACCCCCCACCCAAATGAGCCGACGTTAGAATAGCGGTGGGGATGGCCGCGGCGACAAGGAATAGGGGCCACCCCCACCTGATTCAGACCGGTTAGGGCCGCCCGGGTTGATTGGTCCCCTTGTTGAATCATTTCCTTGAGGTCGTGCATGCGGGTGTTCCAGTTGATCATGAACAAGGCCTCTCCTTGATAAAGAGCCTGGCGCAGGCTTCGGGGGGCCTCAAATTTTTTCAGCTCCCCTGTACTGGGGGCCAGGGTTCCTGACATGGCACAGATTTCCTCCAGCGCCTCGATGCTTGCGGCCAGGGTCTCGGGCCGGCCAAGCTCCAAATTCCCCTGGGAGTCCAGAACCTCACCGCCAAATCCCCAGAGGACGGGATAGAAGTCATTGATAAAATTCGTCACATGGAAGATTAAACCATATTTGAGCGCCGGTTCCTGGGGCAGAATTTTCTGGCAAATGGCCTTTAATTCAGCCCAGTTTCGGGGAGCAGACTGCTGGTAACGACTCAGCAGATCCTGTCGGTAAAACAAAATATTGCCCTTAATAAAGGTTGGAACGGCCATCAATTCCGGTTCCGGCCGGCCGGTGATTTGCGGCACGGAGACCGAAAAGGCATTGGCGACAGCGGGGATCAGGTCTTCTTTGGAAAAAACCTGGGTCCGCTCCATTTCATAGAGCCAGCCAGCGGTGGCATAACGGCGGACCCAGGGAGCATCCAACAGCAGCACAGTGGGAATCTTGCTTTCGGTAGACAAAGCCAGCACAAAAGGTTCATAGGGCAGCAGGTTCCCGGGTATGAACAGCCCTTTAAAACGGCGGTCAAAATCCTGATAAACCGGTATCTGATGCTCTTGGGCCAGATGGCGGATTAGGATTTGGGTTTGGTCGTCAAAGGTATAAGTGATGGTCTGCCGCGAGACCGGGCCGTCGGGAGTTTTACAACCCAGACAGCAAAGGATGATTACCAGGATTAGCCGAACCATGAGGTCACCGCTGATGGTCGGAATTTTTTGCTGCTTTAGCAAATTCTGGTAGATTATCCAGCTTATTAGACTGTCTGGCAACTAAAAATGTATAGCGCCGCCAGTACTTTTCCCGGTTCAAGGGAAACAGCAGAACCAAACAGCTCAGCAGACCGAGGCCTTCCAACAGAAAAACCAGGCCATAGGCCCAGTGAATATTTCCTGCCATCTGCAGGGCCTGGTCTCTCAGAAACCCACCGGCCATCTCCCCGCCGGCCAGCCCCAGGCCGCTTACCAGATTCCATAAGCCCATAAAAACTCCGCTGCACCCGGCCGGCACCAGACTCATGGTCAGATAGGAAATGCCCACGTTGTACAGCCCGCGGGCCACCCCCAGCAGCCACAGAGAATAAATCCCCAGGCTCAATTGCGGCCAGAAAGAAGTCAGGCTAAGCAGGCCAAAGGCCAGGCTGCTCAAGATGAGACTGAAGGCCAGGATCGACTTGTCCTTCAGATTCCGCCAGCGCCGCAGGAGCAGATTAATGCCCAGCATGCCGATAAGGATGCCATAGGAGGTGTAAACCCCGAATCTGGTGGTTTCGGCCACCGGCAAATGCAACACCTCGCCCCCATAAGAGGTAATAATAAAAGTTTGGATGGCCAGGAAGAAGATCGAAGCCCACAGGAAGCCAAAGAAAATTAAGGCCTGGCCATTGCCGGCCAACAGCCGCAGCGTCGGCCAGAGATGAAGAAAGCCTGGCGGTTGGGGTTGAATAACCACAGCCTGACCCTCCACCTTCCAGGTTCCCCAGATGGTCATCACCAAAGCCAAGAGGGCGACGATGCCGAAGACCCCATCCAGCCAGACCGGGTTATACAGTGGCAACAGATGCTGCAACAGGGAAGAGCCCACAATAAAGCCAGCCAGGGTCATGATCCATACCGTGGTTAGAGCCGCCCCCCGGTCCGCTTCCGGAATCTGGTCCACCAGCAGGGCATTGATGGCCGTGGCCGAGACCGTGGTGCCGATCCCAAACAGGGAAAACAGCAGCACTCCTTGATAAAGCACCGACCAACTATGAGGCGCTGAAGCCAGAGCCCGGGCCCAAAGCGGAAAAAAGGGCATGACCATCAGGGCCAAAGCCATCCCGCCCCAGATATAAGGCAGGCGGCGCCAACCCCAGATTGACCGGCTATCAGAAAAATAACCGGCAATCAGCCCAACCGGAGTCATCAGGTGCTGGAAGGCAAAACTAAAGGTAACCAGGGAGGCCGACACCTGAAGCTCGACAATCAATACCCGGTTGAGGACATTGGCTAACAACACCACCAATAAGGAGGTGGCAAAGCGCACCAGTCCTAATTTCAGCACCAAAGGCGAGATTACCATGGCCAATCACATATGGGGGTTAATTACCCCGGCTGGTTTGGCCCGGCTCTTCCCGGAGCCTTTGCCTGGAACATTTAGTAAAAGAGAAGGCAGACGCATAGGATCGGTCCTCAAGATCACTGCATCTGGCCATAAAACGATAAATAGCCATCCACCATTTGTTCCAAAGAAAATCGTTGACTTACATGGTCCCGGCACCGGAACGGGTCTAATTCCTTTAATCTCTTACAATTTTCCCGCAATTCGGCATAAGTCTGGACCACGAACCCGGTTTCGCCGTGCACCACCACTTCAGGTACTGCTCCCCTCCCATAGGCCAGTATCGGGGTGCCACAAGCCATGGCCTCGAGCAGCACCAGTCCAAAGGCCTCATCCACCGCCAGCGGCAGTACCAGGCCGCGGGCCTGTCCCAGCAACTCCACCTTCCGGCTAAAATCCACCGGGCCCAGGTAAATAATTTGTTCTCCATCCAGGTGGGGCAAAATCTCCTGATCAAAATAAGGCTGGTCCGGAGCAAAGACCGGCCCGGCAATCACCAGCCGCAGGCCGGTCTCCTGGGCCAGTCGGATGGCGGTGGGCACACCTTTATCAGAGTAAATTCTCCCCAGAAACAACAAAAAATCCTGCTTTGGGGCCTGAAAGGGATAATCACGCACGTCCAGGCCATGCGGTATCAAGTAGCGACGGGGGTGTCCCTGGAGCTGTCGATATTGAAAATCACTGACGGCCACCAGGTAAACCTGAGGAAAATGCCTTAGGTAATCCCGCTTGATGGCGTTCAGGGGGGTATGAAGCGTTATCGCCAGCGGGGCCGGGGCCGGACCGGCAGCCCAGAAGCCAGCGGCATTTTCCAGGTGGGAGTGAATCACCTGGGGCGGCGCCGAGCGCAAACAAGCCCAGGCATAGGAGAGGTGCAAATTTTCCGAAAATTTATCCGGGGGCCAGAAAGCTTTTGGGTAGGGACCTTGATGGGGCACCGGCAAAGAAGAATCTCCTGAACAGAACAGCCTCACCTCTTGCCCCCGGGCCAGTAAAGCCCGGCTTAACCGCGCCACCATCAATTCCGTACCGCCATAGGTCAAAGGTGGCACCGGAATCCAGGGGGGAGCGATCTGAGCGATCTGCATCATCTGCCTTCCTGAGTTACAAAGGCTGCAATTTCCGGGCGGGCAGCTAACGGCGGCAGGGTCAGGTCAGCCATGGGAGCCTGGAGCCAGTCAGGGGGAGCATCGACTTGGGGGCGTGGCACCGGAAGGTTCAGCCTGGGCTCCATCAGCGGCCCTGGCCGCCAATTGAGGATGCCGGCTTCCCGCAGAATTTCCTCCAGGGTATGGAAAACATTGCCGGCCATCTGATCCAATCCCCGTTTTTTGGCCGTTGAGTTGAGGGGGGCATGACGGTGGTCCATCTGACCCAGATAAATCTGTACCAGGTGATCCAGGTCGTCGGTTGCAGGCACTAATTTTAATTGATTGAGGGCCAGGGACAGCAGGATCATTGCCTCAATGCCATAACCGCTCTTGAACGGCAGGGCAGTCCAGAATTTTAAGGTTCCGGCAATCTCCCCGGAGAGCAGATAGATTAATTTTTGTAAGGCCTGCACTGCCGGATGCGGACACAGAGCCAAAAATGACCGGCAAATGGCATTAAGCCGGCCGCCGCGGGGCCGGTGATAGACCACCTTGGCCGCTTCTACGGCGTCAAACCACAGAACCGCCCCGACCGGATCGATCACCCAGCGGGGATTAAAATATGGGGGCCGGATATCGGCATCGATAAACTCCACCACCGCCCGCGGTTGATTAACTCCTGCCTGGGTAATCAGGTGGTAGAGAAAGGCTCGCATCACCGCCCCTTTGCCCAGGGGATTATCCGGTTGATCGGGGGGCAGCGACTTCCGGGCCAGAAACAACCGCACCCCTGGGAAAGACTGCTCCAACCGGGATAAGTTACCCAGCCGTTGACCGCCGAAGGCGATCCAGAGCCGATCGATTAGGGTGGGATACAGAGGTTCCAGAATCGTCAATAGTCGGGCTAAGTTAGCTGCTTCCCGGGCCGTGCCCACCGGAAAGACGACGTGCACCGGAAGATTCTCGGTCCGCTTTATGGTGATTAGCTTCTCCAGGTTTAAGCTTCCCGACAGCAACAGCCCCAAAGCCGGCAAGGGTGCAGCCCGCCCCCACTCTCCTGGCCTGATCAGCGTTGGGCCCCGGCTCAAGGAATCCCCCACAATGCTTGCCGGGCCGCCGCGGCTATCCGGGGCTGGGCCAGCCAGGCTTGCAGGGCCTGCCAACCATGGACGAGATCAAGATAGGTCTGGAACACATTTTTCCTGGTGTTATTGACTCTTGAAATCCAGGCCAGGTTTTCCAGGGTGTGGCGCGCCGCCTGGGCCTCGCCCTTAGCCTGATATTCTTGGGCCAAGAGATGGTGGCTCTGGTAAGCCCGGCTCTCCAGGTCGGCCTGGAGAAAATTGCCCGGATAGGGCTTAAGTTCATCGGGGGTTATTAGGGTCATTCCGGGTTCGGGTTTCTGGTCGGACAATTTGCGCCGGGTATAGCAGAATCGCTGCAAATCCTGACGGAGTTGGACCCACAAAGGATAGGGCTTATCCCCCGGCTGGTGGATGACCTTTAAGGTGTTGTCCAAAAAAAACGGAATCTTAAACATCCGGGCATTGAGCACGTAATCGATGTCCTCCCCGCGGGCGATCCCTGGGTCAAAGGGCAGCTGCCGGAACAGGTCAGCGGTCAGGGCCAAGTTGCCGCCCAGAGCCAGGGGGGTGGGCTTCAGGCGGGGGCCGGATAAAAATAATTCTTTGAACGCGTCATTCATCCAGCGGATTTTGGGCCAAGGAACCGTCCAAGCAGCAGTGGGCTCCGGCAACAATACAGAGCCATCCGGGTTTTGGTAAATCCCGGCCAGGCCAAACCGGGGATGATCGGGGGACAGGAGGGCAAAATTTTCCTCAACCTTGGCCAGAAAATCGGCATCGGCCACCCTAACATCATCATCGAGACTGACCAAAATCTCGGCTTCTAAAATATTAGCTAAGATCAGCATCAGATTGCGCATCTGGGCATAACCATACAGGGAAAAAGGCATAAGCCCATTTCCCTGGCCATGCGCCAGGAGAAAATCCTGTAAGATGTGCAAGTGCGGGGCAGCAAAAAAAATTACCCGGTAGGGTAAGGGCGGCGAAGCAATGGCCTCCAGGACCTGATGAGGAGCCGCGGCCGCGGCTACCACCAGAACGGCCGCCGAATCCGCAGCCAGCGGAATCAAGCTTTCCAGAGTAGGCCGCAAGCCTTCCCTGCTATTTGGGGGCCTGGGTTGATCGTCATTGACCATTCTAAAGCCGGTCCCGAGGGATGGGCTCCAGTATGTAGGTATGGCTAAACAGTAGCGCATAATCGTAACAAGGTTATCCCTTCGGCTCCCATGAGTCAAGGGGATTATGCCGCGAGTCGGCGCTTGCCATTCCTCAAGCCATCTGCTAAGTTATCTTCTTGAATCAAGGCCAGTTTCGCAGCCTTGATGTTATCCTGAAAAGATAAAGTATAAACCAGATGTTAGAATGGCTTCCGCAAATTAAAGATCATACTTTTCTGGTCACCGGCAGCGCCGGGTTTATCGGCTACCATGTCAGCCACTTTCTGCTGGCCCAGGGAGGCGGGGTAATCGGCCTGGATAATTTTAACGATTATTACTCCCCTCTCTTAAAGCACGATCGGGATCGAGAATTACGCCGGTTCCCGGGGTTTATCTCAATCAATGCTGATCTTGCTGATCTGAGCGCTCTGGACCACCTCTTTCAAACTTACCGGCCGCAGAAAATCTGCCACCTGGCGGCCCAGGCCGGGGTCCGCTATTCCCTGATCAACCCGTTTGCCTATCAAAAGTCGAATCTGGAAGGCTTCCTTAACCTGTTGGAACTTTGTAAAACTTATTCGGTAGAGCGTCTGGTCTATGCCTCCAGTTCCAGTGTCTATGGGGGGCAGACCGATCTTCCTTACCATGAAGATCAGCGGGTAGACCGGCCCATCAGTCTGTATGCCGCCACCAAGAAGGCCAACGAACTAATGGCTCATGTCTATTCCCATCTTTATGGCCTGCCTACCGTGGGTCTGCGGTTTTTTACCGTATACGGTCCTTGGGGGCGGCCGGACATGGCCATGTGGCTCTTTACCGAGGCGATGCTGGCCGGACGCCCCATCAAGGTGTTTAACTACGGGCGGATGCGCCGCGATTTTACCTACATCGACGACATCGTCCAGGGAGTCGTGGCGGCCCTGCTGGTCCCCGACCTGGAGATTTACGAAATCTTTAACCTGGGTAACCATCAGGCAGAAGACCTGCAGCAGGTCATCACCCTGTTGGAAAATGAACTAAAAATCAAGGCTACCCAGGAACTCCTGCCTATCCAGCCCGGTGATGTTCCGGCCACCTTTGCCGAGATCAGCCGGGCCCAAGCCAAACTGGCATTTCAACCTGCCACCTCCATCGAAATCGGTATCCCTAGATTTGTCCAATGGTATCTGGCTTATCAAAAATTATATAAACGTTAATATTTCCATTAAATAATGTTTTAATATATTAACATTATATTTAATGTTCTAATATTTAATCATATATAATAATATTTATTGACACTATTATAATTTTAAATTATAAAAATACCATCCAGTCTAATCTTAGCGGGTTTGAAACCAGGAGGGTTGCTCTCCGGTCGGATTGTGGCAGATCAATTAAAAGCCGCGGCTATTCCAGGGATGGAACAGCCTAAGGAGGCGGCCAGTTTCAAACCCGCCCCCCTCATCTTTGGTGCAACAGCCAATATGACTCGTTATGCGAACCTGTCCCTTTATGGCATAAAATTTAACATATTCAAGTTAAAATAAATTGACAAAAAAATTAATAATATAGTAGTCTAAAGCCTAATTTATATATCTATATTATTATGTTTTAAATATTAAACATTCTATTTTTATAGCGGCAAAATCAAAAGGATATAACGTCCAGGTTTAATCGGTCAATACGCGGGGCTAAACGGAGGTAAGGGATTACTTCGCTCCTGGGAATCGCTGGAGACATTGGCCATGACCCGCAGCTCAGATAAACTTTTTGAAGCTGAACGGCAACCCAACCCGTCTTATCAGCGTTACCTCGACTTTGAAGACCGTTTCCGTCGATTGCGGGCCCAGATTTTTTCTATGCTCACCCTGGTCAGCGGCTTTTTTTACCTGGGCTGGCTGGGAGGGCAAACTTATTGGAGCGGAGAACTTCACGCCTATATCTTCCTGGCTGCCGAATGCTTAGCTTATTTCTTACTATTACTTCTTGGATTTGACACCTGGCGGCTTCGCTTCCACCGCCCTGAAGGTCTGAACAGGCCGGTCAGTTACCCGGTCGATGTCTTCATCACCTATTGCGGCGAACCCCTGCCGATCATCCAGACCACTCTGGCCGCGGTTAAAAATCTGGACTATGAGTCTTATCAAGTTTATGTCCTCGATGACCACGGCCTTCCTGCCCTGGCCTCCCTGGCCCAATCCCTGGGTTTCCATTATCATTCCCGCCCCCTAGCCGGCTGGCCGTTAAACGACAGCAAGAGCGGCAACCTTAATTTCGGTCTCGGTCTCAGTCAAGGTGAAATCATCCTGGCCCTGGATGCTGATCAGGTGCCCCAGCCTGACATTATCAGCCGCATGATCGGGTTTTTTACCCTTCCTCACGTAGCTTACGTGCAAAGCCAGCAAAGTTTTTATCTGCCTGATGAAGATCCCTTCTTCAATCGGGATGAAATTTTTTATGAAGTGGTCCAATTGAGCAACGATCAGGCCAACGCGGTGATCTCCTGTGGCTCTGGAGTCCTTTACCGCCGCCAGGCCCTGGAGGAGATCGGCGGCTTTGCGACCTGGAACATGGTGGAAGATTTAACCACCTCATATGAGTTGGTGAGCCACGGTTGGAAGGGTATCTACTTTCCCTATATTCTTTCCCGCGGTCTGGCTCCCGAAACCCTAAGAGGGGTATATCGCCAGCGCTTCCAGTGGTGTCTGGATGCCATGCGGCTGTTTTTCTGGGACAATCCCTTACTCAAAAAGGGCCTCAATCTGAAGCAGCGCCTCCATTTCCTGATCATCATGGTTACTTATCTAATCAGCGGTTTGGTGTTGCCGATTTTTTATCTCATCCCCCTTTATTGCTACTATTGGGGCATCTCTTTCCTTCAGGGGCAGGAATGGGTCTTTCTGTCGATTCGGGGCGGGTATCTTTTCCTGACCATCCTAAGCTTCCGTTACCTGTTTTTTAAAAAGGCCGCCTTAAAACAGTTTAAAATTCTTTGCGGGCTGTTTCCGGTTTATGCTTTGGGCATCCTGGCGGCCTTGTGGTATCTGCCGGGACGCAAGCCCCTCTACCGGGCCAACAACCTGACTCCCTGGACTGAGGCTAGCAGCGCCATATGTATCTTGCCCCATCTGGGCATAATTCTTTTACATCTGGCTCTGCCATTTTTTTCCATTTACTATGGCTGGGCTCCACTGCGGTTAATTGCCACTAATGCCCTTTTTTCTGCCTTTACTATCTGGGTTCTGGGGGAGATGGTAATCTTAGGGCTGCGAAAACCACAGTGGAGCCCCAGCATGGATCCGCGGCTGGTGTATGGGTTTGAATCCTAGGCTCATCTGGCTGGCAGGCATTGCCATTTTCCTGGGCCTGGTGCTGGCGTTGATCTGGCATCGGGATCCAGATTTCTGGCACTCCCCGCATGTCCTGTTTCAATCAGCACAGCAAGCCGACCGGCAGAACAACCTGCAGTCGGCCCTGCACTATGCTCAAAAAGCCTATAAGCGGGAACCCGCCAACACCGGTTATGGCACCTTCTTGGGCTGGCTCTATCTAAAAGCTGGCCAGCCCCAAGAGGCCCTGAAGGTCTTTCGCCAGGTCAGCGCGCAGCCGCCTGCCCCTACTGACGCCCTGAAAGGACAGGCCGAGGCGCTGAGCCAATTGGGTAAGGATGCTGCCGCTCTGGAGCTGTTGGATAGTTACCTCGCCAAGTACCCCGAAGATACCGGTCTGTTACAGTTTGCGGCCAATTTTGCCGGCCGCCACCAGACTTACCATCCCCAGGCGGTGAAGTATTACCGCCGCCTGTACCAGCTCAATCCGCATGATCCATTATTACGGCGGCGACTGTTGGATCTGCTGGTGGAGCTGAACCACTATGAGGAAGCCATTCCCCTGCAAGAGGCGGAAGTGGCAGAGTTCCCCAATAATCCCCAGGCCTTGCATCAATTGGCCCTGCTGCATTACTGGAAACAGGATTATCAGGCCGCGGTGCCCATCTACCAGCGGCTGCTGGAAATCGAAGCTGACAACCAGGCTCTGCGTCAGGAAGCAGCCCAAGTGGCTGATGCCGCCCAGGACATTGACCAGGCTATTACCCATTATCTGCGGTTATATGCTCAAGAACGCGGCAAAACCGAATATGCCCTGGCCTTGGCCCGGCTCTGGTCCCAAAAAGGCAACCATGCCGAGGCCGCGGCGGTGTTGGCTCCCTTGGTGCAAGACCAACCCGAGTCTAAACTGCTGCGCTGGTGCGCCCTGGAACTCTTGATGGCCGGTGATCATGCCCGGGCCCTGAAAACCTATAAAGCTGCCTGGGATGGCGGTGATA
The DNA here is from genome assembly GCA_046538075.1 of Desulfobacteraceae bacterium. Lineage (GTDB taxonomy): Bacteria > Desulfobacterota > Desulfobaccia > Desulfobaccales > Desulfobaccaceae > Desulfobacca_B. The sequence goes on along the minus strand of JBKHJN010000019.1, from coordinate 38,407 downwards.
CTCACCAGGAGACCATTATCAATCTGGCCCGGCTTTATGCCGAACAGCGCCAATTTGCCAAAGCCGCAGCCATGTGGGAGGAGGCCGAACGCCGCCAGCTGATCCGGGGGGAGCAGCGCTGGGAGGCGGCTCTGACGTATTCCTATGCCCGTCGCTATGGGCAGGCGGTCAAGATCCTGGCTCCGGTGGATCGCCAAAAAAATCCCCAGTTGTTGTTATTTCTGGGACAGATGCATTTCTATCAGAAACACTGGGATAAGGCGGCTCACTATTTTGAAGCTTACCTGGAAAAGCAACCGCAAGATGTAGCGGTACGGGTCCAGTTGGCGGAAATCCTGTCATACGAATCCGACACCCTGGATAAATCGGCGCAACAGTATCACGAGGTCTTGAAACGCAAAGCTGACCCTAACCTGCGATTGCGGCGGGTCGCGGTGCTGCTGCAGCAGGCGCAGACCTGGAGCGCCGCCCGAGATAAGCACAAACAGGAGATAGCCCAGCAACAACGGGCTGAAGCGGAAGCCGAACTGGATCGCTGCCCCGCCAAGCCGTCAGAACCGGAATTGCTCCGGGAACAGGCCCGGCTCTATCTCTGGGCCGGCAATTTGGATAAGGCTTTGGCCTGTTACGATCAATATTTGGCCCAGGTGCCCGGTGACCGCCAGGCCCAGATTGAAAAGGCCCGGGTGTTAATCTATCTCCAGCGCGGCCCCGAGGCCATGGAAGTGCTGCGCCGCGTGCCTTCCCAGTCTTCTAACTCAACTAACCCAGGGGAAAAATCAAACCCTGGATTATCTGGGCATTCAAAGTTATTTTGGGATCGTGACTTGCAAACCGTCTTTATTGAGGCCGCTCTGGCCAACAAGGACTGGGGCGACGCTAACCGGTGGGCCTTGCGGCTTTATAGCTCCCAATTTCCCCAACGCCATCGGCTGGCCCGCAATTGGCCGGAAGCCCGGCGCTGGGCCCAGGAAAACCCGCCCCCAAGAGGCCTTTCCCTGGAAGAACGTGTTTGGGTGGCAAGGGCTCTATGCCACCACCCTGACTTGGAAACCACTCCGGCCATCAGTAGAGAGGCGGTTGATCTGCTGATTGATAATCTCTATACCAAAGGCATAACCAGCAGCCGGCATTACCATGCCACTTTATTGATGTTGGCCTATTTAATGCCCCGCTTAATCCACTACGACGACCTGCGCCACTTAATTTATCGCATCCCGCGCATCGGGGTCGGTTCTCCGGAATATATCGCCTCGCTCAGTTTTTTCACCAGCAAACTGGGCCGCCACGGGGGCAGGCTCGATTACTTACAAAATGTTCTGGAGGAACGGCGCCGCTATTATCGCCCCCGCAATCCGGCCGACCTGGTCTATCTGGGCAACCTGGCAATGGAGTTGGGGGACCGCCGCAGTGCGGAATATTACTATCGCCAGGCCCTGAGACTGCGCCCCCAGGACCAACGCCTGGCCGCTTTGCGGATGCAGACCCTGATGGCCATGCAAGATTTTGGCAAGGTTTTAAAAGTCCTGCAATCCCAACCCCAGAAGCCTGAAACCAGACTGGAAACGGCGCAGGTCTATCTTTACCGCCGCCAATACGAGGGGGCCATCGCCATGCTCAGCGACTTCCCCGCCACGCATCCGGACCGGCCCCAGGCCCTGTTCATGCTGGCCCAAGCCTATCGCAGCCAGGGTGATTATCAGCAGGCGCTTCAGACTTTGGATCAATTAGCATCACAAGATCACCTGGAAATAAAAAATCTTTCCTCCGCCCCGTTCAGCAGAGGCGGAAACGAGGGAACCCACCTTAGGAGAAAAGCAAGCGAAAATGGACCATCTATTTTAGCTAAAGAAGGTTTGAGGGGTATTTCGGCGGGCGAAGTCTTAATGGAAAAGGCCCAGACGCTGGAGGCGATGGCTGATCACCAGGCGGCTCGGGCAGCCTATGAACAGATCATCGGTAGCGCTCCCGATTCCCCGGCCGTTCAAGTGGCCCAGGCCCGCCTGGCCCGCCTCAACGGCAACTGGTCCAGGGCTTATAAAAAATTTGCCGCGGCGCTCCAACAAGCCCCTCAGGACCGACAGCTACTCAATGAACTCGAGCAGGTTCGGGCTCAGATGCGGCCGCAGATCACCTCCCGGGGTTTTTCTTATGGGCATGGGCAACGCCGACCGGAAGAGGCTATGCGGCCCCGACAATTTTCCCGGTACGACCGGGAGCCTCGCGCCTATGGCCGATTTTACTGGTGGCCGCCCATGCTCCAGCGCTGGAGTTGGCGGCCGGAAGGCTTAGGCTTGAGCAACTACCTGCCTGCATTTCTCCTGGATATGGGTCTGCCGGTGGTACCGCAATTATTGTGGTTTGATGACAGTAATGAGATTTACGGGGGCATGGTTCGGCTTTCCGGGAAGTTCTGGATTTCCAAGGTGCTGCCGCTGGAACTGTCCGCCGAATACCGGGAATACAATCAAAATATTTCTCGATTGCGTCCCGGAGATGTGGGGCCAGGGGTTATCCTGACCCCGGAGGAACTCCGTAAAGTAGCCGAAAAGGAAAGTCGCTGGCGGCGGGCGGAAGTATCAGTGGGGCTGGGTCCGCTACCCTTGGGAGAACGGGTCCGGATCAGCGGGGAGATCATTGCCCGGCGCTACTGGAAGCGGATAGATCGGACCATGGTCCGCAAGGAATTTATCGGCCCCGGGGTCGAGGTAAATGTGTTCCATGAAATAACTGAAAAAGACCATCGGGACCGCTTGTTCGGCTCTTTGGAGGTAGATTTTCCGGTCGGCTCCAACACCGACTTCAATATAAAGTATTCCCGACGGGACCTGTTCGACCAGGAGGCGCATGTCTATCCGCGGCTTTACCAGTCTGTTACTGATTTGCAGCAGTTCGGGCTCACTACTTTGCACCAGGCCGAAATATCCCATAGCCATCGCTTCCGTCCGGGATGGACCTGGCGCGGCAACCTGGGGGCGGCCTGGTTTTCCGACGACAACCGGCGTCTGACCACATATCAAGGGCTTTCCTGGCAGGCCATCAACCAGCCGCGCATGCATCTTGAACTTACTCCGCATCTATATTGGGCAGCTTATCGCCGCGGGGATGAGGCCTATTTCAGTCCCGGCACCTACCGGGCTTTTGGATTGGGCCTGGATTTCGACCGGCAGATCTTTCGCTTGCCCACTCTGATCCTGCAGGGAACCGGTCAGGCAGTGGGACAACACTCCGAGTGGGGGCCGGCCTTACAAGGGCTGGCGGCTTTGGAATGGGAATTCCTCCAGAACTTTTACACCAATGTACACGTCTTTTATTTTAAGGAATGGGTAGACAATTATCGCCTGCTAAACGTCGGTTTCACTCTCGGTTGCCGGTTTTGAAATTAATTATCCTGATATGGACCGGCTTTTTAGTGTGCCTGGTGGCAAGCTGCGCCGAAGTCACCGGCCCCACTCCCTCCCGCCATGAGGTGGAAGCTTGCCAACTGGCAGCAACCCTGCGCCATCCTTATCAAAACTGGTCCATGGAGAGAGTATCCCGGACTTTCCTGCGAGTGCTGGCCACCGCTCCCCAGATGCACGGCCAAACCTACCCCTTCCTGGGCTTTGATTGGTGGGTCACCGCCACCAATAAGATTATCATTGATAATGTCTGGCATCCCTCTCCCGCGGATGAGGCCGGACTGCGCCAGGGGGACATTATCCTGGCGATAAACAACTGGCCTTTGTTCTCCACTGCCCAGGAGTGGGATAGATTTATTAAAATCACCGGCGACCTTTTGCGCAATGTCTATATAAGCCTTGGATTCCGGGATGTTCTGGGTCGGGACTTTATTTACTGGGCCGACAAATATCTTTATACCAACCTTTATTCTTCCCTTTATCCCTGGTCGACCAACATTTATGCTCCCTGGTCGGAAGAACGCATCCCGCTCAGAGGAAACTTTGAGATCGGCTTCTCGGCCGGCGAGGTGTTGGTGGCCCTCCTGTTAGATGTTAAACACATCGCGATGGAGGCCAGGGGAAGCTACCTTACCGGGCCGGTAGAGTTGTTGATCCAACGCGGCGACCAAAAATTTACCAAGACGCTCTACCCCCAGCATCTGCCGGCCGAATATGCCATCTTTGTCAATACCCGAAGCTACGCGGTCAACGCCTGGGCCGAGCCTGGTCAAATCGTTTTGTCTTCAGGTCTGGTAAGCCTCTGTATCAACGATGATGAACTGGCCTTTGTCATCGGACATGAGCTGGCCCACCAGATTTTGGGCCATCTTTTGATCGCGGCCGGTCAGAGACAGTTGGGGGAGTTGATCGGCAGGGTGATCAGCGGCGTGGCCACCTTCCATCTAAACCGCCTCCTGGATTTAGAGACCACCAGAATCTACCCTTCTCCCTACTTCATTTTAACCTCGCGGCGGGTCACGGTCAGCGTGTTTTCTCCCGATCTGGAACGGGAGGCCGACGCCTACGGTCTGTGGTTCGCCTTCCAGGCCGGATACGACATTGACAAGGCCCTGGCCCTGTTTGAACGCATGGCGGTCCGGGGGCACGATCCCTTTGAACGGACCTATTTTCTGGACTCCCATCCTGCCCCCTTGGAGCGCATGGCCCGATTGAAGAAGATTGCCCAGTATTTTAAAGCCGGGCGGGCGGCCGAGGTCTTTCTGCATTCTTCAGATCTGGACCTAGTGCCGATAGTGTCGAAATATTAACCGGCGAGGATGGGCTTGCCATCAGCCCTAGGACGAGACCGAGAGATGTTCAGGGCAAAACTACGGTGAACCAGGTCTCGCCGGGGCGGCTTTGCACCAGGAATTGGGCGCTATAAGGGGCCAGCAGCCGTTTGGCCATAAACAGCCCTATCCCTGCCCGGTGATTACGGCAGGTGTCCTTAGTGGTAAAAAAGGGGGCAAAAATTTGCGGCATGGCCTCGGGTGCAATCCCCGCTCCGGTATCGCCGATCCGAATCAGCCGCTTACTGCCCGCCATGGCGGTTTCCACTCTCAGGCGGCGCGACTCAACGGCTTCCATAGCCTCCAGGGCATTATCGACCAAATTGCGAAAACATTGGCTAAAATCGATATAATAGCCGGTGATCGGCGGCAAATTTTCATCAAAATGAAACTGCTTTTCAACCATGTGCTTGAAAAAGCGGTTGGCCTGGAAGAGCTCCAATTCTTTCCGAAGAACTTGATTGAGATCGAGTAACTGTCGCTCGGCTTGATCCTCGTGCAGCCCTTGATTGATAATTAGGTGGGCCAGCTGATGAAGCTTTCTGACTTCCTCTATGAAAAGCCGCAGCTTGTCTTCCCGATATTGGAAAAATTTTTCCCATTGAGGACGCAGCTCCGGGGGTAACTGAGGCGATATTTGAGCCTGTTCTTCAACGGCCTTGCGCTGCAGCAATTCGCAGTAAAGAGAAAGCACCTGCAAGGGGGTATTAAAATTATGAACAATGCCGGTGCAGCGTTGTCCAACAGCCGAATGTCGATAATAGCGAACTAATTCCGCCAGCAAACGCTCATGCTCATCCATTGGGCACTCTCCACAGCTTGCCAACCCTTTGGCCTTGACCGAACATTATAATTTTTATCGACCCAAGCTTTTTCCAACCTTAACCCCCAAACTTTCATCATCTTGGCAATATTGGTGATAGGCAAATTTTCTAGTTGGCCCGGATACTTTGGTCGGAGTTTTACTTATTAACAGATCGGTTTAGTCCCTCATAGATTTGCAAGGAGTGATCTCGGCTACTTTTGTATAGGCAGGCTGAGAGCGGCGGGGCGGATTCGCCATCATTTGGACGAAGGTGCGGGCCAGTTCAGGATCGAATTGACTGCCGGCATGGGCCAGAATTTCCCTCAAAGCATCTTGATGGCTCCAGGAGTGGCGGTAGGGTCGATCAGAAGTGAGCGCGTCATAAGTGTCGGCCAGGGCCACGATACGGGCCAGGAAAGGGATTTCTTTACCGGCCAATTGGTACGGATAACCGCAACCGTCCCAGCGTTCATGGTGGTAGAGAATAATGGCCTTCTCGACCGGGCGCAGTCCCAGAGGTTCGACAATCCGTTCCCCTACCAGAGGGTGGGTCTCGATGATCGCCCGCTCTTCGGGGGTAAGTTTTCCCGGTTTGAGCAAGATGGCGTCTCTGATCCCGATTTTGCCGATGTCGTGCAGTAATCCGGCAACTTGAATGGCATTATGCTCATCCTGGGACAGATTCAACTCCTGGGCAAACCGAAGGGCCAACTGGGTGACCCGCTCGGAATGTTGGTAACTATAGGGATCGCGGGCTTCTAACGAATTAACCAGGGCCCGCAGGGTTTCATAATTGTTTAAAACCGTGCTCTCATAAAGGGCCATATTTTCCAGGGCCAGGGAAGACCGCTCCGCCAACAAAGTTAACATCAACATATCATCGGATTCAAAATTGCGGTGAGCCCGGCAGACCACCAGCACCCCGAATAGTTCGCCCCGCACCCACAGAGGTTGAGCCAGGCCGATCCTGTCAATTCCAGGGCCTTGGTTATCGCTGCCTGAGTCCCTTATGAAGGCGGGAATATGGCTGCAGACCACCTGTTGGGCTATTTTCCAGAGGGCCGGGGTTAATTCCCCGCTTCCCAGCTTGGCTATGGGTTCCAACTGCTGGCGCTTCTGGTCAAACAGCAGAAAATGGGCCTGACGGGCCCCGGTAAGGTTGAGGGCCATCTCCAGGATCTTGGTGTAAAGCTCTTCGGTCTGGCGCACCTCTTCCAGGCCAGTAAAGGTTTCGATGAGGATATGTTGTTCCCGGGTCAACCGGTCGATTTGACCATGGAGATGTTCGATCACCTCTTTATCCTGCCCCGCATAGATTGAGGTCAGGCTTTGGTTTGGAGAATTTTTCTGGGACCTCAACTTCTCCATTACCGCCCTCAGCTCTTCTAAACGGACTGGCTTGGGCAGAAAATCAGAGGCCTGGTGCCGCCCGGCCTCCAGGACCAGCGAATAGGAGGGTTGGCCAGTGATCAATACTACTTGCACATCCCGGTAGCGTTGACGAATCTTTTCCAGGAGTTCCAGGCCGGTGATTTCGGCCATGTTCTGATCCAGCAGGGCAAAATCAATCGGAGTTTGCTTGAGGATTTGCAAAGCTTCGAAGGCATTGGCCGACAGGAAGACATTGTATTCTTTGCCCAAGGCCTGCATTAAGGCGCCCAGCATGGCCAGGACTTCCGGCTCATCATCAGTAACCAAAACATTAAATTTCTTTTCCATGTGGCTTTGCTAACTAGTGGCGAGTAAAAACCGGTAACCTGGTCAAATCGTCTTACAAGCTGCAGCGATCCCAGAATTTTCTAATTACTCTGCTAGCCACTTGCGGCCCTCCTAGGCGGAAGGGCATTTTGACAGTATCTTCCTAAAGATAGCGTTTTGGTTTCTTTATCGGCAATTTTAAGGATTATCTTTAAAAGTATGGGCTTGATGTAAATCAAGGCCGGGCTACTCCATCGGCAACTCGATGATGCACCGGGTGCCCCGCTCGACTGCGCTCTCAATGGTGATCTCCCCTTGGTGCTGCTCAATTATCTGTCGGGAGATGGCCAGGCCCAATCCCGTTCCTTTGTCTTTGGTGGTAAAAAAAGGATTAAAAAGTTCCTTTAGAACCTTGGGAGGTATTCCCTGACCGGTGTCCGTAATAATCAGCCGCAGGTCATGGTCTAAAGTATCTACCTGAACCGTCAGGTCTCCGCCGGTAGGCATAGCTTCCAGGGCATTTTTAAAGAGGTTGAGAAAGACCTGCCGCAGTTGTCCCGGATCAAAAGAAAAAACCGGCACTTCCGCAGGCTGGCGGAGATGGAATTCCACCGCTTGTTCTTTGAAGTTAGATTCCATCATTTCAGCCACTTCCTGAAGTATATCGACAATCTGGCCGGGCTTTTTATGCGGGGCGCTGACCCTGGTAAAGCTGCCTAAATCGGTGAGAAATCTTTCCAGGCGCTCGGCTTCCTCCTGGATGATTTGGAGCTTGCGTTGATCTTTGTCATCCAATGCGGCAGAGCGTTGGATCTGTCGGGCAAAACCGCCGATCAGCATCAGAGGATTTTTAATTTCGTGGCCGATGTGGGCCGCCATTTTCCCCACGGTGGCCAGGCGTTCGTTTTGCAGCAACCTTTCCTCCAACCGCTTGCGTTCGGAAATATCCCGGAAATAGCCGACCACCCCAACTTCATGATCATCCTCATAAATCAGGCAGGCCGACAGCCAGACCGGCACAGAAGCCCCCTCTTTACCCTGCAAAACGGTCTCAAAATTTTCCAGCTTCCCCGGTCCGCCAAAGTCCTCGGAATAGATCTTTTTTTTGATCTCCCGGGCTAAACCAGGGGGGTACAACTGGGTAACGTTAAGGATGCCGATCGCTTCATCGGGGTGGTACCCTAGAATTCTTTGGGCCCCCTCGTTGTAAATCAGAATATTGCCTTGACGGTCATTGGCGATGATCCCATCGATAGAAATCCTTATGAGGCGGCTTTCAAATTCATGGCGATGACGCAGTTCCTGTTCTAACCGCCGTTTGGTGGTAATATCTCGAAAAACCCCGACAACCATAGGGTTGACCCCGCCCTCGTCCCGGAGAGGGTAGAACATGGCTTCGTAAGACAACTTTTGCCCTTGCCAAATTCGGGTCAGGACAGTCTTTTGGGGAAGGCCCTGGGTCAAGGTATTGTCTAACGGACACTGTCCCTGCGCCGCCAGGCAAGGCTCATGGAAAGGGCGGGACATTTCATGACAAAGTTTACCGAGAATATCCTCCCGGCGATACCTGAAGTGCTCGAGGAAGGGGGCGTTGACATAGACAATCCGCCGTTCCTGGTTGGCCACCAGGATATAGTCATCTCTGATGCTATCCAAAATGCGGGGAAAGAGCAGGGTTCCTTCACTCATTGGCAGACCTTAATCTTATTACATGGTTTGGCAAATCCAACTTATAAATCGACCTCCGCCTGCTAAAACCATGTGAGTGAGCGAGCAGTGCTCACTATTAAATTATATATTATTCCTGAAGATTTATCATTAAAAGAACTAACCTTAAGACCATCAGAACCATTTAAAATAATCGGCGATGATCATCAGAAGTCGGTGATATAGGGATTGTTTGCTTTTTCCTCCCGTAAAGTGGAGGTCAGGGTTTCGCCATAATCATGCCCGGGCCAGATGATGGTGTCCTCTGGCAGGGGCAGCAGCTTTTGTTGGATGGAATGGATAAGCAATTCCAAGGAAGCTCCTGGCAAGTCGGTGCGTCCCGCCGCCCCCACAAAAAGAGTGTCGCCGGTAAATAGGTGGCCAGGAGTATAAAGACAGATAGACCCGGGGGTGTGTCCGGGGGTATGGAGTACCGTCAATTCAAACTCTCCCAGTGCCAGCCGGTCGCCGTCTTTGACTTTAAGATCAATCGCGGTCAATGGCGGAAATCCCTCCTCCTGAGCCGCTTGTTGCATTTCGGGAGTGGTAAAGAAATCCCAATCCAGATGATGGATTACGGTCTGAGCCCCGGTCCGGGCGGCCCAATACTCGTTGCCGGCAGTGTGGTCTGGATGCCCGTGGGTATTGACGATATAGCCTATATTGAGGCGATGCTGGTGAAGCCCTGCGGTGATGGCCTCCGATGCCGCAGCCGGATCGATCAACATCCCGGCTCGGGTCCGTGGACATCCCAATACATAACACAAAACATTCATCGGCCCCACTTCAACGGCCTCGATAATCGGTCCCATAGTTGACCTCGCAGGCAAGATTTGGTGTCACCTGATTTTGTTAAGACCAAGCTTTTCTGTCAACGATTTTTTTATTTCAAGTCCTGGTTATCTAGTGTCCGAACCTAAATATTACTTATTGAGGGATTGGTCCGGTTAAATTTGGACCTGATGCAACAGAATAGATACAATTAATTATAAATATGATATAATTAATAAAAATCCAGGAATTAGAATTTGCCCAGCTCAAGTCTCATGTCTCTGCTGCATCCACAAACGGTTGAACCCAAGATTATTCCCCGTCCGGAACATTCCATCTCCCGGGCTCAGATAGACCTAGAAGCTCTTAAAGTCTTATATCGTCTGCATCACCAGGGCTACCAGGCCTATCTGGTGGGCGGAAGTGTGCGGGATCTGTTGTTGGGGAAAAAGCCCAAGGATTTTGACGTAGTTACCGATGCTCATCCCCGAATCCTCCGCCGGCTGTTCCGCAACAGCCGCATTATTGGCCGCCGTTTTCGCCTAGTCCAGGTTTTCTTCCGCGGCGGCAAGGTAGTGGAGGTCTCTACCTTTCGCCAACAATCCGAATTTGACTCCGAGGAGGTGCTGGCCCCCAACAATACCTTCGGGACCCCGGCTGAAGATGCCAGGCGTCGGGACCTCACCATCAACGGTCTTTTTTATAATATCGCCGACTTTTCGGTGGTCGATTACGTGGGGGGCTTGGAAGACCTCCGCCAAGGCCGGATTCGGGTTATCGGCTGCCCTGAACTCCGGTTAAGGCGCGATCCGGTGCGCATGGTGCGTGTCTTGCGCCATGCGGCGCGCACTGGTTTTGTGATTGATGCCCAGGTTTGGGCGGAAATCCAGGCCCAGCGCCATCTGATCCGCATCTGTGCCCCGGCCCGGGTGCGCGATGAACTGCTCAAGGACCTACGGGGTGGCTGGGCGCAAAAATATCTGGAATTAATGATCAACAGCGGCCTGTTGGGTGCTATCTTTCCAGCCTGGGAACCGGCTCTGGCCTCGCAGATTTCCAAGTTGCAGGCCCGGCAAGAGTGGCTGAAGCTCTTTCACCAGGTGGATAAACTAACTGCGGCAGAATATCCTCTGAGTGAAGCTTTTTTCTGGGCGGTATTATTTACCCCTCACCTGGAACTGTTTCCCGCCACTGTTGATGCAGGGAATTATCGCGCCTGGGTCCAGGAAAGGATCACCGATTCTTTAATCAGTCTGGAATTCCCCCGCGGGCGGCGGGAAGAGATTTGCCTGTTGCTGGCCACGGATATGGCTCTCACCCAGAGCCTGGAGCAAGGACGCCCAATTTCAGCCAAGCTCAAAAGGCGGGTCTGCTTTGCCGAAGCCTGGCTGCTGCACCGAATCAAAACGGCTGCCGCCAGCGCCACGGTGGAGGAGCTTCTACCGGCCCCAACCAAACCCCCGTTGCAGACTAAACGGCCTCCTCGAAAGCGACGGCGGCGCCGGAGTTCCCGTCCGACTAGCCCTAAGAAGCCTGCCGCCGCCGAGACCTGAATCAGTCCCATATTATAAAAGCTGCCCCCTATCCTGTCGAACCTTAATCATTTCAGACCGAAATATTATCCCCTATGGGGCAATCGGCGGCTAACTTAAGAACCATTTCCCTAAAAAATGCTTGCAGCCGGATAGATTTTATTGCATAGTGGGTTAACTGCGGGTAAGTTGGGAGCGGCTTTACCAATGGCCCTTGATGTTAATAAACTCGGAATTTCCCGGACCAGGATTTTTCCTGCTGGGAAAAAGATATTATTCGGGTGGGTTTTATTCCTCTGCCTGGGCTGTCTGTTCAGCCAGGTGGCGCTGGCCTCGATTGACTCCGAAATCCTCTACGCCCAGGGCAGCCAGCACTACCTCAGTGGAAACTATGCCCAGGCCCGCGAGCTCCTGGCTCAAGCCGCCATCCTGGCTCCAGAGGACGCGGCGATCCACCTAGCATTAGGACAATGTTATCTGGCCCTGAAGGAATACCATCAAGCCTATGAAGCTTGCCGGACGGCGCTCAATATTGACCCTGCCGTCCAACCGGGAAGACTCTATTTAGGAATCAGCCAATATTTTTTGGGCCATTATCAACAAGCCCAGGACACTCTGGACTTGGCCCGAAAGCAAGATCCAAATGATGGACTAACCAGATATTATTTGGGTTTATGCGCGCTGCAGTTGGATCGGCCCCAGCTAGCTAAACAGGAGTTTTCCCAGGGCTACCGCTTGAACCCTGAATATGCTGAAACCTTCAAGCCTTACGAAAAACTTGGCCTGATTCCCAAGGATGTCCGGCCCCAGAAGTTGCGGCAAGAGTTCTTGATCGGCTTTTATTATGACTCCAACGCCAATTTGCATCCCGACCGGTTCTATCTCTCCCTGGGCCGGAAGGGAGGCAGTCATGTTGATTGGGCCGGGCAGTTAGGAAGTCGAACTGAGTATTATCCGGTGCTGAAACCCAATCTTAATTGGGGCTTGCGTTTGAATATCTACTATAACCATTTTACCTGGCTGGATGTCTGGAATTTTTTCAATGCCCGGGCTGAAACTTTTGTAAATTTCCAGGCCGGCCCCATTCTCTTCCAACCGATCTATGCGATAGATTACACCATGTACGCGGCCGAGGAATACAGCACCTTCTATATCTACGGCATGACTATTGGCTGGCCGCAAACCGATTGGCTGCGGGGAGAACTGACCTATCGGGCCCGCGATAAACAGTTCCATTATGCCCGCGGCTGGGAGTATCTGCAACACGGCTGGGACCACGAGGTCGGGCTCTACCAAGGTCTAATGCTCCCCGACATCGGCATCATTCGACTGGGAGCGGTATACAACCGAGATCTGGCCAAAGGCGTCTTCGAAGCTAACCGGACCATCGGCGGCGTGCTCGATGGGGTAATTTATCTACCCTGGAACCTGACCTGGTGGAGCCAGTTTGAGGTGGGTTACCGGGAATTTGACAATCGCGACGAATACTCTTTGAAAACCCGCCGCAATACTATCTATCGCCTCCAACTGCTCCTCAAGAAACCTCTAAGGCATGACCTGGCATTTTGGTTGGGCTATGGTTATACCCAAGAGCGCTGCAATATTTCGGAATGGCAATACGATCGATCTCTCGTCAAATTCCAATTGACATGGAATCTTTTTTAGAGTGAGGATCAATCAATGCGACCATTTAAGTCCCGGGTGTATGCCTTGCTAGCGATCATTACTGCCGTCCTCATTTTCAACAGCAATGTAGCAGCCCAGGAAGCCGGGAATGGATTGCTAGTGGGATTGGCAGGTCCGGTTGAGCTTCGCCCCTCCAGGGCGGAGGACTTTCGGGCCGCGGCGGTCCAGGATACCTTAAGCCCCGGAGCTGTTTTGAAAACCGGGGCTGCTGGCCGGGCGAAAATATTTTTGCCGCCCGAACTGGTGCTCACCCTGGATGAGCAAAGCTCCCTGGAATGGGGAGCGGAGGCTAGCGCAGCACCGGGTCCAGAAAGAGCTGTGATCAAGGTGCTGACCGGCAATCTGCATTTTATCGCCGGGAAGGCTTCTGCACCGGCTTATTTACTGCAAAGTTCTTGCTTCCTGATTGAACCCCGGGATGTTGAAGGCATATTGGCTTCCCAACCAGGGGATCGTCTCTTTTACCTGGCCGGAGGCTCGGGGCTGTCGGTGACCAATCGGGTTTCTCGGCAAAGCTTGCAACTGCGCCCCGGGCAGATGGCCATCGGTGCGGCAAAGGGCCGTACCGACATTGCTTGGTTTGAAACCCGCCACGCCCCGCAGTTTCAAGTAGACTCCAAGGTGGGCCTGCTGCCGCCGCCGCCCACCGTGCTGCAACCTTCGGCTCCAGCCCCCACTCCGATTACGCTGGCGGATCAGGTTAAACAACCCTGGCCAGTATTTCCTCCGGTATTGCAAGATGCTAATCCGTGGATCCGGGAACGACTTCCCAGTGGGAAATATCGTCCTAAACCACGCCCCTGAAAAAAAATAGTAATTAAAAATTGATAAGCTCAAATCCAGAAATTTTTATGCATGCTCAAACGATATTTCAGGGCATTAGGAAGACGGCGTTCAGTGGCACCAAGTTTATAGGCCAAGAATTTTGATAAGGTCCGGATAAACCACTCCGGAATCGAACGGTAGCAACCCTGATGATAAAGGTAATTTAATCCCTCCACAAAAAAACGCCAGCCTTGCCTTTGGGTTCGGCCAAAACTGTCTCCAATCCAGTGCTCCCGGCTTTCATAGAAGACTCCCAGGTCAAAGTAACGCTTAAATTCTTGAATCACGGAATAGTCGTGGGAGTGGTAGACCAAAGCATCTGCGGCATAGTAAATAGCATAGCCGGCTTCCAACATTTTTGCCGCCAGGTAGGTATCTTCGGTAGAGATTACGTGATGGGGGAAGGCGCCGACAGCTGCCAGAGTCTGTTGGCGATAGGCCGCGCAGGCATTGGAGCAAAAAACTGTTTTGATCCCTAAACGGGGCGCATCGGCCTTCTTTTTTAATTGCGAATCGGGCGGGTAGCTAAAGAACCGCCCAAAGACCTCGATCGGCCCGGCCCCGCGTCTGGGCAACTGACGCCCGTAAGCCAGGCCAACTTCAGGAAATTCCCTAAATGGCCGTATCAGGTTCTCCAAGGTGTGGTCATTGACCGGGATCACATCCTGGGTCAAAAAGATATAAATGTCAGCATTGACCAATTGCAGGGCTAAATTACGGGTGGCCCCATGATTAAACGCCGTGGCCGGGATGACATGGACAGAGGCGCCGCTCTGACGGGCCAGCTCTGCGGTCCCATCGGTTGAACCAGAGTCGATGATTAGCAAATGGTCAAATCTTAAGGTTTGCCTTTGCAGCGCGGTTAAAAGATGGCCAAACTGCCTCCCGGCATTTTTGGTTGGAATACATATCGCAGTACCTGGAAAATCCATTGCTTGGCTTTTCTGCTCCCAACCAACCTTTTCGGTCCCCTCGGTCTTGGCCGCGCTTTCCATCCTAGATTACCCGTAATTCTCCGCTAGTTCCAAATATAGGCTGAGCCATTGCGGCCCCACCGCTTCCCAGGAAAAGCAGCGTTCGACCAAGTGCCGCAACTGGCCACCGCGCTGGTGCCGTTCAGCTTCGCTCCAGGACAATACTTGATCGAGCACCGAGGCCAATTCTTCCACCCGGGGATGGATGATAATGGCGCCGCTGTCCCGCCATTCTTCGATATTGGCCTCATAGGTGGTTATAACTGGGGTAGCCGCGGCGGCCGCCTCCAAGCAGACCATGCTCATACCCTCGCTCCGAGAAGGGAGACAGAAAGCCCACGCATCCCGATACACCTGCCATTTCTGCGAAGCATAAACCGGCCCCGGGAAACTCACCCGGGAAGATAGATTTAGTCTGGCCACCAAGGCCTGTAATTGTTCAGTATAATCCGGGAAGGGGCTGGGCCCGACGATCAACAACCGGAAATCCCGCCCTTTAACCGCCTGGGCAAAGGCTTCAATCAAGATATCGATCCCCTTTTTGGGATGAAGCTGACCCAGGTAGAGAATATATGGTTCTTTGGCGCTCGGACCCGGTTCCGATTCCCTGGAAGCGAGACAATTATCGACTTTGGTTAGATCAATGGCATTAGGGATAATTTCCAGGCGCTGGCCCGGAAAAAGCTGCGCTAAGTTATCCCGCTCCGGTATCGTGTTGCAATGGATCACCGCAAGATGGCGAAAGGCCGGGTAGCCCAAGGTCCGCCAATAAACATTATAGCGCAGCCAGCGCATTATGCCGAAATGCCAATTCCATGGTTCCAGCAATCCATGGGCAGTTAATAAGGCCGGAGCCCGATGCCGTTTGGCAGCTTGGGCCGTGAGTAATTGGGGCGCCCCCCAGGTTCCGTGAATATGAAAAACGGAGCCGGGAATGCGCATCACCTGGTCAAGATATGCCTTCATCCCTTGCGGGTAACGCCATCTCTTACCCCAGGTGCTTAAAGGAAATTTTACTAGTTCGACTCCGTCAGCGACCGGCATCGATCCCGGACCAGCAGTTACTATAGTAGTTGGCCAGTCCTGACTGGCCAGATAGCGGCTGGTTTGCGAAACGATTTCTGTCATCCCGGCATGGGCCGGAGAGTGGTCTTCATCGATATGATAAACGTGAGCCCGGCCAGAACTTCCCGCCGCGGCTGCTTTATTAAGCAATGCCATTCCTCTCTCATCTACCCGGTTGTTACCAGGACAGATTGGTAATTTTTAGATCTTGCCAAGTCCGATTAATATGGCTATTTTTCGATACCGAACCTCCAGGTATCAACCTAATCATCCCTCAGCAATTTTTAGGGTCCTGCCCCAGGAGAGAACTCCAGGAGGATAACCGCGGATGGCGGCAAAGAAATTTCCATTTCCACGCCCCCCTTGCTTTGGGTACGCTTGCCCAGGTCTTGGATTAAAGGTTCGGGAGAGGCTTTTTTACCAGGTAAAGTCTGATAAAAGGGATTGCCATATTCTTCTGACACCATGGTTTGGGTTACCTGAAAAGTTTGCTGGTTGGCCGGAAGCCCGGTAACCCGGAGGGAAACCTTTTCCAGCTTAGCGGCATCATATCCGGCATCGCACCAGCCATGGCGATGGTCATAATTCCAGAGTAGAATTGCCAAATCATGGTTTTCCCGGGCGGCCACTGCTCCTACTGCCGTCGATCCCCCCTTAACGGCTAACATTTGGCCCTTTAAGCTCTTGAACATGCGGAAAACATAAAAACTGGGTTTGGGAGTAGTGCCGTGGAAGAGCGCCGGCCATACCCAATTATCTTCTCGATCGGCGACTACTAAAAAGATGGCTCTTTCCACCCGGTAGCGGAGCATCTCCGGAACAAAAGCGGCAATCCAGGCCGCTCCGACATTGGTGGCATTAAGGAGGCCGCCGGGCCGCCGCAAACAGCCGCTGGCTCCCCATTCAGTTATCCACACCGGCAGGCCCGGGTGATATTTATTTATCCACCCGTGCACCATGGTCATTAATTCTCCGAATCTCTTTAACTGCCTGGGTGGGTTAGCCCGGTCCCCGATGGCGCTGGCATGGCCATAGTAATGAAAAGAAAAGAAGTCGCACTTCAACTGCTCCCGGGCCACATCTTGTAAGAAATGTTCATACCAGTTAAAGGCTTTAAATTTTTTGTAAGTCTTTAATAGCCCAGAAGCCGGACCTCCCAATTTAATGGGGATTCCTAATTTTTTCTCCAGCTGGGCTGCTATGGTAGCAATATGCCGGTAGATATTTAGATAGTCTAAGTAATCGCTCTTGCTGCCTTTGGGTCCACGCGGAAAATCAATTACCGGTCCATGGCCGGTATCTGGTTCGTTGCCCACCTCCCAGGTTGCTTGGCGGAAGCCGCGCGTCACTATTACGTGTTCCATCAGCCGCCGTATATAGTCGTCATAAATTTTCCAATCCCGGGGGCCATACCACGGGTTGTTTTTATGAGTGGATAACCAGGGCGGTATCTTCTGGCCGATGATGACGTGGGGCGAGGCTCCCACCTTTTCACAAAAATCTAGTTGGTTATCCAAGGCTCGGGCTATTAACTTTTTATTACCCTGTTCATCCGTAGTAATCTGAGTTTCCACATAGTCTACATTAATTAGGCGAATCCGCTTGGTGCCCAATTCACGCAGGGGCTGCACAAGTTCTGAAGACGGACGATGGCCATGGCCGACTGCCTCGATTAGGTTGTGGAGGGGGGTTGTCGACCCTATGGTTTGATTGACATCCACCTGCATATGGATAGCGGGAGACTTGGTTGGTTGGGCGAAGGCCGGGGTCAGAGGCCCCAATCCCAGCATGATTAGCCACAGGGTTAATTGGCCATGTCGCCCCAGTTTCGTTAACCAGGGTTTCTTAGGATGATCGCAAATTTTGTAATGATGCATATTGACCTCTATGGTAGGTTACCGGGGGATCAGGGACAGATTATGTTGAATCAGGGCGGCAAACTATTCCTAATATTGCGATTTGCTTCAAAATTGCTGGTATGAAAGGCCAACATGATGGGCATTAACAGATTGGCCGGATAAAACTCCCAGAGGGTTTGCCCAAAACCATATAATAATTGTATAGCACCGATAATAAGAGCAACCCGGCCGAAGAGTTTATATAATAGGGCAAAGAAGGCGGTATAAATAATCCCCAGCCCCAGAAAGCCATACTGGGCTACCAATGCTAAGTGCATGGGTTCACAGCTGAATTGGCCTCGAAAAGCCCCCGGCCCATAAACTACGGTAACAGCATTGGAGGCTAGCCCAACTCCAGTCCCTAGAGCCAGGTCTAGGAAACCAAGTTCGCCTTTATTATAAACTCCATTAAAATAATCTTCATATTTTTCCCAGCGCGGATCCTTCGTAAGGCCCTTTGAAGTTCCAACCCTGCCGGTTAGATTGGGTAAGGCAAACACTAAAAACAAGGCCAGAAAGGGTATCAGAGTGCCCATGGCCAGGCGCCCGGGCACCTTGCGAACATAACTTTGCATAAGCCACAGGATAATAATAAAGGCCGTAACTATTATCGAACTCCGGGCCCCGGCGGCAAAGATCATAAAGATCGTCCCCACCAGCAAGATTTTGGGAAGCCTAAAATGGCGCACAAAAAAATGCCCAAAAAGGAAGGTGGTTAGAAAGGCGCTATAGATGCTGTAGCGGGGAAATGTTCCACATGGGATGCTTCCTAAGAAATTTTCCCCGAAAATGGGCGGCATATAAAAAATCTCAATTACCCCTATCAATAGTTGGACGGTTAGAACAAAAAGCATGGCTTGGCGGATGGCTGGCAGGGCGGCAGGATATTGCCGTAAATATACCCAGCCGAAAACATACAGGGGTAGATATAAAAACGTTTTGAGCCCTAACAGTATCACCGTCAGGGGGATATTTAGAATACTAAGGGAATATACTACCGATAATAAGACAGCAAATAAGCTGCCTAAGGTAAAGCAACTTATTATTGCTATATCATTAGTTCTTTTTAAGCGTATCCTCTCTGCTAAAAATAATAAAAAGAAATAAGTATAGACTAACAGGATTAGAGAATCACGAATAATCCGGGTTAAAGGACTGCCTTTAAGGGTTTTAAGAGTCTCCTGGCCCACAAAAGTATTGATCAGATCATTAAAGCCGACTACAGGTGACCATACGATACAGGCTACCAATAGCCATTTGCCTATTTTCCAGACATTAAATGACATGCTTTTGCTCATAACCATACTACACAGGCTTACCAAACCGACCTACTGGAGCCGGCTGGCAGCCCGAGTCAGCTAGATTGCTCCAAAATCAGCGCTCATGTAAAGCGAGGAGTCTAGCTCTGCAATGGAGCGACTTTGGTAGCCTTTCTGCTGCTGATCTTCGACCAGCAACGCCTGTAAATCCTGGATTAGTTCCAGGGGCAGGGTTGGCGACAGATCCTGATTCTCGTTCGGATCTTGGTTCAGGTTGTAGATCTCCAATCGGCCGTCGTCATGCTCCAGGAGTTTTAGGCCGTTGTCCAGAATAAGGGCATATCGATGGGATTCCCGGGCCTGGGCCCATTCGCTTGATCTATCGATCTTGCCCGCCAGGGCGATTTTGATGAGCATATTATCCAGGACCATGGCCGAGAGGCTGCTGCGCTTTTCGGCAGACAGCAGGGAACAAGAATGCCGCGGGCAGGGGAAGGGGCTCTGGCAGAGATCTAAAAAAGTGGCAAAAAAATCTACCAGACTCACCAAGCGGTCGTCGGTTCCAGGAGCATGCAGGCCGGCTGGAAAGGAGATTAATAATGGCACCCAGGTCAACTCGTTGTGGAGGGATAAGTTATGGACATAAAAATCCTTTTCCCCGAAATGTTCTCCGTGGTCGGAGGTCACTATAAACAACGTATTGTCTGTCAGACCCTGAGCCTGCAACTGATCGAAGAATTGGCCAATCATGCCATCTAAAAACAACATGGTATCATCATATAAATTACAGCATAACGGCAGGACCTGCTCTCGAAGTCCGTTATAATCATCGCGGTAAAAATTATAATTGAAAAACGGTTGTTGGTCTTGGGGACCTGAAAATTTGCGCAACGCTTCCGGCGGATTATATTTTTCGTGATTTTCAATGACATTCATGAACAAGAAAAACGGGGTTCCCGGAGCTCTCCGGAGATGCTGCCGGATATCCTTCAGGGCGGTGTGGAAGCTCCGTCTGGTGTAAGGGGCGGATTGATTCACTGAATTGCGCTTTAGCGTAACACTCAAGGTTTTTTCGATTATCGCTTTTAGAATGCCCATATCTTTTTGGCGCCAGGCATACTCCAGGCACAAAAACAGCTTGGTGGCCGAACTATAGGATTTTGAAGATAATTTGTTCAAAATTTCTAAGGCATTATCGTTACTATTTCTTAATCTGGCTAAGGACCACCCTATGCCACTGTAATCATGAAAAACGTCAAAATCCCGACAATTGCCAAAGTCAGGGGAAACAATACCGTTACAGGAAATGCCATAGGTGTGATAGCCGAGATGTTTCAGGACGCTGACCAAGTGCTGGAAATTGGCATCCAGGATGCGCTTCTGTCTATCAATGCCGTGCTCGCTGGGATAAAGACCGGTGAACAACGAGGCGTGCGAGGGCAGGGTCCAGTTCCCCGGAGCAAAGCAACGGCTGTATACCGTGGCCCGGTCGGCCAGGCGCTCCAACTGAGGCGTAGTGGGCCGGTGATAACCATAAAGGGACATATGTTTGGCACTGGCGGTGTCCATGACGATCAAGATGATATTGGGTAATTTGGCAGTCATAATCTTTTTCCTTAATTGGCTGCAACATTGCGAAGCAATAACCATTCCTTGCGATGCCAGACGGCAAGGCCCAAAATGATCAGATAGCAAATTCCAAAGGTCGCCACCGCCCAGAGTGCCTCCCATTTAAGCCGCACCAGCCAGGAAATCCCTAAGGCGGCCACCGCGGCCCAAGTTACCAGGAGCACCTCCTGGGCAAAGGCCTTAATCTTTAATAGCTGCCATACCAACCAGGCGGCGGCGAGATTGAGAAATACCACCCCGATTGTCCTGGCGATGACCATCCCATTCAACCCATAAAGATAAGAAAGCCCGAACATTAGGGGCAAGATAAAACCGGTCCCCCAGCCGCGCAATCTTAGCACCACCTGTTGGTTGCCAGTCATGTTTAATAGATAAAAGACAGAACCGGTCGCCGAACACAGCAATTGGCCGATAGCCATGATGATCAAGCCCCAGCGCGCCGCACGGAAGCCGGGACCGAAAAAACCTAACAGTTCAGAGGATAAAAGTATGATAGTCAGGCACATGGGAAGGGTCAGATAATAAATCCAGCGGGCGGTGGTGCAAGCCAGGTGCTCCAATTTTTCGGTTTTCTGGCGTTCATAGAATTTCACAAAAAAAGGCGGTACTACTGAGTTTATCGCCAGGATGGGCAAAGTCACGAACGTGGCCAGTTTGACCGCAGAGGCGTAATAAGCTACCTCCTCAGGCGGTCGGAACAACGCCAGGATGGGGCTATCCCCCAACACCAAGATACTCTGAAAGACAATTATCCCCAAAAATGGCCAGCTGTAACTGCACAAATCTTTCCACAGGCTTTTGGTTAGGGTTAACTTGGAGCAGGCCCGGCTCTGGACCCATAGACGCCAGAGAAGGAGAAGCAGGGTCAAAAACATGCTGCCAAAGAAAGCCAGCGACAGGGCCTGGCTGCGATAAGGCGCCAGCGGTTTGAGAAAGAAGAAAAATACAATTAAGGCCAGTAACAGCCCGGGCTGGACTAAATATTGACTCAAGGTGGCCCATAAGACCGCCCCCAGGCCCCTGAGAGTCTCCCGCAACAGAAATCCAAGCGCGAAAACCGGAAGGGCCAGGGCAAAAAGCGGCAACATGGCCGGCAGGTCTGCGGCATTGAGATAGATTGCCAAATGGGACTTTCCCAAATAAAGACCTGTAGCCACCAGCAGGCTTAACCCCAAAATTAAAGCGCTGGTGCGCCAGGTCAACCGGCGGATTAAACCGACCCGGCCTTCCTCGTGCAGAACCGCGGCGAAACGCAGCATCCCAAAGCCCAGACCTAAGGTACAAACCTCCCCGATTAGCATCACCAGGTTAGTGGCAATGAAAAAAGTGCCCATCAGTGCCGCCCCGTACAGCCAGGCCAAAGTCAGATGGGTGCCGTAAACTATCCCCACCATCATTATTTTGGCCCCCAGGATTATGGCTGAACTAAAGGCCACTTGCCTTAAGGGGAGTGGATTACCATCGAGCATTAGTCAATAATTTGTGCCTCAAATTAAAATATTGCTCTACCTAGCCGGACGGCTCTATAAAGCCAGAAATTCCAGAGGCAATAATTCTTCCTCAGAGGCCAAGGTCTTGGTCTTGTCGTAGCCGGTCTGCTGTTGGTCAAGGTATAACAGACTGGCTAACTCCTGGAGCATTTCCGGTTCTAACCGGGGGGCAAGGTCAGTGGCTTCCCCCGGATCCACCGCTAGATTATAAATCTCAAGCCGCCCATCGTGTTGTTCAATTATTTTCAAGCCTTCTGCCAGCACCAAGGCATAAGAACATAGAGGCAACTGGTTTTCCCAGGCCTTACTCTGTTTTAATTGCATCCGCAACCGCTCTTTACGGGCCTTGCCGCCCAGGATCATCGACGACAGGCTGGCGCGGGGCGAGGCCGACAGAACTGATTCAGAGCTGTGCGGTTGCGGATAGGGACTGTTACAGACTTCCAGGAGAGTGCTAAAAATATCATTTAGCGACACCAGCCGGTCATCGGTTCCAGGGGCCCTAATGCTCTTGGGGAACGAGATCAATAAGGGGACCAAGATATCTTCATTATAGAGGGAAAAATGGTGTTCATAATGGCCCTTTTCCCCAAAGTGTTCGCCGTGATCGCCGGTTACCATAAATATGGTATTGTGCCGCAAACCCAGGTTTTGCAGGTCTTGCCAGAATCGATATACTGCCCGGTCTACTGAGATAATGGCATCGTCATAGAGATTTTGCCAGACCGCAAGCAGTTGCTCCCGCAGGGGAATGTACTCTTCGGCATATAAGCAGTAAGACTGGATTGTTTGTCTATCCTGGAGGCGGGAAAAATGCCGATCCTGGTAAGGAGGAGAATACAAACTATGCCCATCCATAAAATTGAAAAACAGGAAGAAAGGAGAATCCGTGGATGAATGCTGCTTTAATAACTTGGTCGCCCCCCTAAAGCTTCGATTGGTGTAACGGTGGGAATTTTGCGAAGCCGGACCTCCCATGAGAAACTTCTTGACCACATTGATCCCATAAGACCAGAGGATGTCGGAATAACCGTGCTTAAGCCCCTCAAAGGCTAGATACCGCAGCTTTTCCCAGGATGGGGGCCTTTCTTGCATCTGTTTCAAGAAGGCCCGCCGTTTTGGATCACCCTTGTCGTTCATGGTCAGGGCCACAATGGACCCATAATCAGCAAAAAGATCGAAGTCCCGACAAACCCCGGTCAAGGGAGAAACCCAACCGTTAGAAGAAAACCCATAGGTTTTATAACCGGCATGTTTTAAAATAGTTACCAGATGCTGCAGATTGGCGTCCAAAATATAATTGGTCCCGAACGCCTTATGTTCCCCCGGGTATAAGCCAGTGAACATGGAAGCGTGGGTGGGCAGGGTCCAACATCCCGGCGCAAAACAGCGGGTATATAAGGTGCTCGCCTCTGCTATCTGTTCCAGATAGGGCGAAGTCGGCCGCTGATAACCATATAACGACAGATGCTTGGCTCCCACGGTATCGAGGACAATCAAAACAATATTGGGGGTTTTCGACGCCATTGATAGAATTACCCAACTAGCCTCTGCATCAGCGAACTTGATTGACTTAGAAATAACCCATAGAGCGCAGGCGTTTCATGATTTCCTCTTTTTGCTGGTCCCGGCCGGCCCGCTCCGGACCGCCCGCCACTCCCAGTTTGGTGCAGGGTTCACACCCCAGGCTCCGGTAGCCCTGGCGGTAAAGCACACAATAGGGGATATCATTATCCTTGATGTATTGCCAGATGTCCATCTCAGTGAAGTGGAGAATGGGATGGACCCTTATATGGTGAGGATTTTCCCGGGTGGAGAAATAACTTTCTCTTTCCCGGTCAGGTTGTTCGTCCCAGCGCATGCCGGTGATCAAGGCCTCCCACCCATACTTTTGCAGAGAATTATTAATTACCTCGGTCTTCAGCTTCAAGCAGCACTCCTCCTTATTGGCGGCAATCTGGATGGTTTTTAAGGCTTCCGCATTGCGTTCGATGTGCAGATCCAGGTCCCAGTCCTGGGCTAGCCGATCCCGGAACTGGTAAATCTCCTTAAACTTTACCGTGGTATCGATATTCAAAACCGGAATCGGCACCCGCCCTCCGCCGATTTCCCGCAGCAGGTGCAGGGTAGTAGTGGAATCTTTGCCCCCGGTCCAGGCAACGGCAATTTTACCCTTATAGCGTCCCAAGGCTTCCTGGAGGATGCTCTTACTTTTGGCAATCTTTTCGTCTAAAGTTTTCAACATTTCTGGTGACATCCTTTTGTACCTTCCTCGTTTGTTTTTTCGGTTTATCTGGGATTATTTTAATTAGAGGAGTTTGCTGAGAACACTTGCCTTCTCCGATAAGAGAATATTTTCTCTTTGGGCAACTTTGTTCTTAGGCCCCTAAGGAGATGTTTGGTTATCTTCTTGCCGGGGGGAGAAAGCAACTGGATGTAATGATCTGTCACCTCTACCGTTAGGGCTCTGAAAGTCCTAATGCCGCCCTTTCAAGGCTACATCCTCCAGCGCTGTTTAATGGCCTCCGACCGGGCCCCCAGGATTCATAATACCTTCATCAGCTATTAACTTTTCCGGATGGAATTACTCTGGGTATTTGCTACCTGGCCGTTCTCAGTTTTTATTTTTGGAAAATAGGCTCAAGATTTGGTTAAAACTGGTGCGCCAGCCCTCCCAGTGACTCTTCAACAGCGCCACTCGCTGGTTATCCGCTTCATTGTTTACAGTTTGTTGGCAATACTCATAAACCACAGCCATAAAGATCATCAGGAAAAAGACCCCAAAGCCGACCGCCATTGAGATCAGAAGCCGCTTGGGCCGGGATTTTTTTTCTGGCGGCAGGGCGTTATCTACTGCCTGCACCACTGCACTGTCCCGGAGCAGGTCTATCCGGGCGATCTCAACCATACGAGTATAGAGCTGGTAAAGGCCTTCCTGATATTTGACTTCCCGGTATAGACGGATATATTCCAGGCCCAGGGCTGGCACTTTAGAAGTGGGGATACAGATATCTCCGATGCAGGTCTGATCTGCCTGCGTTTCGGCATTCTCCAGTCTTTCCCGTAAACCTTTGAGCTCGGTCTCCAGCTGGATGACATCGAAGTTATAGGGGGTGGCCTGTTGACGCAGCACCCGCAGTTGTACCTCTTTGGCATCAATCGCTGCCCTCAGGCTGGCAATATATTCTATCATCCCCCGGGTTTGGTCATCGATCTGAATAACTTTCGACTTTTCGCTGAAGGCCCGGACCGCTTCTTCGGCTGCGCTGAGATTCTGACTGGCCTGACGTCGTTCCTGTTCTAAAAATTCCAGGCGGTCTTTGGCCTCCTGATGGGCCATTCTCTGCAAGAGTTTATCTAATTCTTCAATAAAGGCATTAGCCATAGCGGCGGCCCGCTGCGGATCTTCATCGGTCACGGCCACCGAAATAAGCCCCTCCTCTTCGGTCTTGATCTCCAAATTTTTTCGTAAATTCTCCCGCACATCTTCTATATATGGTTCTCCCGATGATAGCCAGGACCGATAATCATCCCGCAGCCGGAAGCGTTCAATAATGCGATCGGCAATGTTATTTCCGCACAGCATCCCCACATAAACCTCCCCCGGTGACTTGAACCCCAGCATACCGGCAGCTAGGCCACTGAGCCCGCTGCTGGCACTGGTGGGAAGAGTGGAGCCGCCTAACATTTCCAGCAGTTGGGAACTCAAGGTCAGATTTTGTTGAGGCGGCAGGACCCGGGCCGTGGCTGTATACTTATTGGGGGTTAACAACAAAATCAACAGCGTCAGCGCAGCCATCGCCGCGCTGGTGTAGATGATCATGCCGCTATGTTTGGCCAGCACTACCAGGTAATCCAGTAGATAGACCTCTTCTTCCCGTTCGGTGTTAGATACCGGGGTGGCCATTATCTTGTGCCTGTGGGGTTAAAGTTCTAGAGCTAATGGATAGTAAAGATGAATCAACCGCGCTCAATCTGAGCCTCACCCTGCCTTAAGTCAAATTTTTAATATATAGGTGATCATGCTTTTGTCAATAAAAATTATCGGTGAGGCTAATATTACTCCAAGCATTAAAGGGTTGATTTAGAGGGCATCCGCTGCCCCCCCCTCCTTCCTTCCGAGAAAAACCTGGGATCTTCATGCTCTGCTCAAAAAATCTGGTCTGTGGATGGGGCAATCTATAAAAATGGCATCATAATTGCTTATAATCCTTAACAGATATATTTTGCTTAACTTATTTAAATTGACTTATTGTCTGTTGTTAACTATAAACTTAAAGTTACCATATAAAGCTTGATTTGATTTCTGTTCAAAAATTGAAACAACATGTTAGAAAATTGTACAAGTTTTTTTTAAGTCCGTTATAAGCTTATTAGTGCCAAAGATGACAGTCTTTTGATAAAACAAAGTCTTAGGCTTATACAGTTTTCAGGGTCAATATTAACTTTAAAGCTGTTGTTACTGGATACGGACGGCAATCATTTTAACCTTATTTATAGAGGAACTAAGCTCTGAAGCGAAGTATGTCTTAAACTTAACTGAATTGAAAATTCCCTGAAGCTAAGATATAGATATTACAACTAATAAAGCTCGAAATAACTGATGCAGTTCGATTAATCAATATCAAACTATTAATACGGAGGGAAAATCATGGGTAAAAAGTCACTGGCAATGATCATGGTGGTAGCGCTGGGGCTAGTTCTTTTAGGCATGGTAACCTCAGCTCTGGCCCAGACCAAAACCAAAACCTGTGCCCCGCCCCTAAAACCGGGGGTCAAGTTTGCTCCAGGGGAAGTCTTGGTTAAATTCAAACAGCTCCCCCCCCGAAAAACGGTGGGTCCGGCGAGCGAGGCCAGTTTTTTGGCCATGCTGCCCGAGCAGGCCCATCAGGCTTTGGAACAGATTCAGGGCACCATAGAGAGAGCCTACCCCCTTATTGGCTGTCTGAAGGTGAAAATTCCCCAGACCATGGCCGTCGGCCAGGCCATCGAGTCCCTGTACCGCAGCGGCACGGTGGATTATGCCGAGCCCAATTATGAGGTTTACGCTGACCAAGCCCAGCCGCCGGTTACCGACAGGGAAATTATCCATAATACCCCCAACGATACGCGCTTTGGCGACCTGTGGGGCATGCATAATACCGGCCAAACCGGGGGCACGGTAGATGCCGATATCGATGCCGTGGAGGCCTGGGACAAAAAAACCTGGGCCCAGAATGTGATAGTCGGGGTCATCGATACCGGGGTGGATTACAACCATGAGGACCTGGCGGCCAACATGTGGGTCAACCCCCAGGAGATCCCGGGCAACGGCATAGATGATGACGGCAACGGCTATATCGACGATGTCTATGGGATCGACGCCTACAATAACGATGGCGATCCCATGGATGACCACAGCCACGGCACCCACTGTGCCGGCACCATCGGGGCAGTCGGCAATAATGATAAAGGGGTAGTCGGCGTCTGCTGGGAAACCAGGATCATGGCCCTCAAGTTTCTGAGCAGCAGTGGCAGCGGTAATATCGACGATGCCATCGAGTGCATCAACTATGCCCTGGCCATCAAGACCAGGGAAAAATACTCCCGCATGGTGCTGAGCAATAGCTGGGGCGGCGGCGGCTATTCCTCCGCTTTGTTTGACGCCGTCAAGGCGGCCCGGGATTTAGGAGTACTGTTTGTGGCTGCCAGCGGTAACGATGGCATGGATAATGATGTCTATCCGCATTATCCTTCTTCCTATAACTCGGAGCTGACCAACATCATTGCAGTCAATGCCTCGGATCACAATGACAAGATGGCTTCCTTCAGCAACTACGGCTGTTACAGTACTGACCTGTTTGCTCCCGGGGTCAATATCTGGAGCACTACCCCCTCCAACAGTTATGCCAGCTATTCGGGCACTTCCATGGCCACCCCGCATGTGGCGGGGGCCTGTGCCCTGGTCTGGGCCCGCCGGCCCACCTTGAATTATGAGAAAATCAAGGGCCTGATCTTGAATGGGGCTAGAGATGG
This sequence comes from Desulfobacteraceae bacterium, assembly GCA_046538075.1. GTDB lineage: Bacteria > Desulfobacterota > Desulfobaccia > Desulfobaccales > Desulfobaccaceae > Desulfobacca_B. The sequence goes on along the minus strand of JBKHJN010000019.1, from coordinate 10,321 downwards.
CCATGGGGCCGACTTTGGAGAACGCTGCCTCACCCAAGGGCGTCTGAATGTCAATAATTCCCTAATATTCTTTAGAATTAATGACCCGGCGGTCTTCCAGGTGACTCCCAACAAAGCCACTGCCGGCGATGAAATTACCATCGACGGCGTCAACTTTGGCACTTCGGGGACTTTGAAATTTAAAGGAGCTGCTTTCCCGAATACTGCCATCGTCAGCTGGTCCGATAAAAAGATCGTGGCCCAGATGCCGAGCGGCCTCCCCAAAGGGTTCGGGGGCCTGACGGTGACCACCGCAGCCGGTACCTCCCGGGGGGCCTGTTTCGGCCACGTCAACATGGCCCGAATTGCCGGCCATACCATCCTACCCCGGGCCTGGGCCTGCGGCACCCAGGTGGGTCAAGATGTGTGGATCATCAGCGGCGGCACTTCCTGGGGGCAGACCGGCCTGGTAGAAAAGTATAATCTGAATACCCACAGTTCAGTGATTGATACCAACTGGATGATCCCCACCACGGTAACCAACGCCGGGGCCGCGGTGATCAACAACAAGATCTACGTGGTTGGTGGTCTAGATTGGAATACTGGCGAAGTTTATAACAAATTGCAGATCTTTAATACCACCACCGGCGCCTGGAGCGATGGGGCAAATTGTCCGGTGGCTTTGCTGCAACCCACAGTAATCGCCTACGATGGCAAGCTTTATGTCTTTGGTGGCACGGACAACGCTGATAATGTCTTGACCACTACCTATGTTTACGACCCCGGCACCAATACCTGGGCCAGCAAGGCTCCCATGCCCAACAAAGCTGCCTATGCGGCGGGGGCGACCTTTAACTATGAACTCTGGGTCCTGGGCGGCTTTACCAGCATATTCTTTGGAGATGAGCAAAATCTGGTCCAGGCCTATGATCCGGCCACTAACACCTGGGCCAGCAAATCCAATCTGGTGAACCGCCGCGGCGGGGCCGCGGGCATTCCCTACGGCAAGCTTTGCTGCTTACATGGCGCTGGCGACGGCTCCTCAGGCCGCAATGACGGCGAGTATATGTCGGGCGGCATTTGGGCCACCGAGTTCTATGGCCAGCAAGGGCTCTACACCCCGCTGGCCGGGAAGTATAACGACAGAATCTATATCCTGACAGGTAATGATCCCGGGGCTTTGGACTTTTCTAATAATGTCTGGTCCTATTCGAAGCCTTAACCGGAGGGCGGCCGCAGCTTCTTAACCCAGAACCGGTTTAGCTTAAACTTCAAACAACCTGCCATCCCGCGGGATGGCAGGTTGTTTTCTTGCCCACCTCAGTTGTCCCAAGCCGGTCCTAAAATCTTCTGGCATGGTACTTGCTTATTCTTATTGGGGGAATTAAATCTTTACTATTCATAAGCTATTGAATTTATTGTCATTTACTTAAATCAAAAATCGCTGGTTCGAAAAAAAACTGCCAAAAATATCGTTCAATCAGCGAAACTAAAGTCCAATTTTTAAAACAATTTTTTGGCATTTTTCCCGTTGTTATGGTCCAATAAGTTGAACAAACAAAATTGTTAAATATTTTTTTGTGGTTACCTTCCTTTTCTCCATTTGGCTAATTTTCACGAAGTAATCTTAATTTACAACTACAAGGAAAAAGCAGTAATTACCGGCCCAAAAATTATTTCGAGTTAGTATTACTGTGATTCTGGTTAGTTAGTCAATCACGTATTTCCCAGCCAAGGGAGGGCGCGACCGGGAGCGATAGGTAATTAGAGGTGAGGAGCGGTCTGAGGTCAAGTTAATTGGTGCACCGGATCAGAACAACTAAGCATCCAGGGAAATTCTATCTCCTGACCATTCAACAGCAGAGCTATTACCTATTCAACGGAGGAGAAGTTAATGAAAGGGGTCAAAAATACTTACCGGGCTGGTCTGGCATTAGGGCTGGCCATCTCGCTGATCCTGGCCCTGGGAGGGGTGGCTGTCGCCAAGATGATGGTGATCGGCGGGAAGAAATGTTACGTGGCGGAACCGGGGGAGTACGTGCCCGGGGAAGTCATTGTCCAACTTAAGCAAGGAACCCCAAAACAGCTGGCGGAATCCCTGGCCACGCAGTTACAGGGCGAGGTGAAGGGACATATACCAGAATATTCCCTCTTTCTCATTGCGCTTCCACGGGTGCCGGGCAAGTCGCCGGTGAAGGGCCAGGTCGAAGCGGCCATGACCTCCTTGAAGATAAATCCCCAGGTGGTCGCGGCCTTTCCCAATACCTTATTCAGTATCCCGCGCCCGGGGGTAATCCCAGCTAAATCTCCCAAGGTGAAAGAACAGGCTAAGGCGGCTCCAGAGCCAGGCAGCGCAAAGGTTGACAATGTCCTCCAGAACTACCAATGGCATCTGGACCGGGTGAAATACCACTATGCCGGCGCGCCCCCGGCGGCTGCTCCGGGCATTGCCATCATTGATACCGGGGTGGACTATACCCATCCGGATCTGATAGGCAAGGTGCTCAAGGGTTATGATTATGTGGAGATGGACAATGATCCCATGGACGCCAATGGTCATGGGACCCATTGCGCCGGGATTGCGGCTGGTAGATCCGGCACCGTCAAAATGATCTTAGGCATCTCGCCGACCAGCAAGATCTATGCCGTGCGGGTGCTGGATATCTATGGCAGCGGCAGCTTCTTCAATATCATGGAGGGAATTATCGAAGCCCGGGAAAATACTAACGTCAAGATCCTTAGTCTCAGCCTGGGCGGTTACATGGAAGAAGGGGCCAGCGATTACAACACCTTCAAAAAGGTAATCGATGATACGGTCAATGCGGGCAAAGTTGTCTGTGTGGCGGCCGGCAATGAAAGCAACATTTATCTCTTTTATTACCAGGCAAGCTCCAAATATCGGCCGGTGCCGGCCTGGTTCCCCAATTCGTTCACGGTCGGGGCCACCCAGGAGGTGGACTGCCGGGCCTACTTCAGCAACTATGACGTGGGCACGGCCGGGGGCACCACTTATAACTATACCTTTGTTGATGTCGTTGCCCCGGGGTGGAACATCCTGTCCTGCGCTCCCGGCGGCGGCGCCGTGAGGATGGGCGGTACCTCCATGTCCTGTCCGCTGGCGGCGGGCGCCCTTGCCCGGGTATGGGCCAAATACACCAGCTATACTCTGGATCAGGTGCAATCAAGACTGATATCTACCGGCCGAGATGTCTATGCCCATATGGGTTTCCCAAGCGCGGAACGTCGGGTGGATTTGATGAAGGCGTTGGGTCTGAGCAAGACCGGCGTGTGCGGGATAGTCTACAATGGTCAGACCGGCCAACCGTTGCCCCGGGCAGCAGTGAAAGTCTACCTTGGCACCACATTGGTAAAAACTGTTTACTCCAACTACGCCGGGATGTTCACCGCGACCGGGTTGACTGGGGGCAAAAAATACCGCTTGAATTTCACCAAGGCCGGGTTCAGCCCCTACAATTATTCCCAGGCTGCTAGGGCGGGCAAGATTATGGACTTGTATTATCCAGTAATGCTTAACCAGAAACGGCCGGCGGGCCAGTGGAGCATTCTGATCCAATGGCACTCCTGGCACCCGGGATATTATGATGCCTACTATACTTACCCCAGTAAACCCTCCTGGTATCCCTATAATTGGGATGAGGCGGCCGGCACCTTTTTCCTCAGTCGGCTGTACCATCCTAGTTTTCCCTCAACCTCTTATACCACCAATACCATCAGCGATATCTATCGCGGCGACCTGGGCGCCAACCCCTATGCCGCGCTGACCACAGGGGCCACTGATTATACCACCCCCTGCGACAACTTTGTCATCAGTAAAGACCTGGGTGGGACCTACAAGGTTTGGGCCCGGCTGGACAATATCAACGATCTTTATTATGAGTGGGGAAAATATAAGATAGTAAAAGGAAAAACTAATCCTCGAGCCATAGCTTATCTCTACTACGGCTCCACCCTGAAGGCGACAATCCCGGTCCAGAGTGCCACCGGCACGGGTGAGTATTGGTATATTGCCGATATTACCGGGGCCAATGTAACCCAAAAAAATCTACTTCAAACCACCTCACCGGGCGGCGGATAATCAGGCCCTCGGATTGCCAATTTACAGGCAATGACGTGTCCCCTTCCGGCCTGACTGCTCTTTTGGGAAGCTGGGCCGGGAGGGGGGTTTGTTTTGGAAAAAAAGGAGGATAACATGTCTTGCCATGCATCGGTACTGGGTAAGGTCCGGGTTGGGCTGATCGTCCTCGTACTCCTGGCAGCTGGGGGGCTGGACGCGGTAATTCATGCCGAGCCGATGGACAGCGAAGAGAAGAAACCTGATATTGCTGCGCCGATGGAGTTTATTCCCGGGCAGGTGATGGTGCAGGTCAAGCCGGGGACGCCGGAAGAGGAGGTTCATAAACTGGCGGCCCAGCTCCAGGCCCAGGTGGGGCCACAGATTCCGGAATATTGCCTTTATCTCTTTCAGCTACCGGTGGTGGAGGGAGAGGCCGCCCAACAAGCCCAACTCCAGGAGGCCATTAACTGGCTCCAGGAACAACCGTCGGTCCAGGCCGCCCATCCCAATTATAAGGTCAGCATTCCCCGGCCGGTGACCCCGCCCCAGCCCCGGAAGTAAACGCTGCCGGCCGCGAGGTTCCCTGGACCGATATGCCGGGCTTTGCGCTGCCCCAGCTAAAACTTCGGGCGGCTATGGGTTCGGACTGGCCTGGCCCAGCTCCTGGGCCCGCCGGGTGGCGGCTTCGACTGCACTCATCACCAACCCCCGGAAGCCCCCCTGTTCCAGCACATGCAACCCGGCAATGGTAGTGCCGCCTGGCGAAGTCACCATGTCTTTGAGCTGGGCAGGGTGCTTCTGGGATTGGAACAGGAGTTGGGCGGTGCCCAGCAGGGTCTGGCCGGCCAGCAGCAGGGCGGTGTCACGAGTCAGACCCATCTTGACCCCGCCATCCGCCAGGGCTTCCAAAAACATTAGGACATAGGCCGGACCGCTGCCGCTCAGGCCGGTAACCGCGTCCAGGTGTTTTTCCTGCACTACCACGGCCTGGCCTACAGCTTGAAAAAGCTGCAGGGTCAATTGCAAATCCTCGGCACGGGCCCGGCTCCCCGGCGCCAGGGCCGCCATCCCGGCCTGCACCATGGTGGGGGTGTTGGGCATCACCCGGATAATTCGGGCCTGGGGGAGAAATTCTTCCAGGAAATTAATGGGTAGGCCCGCGGCAATAGAAATGACAAGGTGAGTGTCCTTAATCTGGGGGCGGATTTCGGCCAATACTTTGGCCATCCCCTGGGGCTTGACGGCCAGCAGCAAGATCTCCGTGGTCCGGACCAGTTCAAGGTTGTCGGTGGCAATCTGCACCCGGTATTGCTGGCGGGCCAGTTCCCGGCGCTCCGGGGAGAGATCAAAAACCTTGACCTGCTCCGGAAGGGTCAGGCCCGCCTGGAGCCAACCCTTGAGCAACGCCTCCCCCATATTACCTAAGCCAATAATCCCTAACCATTTTCCGATTCTCATACCAAACCCTCCCCCTTCTGACACTCTAATCCATCCATTTCCCAAGTTTCCTATATTATTAATTATTTTTTCAGATGGCAAGGTGAATTGCGCGGTCTGAAAAGATAACCGGACATCTTTTAGGCCAGAGCTCACCCTGCACGGCTTGAGCCAGAAATATATCCTAGCCAGGAAAGGAATAAGCTATAATAAGACCTTAAAATCTATCTAGAGGTCAAACATGAAAGTTGAACTTTTCCCTGTGTCTGAGTTGCAAGTGCATGGAGGGGTGCATATATGGAGCGGCTGCCTCTTGGTGGGGTGCAGGTCATGAACTCCAGAGCACGGCCCTGTTTAGCTCTCACCATGGGAGATGTGACCGGCATCGGGCCGGAGATTATTGCCAAGACCCTGGCGCAGCCGGAAATTTACCAGATCTGTCAACCGCTGGTGCTCGGTGATCTTCCGGCTCTGGAGCGGGCCTTGTCCCTGTGCGCTCCTGATCTGCACCTGCGGACCGTGGGCCACCCCCGGGAGGGGCAATATCAGTTTGGAGTAATCGACGTTTTGGCCCTATCGCAGTTGCCCCCGACGGATCTGGTGTATGGGCATCCGACTGCGGCCAGCGGGGCCCGGATGGTGGAGTTCATCCTACGGGCCGTTGATCTGGCCCTGAACGGTGCGGTGGCCGGGATAGTCACCGGGCCGATCAGCAAAGCGGCCATGCATCTGGCCGGTTATGATTATCCGGGCCACACCGAATTGTTGGCCGAGCGCACCGGGGTGCAAGACATGGCCATGATGCTGGCTGGGGATGGCTTCCGGGTGGTGCTGGCCACCATCCACTGCCCGCTGGTAGAGGTTGCTTCCCGGTTGAATATCGACGATTTATTTCGCCTGCTGGCGCTGGCCGACCGCAGCCTGAGGACCGATTTTGCCCTGGGCCAGCCCCGGATCGGGGTGGCGGCCTTGAATCCGCATGCCAGCGAGGCCGGCCTCTTTGGCACTGAAGAAGCGGCCATCATCACCCCGGCTATCCGTAAAGCCCAGGCTGCGGGAATCCCGGCCAGCGGGCCTTTTCCGGCCGATACCCTGTTCGTCCGGCAACAGCGGGGCGAATTTGATGCGGTGGTGGCGATGTATCACGATCAGGGCCTGATCCCATTGAAATTACTATATTTCGGCAAAGCGGTAAATATCACCCTGGGGCTACCGATAGTTAGGACCTCAGTGGATCACGGCACCGCCTACGACCTGGCCGGCACTGGCCAGGCCGATCCCGGCAGTCTGCAGGCGGCCATCCGCCTGGCCGCCCTGATCGCCCGCAACCGGGCTAAGAGGTGAGCCATCGCCAGAATTGAACCATCAATACGTTAAGGCCATGAAAAGACCTGATAATTTCAAAATTTACAAGGAGACTGAGGCTATGGGGAAAACATTCCTGCTGGTTATTAGTGGTTGTCTGCTCCTTACTGGCCTAACCACTACAGTGGGCAACGCCAAAGAAATCGATAACGATCGCCGCACTGCCTGCATTGGGAGTACGGGTCGGGTGCTGGCCCGACCGGATGTGGCCATTCTGGTCTTGATGATCCAAACCGAGGCCCCCCAGGCTCAGGCAGCCGCCCAGGAGAATGCCCGTCGGGCCGAAAAATTGCTGTCCGCGCTAAAAAAGGCCCTGACCGGAGAGGAATCGGTGCAGAGTATGGGTTATGGAGTGAGTCCGATCCACACTTACCCCAAGCGCGGGGAGCCCTCCAAAATTACCGGCTATCAGGCCCAGCACATTTTTCGGGTTAAATTAAAAAATGCTAACCGGATCGGGGAAATCATTGATTTAGGGCTGCAAAATGAGGCTACCAGCGTGCGCGGTCCTTATTGGGAGCACTCCCGCTTGGAAGAGTTAACCCGGGAAGCCACGCTCCAGGCCTTGGCGCAGGCCCGGCGCCTGGCGGAGGCCCTGGCCCAGGCCGAACACCTAAAGATTAAACGCCTGTACCAGGTTTCCACCGAAGTATCCAGGCGACCCTCACCAATACGTCGCGCGGAGGCCATGGCCTTGGTTGAAATGGAGAGACCCCCTGAAACCCCCATCGAAGTCGGCGAAAAGGAGATTAGCGCCAGAATTGAGGCTATTTATGAGTTAGAATAGTTTTCACTTAATTACAAAATCGATGTTTTCCGGGGTTTACATTTTCAAATATGGTGATTATGTTTAAATCTCAATAAGCAAAGAAGTTTCAAGGAGGAATTTTTAGTGAGAGATTTAGTCGAAAAAGCTTTGGCCAAAGTGCGCCCTTTGCTGCAGCGGGATGGCGGCGATGTCGAGCTCATAGATGTCAACGACGGCATTGTTAAAGTCCGGCTTACCGGCGCTTGCAAAGGCTGCCCCATGTCCCAGATGACCCTGAAGCACGGGATTGAAAGGCTGTTGGTCCAGGAAGTGCCAGGAGTCAAGGCCGTAGAGGCGGTTTGATTTCACAGGGGAGCTAAAGTAGAAATTTAGCTCCCCCATAACAATTTACAGGTGGTAGGGGTGCCCGGCCCGGATGGTCATGGCCCGGTAGAGTTGCTCCAGAAGCAAAAGGCGAGTCAGTTCATGGGTAAAGGTGCAGCGGGACAAAGAAAGGCGATGATCGGCCCTGGCGGCTACCGCCGGAGATAACCCCAGGTGGCCGCCGACCACAAAGACCACCGGGGCTGAGGAAGCTTCTTCCAGGGCCGTCAGCCAATGGGCCAGGCCCTCGGAAGTAATCGGTTCCCCTTCCACTTCCAGGGTCACGACCCGGGCCGGGCGGGGTATTTGGGCCAACAACCGCGCTCCTTCCCGCTCCCGGATCAATTCGGCGGTGAGCCCGGCACGCGGCCTCTCTTCCCGCACGGTTACCAGAGACAGTTTAACATAGGAGCGCAGGCGTTTCTGGTAAATGGCCATTCCTTCCTGGATAAAACCGGTACGAGTTTTACCCACCATTAGGACGACGACCTGAAGCATAGCTACCCACCGGGCTCGTTGCCCTTGTCACCCTCCAGCATGATCAATAGGGAATAAGTTTATTAAAAGCCTGGAAATAAAGCTTATTCTCCCTAATAACTAGCCTGCTAGGAACTAGCATTGCAGCTTGAGATCAAAGTAATATAAATATACAGTTAGCTAATCCTTTTGCCAAAAAAACCCACCAAAATGTTTTAATTTATATATTTTTTGAGTTATTATTCGCTTTAATAACTATATTTTGCCCGATATTAAACTATAAAATTAATATTACAATGGTTAGTTATTGTTATTAGTTGTTACAAATTATTGCCTGTAGAGTAGAGCGCTGCTGAGAGAGAAATCATGGCTAGGAGCGCCTCGTTGCACGCACCTAATACAGTCCATGCCATGAGATGCTCTCATCAGCGCCCCCTCGTCAAACCGGACGTGCGGAACTACCGCCTCCGGCTTTGCGATGATCCATCAGCCACAGGCATTGGCAAGGAGTTGACGGCATTGATATCACAGGTAGATAAGCCCCTTGGCCTTCAGTGCCTGATACTGCGAAGTACCGCCAAGTTGCTTACAGTGCCGTTGGCTCCGCGTTGTCAGAAAGCGACGCCACCGTTTTTGCACAAACCAGTTGACCTCTCGGAAGGCCATGCCCGGATACCCGAAGCTAAAGTAATTCCGCCAGCCCCGGAGAAAACGATTCATCTTGGCGATGAGTTTCTCCGGAGATGGTTGGACTTGCCTCTGGGTCATCAGACGCAACCTTGCCCGCACTCGATTCATCGACTGGGCCGAAGGCACTATGTTAAGATAGCGCCGGTCGCCGTATTCACTCCGGTCGAATCGAAAAGTAAAGCCCAGAAAATCAAGGCGTTCACCGGCCAACCGCAGGTCAACCACACGTGTCTTGTCTTGGTTCAAACTCAACCCCAACGCCCCAGCACCCCATTGACATAGTTCGTCATTCTGTCCCCAATATCATGAGCCAGAATCACGAAGTCATCCGCAGACCGCACCAATTTTGCCTTGATCACCCGGGCTGGCCCCTTGGGGCCATAAAATTGCCGGTCCAGTTCGTACAAAAAGATATTCGCCAGCAACGGCGAGATCACACCACCCAGAGGTCTCAACTTGCCACATTGGCTTTGGGAATGTACACCCGATGTACCGGCAGCACAGACTCGCTTCCATGCCGTTTCCAGAACATCCCGTCGATAGATCCGATCATACAGGGCGTAGAACCGGAACTGCGGCCCTTGCTTGGCCTGGCGGCCCAGTTTCCAGCGCAAGCGAGAAACTTTCAGGGGCAAACCGATTTCCAGTTTGAACCCTTCTTCCGTAGTGGAACTCTCGTTCAAGCGGCTTTCTCTCTCTTGATGAAAACACGATCAAAGTCCTGCCCCTTGGCTCCCCGGGGATTAGCCGCTTCCTCGCTACTATGGGCAGGTCCGACTCCCGGCCAGGACAGGAAAGCAGGTTATGATTTCCCTGCCTCCTTTGGGCTGAGGCTACCTGCTGCCCAACCCATCCTGCCGGGTCTCCCAGGTTCTCTGACGATTCTTTGGATACATGCCGCCTCCAAACCCCCCGGACGGCCCAGCGCCACGCTCCCGTTTTCTAATGGCGCCGGTGGCAGGCTTCCCCATAACTTGGGAGGGTCGCCGTCCGCCACTTTGCGTAACGAGGCCGAATCGAGTTCGCTCACGCTGCGGCCTGCATCCTGTCTCAGTCATATGACCTGATTAGAAGGGATTGTGACTAGGGCGCGCTAACTTTTACATCCTTCAGCAGACGGCGGCCGGCGGCCGCTGGGAGTGCCGACTCTGGAGGATAAGATTCTC
>JBKHJN010000051.1:0-15477 GCA_046538075.1 Desulfobacteraceae bacterium | reverse complement strand
TGAGGGGGTCAGTTTTCAATGGCGATGGGGGGTCAGATCTCAGTGGAGAGCTTCATATTGGCATTGCCAAAGAAGTCCCACCTTGGTGGGAACCGGGCTGCCATCAGCTCACCGAAAGTGAAATCATGGCGGCCACGGCCAGATTGCGAGCCATGTTGGGAGGACTGGTACAGGCCAAACGAGCCTGTCGGACTCGGCCCTCGTTGGCAGGTACCAAGCTTAACCTTCGTGGCCTACCTCGGATGGCTGCCAATGACGGCAGGGTCTTTCTGGCGCGTCAGGAACGGCAGGCGGTCAACACGGCCGTTTACCTGCTTCTGGATCAATCCGGTTCCATGAAAAACAAACGGGTTGTTGCCTTCCAAGCAACGGTAGCCTTGACCCGGGGTTTACGCGCCATACCGGGCACTGCGGTGGCCGTCGGTTCGTTTACCACCTTTGAGAACGACGTGCCGGTGGTTGTACCGTTGCTGCGTTTTGAGCAACCCGAACGCCGTTTGAGCAAAACAGTGCCGCCGAACTGGCTGAACACCCCCATGGCGCAGTCGATCTATTTCGCTGCGGCCCAACTGCTCCGCCGGCAGGAGCCGCGTAAAATACTCGTGTGCATCACCGACGGTTATCCTGACGAATGGGAAATGACCCGGGAAAGCATAGACCGCTGCCGGGCCTCGGGGATCGAGGTCTATGGCGTCGGGATTATGCATGACAGGGTTAAGGGTCTGTTCGGTAAGCGGGATTCGGTGGTAATCGACCAAGTGTCCGAATTGCCGGACAAGCTGTTTAAGCTGTTGGCCAAGCGGCTTTAAAAAGAGATAGCTATAACCTCGCCGGGGGGAGGAGAAAGTAACCCCCCGGGAAAGGGGGACGAAAGATGTGGTCTGAGATAGCAGTCCAGCATCTCTTGCGCGAATGGATCTCAAAACCGTATCAATGCGCCCGAGGCGGCATTGCCTACTCTTTTGGCAGTGGTCGGTGCGTTGTATCCATTTTGCCCAACGATAAGGGGTGGAGCGATCCTGCAACCCATAAGCTGTTTTGCGGTATTCGCGACCTTGGTTGGGGGTTGGTCTTTAAACAACCCGAAACTATTAAGGCCGGAATAAAGAGGGTTTCACTCGTTCCACCGCCGGAGAGGAGACATCGCGATATGGACAGACCAGGACCCATTTTCGATCATGCGGATCTGGGCACCAGGGAGCCGAACGACCCGGAACTCCGGGGCATTGACCCTGGCCACCCCATGTACTATCTCCTGGGCGGCAGGCCTTTGCAGCCCGAGGAAATTGAGCCGGACCATGATTGGGAGTTGCCGTCCGATACCAAATTGAGTCGGCTGAAAGACCCCAAGAAGCGGGAAAAGCGCTTGCTGGAAATGCGGGAGGGATATGAAAAAGAACTCCAGGAATATATCGCTCGATACCTGAAGGTGATCACCCCGGGGTATCAGGTGAGTGAGTACGACCGGAAAATGGGGTATGGCTTGGAAACTGCAATTTTCCTGTGCCACAACCATATAAAGGCAGGGAAAGGCTGGTTGGCGGCGATCAACCGGGAACTGGCGAAGTATCAGCCGCCGTTAAAGGATACGCCGCAACAGGAGTGGGCATTAACTCCTATCCCGCAAGCTAAACAGCAGCAACAGCTTAGCCTTTAGCCCAAGCCCAAACTAACACCCTGCCGGGTGGAAGCAATTCCCTAAAAACCAACAAGGAGGACAAAAATGGCAGATTATTTTGCAGCATCCATCGAGTTTCCCGCCTCTGCGCTTGAGGACGCGGAGATCAAAAAGGCGCTGAAAAATGAGGGGGGCAAGTTTGAGCCCCTAAAAGGAGACCCGTTTCGTGAAGTCGAAGCCAAGATAACAGAAGGCATTTTCTACCTCTACAAGGCCGAAGCCCGATGGGGACAGTTCGAGGAGTTGGAAGCCCTGCTGAGAAGCAAGGGTATCCCCTTTGACCGGCAATCCGGTCAGGCTTTTGAGTTCATTTCGGAGTTGGTGATTTTTCGCCCGGCCAAAGATGGCGCGCCGGCACAGGAATTAATTTCCCCGCTGCTGGATGACGAACCGGCGGTGCCGGTGCGGGAAATCCGAGACCGGTTGTCCCAGGGGATTGAAGCGGTCCAGGCTTATCTGGACGAGCATTCCCCACCTATCCACCCCTGAGCGATTTTGTGGGCTAGTAAAAAGTAGGTCCTCACCTTAAAAAATTAACCCCGCCAGGGGAAGCAAGTGCCCTGGGGGGCAAGCTTCCTCCTGGCAAAAACAGAAAAGGAGGAAGCCAAAATGAATCCGCACCTCAAAACGGTCACAGTTCCGTCCCCCCAATTCCGGGGGTGGGTGGAAGTGGACCCGAATCGCATCGTCCGTCAGGTACAAAAGCGCCAGGCCAAGATCGAGAAAGCCTTCTGCCAGGTTCGGCGGATGGAACGGAGCCTCATCCGGTCCTTCGCGGCCCGGGTGTAGTGGCTACAACAGGACGGGAAATGTCCCTACTGCGGTCAGACCATCACTCCGGCTAGCGGGTGGAGCGTCCACCACATCATCCCCAAAAGCAAAGGCGGTTCGGATGCTCTGGAAAACCTGCAACTGCTGCATCCTCACTGCCATCGGCAACTGCACGGGGATGCGGCGCGTAAGGTTGCATAAGGAGGAGGCGTGAGAGAAAAAATCAAACAAGAAGGCCGTCTGGTCCACCAGGACTACAAGACTTCGATGTGGGCCTGGGGACAGGTTCAGATGGTCCAATCCTGGCGCCCCCCTTACGAAACCGCCCTGTTTTACCCTTAGGGGAAAAGGGTAGAAGTGCAGGGGGAAAACCGTGGAAACTAAGAAAGTCAAGCTACGGAACTTTGGGAAGGTTTCAGGCCGGATAGCGGCACGAATCAAAGACGAGCAGGGCCGTTTGCTGGCCGTCATTATGGACCCGGAAGCAAAACTTGCCGCTGAGGACGCCGCCATGCGGCGGTTGTCCGTCAAGCTAAAGGCATTGTATGTCATCTTTAACCGCAAATGATTTCCAAACAAACGACCCGGCCCCGGGTAGAGAACTACCCCGGGTTGGGGCGGCCTTCTCCCTGCGGCTCAACAAGGGAGGAGAAGCATCATGGACAACAAAACCATAAAAGATGTTCGCGACGCCCGCCGGGTAATAGGAGCGCTGATAGAATCGCCGTTCTATTCCGATCCCCCTTATGGCCTCTCTACGATAGAAAGATTGGCTTTGGTAAAGAGGGTCCTGGAGATCAGGCACAACAGCGCAACCCAACAGGAAATGGAAAGGGTTTTCAACTGATGGCATTCTGACATTACCCCGTCGGGGGGAAGCCGCCCCCTGGGGGAAGTAGCTTCCTCCTGGCATTAAGAGAAGGAGGAAGCACATAGAACGATTAGCATCTCAGGCGAAGATGGGATATTACCCCACCCCGCCTGATATCGTAGAACACGTCAAAACCGGCCTGGCGCTGCCAGGCCCCGGCCTTTATCGACTGCTTGATACCTGCTGCGGCGAGGGTGAAGCCCTGGCACAGTTGGCCGCCGGCCTCTCCGAAGTCACGACCTACGGGATCGAGCTTGACGAAAACCGAGTAAAAGCCGCTTCCCAGAAGTTGGATCACGTTGTTTGGGGCGACGCCCTTAACGAACTCAAAATCACCACCAGGTCATTTTCCCTGCTCTGGTTAAACCCGCCATACGATTGGGACGGGGACGGAGGTCGTCTTGAGTCCCAATTTTTGTGGGCGCACCGCCGCTATCTGGTCAAGGGAGGATGGCTGGTATTTATCATCCCCCACCGGGCCTTGAAGGATACGGCGGAATCGCTGTCCAAGCTGGCAAATCTGCAAATCTACGCCTTTCCCAAGCCGGAATTTGACGTGTTTAAGCAGGTGGTGGTCCTGGGCCAGAACAAAGACAGCAATGACGCATTGCAGCTAGCGGTAATCAAGAGCTACGCCGCCCGGCCTCCCGAAGAGGTCTGGGAGCATCTGCCCAAGACCGACGAAATACCTCCGGGGTCAATCATTCTGCCCCCTTTTACGGGGTGGTAGAAATTGTCGGGAAAACACCCCTTAAGGACAATCTCTGCTCCTTGGGCGGCAGGAAAAATCCGGAGACCACCAAGGAAAAACCGGGGGTGTCGCCCCTGGTGTTAAGCGACTTCCTGTTGGAAAACGCGGTTTTCATGCGGCTCCAGGATGTATCGGACAAACTGCCGCCTTATGTGGAAGAAGTAGTCGGGGTGCAAATGCTTCCCGACCAAACCGAGGCTTACGAGGATCTGGAGAAAGAACTCGGAGATGCGTGCCGCAGCGCCCTGGCCGCCGGAGACCAGTCCTTGCTGGGAGCTTTGGTTAATTCGCTCCTGGCCTATCCCGACGGCTGCCGGCGGGGTGAAGAAGTCTATCATCCCCGCACCAGCCAATTGGTGGCCACCGCACCCCAGATTGAGGCAGATTTCCTACCCAAGGAGGAAAGGCTGCTGGACCTGGTGCAGAACGAAATCGGGCAAGGTCGCAAGTGCATAGTCTGTCTGGAACATACGGGCACCAGAGACCTGATTCCAACTTTGAGCGAGAAACTGGAACAGATAGGCATCATCCCACTGATCTTGCGGGCCAATAAGCCCAAAGCAAGTCAGAGGGAAAGTTGGATCAGGAATATGGTCAGTCAGCATCAGGTCATGATCTGCAATACTAATCTGATCAAGACCGGTCTGGACCTGATCGAGTTTCCGACGCTGATTTTCTTTCAGACCGGCTATTCGATCTACACCTTGCGCCAGGCCTCCCGCCGCTCCTGGCGGATAGGGCAGGAGCAGCCGGTCAAGGTCTATTACCTGAGCTATCTGAACACCATGCAGGAGACGGCCTTGTCGCTGATCGCCTCCAAAATGGAAACCGCCCTGGCGGTGGAGGGCGATCTGACCGATAAAGGTCTGACTGCCCTGGCTCAGTCCGAAAACTCCATGCTCATCGAACTGGCCCGGTCGTTGGTTGACAGGCCGGGATTCCTCAGCCTGGAGGATGCCTGGCAGTCTTTCCAGGAAGGCGAATTGCAGGCCGATGCGCTCTTAGGCGATGAGCAGCCGGTGGAAACCGAAACCACTACCCAGACGACCATGACCAGGGGCGACCAGCAATCGACCCTCAAGGTCACCCGGGTGGTTCGCGGCAAGGTCTATCCCCAGGGCAAGATCGGGGTAGGCGTGGTCGGCCAGCACCGGCTGATCTTCCAGGCCGGGAATATCCTGTTTAAGAACCGGGTCGTCGGGCAATACGACCGGTCCGGAAACGGGCAGATCAAAGGCAAGCCCATCAGGCTGGAAAGGCAGGGCAATGGCTACCTGTTAGTGGAGTTGCGCAAAGCCGCCTAGTTGAGATTGATCACCATTTTCCCCTGGGGGGAGATGCGGTATTTTCCCCACGGGGGAAGCCACATCTCTCTTTAGGGCACTTTCGGAGAGAGATATGGCTTATCATGATTATGACACCATCCGGGAGCAGGCCCGGGGCCGATGGTCTCGCATCCTGCTGACCCTGGCTCCGGAGTTGGAAACTGCGGTCCAAAGAGCACCCCGTCATGTTCCCTGCCCGGTGCATGGCGGCAAAGACGGCTTCCGCCTGTTTGGCGATTGGGAAGAAACCGGCGGCGGCATCTGCAACACCTGTGGCACGTTCCCCAGCGGCTTCCGGCTGCTGCAATGGCTGACAGGTTGGGATTTTCCTAAAACCCTGGCTGCGGTGGCCGAGGTTTTGGGCAGCAAGGGGATTTCGGCACACCGAACCTTCAACGGCAACGGCCATGGCCAACGAGATGACGACTGGGTCCGGCAACTGCTACGGCAAACCTGGGTCCAAGCCGTTTCGCTGAGCCACGAGCTGGCAAAACCGGCCCGGCTATACCTGCAACACCGTGGTATCTCAGGGCCAGTCCCCGATTGCCGCTGTCATCCTCATCTGCCTTATTTTAAAGACGGGGTTGAGATGGGTAAATATCCGGCACTGCTGTTTGTCCTGCGTGATCAATGGGGTAAGGCGGTGACCATCCATCGCCTCTACCTGACGCCCCAGGGCGAAAAGGCGCCGGTGCCCAGTCCTAAGAAGACCATGCCCTACCCATCTGACCGAAGACTCTTGGGGGCATTGGTGCAGTTGGGGCAGCCCGAAAACGGCACCCTGGCCCTGGCCGAGGGCATTGAAACCGCCTTGGCGGTCAGGCAGGCAACGGGGGGCCAAGTCTGTTGGGCAGCGACCAGTGCAACCTTGCTGGAAGCCGCGGTCATACCGTTCAGAATCCGGCGAGTGGTTATCTGGGGCGACAACGACCAGTCCCAAGCCGGCCAGAAAGCAGCCTTGCGGTTAGCCGAACGGCTGGTCAAGGAAGATCGTAAGGTTAAGGTGCATATACCGCAGCGACCGCCAGACAAAAAATCCTGGGACTGGAACGATGTTCTGGTCCATCAGGGGCCGGGCGGGTTTCCTGGTAAGCAAGCCGGAATACGGAAAGCAGCCCAATAATCGAGTTGACAAAATAGGATTAATACCTTAATAAATAAGGAGAAAAGGAATGGTTATGCCGAAACTGGATTTTGAGGCGGTGGAAAACTTCCAGACTGCCGGTGCCAGCAAGAAGTTGGCTCAGGAGATAGTCCGGTATGTTTCAGATAAGCTGGCCGCTCAGGTGGTCAACAAAGCAGACTTAATAGAAACCCGAGAGGCTTTACGTTCTGATATAGCCGGGCTGCGAGTTGAAATGGCTACCAAAGCGGAACTGGCTGGGTTGCGTACCGAGTTGGTTGAGACCAAGGAAGCTCTGCGGGCTGAGATGACTCAGTTAGCCACCAAAAATGGACTGGTTGAGACCAGAGAAACTTTGCGAAAAGAGATGTCGGACATACAGACCAGTCTGATTAAGTGGATGATCGGCACCGCGTTGGGTTCTGCTGCCTTAGTGACAGCCATCTTGGGAGCAACTATTTTGAGATTGATCAAATAATTCTACGCCTGCCCACCGGCAGGCCGCTTACCGGGGAGCCTCTTGTGAGGTTCCCCGGTTTTTTTTGCGCCCAGTGATTGTAAGCCCTGGTTTGTTTATGATCAGCTTTTTCCTACCATTTTTTTGGATAATTTAATAAAAAACATTAATAGGCCCGATTCTTAATTTAGAAAAGCTTGATGCAGCCAAATCCTGGTTCCAGCAAACCCCTTTAAAATCAAAGGGTCGAAAGAGATAGACGAATCTTGGGCCTGATATTTGACTTTCTCTTTGCCTTTTTTGCGGCCATGCTGGTTATGGTTTTTATCTGGCCACCGCTATACCATTTGGGCAAGAAGATAAGAGGAACTCGGGCGGAAGAGGTGGTTGACAGGCCGGGGACCGATGATTTTGAAGTCCCTCCTCTGGCTTCGCTCTTGGCCAGAACATGGTTGAAAGTTGAAACCATGTCGATGAATCACACAACTGGAAATATTGGCAAGTGATCCGCTGTTGCACATCTCAGTTAACTGCCGGCGCCATTAGCCACACCCGATGTCTAGCAACTCCAGTTTTTTCTCGGGCTCACCGCTTTTGCGCATGGTCGGGCAGACCACAAAACAATTATATCTTGCCACCCGATGGTCTTTCATGGCTTAGGTTACTTTCAAGCCCTGCTAATCTTCTCCGTTAGTGATTCGGTGGAAAAACGATTTTTTACTAAAACCTTCGAGAACCAGTTTTTCTTCTACTTTTTGCAGCCGGCCCTGCGCGGCTTCAATTTTTTCCATCACGTCCGAAAGCTCCCCCATCTTAGCGTTTAATTCTTTTAGCTTGGCTTTGGCTTCCAGTAGGTCTTTTTTGGCTTGGGCTATTTCCTTTTTGGTTTCTTGTTCATCCATCTTATCTCTCTTTTGATCCGTCCGCGTAGGCCGCAGCGATTTATTAGGCTGTACTCCTTGGCACCGATGGCCGAAGTCAGTCTAATAATTAGGCAAGGCGCATTTGCGCCAGCGAGGCCCGGGCACTACCACCGCTAATGTCCGGCACAATTCTCAATTCGAGCGCGGTGACACCGTCGAGATCGACGTCGTAGTCTTCGACCTGGCGCGCGGCCTCCGGGGGACTGAAGTTATACTGCTGACGGACAATCTCCCGGTACGACTGACCGCCGTCTGGTGACCACCGTAAAACGAACTCTTGGGTGCGCGCTTGCTCAGCTTCCTGGAACTCTAAATATATCCGCCTAAGGCTCCGTGGCTCATCAAACAGAAGGCGAATCGTCTGCTCCCCGGGCGCAGCGGCGCGCCAACCCGTGCCTGGACCCGGAACCAGTGCCGATTCAATCGGGTGGTCGACGTCTTCGGACGTGATTTCGACTTGTGCCAGGCGTTCAAGGTTTAGCCAGCCGGGCTCGGCGGCTGTGACCTCACTAGGGCCACGACCGATAATGCGCTTGCGCATAGATACCTCCTCTCTCTTCATTACTTTGCCGTTTACCGTCTCCAAGGTTTTCTTTAAGGTGCCTTCGTGCGATTGTTGCCATGTCCCGCCAATGATTGCAGAGCTATCTCCTGAACTCCGAGTTATTGCTCTCGGCAAGGCTTTGGCGTAGCTCTATCATCCGGTCTTAACCTACTTTGATCAGCCCCCGGCGAGGCCGTTCGATATCGACAATTACATTAATCACCGCGGCAATGAGGAACGGCAACATCATGGTCAGGAACAAGTTCCGCAGCCCTGAAAGCCCGGAAGAATAGCCGACAATCCAGACTGAAAAAGTAGAGAGCGCATAGAGGAGTATCAGGGCGCTTTGGGGCACGTGGTTTTCCATGGCGGTTAATCTCTTGGCGTGCAGATCGATCATTTCGTTTAAAGACAGAAGAAACACCCCGGTGGTGACCGCCCGCGGGTCTTTTTCCCCCAAGGCGGGGATATATGACCAAATCTGCCTATGCAACTTTTGGGCCCTGGCACTGGCCTGGGCCAGTTTTTTCTCATCAATGCCGGTGGCGTAAAACTCCAGCCGCACATCGACGTATTGACGCAACAGGTTGGAGATTGCCTGTCGGAACGGCTCCGGCAGCAATTGGGTGCGGAGAAAGGTGGTGCTGATGGCATTGGCTTCTTCCAGGACCATCTGCTTGCGTTTATCATAACGGGACATACTCATGGCAAAGGTAAACCCGAGAAGCAGCGCCAGCAGCCCCAGAATAGCAACTTGAATCGTGGTGATCTGGGTTCTTGAGCGTTCATCAAGGCGCGACTGCTGAGCTCGCCCCATGAGAAAGCCGATCCATGTCGCCCCGAGGAAAACAACAATACTGGCTATCAGAATAAGCCATATGTTCACGTCAAATAACAACTCTTGGGACATACCGTGCCTCACCACGTAATTATTAATGCCCAAAATTATCCCGCACCCCCCGTTTGACCTTGACAGCTATTTTCCCCATGAATTGTCCTCTTTCATGTGTAATTCCGCATAGCTTTCCCACCTCAGGGTGGCGCCTTATAGTCCCTTAACCAATCCACCAGGTCAGGCTTATAGAACCGCCACACCTTGCCCACCTTGCGGGACGGCAGAAGTCCCCGGCGGGCATAATCTCGCACCGTGAAGGGCGTCAGCTTCAAAAACTTGGCCGCTTCCTCTGTGGTTAGAATTTCGTTATTTTCCATCCCTTTGGCCTCCATATAATACGATATTAGAAAATATAAATTTATAAAAGTCAATATATAAATATATTATTTAATTATTTTTAATATAAGCTAATATATATATTTACAAAATTATAAAAAAAATATAAATAACAATAAATAACTTGACAAAAATATATATTTGAATATAATTGCCGCTAAGATAAACAAATAGACTTTGATGGCATTCAAGGATAGGAGTCATGAAAGGGAAGGAATTGATGGTTGGGGAAAGGGGTCAAAGGGGACCGGTGCCCCAGTCCGATGACGATAACCAGGGGCTCGCCATATTATCCATACCGCTACCCACGGTAAGGGTGTCCGAAGCCGGGTTAAACTTTGGTAAAAGAGGTTCCAAGCACCAAGTTGGGACAGATGAAGATGGACTTGAGATGCCCCCAAAAGTGAGACACTTTTTATGAGAGGGTTGGGTTAAAGGAAGCACGGCAGCGCATTGCCAGCCGCCCCACAGGTCCAATTTCCAATATTAAAAGAGTGGCGTACCTTTCTGAAAACCAAACCTAGAGAAGGAGTAGATCATGCCTTTAATCCAAGTGGTGGTGGTCTTAGTCGTAGTTGGTGTTATTCTCTGGCTCGTCAACGCCTACGTCCCAATGGCGGGCTCCATTAAGATGATCTTGAATGCTGTCGTAGTCATTGCCGTGGTCTTGTGGCTCCTGAGCGTTTTTGGGCTCATTGGTGAACTCTCCAAGATCCAAGTGGGGAAGTAACTGTCTTGGTCCAGCGCCAGAGGACGTTTTTTTGCTTAACCAGGGCGCCCAGTACGATAGCAATGCTTAAGAATCCTGTTCTTCCGGGTTTGTCGTGAGTGGGTAAATGGAGGCCTTCGAAAACCGGGTTATTCTTTGGGGTCAAACTCCAAAGATCGGTTTCAAGCAGCAATTTTGGCCAGACGAAGTAATCTCCGATTAAAGGAGGAGCACATGCCATACCAACCATACCTCTCGCCAGTCGTGGCTTTAATCGCCGGGATATTGATATTGATTCAGCCGAGCCTGTTGAATATTATTGTGGCGGTTTACCTGATTGTCATAGGCATACTGGGTCTGATGGGGGCGCGGCCCTCGGGATGGCGGGGCCGATAATCCTTTCGCCGCATAAAAAACTAGCTTTTATTGGCATTCAAAGCTTGGGACCATGGAAGGGATGTAATTGACGACCAAGAAAAGGGGCAAGGTGACGGGGCCGATGACGATGACCAAGGGGTCGCCAGGTGGGTTGTCTGGCCGCCACAGGCAAATCTCTTAGACAGATCACCCTGGCAGATTCCCAGGCGTACTTTTTTCCCTGGCTCCGGCTTCTCAAGGCTGGGTCTAAACATCCGCCCAGTCCACCTGTTTACCTTTGCCCAGAGAATCGGGCCTCTCACCTTTAAATAGTGGGAGAATAGCCACATGGAGAATAACTTGATGAGTAATCAGCCTTTACCCTGGCTTTTGGAAGGTTTGTTGGAAGAACTGTTGGCCGATGATGCGCTAGATTTTCCAAAAGACGATGGAAATGTCGAATTGCCTAAGACCTCGTCCCTAGACGGTTTTCTGACCACAAACTGGTTTGGGCCCTTCCTCCTGGGCCCCAGGCGGCAAAAAGCCCGAGGCAACTGCTAATTACACGAAGGCCAGTCGGAAAGCGATGGCTTGGTAGGGGCAGAGGCCGGTATTACTTAATAACCAGCCGTTCACCCCCCGGATGAAGATTATCCTGCGCGGGGAGGCGAACTGACCCCGCCATACAAAATGAACAGGAGATTCACCATGTTTAGATATGCCTTGATATTTTTTGGTAGTTGCCGTTATCGCCGGCATGTTGGGATTTACGGAAATATCGGTGGTGGCATCTGATATCGCCAGGGTTTTCTTCTTTATCTTTATGGTGCTTTTTGCCGTGTCGCTAATTTTTGGACTGATGGGGCGCCGCGTCCCGAATAGCTAACCTGAGACCGTTTATCCTAGTTTCCAGGCCAATGGGGCCAGACTGAAGATAGGTAAAATTCTAAACTATTCTACTTCACCCGATGTACCCGAAAAGGAGTCAACAGCAATGGTCCGCAAGTCTTTAGTGGTAGTGTTAATCTGTATCTTTATCGGTGCTCTGGCCGGTTGCGCCACCAACGGCACCTATGATCCGGCCCGGTCCACCGGGGTCGGCGCCCTGGGAGGGGCGGCCACCGGCGCAGCCTTAGGCTCCATCATCGGCGCGGCCACTGGTTCCGCGGCCACCGGCGCTTGGGTGGGCGCGGCTACGGGCGGCGTCCTGGGCGCGGTGGGCGGTTACCTCTATGCCGAGCACCGCAACAGCCAGGCGCGTTCAAGCCAGGCCGCGGCCCAGGCTTACAACTACACGCCGGCGCAGGGCAATGTGGTATCCATCGATCGGGTGGAGGTCAACCCCTCGACGGTGGGGGCGGGTCAGCAGGTGCAATTGGGGATGACCTACACCATTCTGACCCCCGATAACAACCCGGTGCCCGTGACCCTGGTGCGGGAGGTGCGTTTCGGCGGCAACATAGTGGGGCAGCCCTATCAAACCACGGTGAACAACGCTAACGGCTCTTACACCGATCAGGTGGCGTATTCTCTGCCCAACAACGCCACCCCGGGAACCTATACTGTTACCAGCCGGATTAATAGCAATTACGGCAGCGACCAGAAAGATGGGAGTTTCACCGTAAGATAAGCGGCCCGCAGGCGAAAAATGGGGAGCGAACAGAAAGCATGGCCCCTTCATCTAACGAAACCCGAAAACTGACAGATTTAAGAGGGAGGAAGCTCATGAAATTACAGGCAACGGCGTGCATCTTGGGGTTGGCTCTTATCCTGGCCTTGGCCACCGGAGCGCTGGCCCAGGAGAAAGGATTCCTCTGGGACGGCACCCACTGGCAGTTGTTAACCAATGACACCAAAGTGGCCTATGTCAAGGGCATCGGCAACATGGCTGATTTCGAAATGGGCGTTGGGATTGGCAGCAGCAGGGCAGCGTGTATCTCCAAAGCCTTCGTGGACGAACTGCAGACCAAGACCTTGGGACAGGTGGTCGAAGAGGTCGATAAATTTTACCAAGATAATCTCGGCAAACTGAATACTCCGGTGATCGAAGTAATTCTACGGCGCTGTACCAAGCTCTGTCCGCCGGAAGCTTCCACCCCGAAGCCAAAGAAATGAGAACTGCTTTTTGTAGTGTCGCAAATTTATGGACTGAGAGGGGGCGGACGCCCGCCGGGTATCCAAACCCTCCCGAGGCAGGAAGCACCCCTGGCGGCAAGCCGGGGACACTTTATAATAATAAGGAGACGTGACCATGAGAGGTAAAGCCCATTTTCTCAGCGTGGTAATTTCCCTGATTCTGACCGGTTTGTTTATGGTCCCCGCCCTGGGGCAGGCCCAAGAAGATTCCTGGGGTGAAATGCACAAAATGCGCCGGGCCACTGCGGTTAAAGAATTGAAGCTCAGCCCGGAAAAGGCTAAGGACTTTAACGCCGTGGAAGAAAAGTATGCCCAGGATCGCCAGGAACTCATTGACAGGTTAAAGAAATCCCAAGCCGAGCTGCAGAATGCTATGGCCGTTGCCACCCCCGATGAGGCCAAGATCAAAGACCTGGTGACCGCGATACGCGCCGATCAGGACGAGATGGCCAAGTCCTTCAAATCCCAGCTGGATGAGGAACTGGCCCTGATGACTCCCGTGCAGCAGGGGCAGTATCTGCTGACCTTGCACAACTGGCGGGAAAAGATGATGAAAAAACATATGAAGATGAAGCAAAAATAAGGCCGGCGGCCGCCCAGGGAGGGACTTAGATTCTCCTGTGGGCGCATGGGCAAAGGCTAACGCATATTTAGGCTAACCACAAAGGAGAAATACTATGCTAGGCACTATTTTAATTGTCGTACTCATCCTCTTTCTCGTCGGCGCCCTTCCTACCTGGCCTCATAGCCGAAGTTGGGGCTATGCCCCGAGTGGTGTCCTGGGGACGATCCTGATAGTAGTTCTCATCCTGTTCCTGCTTGGACGTCTTTAAGAGCAGTGAGAGGGGGAACTGAAAAGGAGGTGCACCGGCCAGGGATGACGGTGGCTGGCAACTAGGCCGTCACCTTGCAATATATGGCCATCACTACCGGAGGATATGCGAGAAGTACATATTCTTTGCTTCGGACCCGGCCTCAGGTGCAAATAGGGCCGGCAATCTTGGGTGACGAAAGGAAAGCAAAAGTTGAGATTAGAATCCGTATGTTTCAGGAAATAAGCGCTGGTAATCCGGGAGAAAGGCAACATCATGGAACAGACTTATAACTACGAAGAAATCGAACAGATACTGGCTGAGGCCGATGATCTCCTTCAGCAAATTGATCCCGAGATCATCGAATACCTGCAAGAAGAGCAACGGGCTCAACTTGAACAACAGGCACAAAGCTTGAGAGAACTCAAGTCTGAGGTTCAGGACAAGATCGGGAAGAAAGGACCAGCAAGGAGCAAGCCTTATAGCGAGGGAATGCACGAGGCGATGGACGATATTGTGAAGGCCATGAAAGCCTTGGCAAGCTATCTTTCCTGATTTCCCTCCACAAGGGATGCCCGTTGATGTTGAGCATCGCTTCGGCCACCATCGAATAGCCCCCAGCGAGGTGGAAATTGTGGGTAATGCTGTATTTGTTGAGAGGACGGCGGGCCATTGCAGATATGGGAGATTGCCCTGGGGCCCCTTTCCCTTACTTGCCTGCCGGGCTTCAGGTGTCTTCCCCCGGGGCAGCTCTTATGAACAAGGCTTCCGCGCCCCAAGGCAGGGGCTGGGGCTATGCTCCGACTGGCGTCCTCGGACGATTCTGATAGTGGTTCTCATCCTATTCCTCCCTGGGCGTCTTGAAGAGAAGTGAGGGAATCGCAAAGGAGGTGCACCGTCTAGGGATAAAGGTGGCTGGCAAGCATAGGTTTGATGGTGTTTTTTTGAGAAAATCGGCTCGCGTTTTCCGAGACCAGGTAACGCTAGACGAAGTACGAAATTTAAAGCAAGGAGGAAGAGGTAATGAGGTTTAGAATTGCCATTATAGCACTGTTGTTGGTTCTGCTTCCGGTAGGGATGGCTTTGGCCCAACCGCCCGGAACTATTTATGATACTCTGGTGGCCGCCGGCAACTTCAAGAACCTGGTAGCCGCCATCGATAAGGCGAATGTGGGCGAGGTGAAGACCCAAGAAGGTCCCTTCACGATGTTCGCCCCTACCGATGAAGCCTTTGCCAAGCTGCCCCCCGGGACTCTGGACAGGATCATGGGCGACGAGTCCATTGTCAGAAATGTGGTTTTTCACCACATTGTTCCCGGCCTGTATATGGCTGCAGACCTTCCCGGTCTCAAAGAATGTGGTACTCTGTGTCCCACCGATCAGGGCCAAAAGCTGGAATTAACTAAAGTGGGTGATCGGTATATGGTGGGCAAGGCCAATGTCCTCAAGGCCGATATTAAGGCCTCTAACGGCGTAATCCATGTGGTCGACACCGTTTTTATGCCCAAGATGGGTCCGCCCAAGGTTCCTTAACGATTAAAGGATAGGGGCCATCCGGGCCTCGGAGCTTTACATTTTCGTCTAGCGTTACCTGGTCTCGGAACCGTAGGCAGACAATTTTACTAGTGATAACCACCAGGGGCTTCGGGCCCCTGGGCCCTGACTTTCAATATTTTAGCTTGAGCGGCTCGAAGACAGGCTGTGACCTCTCAGGAAAGATGAGAAATGCCAAATTGCTCTGACCCAAAGATGAAGGCGGCTTACGAGAGAGCAACTGCTCCAACTCTTA
>JBKHJN010000050.1:0-15668 GCA_046538075.1 Desulfobacteraceae bacterium | reverse complement strand
TCCCCTAAATCCAGATAAAAAAGAAATCTGCTTTTCGCAACGGTCTCATAATATGAAATTTTGTTATCCCTAACACCCCCCACGGACTGCTTTTAAACGAGGATATTATAAAATCTTCAAGTTTCAATTTGTTGGCTATATTCATTTACGAGGCTAGTCATTAAGTGCTATAATAAATTAGCCAAATGGTGTGGCATCCCATTATGGAGGGTGATGTATCAATGCGATCCATTCTTCAAACATGCAAGCCCCGCGATGACATTATCTCGGGAACTTTCAACCCTGAGATTTTTACTGCTAGTCTCAGCCAGGTGATGGATTATTATCAGGGAAAAACTAGCATAATTCACTCCGTATATACCGATGGAGTGAAATTTTTCCGTGAAGCTACCTATCACACCGAAAACCTTAAGCTGATTCTAACCGACGTACTTGGCCGGCTGGCAGGAGATGATACTGTGCCCGCTATTCATCGCCTGGAGACTGCTTTTGGTGGCGGTAAAACCCATATCCTTATTGCTCTAGCACATCTTGGTTTTAAAGGGCAAGAAATCCGCGAGGCGGTTGAGGACATTATCCCCACCAATCTGCTACCCGAACCAGGTGAGGTTAAAGTGGTAGGGATTGCCGGAGATGGATTGCCGGTTCATAAACCAAAAGGACCTACCTTATTGCCTTACACTCTCTGGGGAGAAATTGCTTTTCAAGTTGGTGGGGAAGCCCTTTACCGGGAGGTTGAGGCCGATGCAACCTCTTATGCTGCTCCGGGGAAGGATTATTTTGATGTTGTCTTAGGAGGCCGCAAGGTTCTGATTATCATGGATGAGCTGGCCCAATATGCCGTCCGACTGCAGGCTGCTCGTCCAGATGGCGCCGCCAACCTGGCAGCCTTTCTTTTGGCCTTACATGGCTATGCCAGAACCCATTCAGGAGTTGCCGTGGTTCTTACTTTGGCCAGTGCTACCGATGCCTTTGCCAAAGAAACCGAAAAGCTGAAAGATTTAGTCTCGAAAGTCAAAGGCCAAGATATCGATGAGGAAGAAGTAATTGCCTTGACTCAAAGAGCCGAAAAAGACATCCGCAGTGTGGTGGCTCGGGATGCCACCACGATAGTCCCCATTCAAGCTGCAGAAATTTCCCGTATTCTTGCCAAAAGGTTATTTGAGTTCATTGACCCCCAGGCGGCAGAGGAAACGGCTGCGGCTTATATGAAAATGTACGAAAGCCATTCCTCTGCTTTACCGACTCGAGCCTCACAGGTTGATTTTCGGGAGATCATGGTGGCTCACTATCCCTTTCATCCCACTTTCATCCGCTTTCTGACCGAAAAGGTTTCCACCATCGAGAACTTTCAGGGGACCAGGGGGGTATTACGAACACTGGCGCGGGTTACCCGCAGCATTTGGCAGCAGGGTTTTAAGATCCCCATGATCCACACCTGTCATATTCCCTTAACCGATTCGAGGATGGTGGATGAGATTCTGGGGCGAACCGCCGGGACCGACCTGTTGCCCATTCTTAATGCCGATATTGGTGGCCCTGATTCCGGCACCTTGACCTTGGGCCGGAGCTATGCCCAGATGGCCGACCAGAAGAATCCACATCCCTTAGGATATCCTTTGTATGAGTATACCTGGAAAACGGTATTCTTACATAGCCTGGTCGGTCGTTCGGAAGGGCTAGGCTCTAAATATTTTGGCATGACTGAAGCTGAAGCAATCTTCGACATTGCCTTCCCAGACTTAACCCCTCCACAAATCAAAATGGCTCTACAGAAAATAAACGATATAGAAGAGGGCCCCCTATATCTGCGCTTTCAACATGGTCGCTACTTCGCCAGTTTGGAGCCTTCCATTAACAAAGTCTTGGACCAGATCCGCCGAGCCTTGACCACTGAAAAAGTCGAGGAGCATTTGGCGGCGACAGCCCGGAAAGTGGTCACCGGTGAACAGCAAACCTTTCAGGTGGTTCATGATGTCTCTTTACCAGAGCACCTGCCCGATATTGACAAAAAGCCGGTCCTGGGTCTAGTCGCCCTTGACGCCGGGAAAATTACCGCCGAGAACTTTTTTCTGACTGTGGGTCCCAACCGTCCTCGCTTCAACCAGAATTTGGTCTTTCTCTTGGTTCCGCAGACAGTGCAGGAGTTATCCGAAACCTGGGGGGAAGATAGAATAGCCCAAGCCACTGAGATGCTTAATCGTTTGGAAGGAATGGCCCGCACGGTCCTGGCTATGCGCCAGCTGGAGGCCAAACCGGAAAATTATGGGATTTCCACCGCTCGCTTGGCAGAGGCTGAATTCAAACAAAAGCTTAAAGAACGGGAACATGGGTTAATTACCACCATGACCCAGGCTTATGATACCCTCTGGTATCCCTCCGCCTCCGGTTATATTGCTCACCGGGAGATTAAAGCCGGCGCCGGAGAAGGGGGAGCTGGAGTCGTGGAAGAAGTTCGCCGGGGCCTCATTGAGGACGGAGAACTCTTAACCCCTGAGGTGGCCGCCACCTATGAAAGACTGGTAGCCTTAGGGAAGCTCTTTTTTGAAAATACTGAGACTCCTAGTCTGGCCAGCCTGCGGACCAACTTTGCCCAACAGCGCCACTGGCCGGTATTGGAAAGCCCCGCCCTTTTCGAGCAGATTATCCGGGCGGGGGTCAGCCGCGGCACCTGGTGTTTGTTCCGCCTGGCCAGCGGGGAGAGCATCAGACCGGAGGAATTTTACAGCCGGGATACCGGAGACTTGCCCTTTGCTCTTAATCTCTCTACTGAAGGCTGGTGTCTGATCACCTTACCAGGGGCCAATAAAAGAGGTTGGGGGCCTGGTGCGGTAGATAAGGAGAAAATCAAGGAAATCATTTATCGTACTGTGGAGCAGGGCGAGGCGGTCAAGGTAGAGGAGGTCAAGGCGCGGTTGCAGGACCATTATGGCCAGGTGGATAATAAAACCATCGACGATGAGATCAAAGATCTCCTGAAGAGTGGCAAAATCGGATCTTACCAGGGGACCCCGGAGCAGACCGAAAAACCTGTCGACCTTATTTTTGGTAAGGGCGTTATGGTAGTCAATGTTGATGCCGCCGCGATTTTAGTGCCCCCGGCCACAGTTGCCAAACGCGGCTGGCTGGATCTCAAACCCCAGACCTTTACTCTGTCAGGGCGGGAGGGCGCCCAGCGCCTTATTCCTTTGCTCTCTCGCTTAGGCAGTCTGTACGCCAAAGGTGCCAAATCCACCATCCGCGCCCTGGATTTGGTGGATTTGGAAATCCCCCCTGGGGCCCGGCTGCGAGTGACCCTGGAAAATGTAACTCCGGAGGGTATGAAGCAGTTGGATGAATTTTTTGAGATTTTAGGCGGCCTGGCTCAGGCCGGGGCAGCCACGGAAGCGGACCTAGAGATTGACAATCCGGACGAATCTTGTTTATTTATTCAGGAACTCAAAAAAAGCTGAACGGACCCCGGCATGGCAAAACTGGCTAACCAGAAACCGCCTTTTGATCTCCTGGCTTATTACTCGGAGTATTTGGCGCCGCTAGTGAACCGGGCGCCTTATACCCTGAGGATCACCGCCTGGCAGGATTATCCGCCCCCGGTATTAGTGGTCAAGGAACGGCGGGAGTCCCACGGCGAGGGCAACAACCGGCGCCAGGCGCAATTGTCCCTGCCCCGGAAAAAAACTTTGGTGGAAATCGGGCATCTCTGGGGTGAGGCCCAACGCCGCGCTTTGCCGGTCCTCCGGCAGATTGTCGCCAAGGTCAGAGACCAGGCCGATATTCCTCTGGAACTGCAACGCTATCTTACTCAGGATGGTCTGCGCCTGCAACTTAGCCTGCCCTTGGATGAAGAGGCGGGTGTCAAGCTCGGCCTGATTTTCCGCCTGCAACTCCGGGTCAAGGAATTGGACCGGGTGGAACTGCTCACCCGGCGAATAGCCGGTTTTACTCGGGAAGAGGCGGCTTATCTGCTGTCTCGAACCACCAGCTTCGGCCCGGATGCCAACCGCTGGGCCATCTCCGGGTTGAGAATCATGCTGGCCGGCCAGCCGGGTGATGCCGCAGTTGGCCAGATGTTGGAAAAATTGCGGAGCAGTCAATAACCTGTGAAAAACCTGGCCTAGCTCGGGTAATTGATCAGGGCATAGCCATAATCGGCTAGGTCTTAGGGAGAACTTGTCTATGACCACAATGCTGGATGAACTCCTTAATAAAATTAAGGTAATCTTGCAGGGGCCAGATGGAGAGTTGTTTTACAAGATTGTGGATACCTTTTATGAACGGCTGGAAGAAGAGTATGATACTGAGATTTTGAATCCGGAAGATTGGGCCGCCATGCAGGCTGGAGAAGAAGCTGTCGCCCGAGGTGATTACATTTCCTGGGAAGAGTTTAAACGGAAACACGATCTATGAGTTATGCGGTCAGGTTGACCGGTCCGGCGGCAAAGGCATTAGAGTCCCTTGACCAAACGACCTTAAAGCGCCTTCAGGCTCGCATTGACGAACTGGCCCACGATCCTTTCTCTCCCAGGATCTCCAAGCCACTCAAAACGGCGCCCGGACGACGATCCTCCCGAATCGGAGGCTGGCGCTTAATCTATCAGGTCAACGAGAATGAACACCTGGTTTTCATCACGGCAATTCTCCCCCGGCAAGCAGCTTACCGAAAGTTATGAATTCTTAAACCCCTCTTCGTTCCAGTTTAGCGGAGCACAGCATGGCCGCAGTCCACTCTCCCTCTGGGAGAGGGCTAGGGTGAGGGTCTCCACCCCGGTTTAGGAGCACAGCATGACGGCAGATGATCAGCGCCTCATTGAACATGGCTTTCCCTGCCACCAGGTCGGGGCGGAAACCCAGCGGGAGCGAGGGGCCAGCTCTGCCTTGCCCCCCCTGTATTATTTGCATGTCTGGTGGGCCCGGCGGCCCCTGACCCCCAGCCGGGCTGCCATCCTGGCCTCGCTGTTACCGGCGGATTACGATCCGGAGCTGTTTGTCCGCCGACTGGGCATCGAGAAGGTCCAGGCCCTGGTCAACGGCCAGCCCTGGACGCTGAACGGCAATATCCTGGCAAAAGTGATACCGGACGGCCAGGGCGGAGAAGTGTTGCCGGTTGATGCGGTGGTTTTGAGGTCAATCGCAAAAGAAAACCAGCGTCGCCAGGAAAATATTAATCTAATCGCAGAATTAAAAATCAGCAACCCAAATTTGGCTCAGGATCCGATACTGCTGCGCTGGGAGTGGGAGAGCCAACTGCTGCCAGAGCCTTTCCCAGATCTGGAGGCCAAACTTAAAATAAGAAGAACTATGGGGGATCCTGCCGGGGCCAAGGAACGCATTTCATTAGAAGAGTTTTTACGCATAAGGACTTCCGAAGATAAGTATGGCTATAATCGAGCTTATACAGCTTTGCAAGAGTATCGCCCTGCTGATCTGACTATCTTAGACCCTACTGCAGGCGGTGGCTCAATCCCCTTCGAAGCCTTAAGACTTGGTTATCGGGTGATCGCCAACGAACTGAACCCGGTAGCCGCGGTTATCCTCCATGCCACCCTGGATTATCCCGCCAGATTTGGGCCGCAACTTACTAATGAAATCCAAAAATGGTGCCAGGAATTGCGGTTCTTGATGGTTAAAGAGGTTGAAAGTTTATTTCCGGCTTCACCTTTGCCAGAACAACAATGTCAAGAATTGCAAAAACATTTACAGAAGTGCACGGAGATCTTGCCCCAATTTTTGCGTCAACCAGAAACCTTGGATGGTTTTATATTCTGCCGCCAAGTGACTTGTCCCCACTGCCACGGGGAGGCGCCGCTGCTTAATTCCTGCTGGCTCTCCAAGGAGGAGGGGGACCAGTGGGGGGTGAAGATCATTACCGATGGCCGGGCCCGGCAAGGGAAGGTGCGCTTTGAGACCTATCGAGTAGCCCAGG
Source organism: Desulfobacteraceae bacterium (assembly GCA_046538075.1). Classification (GTDB taxonomy): domain Bacteria; phylum Desulfobacterota; class Desulfobaccia; order Desulfobaccales; family Desulfobaccaceae; genus Desulfobacca_B. Next base: position 9,745 of record JBKHJN010000050.1, on the reverse strand, counting down.
GCAGAGGGCCGGAAGGGGAAGACCCTAACCTGGCCACGGTGAAGGACGGGGTGGGCACCTGCGTCCACTGCCGGCAGGCGATTGCTGACACCGAAATCAAGGCCCAGGCCCGCGGCGAATCTCCTCTGGGGTCATGGCAGGATCGCCTTTACTGTGTGGTGGCGGTGCGCTTTGAGCCGCTGCTGGATAAGCACGGCCAGCCTCAGCGTTATAAGAGCGGCCCCCGGAAGGGGGAAATCAGAACCCGCAAGGTGCGCTTTTTCAGGCCGCCCAACGCGGCGGATCTGGCGGCCATCAAGGACGCCGAACAACGCCTCCAGGAGAAATGGCCCCAATGGGAGGCCCAGGGCCTGATCCCGACGGAAAAAGTGCCAGAAGGGCATAAAACCGCTGAACCTTTGCGTTACGGCATGCCCCGCTTCTGTGATATGTTCACCCCCCGGCAGCTCTTGGGCCACCTCACCCTGGTGGAAGGCCTGAATCGCTTAAAGCCCCAGATTCTGGCGGAACTGGGACCCGGAAAAGGCCGGGCGGTGGTGACGTATCTGCAATTCGCCATTGACAAGGGAGTGGATTATAACAGTAGGCAGACAAGGTGGATTCCTCAAAGAGCCATTGTATCTGGAACTTTCGGGCGTCATGATTATTCTTTGAAATGGACTTTCGGGGAAATGATCTTTACCGGCCCCAATTCCGGGGCCGCCTGGGGCTTATCTCAGATCGTCGATGCTTATCAAGGCATGGCGGCCTTGCTTTCCCCTTTAAACCAGAGTGTTGAAAAGGGACTGGAATTACCCCTGGTCATCTTAAACCGGACCGCGGCCCATCTGCCGGAGATTCCCGATCGCTCAGTGGACCTGGTCTGTATGGACCCGCCGTATTATAACAATGTCCAGTATGCCGAACTCTCCGATTATTTTTATGTCTGGCAGAAAAGAACCTTGGGAGACCTTTACCCCGGCGTGTTTGATCGCCGCCTGACCGATAAAAAGAAGGAGGCGGTGGCCAATCCCACTCGCGATGGCTCGGAATTGGCAGCTAACCAGGCCTATGAGCTGATGATGGCCGAAATTTTTCGGGAGTGCCGGCGAATCCTAAAGGACGACGGCATTATGACTCTTATGTTTACCCATAAAAGCCAAAAAGCCTGGGAATCTTTAATTCGTTCATTAATCGATTCAGGCTTGATAATTATATCATCATTTCCCATAGAATCAGAATTTGCTAAGTCTATGCATCAAATGGAAACGGCCGCGGCGGCCAGTTCTATCTTTATTTCCTGCCGCAAGCGGGAAAAGCAGCCGGATTTCCCCGCCCTGTGGACCGGGCTGGGCGGCCAGGGGGTGCAACCGCAGATTCGCCGGGCGGTGGAAGCCGGACTCAAGGAGTTTAAACCCTTAAGGCTCAATCCGGTGGATGAGATGGTGGCCTGCTATGGCCGGGCCCTGCGGGTGCTTTCCGAGCAGTGGCCGGTCCTGGACGGCGATGAGCCGGTCAGGCCGCTTCGGGCCATGAACGAGGCCTCCCGGGTGGTGGCCGAAAACCACATCCGCCGCCTGACCCAGGAGCGCCTGTCGGTGGACGATCTGGACCCCGAATCGGCCATGGCGCTGACCCTGTTTGGCATCTGGGGTTTGAATGAGTTCAGCTATGATGAGGCCCTCAACCTATCCAAATCCCTGAATATTGCCCTGGTGGGCAAACCGGCTGGCTACCGGGTGGAAGGCCGGATGATCGGCATTAACCAGCAGGGCCCAGGTCGCCGCAGCCGCCGGGCCGATGCCGAGACCGTGGGCTTCCATGCCCCCCTGGTGCGCAAAGGTTCCAAACTACGGCTGACCCGGCCCGAAGAACGTAGCCCGCAGCGGCTGGCCCATCCCCAGACCGATTGGGATGTCATGCTGGGGGTCATAGTCTCCTTTCGGGAGGGAGATGTTCCGGTGGCCCGAGCCTATTTAGAACAGAAAGCCCGGGACCATCAGGAAAAGATTGTCGATCTGCTCAAAGTCTGGGCCGCGGAGGTGGATGAGCCGGATCTGCAAAGGGAGGCGAAAACTCTGCTGTTCGGATTTGAGCTGAGTTGAACGCTAACTTGTTCCCAGCCAGGAGTCTGAAATTCCCTCGCCCCGCTGGGGGGGAGAGGGAATTTTGGGTTTCCGGATGAATACAAATACAGAGTTGCCTTCAAAAAGAATCTTTAACTGTAGGGGCGCAATTCACTGCGCCCTTAGGGGCTTGATAAATCAAGCCCCTACAATCAGGGTATTACTTTTTTGATAACAACTTGGTATAAGTAGCTATGAGTGCACCAGATATCTTCACACCAGGGTTTCAACCTTACCCCTGGCGGCTGTCCTACCGCACTTCCACTCTGAAGCCGGACGGTAAGCCCCTTAATATTTTGCAAGACTTTTACCTCCCGGTGCTGCACCGGGCGGTACGTTATTATCGGGTGGCGGGATATTTCCGCTCCACTTCCCTGGCCGCGGCTTCGCAAGGCTTTTCCGCCTTTGCCAATCACGAAGGCCAGGTGCGGCTGATCGTCGGCGCAGATCTGGCCCCTGAGGACGTCCAGACCATCCTGACCGCCCATGAGAAAAGGGAAGAAGGATTAGCCTCTCCGAAGGATCCCTTGGAGATGGCCCTCAACCGCGAACTGGCAGGTTTTGCGTCCTGGCCCGAAGCAGTACGCAACGGGGTGCAGCTTCTGGCCTGGCTGATTGCCCGAGGTAACTTGGAAATCAAGGTCGCCTTCCGCATCCATGTCCGGACCGGGGAGCCTTTGCCTTTCGAGTCGGTGGCTGATGGTTATGTCCATATGAAATGGGGCCTGTTTTCGGATCTGCATGGCAATCGCATCTATATTTCCGGGTCTCTCAATGAGTCCAAAACTGCCCTGACTCTGAATGCCGAGAATATCGATGTGCACTGCGACTGGCGGGGAGATACCGAAAGGCAGCGAGTCGAGGAGGCCGAAAGAGAATTTACCACCCTCTGGGAGGATCAATCCCCGGGGGTGCGGGTGCTGACCCTCCCGGAAGCGGTGCAACAGCAGCTCATCAAGATTGCCGAAACCATTACCCGTCCTACCGAAATCGATGGCACCAGTGCGGCTCCCTTGGCAGTCCCCCCGCCCTCGGCATTTGAACTTTTACGCTTCGCGCTAATTAAAGATGGCCCCCGGCTCCCGGGCGGTCGTTGGGTGGGTATGGAAACCACGCCCATTACTCCCTGGCCGCACCAAGAGGTAGTAGCCCGGCGGGTCATTGCCACCTATCCCTTCAGCTACCTGCTGTGCGATGAAGTGGGCTTGGGGAAAACCATTGAAGCCGGTCTGATTATCCGCTCGTTGTATCTGTCTGGCTTAATCAAGCGAGTCCTCATTGCCGCCCCGGCCAGTCTGACCGAACAGTGGCAACGGGAGATGGCGAGCAAGTTTTTCCTGCCTTTCGGAAGAGCTCTGGGAGGAACTCTGCCGCAACATGAATTTATTCTGCCCTCAGAAGAACAAAAAACGGCCGAAACACTTTATGATCCTGACCTTACTATCATCTCCACCGGCCTGCTGGTCAGACCGGAACGACAGGCGGACCTGCAGGATGCCAAAAATTTTGACCTGACGCTGATTGATGAAGCCCATAATATCCGTCGAAAAAACCCGACCGAGGGATTTAAAGCCGAACCGAAATTTGGCAGACTGTTTAAGATAACTTCCGAGTACCTGCGGCCCCAAAGCAAGTGTTTGCTTCTGGCTACCGCTACCCCCATGCAACTTGATCCGGTAGAGGTCTATGACCTGCTGTGGTTGACCAATAGAGTTGGTGCCTTTCAGTATGATCCCAGCCTGAGCCAATGGTACAATGATATCTTGGGTCGGCTAGTTAGGGAGGAAGCCGTCGCTGACACGGAATACTCCTTTTTACGCAAGGCTATTTTAAGCTTAAAACATGAGGATCCTTTTTATAGTCGCTATCTTGAACAAACCGTGATCGACGGGCGTATTCGGACGTCAGTGCGGCGCTGGTTGGAACAGGGAGAGCCGCCACCGAAACGAGATTTAAAGGGTATCCTGCGGTTGATTTTTTATGCTTCTCCCTTGCACCGGGTGATGCTCCGGCATACCCGTGCCCTCCTAGAAATTTACCAAAAGAACAACCAACTGAATGCCAATCTGGCTCGGCGTCGCATCTTACCTCTGTGCAGCCTAACCTTCACCGCCCAAGAGCAACACTGCTATGACCAGCTTGAAGTTTATTGTAAAGAGCTTGCGGTTCAGATCGGCGCTTCCGGGGATAAGAATCAAATTACCGCTATGGGTTTTTATTTAAATTTTTTGCGTCTGCGATTTGCCTCAAGCTTATATGCTCTTAAGCAAACCCTGAAGCGCCGTTTGGGGCGGGTCCAAGATACCCTGACCTTTGGATTAAAAGAACTCGGTCCCCAAACGGATAAACCTGACTGGGAGGATCTGATTGAGGCCGCTGATGATGATCGCCCCATGATTCAAAGCCTCCTCCAGAATCGAGAACCGGAAGATCTTGAATGGGAACGTGATTACCTTATCGGGATGTTGTCCACCTTAGATGACCTTTCGGGACCGTCCTCTAAGCTGCAAGAATTGCTTCGCTCTTTGGAAACCAGGAGGATAAGGGGAACTAGTCGCCTGCAGCAAGCGGTTATTTTTACAAGATTTTTTGATACCCTTACAGATATTTCAACCAGACTTAGGCAAATTGACCACCGGATGTTGATTGGCACTTTTTCAGGACAACAATGTCAGTATGTGGACCCGAAGACTTGGAGACTGGTCGGAACGAATCGGGAAGAGATAAGACGTCGTTTCTTGAGGCGAGAAATAGATCTTTTGATTTGCACTGATGCGGCTGCCGAAGGTCTGAATCTTCAATCTGCTGATTTGGTTATAAATTTTGATTTGCCCTGGAATCCCATGAGAGTGGAACAGCGCATCGGCCGCATAGATCGTATCGGTCAACAACATGAGGAGGTTAATGTTCTTAATTTCTGCTACGCTGGTTCAGCCGAGGAGATCGTTTATGGCCGGTTACTAAGTCGCCTGACCACCATCGGAGCCCTAGTGGGTACCCAACAGATTTCGCTGCTCCCGGTTATCCCCAAGGAATTTCAAGAACTGGCTGAGAAAAAACTAAGCGAAACAAGGCTGGAAAAGATTGCCCTGGAAAGGGCAAAGTTGGCCAGGCAACGCCTTGCCAGTCGGGAGATTCCTGCGGATTATCAGTATAATATTTATCGCCGACTGAAAGGAAGCACTGAATTTCAAAAGCCTCCGGTTTCTCTGGAAAATATTTGGGATGTCTTATCAAATTCTAACTATTTGCGTGACTTGGGATGTCAGATTTGGCCAGAGTCTGATAAACAGGTCATAATCCTGAGAAATATATCTGGAGTGCCCGATGATACCGCCTTGACAACTTCTCGCCAAACTTTCGAATACGGTCTTGATAATCTAGAGGGTAATCTACATTTTGCCACGTACGGAAGTCCAGTCTTTGAAGCATTATTAAAGCAAGTACTAAACTGTAAGCTACCTAAATGCATTAAGATTTTTAAAATAGATGGAAAACCAAGCGATAGCTATACTGTGGGCTATGCGGTAGGCTGTTTTGATGGAAATGGTGTTGCTGATATTAGGTTAGTGACCAGCTTTGAGGACCTGGAAAATCTTCATCTCAATGAGGATACAGAATTACACAAAGACGACATTCAATCAGTGCGTCAAAAGCTTGCAGACCTGGCAGCACAGGAATACCAACAAGCCTCAATCGCCGCCGCTATTGAATCACGCAATACCACAGCCGCCCATTCTCAGGTTGCCTTAAATTATATGATTATTCAATATCTTCTCCAATTTAGGCAGCAGTTCGAAAAAGCTGATGGGCACTTCTGGCCAGAGGTAAAGGCAATAGAAGAATCTTATGAAGATAGAAACTTTATTAGAATACCAAATATTCCTAAGATTCAGGCAGAAAAGCTTGCCGGACTTATATTCGATTTACAAATCCCTGCCGTTGGGGATAAGGTGGTATTGGACACACCTATCCCCCTTATAAAAAGCGCTCTTGATTCCGTATGCCGCTTGGCTAACAAAATGCACAAGAAAAAATCTGAATTACTCGTCGATGAAGTCTTATTTAGGATTGATCGAGAGATCAGAAAGGAGCTTGAATCATTAACCTGATATCTTTTTGGTCTACAAGATTACGCCGAATTGGTATGATCCTGTTGTGTTTGTTTGGGAACCTTAACGTCCGAGATAAAAGTCTTATTAAGGGAAAATCTTACATGAAAAAGCAGATTCTTAGTTTTTTATTTTTACTCACTATCTTGTTGGTTGGGTTGTCTGGCTTCGCTGCAGCCAGGAAACCGAAAAATATCAGCAGCTCCAATACCGAGGCAAGTTCCCGGCTAAGCTCAGCTCAGACCAAATTTGGTTGTAAACTGTTTAGCCAGCTGGTCGACAGGACTCCTGATAGTAACATCTTTATTTCGCCAGCGAGTATCGCCTTTGCCCTGGCGATGACTTATAACGGCGCCGCGGGCGAGACCCGAGAGGCCATGGCTAGGACCTTAGAGCTTGGCAATATGAGCCTGGACGATATCAATCGGGCCAATGCGGCCCTGCGAGCATCTCTCCAGCAGCTTGACCCCCAGGTCCAGCTCAACCTGGCGAATTCACTTTGGGCCCGGCAAGGCATTGAGTTCAAATCGGAGTTTTTAAAACGCAATCAGGTCGCTTATGGGGCCGAGCTTGAGGTTGTGGATTTCTCCAACCCCCAAGCTTTGGCCCGCATCAATGCCTGGGTGAGCCAAAACACCCAGGGGAAGATCGAAAAGATTGTGGACCGGATTGACCCGCTGGATATCCTGTTTCTGATCAATGCCCTTTATTTCAAAGGACAATGGACCGAGCCTTTTGATCAGGCCAGGACCCAGAAACGAATTTTTACTAGGGCCGATGGTAGGCAACTAGAGCACCCCATGATGTCGCAGGGAGGGGTATACAAATACTATCGCGGTCCTAAGTTTCAAGCCGTTAGTCTCCCTTATGGCCAGGGCCGGGTGAGCATGGACATTTTTCTCCCCGATCGGGACTCCAATCTTCAAGAGTTTTTCCGCCACCTGAACGCCGAGACCTGGCAACACTGGTTTTCCGAGTTTAAGATGACGCCAGGCGATATCGTGCTCCCTCGCTTTAAACTGGAATATGCCGCGGAACTCAAGGAACCGCTCAAAACGCTCGGTATGGCCGTGGCCTTTGATCCAAACCAGGGAAATTTTGAGCACATGGTTAAGCAAAAAGCCTACATTAGTAAGGTAAAGCACAAAACTTTTATAGAGGTTAATGAAGAGGGCACGGAAGCGGCCGCCGCGACCTCCGTAGGGGTGACCATAACTGCCGCTCCAGCCCAATCAAGATTCAATATGGTTGTTGACCGGCCTTTTTTTCTAAGCATCAGGGACCAGCACACCGGGACCATTTTGTTTATGGGAGCTATTGTCGAACCAGAGTGAGCGAGCAGCATGTATAGTAGTAAACCTTAGCGGGATTGGCCAAAGCGGTATAAGGCTGGTGTATGGCCAAGGTTTGAAATAGCAACTACTACAGGCTGTGAATTTAGGTTTGTAGGAACAGCTATGGGTAACTATACACCGGTTCCAGGTCTTAGTAGACTATATAACTATACACCAGTTCCAGGTTTGACTACATTATATAACTCTAGATATTGGAGTGCCGGTGCGATATAGACATAGCTTAAGGCAGCTGGTGTATCGGCTATAGCTGAGCATGGCTGGAACTAGAGGTTTTGCTACTGTAGAATCTCCGGTATAGCTTTAGCTACAGGGTCTACTACAGAGTTTACCATAGTCTGCTTAAACTCCTAACTTGTCTTATACTGTTGCTTGCCCAAGGCTGAGGTTATAGAAGCTAAACACAGTGCTATAACCTACCAGCAAAGTAACAATTGTTGGACATGCTATCGTAATTAGAGTACAGCAATACAAATTATGGAACTCTGGTAGTATATAGTTATAATGCTCTATACTATAACATTGGGTTAAGCATGTCCTACAGGGTGGGTGCGAATCCCTGCCTGTTCCTTGTGTAGCATCTAGCCAGTAAGCTTCAGCTGGAGTTATAAACCTATATGCTGTAGCTTCTATATATCTGGTTGCATTATATACCGAACCAATGCCAAATCAGCCCCCTTTAACACAAATGGATGCTAATCAGCTATACTCTATTCGGGAGAGCTCCAGGGCCAAACAGGTTATCCTCAAGATCTCAACAAACCATGGACTGGAAGTGGTTATACCATCCGGATTTAACCGAAAGAGAATTCCTGAGATCATTAAAGCCAAGCAAGCGTGGATTGAACGGGCCTTTAAAAAACTGGAGGAGCGGGGTAATTTGGATGATCAACCCCAGGAATTGCCCACCACCATTTACTTTCCCAGCGTGGACAAGAACTTCCGAGTGGAGTATCTGCCGCTCTCAGGGAACACTATAGAGTTGACCCAGATAAGCAATTCTAAAATCAGGATAACCAACGATGACCATTATAGCGCTGGTTGCACCTATCTATTGCAGCGCTGGTTACAGCACCAGGGCCGCCGACACCTGATTCCCTGGATCGATAGAGTCAGCCAGCATACCGGCCTGCTTTATACCAAGGTGCAGATCAGGGGACAAAAGACCCGGTGGGGCAGCTGCTCCAAACAGGGTGCTATCAGTCTCAATTATAACCTGTTGTTTTTACGTGCTGAATTAGTTGATTATGTTATGCTCCATGAACTGTGCCATACGGTCCACCTGAACCACTCGGAAGAATTTTATACCCTGATGGCCAAGTTTGTACCTAAGTACAGAGAGCTACAGGTAGAGATGAAAGACGGTTGGCAATATGTCCCCTGGTGGGCCAAGTAGTATTAGCTGGTGGTATAGACTTATAGGGCTGGTTATGGTTGGTTCATAAGAGACTATATTCTAACTTAACCCAGGAATCTGTTGCCATCATGAAACACCGCTTAACCGTGTCTATCTCAGCCAGGATGGCCTTGATATGCTGCACCAGCTCAGCATCGCGACACGGCCCTTGGGGTCCTGGTCGCCCGGTAGTGACTGGTTTCTCCTTAGTTCGACGCTGCCCATAGATGGTGGAGCGTTTCAGGCGCCAGACCCGGCAAACCCGGACCAGAGAATAGGGTTTTTGGGTGGAGGGCGAGGTGGTCCGGCTCATCGCCTCGGCCTCCATGGCGGTAAAGGCAGGCCATTCTCCAGTCGCTCGATCTTCTTCTGGAGCAGCTCGTTATCCATGGTCACTTCTCCCAACTTTTGCTGGAGCTGGGCGATTTCCAGGTCTCGGGCATCCTGGGGGTATTTCTTTAGGGCTGCCTGTCCGGATTTAAGAAATTGCCCCCGCCATCTGGAGAGCCGGGCGGCAGTGACGCCAAATTCCCGGGAGAGCAACTCCAGGTCTTCACCGCGCCAGAGGCGTAAGACGATTTCCACCTTCCGCCGGGCCGAAAAACGTTGTGGTTCTTTGCCGACCAGACCAGGGGCATCTCCGGTCGCCCGACGGGCTCCCGCCGCTGACCCTGGCCCTACATTACCACTATGATGTTGATCCATTGCGACACCTCCGGGAATACCTTATTTTACCCTATTCGGTGTCCAAAAGAATTGTAGACCAAGCCACCCTGGGTA
>JBKHJN010000091.1:0-3520 GCA_046538075.1 Desulfobacteraceae bacterium | reverse complement strand
CATAGAAATCACCCTCCTCACCTCCGAGGCCATGTGCTGACCTCGGTTTATCTCTAAGGGGGTCAGTTTTCAATGGCGATGGGGGGTCAGATCTCAGTGGAGAATTTCAATATGCTTCTGGTATTAATTTACCAAGGGATGTAAAATAAATAGATAGATGATTAAACTATGGCTGGCAACCGACGCCCCAATGGAGCGTTAATTTTAACCCATGATCCCAGGCTTGGCTGGAAATCAGAATAATCTTGCAAACCGGGTAATTGCAACTACGATTGATAATAGCTGGCCCGGTGGAGCGTTGATGTGGATAAAGAGAAAAAATCTTTAGATCTGGAACGCCTGCGCATTAAACGGACAGATGAGCGCGCCAGTCTATTGCGACCGCAGCGTCGGGCCAGGCTCATGATTGGAGCCGGGCTGCTGTTGGCCATCCTCCTGACGGTGGCCGGACTATTTGCCACAGGGGTCCTGTCCTTAGCCAAGGAAGTGGAGGTGGCCACAGTAGTTAAAATCTATCCGGCTCAAGCCTTTACGCTGCTCAACGCCAGCGGCTATGTCGTGGCCCAACGCAAAGCCGCGGTCTCATCCAAAAGCACCGGCCGGTTGGCCTACCTGGAGGTCGAGGAAGGCAGCCGAATCAGAAAGGATGAGGTGATTGCCAGCCTGGAGAACCAGGATCTAATTGCCGCCCGGGATCAGTTGGCTTCCAATGTCAAGGTGGCTGAAGCCGCCCGGTTGGAAGCGGAAGCCGAGTTAGAGGATGCCGCGGTCAATTATAAACGTTACAAAGACCTGGTAGCCGCTGACCTGGTATCTCGCCAGGATTTCGATGCGGCTGAGGCCCGTTATAAAAAGGCGCAGGCCGCGATAATATCTGCCCAGGCCAACATCAATGCGGCCCGGGCCGCGCTGGCCAAGGCCCAGACCGAAGTAGAATATACCTTGATCCGCGGGCCTTTCGATGGTCTGGTGCTGACCAAAAATGCCGAAGTGGGCGAGGTGGTAGCCCCCTTTGGCGCTGCCACTAATGCCCGGGCCGCGGTAGTGACCATGGCCGACATGGACTCTCTCATGGTCGAGGCCGATGTTTCGGAATCCAACATTAACCAGGTCAGAGTGGGACAGCCCTGTGAAATCCAGTTGGATGCCATCCCGGGAGAGCGTTTCCAGGGGGAAGTCCACATGATTGTCCCCACTGCCGACCGCTCCAAGGCCACCATCCTTACCAAGGTGAAGTTTTTGCAGCTGGATCACCGCATTTTGCCGGAAATGAGCGCCAAGGTAGCTTTTCTTGCTCGTCCTCTGCGGTCCGGCGAGGAGGAACCGCATTTAGCGCTGCCTACCAAGGCCTTGGTTACTCGCCAGGGCCGCACCCTGGCCTTTCGGCTGCAAGGAAGTCGGGTCCGGGCCGTGCCGGTGGCCACCGGGGCCCGCCTGGGTGATATGATTGAAGTCAAGACCGGCCTCAAAGAAGGGGATAAGGTGGTGGTCTCACCGCCAGCTGATCTCGACAGCGGCGACAAAGTAAAAGAAAAGGAAGTTTAAATGACGGAAGATAATAGCAGCAACGGCAATCTGGTGGAGATTCGCCATCTTTACAAATCCTACCAGCGCGGGGCCCAGCTGATTCCGGTGCTGAGCGATGTCTGTCTGTCCATCCCCGAGGGCGAGTTCCTGGCTCTGATGGGCCCGTCCGGCTCCGGCAAGTCTACCCTGCTCAACCTGATCGCCGGGATTGACCGGCCGGACGAGGGCATTCTCCGGGTCGATGGCATTGATATCCCCGATCTGTCCGAAGCGGCGCTGGCAATCTGGCGCTCCCGGCACGTGGGCTTTATCTTCCAGTTTTATAATCTGATCCCGGTGCTGACTGCCTTTGAGAATGTGGAACTGCCGCTGCTCTTGACCGAACTGCCCCGTTTGGAGCGTCGTCAGCATGTGGAGGTGGCGCTCAGCCTGGTAGGGTTGGAAGACCGGATGGACCATTATCCCCGCCAACTCTCCGGCGGGCAACAACAACGGGTAGCCATTGCCCGGGCCTTGATAACCGACCCGACTATCATCGCCGCCGATGAACCGACCGGAGACCTGGATAAGGTGTCAGCCGAAGAGATTCTTGACCTGCTGTCCGGACTGCATCAAGAATTTCGGAAAACCATTATTATGGTCACCCATGATCCCCGCGCCGCGTCCCGGGCCTCCCGGGTCCGGCATTTGGACAAAGGGGTCTTAAACTCGGAAGACCAGCCCTATGAAGCATTGGAACTTTAAAGCAGGCGCTGTTTTACAGGACAGCGGCATCTTTTCCGGGCCAGGGTTTGATAAATCAAACCCCTAAAATCTAAGCAGTCTTAAGTTTATGGTCTTTAAAATTATTTTCCGAAATATTCTCCGCCACCGGCTGCGGACGGTTTTGACCATTACCGGCATGGCCGTGGCCATCCTGTCTTTCGGGCTGCTGCGTACCGTAGTGGGAGCCTGGTATGCCGGGGTGGAGAGTTCCTCCGCCTATCGGCTGGTGACCCGCAATGCGGTCTCCCTGATCTTTCGCCTGCCAGTGGCCTATCTCAATAAGATCAGGGCAGTTCCGGGTGTGAGTGAAGTCTCCTACAGCACCTGGTTCGCCGGTATCTATATCGATGAGAAAAATTTCTTCCCGCAATTCGCGGTGGAGGCCCGGCATTATCTGAACCTCTATCCTGAGTTTGTCATCCCCGAGGACCAGAAGCTGGCCTTTTTCAAGGAGCGCAATGCAGCCATTGCCGGACGTCAATTGGCAGAAAAATATGGCTGGCAGCTCGGCGATACTATTACCATCAAAGGCACCATCTACCCGGCCGACCTGGAGTTTGTCTTGCGGGGTATTTATACCGGGGCAGAAAAAAGCACGGATGAAGGCCGGTTTTTCTTCCACTGGGAATATCTCAACGAAACCCTGGAGAAAAATGCCCCGGCCCTGGCTAATCAGGTGGGGGTTTTTATCAGCCGGGTCGATGACCTTGATCAGGTGGCGCCGGTAGCTGCTCAGATCGATGCCCTGTTCAAAAATTCCCTGGCCGAGACCTTGACTGAAACCGAGAAGGCCTTTCATCTGGGCTTTGTGGCCATGACCGAAGCCATCCTGATGTCCATCCAGGTAGTTTCCTTCCTAGTCATCGGGGTTATTCTGGTGGTGCTGGCCAATACCATGGCCATGACCGCCCGGGAACGGATGAATGAATATGCCACCTTCAAGACCTTGGGGTTTCAGCCCTGGCACCTAGTGGGGCTGATCAGCGGGGAGTCCATCGCCATCGCCCTGGTTGGTGGGATAATCGGGCTGGCCTTAAGCTTTCCCGCCGCCTATGTCTTCCGCACCGCCTTGTCGCAGTATTTTCGCATCTTCAACATCAGTTCGGTTACTCTGATCGCCGGTCTGTTGACCTCGCTGGGGGTGGGAGTAGTCTCGGCCATCTTTCCGGCCTGGCAGGCGGCCCGGGTAAGCATCGCCGAGGGCCTGCGGCGGTTGGGATAGTTATTA
>JBKHJN010000049.1:0-16211 GCA_046538075.1 Desulfobacteraceae bacterium | reverse complement strand
GCCTGCCGGACTTTGGACCACCGGTTTGACCCGGCTGCCGGGTTGGAGATTCACCGGCTGGGGCACCACCAACTCCCCCTCCTGGAGGCCTTCCAGGACCGCAACCTTTTGGCCGTCATTCAGTCCCACGGTGACCGGACGGAAGGCCAGCCGGCCCTGCTCCGCCGCCATGACCCCGGTTTCTTCCCGGCGGCTGACGATGGCGGCCAGAGGCACGGCCAGGGCCTGTTGCCGCCCGGTGGCGATGGTGACCTCCGCTTCTTCGCCAATCACCAGGGGGTCGGGGAGGGTGTCGAGTTTGACATCCACTTGCAATTCCCGGGTCACCGTGTCGGCTTCCCGGTTGAGGCGGGCCACCTGCCCCTGGTAGTGGCGCCCGGAGCGCAGGCGGATGGCGGCCTTTTGCCCGGCCGCCAGCGGGGCGATCTGGCTGGCGTCGATCCAGGCCGCGATCCAGATGGTATCCAGATCCACCATCTGGAAGATGGGCTCGCCCGGAGAGACGGTGCTGCCTACTTCCGCCTCCCGTACGGTAATCAGCCCGTCCATGGGGGCCGGGATCTTGGTGTAACCCAGGAGCGCCTCGGAGGCCTGGACTTCCGACTCGGCCTGGGCCGCGGCCGCGGCCTGCGCCGCCAGCTGAGCCTGGGCCGCGGCCTGTTCGCTTTCCGCCAGACGCAGCTGGGCCCGGGTAGTGTCCATGGCCGCCCCGGAGATGTATCCCGGCTTAAAGACCTCCAGGTCCCGGCGGTAGTTGCTCCGGGCCAGTTCCAGGTTGGCCTGGGCCTTGGCCACCTCGGCCTGGGCTCGCCTCAGCTCCCGCTGGGCCCGGTGGCGGCCCGCCCGACTGGAAGCCGCCCTGGCTCTGAGTTCCGCGGCGTCCAGTTCTGCCAGAAGTTGATCTTTTTTCACCCGGTCACCCTGGTCGGCATAGAGTTTTTCGACAATACCGGTGATCTTGGTGCTCACCGTCACCGGCACCTTGGACTGCACCGTGCCCGGTCCCTTCACCTGCCCCTGCACTTCCCTCTGCTTTACCACCATCACCGGCACTGAGGGGCGGTAGAGGAGCAGACGATAACCCAATAATAGAATGACAACCAGGCCAAAGATGGCCAATACAGTCTTCTTCCCTCCGGGCAGGCGCTTCACTTCCCTTCCCCCTGGGGTGGTCTTATCCCAGTTTCGGCCGTCTCTCCCCCGATGACTTGTTTCACCTTGGCTTGGCCGATCTCATAGGCTACCTGGTAACCGATAAGACCGAGACGCGCCCCGGTGAGCTCCAATTCCGCGGTCAGCACGTCCAGGCCGACGGCCTTGCCCACCCGGTACAGAGCCAGGGCGCTGCGGTAAGCTTCTTGGGTGGCAACCAGGTTCTGCCGGGAGGCGGCTACCCCCTGGCGGGCATCTTCCTGCTGCTTCCAGCCGGTCATCAGTTCGACCCGCAGGGCATCGAGCCGGTCCCGCTGTCTTTCCAGCAATTGCCGGTATTGCGAGGCCGCTTTGGCCACCTGGGCCCGGGTCAGACCGCCCTCGAAAAGCGGAAATTCCATGAACACCCCGCCCAGCCACTCTTCTTTGGTGCCGCCCACGTCCCGGTGGCGCACCCCGACGCTGCCTTGCAGGCTGACTTCGGGAAAATAGCCGCCCTGGGCCGCCTTGACCAGGGCCTGGCTCTGGGCCAGCTCCAGCTTGAGGCGCTTGATTTCCGGGTTGTTTTCTTTAGCCTGTCGCCACAAGGCGTCAAAGTCTTGGGCGGCTGGCAATTTCCGGGGCAGCTGTCCCCGAATATCGATCGGGGCCCCATCCTCCAGCCCCAGGGTGCGGGCCAGGATTGCTCGGGCCAGGCGCACGGCATGGCCCGCTTCCACCAGTCCCTGCTCCGCCTCCAGTACCTGGGAGCGGGCCTTGAACGCGTCCACCCGGGTAACCTTCCCGGCCCGGAAAAAAGCCTCGGTGATTTCCAGAAACTCCCGGCGTTCCTGCAAGGCCGCCTCCGCCACCCGCACATCTGCTTTGGCCTCCAGCAGCCGGTAGAAGGCCTCGGTGACCAAAAAGGCCACTTCCTCCGCGGTCCGGGCCACCTCCTGGCGCTGCGCCTTCCGGCCCAAGGCGGCCGCCTTGGTATTATAATAGGTTTGCAGGCCGTCAAAAACGATCTGTTTGCCGGTGAGGCTGGTCAGGCCCTCCCGGCTGAACAGATTCTGGGTGGTGGCCGCCCCCCCCGGAGAGAGGCGATCAGGTTCCACCCGTTGGTAATAGGAATTCAAGGTAAATCTCGGAAAGTACTGGGAGCGGGCCGCCTCATAGTCCGCCACCAGTTCCCGCACCCGCTCCCGGGCCGCGCCCAGGGTGGGGTTTTTCTCCCGGGCCCGGGCCAGGCAGTCCTCCAGGCTCAGGACCTGGCAATCCTGACCCGATGCCGCCAGATCTCCAGCCAGTAGAAAAAAAATCGCCGCAGCCGCGAACCCCAAAGTGGACAGCTTCTTTCTAGTGAAATACATCAACTTCTCCGGCAGGGGCCAAAAATGACGCTTTATCGAGGGTTGGTCCAGAGGGGCCTGCCCTGGCCGTCCCGAAGTTTTAGAATCTTATTCCCCTTTTTTAGTTCAGCGGCCAGGATGGTCGGCTGCCCCTGAATTGATAAGCGAGAACCTTTCACTTCCACCCGGTCCTGAGGAGCTATGGTAAAGTCTTGCTGTTCGATATACCAGGCTGGCCCCAGAATAATAGGCAGGGTCTCATTCTCAGTCTTAAGGATCACCCGCAGACCATATAGGCTTCCACCTCTCCCTGGGGTGTATTTCTCCACCGCGGTCACTTCCCCCGCTAGGCTCGTAACCGATCTGGCATTCCACATCATGCCGTAATGGATCCCGCCGCCTTGACTGCTGGGCCCTCTGCCGGGCTGCGCCCAGGCATCGGCGGCTAAGAGGATCAGGCACCCCATAATCAATAAACCAAGTTTAGCTTTCATGTTTATCAACTCCTGTGGATAAAAGTAAAATCCTAAAGACTTTACTTAGTAAACACTGGAGATTGAGAAAATCGGCGCATGAAAAGGTACTTTCTTTAGATAATAAGCGAAAATTAGACATAGGCCCGCCGCCGAAACATGGCCTCGGCCAGCAGCCAACTGACCAGCATAAACAGCAGACCGGCAAACAGCGGAATAACCGGGGTGGCAAATTCCGAGTGCCCGGTAACCCCTAGGTGCAATAGTTCCACCACATAAGTCAGAGGCGAGGCCAGGGCCACAGGCTTCAGCCAGTAGGGCAATTGCGCCAGGGGCATAAAGACTCCGCTGATAAATAAGATCGGGAAGCGAAAGAAGTTCAGCAGGGTCATGGCCTCAAAGACTTCTGCGACCATAACTGAGAGGGTTAAGCCTAACAATGAAAAGCATCCGGCTCCCAGCATCAGGCCGGCCGCAAAGATCGGGGGGTTAACCAGGGGCATGGCCAGAGCGAGGTTCAGACCCAGGCTTAACAGTAAGGCGCTTACTAGGCCATAGGCCGAGGCGCTCAACGCCTTGCCCAGGATTATGGTGCGCATGGAGAGAGGGGCCAGGAGCAACCGCTGCAGGGTGCCGGCCCGCTTCTCAAAGGTAACCACGATAGCGGCCATGGAGGTATTGCCAAACAGCAGGGTCATGGCAATGACGCCCGGGGCAATGGCCAAATAGGTAGCCGGGTCTTTAACATAGAGAGAAAGGATTAAGACCGCGGGGAACAACAGCCCCCAGGTGATGAGCGGCGGCTTGCCATAGTAGCTTTCAATGTCCTTGCAGCTGATGGCCAGGGCCCGCCGGAACTGGCTCATGCTCGGACCTGCGCTTCCGGGCTGCCTTCTTCAAAAAAGCTCATGAAGGCGTCTTCCAGGCTGGGGGTGATGGTATGGATTTCAGAGATGCGCACCCCTGCGCCTCTGGCAAGGGCCACCAATTGCTCCAGGGCTGCCTGGGCCTCGGCTACCTCAAGGCGCCAAACCCCGTTTTGGGAACAGCTCTTTAGAACTGCCGGACAGGCCCGCAATAAATGCTCCCCTTCGATCTCCGGCGAGAAGCTCACCGTCAGCAGATTGAGGCGCTGCACCCGGTGCCGGATTTCCTCCGGCGTACCCTGCGCCGCCACCCGGCCCTGAATAAGGATGAGCACCCGCTGGCTCAAGACTTCGGCTTCGGATAAGTTGTGGGTAGTAAGAAATACCGTAGTCCCTCGGTAGTTGATCGTCCGGATCAGCTCCCGTAAGGCTCGGGCGCTGGGCACGTCCAAACCGACGGTGGGTTCATCCAGAAAAACCACTTCCGGATCATGCATCAGGGCTGCGGCAATGGTCAAACGCCGCTTCAGGCCCCGGGAGAGGGCCCCGAAGGGAGTGGTGGCCCGGTCGGCCAGATCAAAACGCGACAACAGATCGCCGGCCTTTATGGTTCGCGCCCCGCGACGCAAGCCATATAATTCCCCTAAATACTCCAGGTTGCGGCGACAGGTGAGTTCTGGATAAAGATTGGATTCATCGGGCACCACGCCAATGCACCCTTTGACCAAAACCGGGTCCTGAGCCACATCCGCGCCGCAGATGCTCACCTCTCCGGCGTCCCGCTGCAACAGCCCGGCCAGAATCCGGATGGTGGTGGTCTTACCGGCGCCATTGGGTCCCAGATAGGCGAAGATTTCCCCCTGTTGGACCGAGAAATTTACCTCACTGAGCGCCTTCAGGGAGCCGAAATTTTTGCTCAGTCCGGAAACGACAATGGCTGGGGAAGTTGCCACTGGCCTCTCAACTCTCCTGGTCTTTGATATGCGCTTTTACCAGAATACCTGGTGGGGGTTCTGAGGGGAGAAGATCGCCGGGTTCCAACCCCTCCGGAGCTATGAAAAATTCCTCCAAAACCTCCTTCCAGTACGACAGCGTTTCCTGGTTGAGTTGATAATGCATAAAATAACCCCGCTTTTCGCCCTTCACCAGGCCGGCCTCTTTGAGCACCTGGAGATGCTGGGATACCGCGCCGGGAGTGATTCCCAGGCGAACTGCCAGCGCGCCCACACACAAGGCCCGGTGTTTAAGCAGTTGAATAATCCTGACCCGGGGCGTCACTGCCAAGACCTTAAACATCAGGGCCAACTCTCGGTCATCGGTCATATTTCATTTTAGCATCTGCTAAATTAAATCCTATAATTATTTTAGGGTCAAGGGAAAATATTCCATTGAGTGGAACCCTACCCGGCCTCGGGGCCGGGTCCCCTGATCCGGGTGAACTGGATGTTGGAGCCGGGTCGATTCAAGCTCTTGGTGGGCGGCGTGCTGCTTTACATTTAAATGCAATGATGTGAGTTACTCTTTGGGCCATGGTCAAACTTTGCTGCCGGTTATTCCCACCCTTACCGGTCCTACTGAATTTTGTAACTAACAATTTCTATCGGTTTAAACTCTTGTTAAACAAAAATATTTATTATTAATTTTAGACAGCCAAAACTTAAACAATATTTGAATTTCAGATTTTGTTAATTAAATATGAGACTGCATTTCAGCAAGCTGGAAGTTAATTTTTGATAGTTTTTAGGCTACAATTGCCAATTTGCCAAATGGTTATGATAATATTTACTTGACAAGCAGCATTATTTTAGCTAAACAAAGCATCATAGATAAAAAAATATGGTATGTTGCTAAACATAATCTTTTAATTTTATCAGTATGTTAACTATAATTAAACCAGTATAAATTTACCAACCCCTAAAAGCCGGCTCTCCAGCCACTGCCCCATCAGGGGGAAGTTAGCTACAAGACCCCAAACTATCGATAAATCAATATCTTGGGGCTTTTTAGGTGCTACTCTGGATTTTCAATAGAATGGGGGTGATAAGTCAGTCAAGCGGCCAGGCAATTAATTAACTACCTTAGCACCTAACAACTCATTTCTAAAAAAGGAGACCAGCAATGCATCACAAAGGAAGATATTTAATGGTTATCCTCCTGGCGGTCGGTTTAGTGGGACTGGGGCTGTTGGGCCCGGCAGGAGCCGGCGACGCCGGACCTTTAGCGGCACTTCCGAGCGGCCCTGGAATTGGTGCCACCCCCACCCTGACTCTCAATTCCTCCCACCTGTCCGATAGCCAATTCGGCACCAATACCGTGACGACCTTCCGGCCCGGTGACACCGTCTATGGGGTGTACGACGTTACCTTAAGCGGAGCCAACAGCAACGCCCTGATGCGCACCTATAAAATGGGTAAGTTCAAGCTGGAACACATGTTTATTTCCCCCTGGAGTACTGGAACCAGCACCTGGTCCTGGGGCCATCAAATCCCCGAAAACCGGGCCAAGCCCGCTACCAATGTGGCTTTCTACTTTAATATTAATGCCATGGAAGGCAATCACGTCGGCAAATATCTGCACTTTAATATCGCCCGATACGGCATTGCCAACTCCAACCGGGCCTATATGGATCCGATGAATCCTACCCTTAAAGAAAAGATTATCAACAAATGCAAGGCGGTGAGAGGTCTGTTGCAGAACTGTGCCTTGGCTTATACTGGGATGTATACCGCTTATTCCTCCAATGCCACCATCTTTCTTAATCAAATGAAACTTAAGCGTCAAAACGCCTATCTGATCCACTCCCACGGCAGCGATACTGATGGGGGCAGAATCTACCTGAAAGACGAAAGTTATGTCAATGCCACTAATTTGGCCTCCTCCGGCTTTAAAGCGCCGGGGGGCCTGTTCTATGCGGCCATCTGTATGGGCGCCACCTCCAGCACCCTGGGTAATGCCTTTATAAATCAGGGGTGCAAGGCTTATATCGGCTATACGGTGTCAGTCTATACCACCCGAAACGCCGATTTCTATCACGAGTTCTTCCGCCGCGCCACCCAGGAAAACAAGTCGGTTATCTCGGCCCTGGCTGATACCCAGGTCTGGGCCTATGCCAAGGGTTGGACCGATGTCTGTACCGCCAAGATCATCGGCGAAGGCAACAACTTATATCTAGGGGGCCTGGGCCCGGTGCGCGTTTGCGCCACCGGCGCCGATGTCAACCAGGCAGCGCAAATCTCCATCCCCAAAATTGTCTGGAGAGATGTCACCACCTATCTGCCTAGCCATGCCGAACTGCAGGCGGTTAACTTGGCTGAGGCAGTGCCGGCCGTCCAGTCTCTGAAAGCCCAATACGGGGCCGACCTGGTGACCGGCATGGAAGTCTTCCCCGAGGTTTACCGGGTCAGCTATAAGGCCGGGGATATCTTCCTCTATGGGGTGGACGTGGACAAGGAAACCGGTGCCATCGTCGAAGAGGGCACCTTGGATTAAACACCGCCTGCATTTGCTGGTGGTTTAACCACTGGTCCGAAAATCTAGGTTGGCAACCCAATGTCAAGGCCGGGCCACTATTCCGGCCTTGGCATTGTCGATTATTATATTCAATTAACCTGGCCGAAAGGAGCGTCAGGATGAAAATTAGAGTTTATGATTTACTGTTTTTTTTGTTGGCCTTAGGGCTAATTGGTGGCTGGGCCTGTGCCCAGCAGGACCATAAAGGTGAGCAAACTATGACCTCAGAAGGCACCCAGTGGCAGGATATCAGCACCCAAGAACTTACCCCGGCCGAACGCCAGGCAGTGGCGGTAGCGGAGCAGATCCCCGAAGTTAAGCAACTCCGGCAGGAGCATGGCGAGGCGCTTAGAACCGGCATCGAAACCCTCCCCCAGGTTTATCGGGTAAACTATCGTTCGGGCGACATCTTCTTGTATGGCGTGGATGTCGATAAAGCCACCGGCCAGGTGGTAGGCCACGGAACCTTAGACTAAATTTGATTCTCCATCCTCAGCACGGCGGGCCTGATCTTGACCCGCCTGCGGAAAGTTTGGTCATCTCAGCCCCAAAAAACTTTACAAGTGCCCTACCTAATCGAGCTCCATCCAATTCCCCCGGCTCTGGCCCTCTCAAAATGAGTAAGCTGGTAGCAACTGGGGCTTTTTTACTCATAATTTAATTATTCCAATATAAATAAAGGGTTATCCAAACCGCACTATTTTCCTCGGTAACTTTGCCTCGTGTGCTTGGTTAGTTATCTTACCTGATTTTGGTCATCAGCCGCTGATTTATGCCGATTTCTCCGCCCCCCGAATTTTGGGCACATGCCTTGCTTAATATATTGGTGACGAAAATATTGGGAACAACAGAGCGATTAAATCCCCTAATCCCTTAAGGGACGGTGATGATGGAACATTGTGGAACCCTGTTGATCGCCGAGCGTGGCTGTGAACTCTCTGATTGCTTGCATCCCTGGTTGATCGAAAACGGCCACCAATGCATTAAGGTAGACAATATTAAAGACGTCCTGATGACGCTGCAAACCGAAAAGGTCAATGTACTGGTGATGGACGCCTCCTTGCCGGAAGGCCTGGGATATGATGCCATCTCCATCATCAAGGGGCTGTATCGTAGACTTCTGGTCATTATCACCGCCGACGAGAACAACCCTGAACAGGAAAGTCGGATCAGACGCAAAGGAATTTTCTATTACCATGTGAAATCGTTCGGCATGGATGAACTCATGCTGGCCATTTCCAACGCCCTGGAGCGGTCATATGCCGGAGGGAAAACGGATGCATTTACGAGAAAAACTTGAATTTAAGAAGTTCATCATACTTGCCGAAATGGAGCCCCCCAAAGGTAGTGATGTGTCTTCCATGGTAGCCAACGCCGCCAACCTTAAAGGCCGGGTGGATGCCTTGGTGGTCCCGGAAATGAGCAATGCAGTGATGAAAATGAGCTCTTTAGGGGGGTCGTTGTTATTGCAGAGCAAGGGCTTTGAAACAGTAATGCAAATCTGCGTTCGGGACCGCAACCGGCTGGCCTTGCAGGCCGATTTGTTGGCGGCCCAGGCCTTGGGAATTCCCAACGTGATGGCGGTCAGCGGCGAAGACATCAGTTATGGCGACCATCCCCGGGCCCGGGCGGTCAATGACCTTGACCTCCTGGAGCTGCTGGCGGGCCTCCAAACCCTGCAATCCGGGCGGGACCTGGCCGGCATTGAACTTAAAGGTACCCCTCAATTTCTGGTCGGCTCCACGGTTAACGTGGGCAAAAGCGGCGGGGCCCTGGACCTGGAATTAGCCGAACTGGACAAGAAAATGGCTGCCGGGGCGCAGTTTTTTATCACTACGCCGATCTTTGATCTCCAGGTCCTGGATCAATTCATGAAACGGTTAGGCCAGCGGCCGGCCAATATCATTCCTACCGTGATGCTGCTCAAGTCGGTAGGTATGGCCCGCTATATCGACCGGCATCTTGATCAGGTGCATATCCCGGCCAATCTCATTGATCGGATTCAAAGGGCCCCGGAGCGGGTTCGGGAGTGCATTCAGATTGCCGCCGAGCTTATCGCCGCTCTAAAAAGCGAGGGCTACAGCGGGGTACTCCTTTCCACCCTCGGTTGGGAAGACAAACTTCCGGCCATTCTGAGTGCGGCCCGTGCCTGATGGATAGCGGTTGCGACTCCTATAGGGATAAAATTATGTCAGCAGAAAAAAACCACCTTAACCAAGCACCATTCTCGGTCGGAAGCGGCAATCCCCTGGGCGCGGTCATGGTCGTGGGCGGCGGCATCGCCGGCGTCCAGGCCGCCCTGGATCTGGCCAACACCGGCTTTTTCGTCTACCTGGTGGAAAATTCTCCGGCCATCGGCGGGGTCATGGCCCAACTGGACAAGACCTTCCCCACCAATGATTGTTCCATGTGCATCCTGTCCCCCAAACTGGTGGAATGCGGGCGGCATCTGAATATTCAATTGATCACCATGGCGGAAGTGGCAGAGCTGGAAGGGGAAGCCGGCAATTTTACCGTCACCGTACGCCAGCGGCCCCGTTACATCGATATGGACAAATGCATTGCTTGCGGAGTCTGCGCCGAAAAATGCCCTTATAAAGCTGATGACGAATTCAACGAGGGCCTCAATAAGCGCAAAGCCGTCTATGTCAAATATCCCCAGGCAGTGCCCCTGAAATATGTCATCGATCCCGACCGTTGCATCTATTTCAAACCGGATAAACAGGGCAAGATCGGCCGCTGTCGGGCCTGTGAAAAGTTCTGTCCGGCCGGCGCGGTCGACTTTGAGCAGACCGGCCAGGAGCATAAAATTGCTGTTGGTTCGGTTATTTTGGCCCCCGGCTTTAAGGCCTACAACCCGACCCGGTATGAGAGCTATGGCTATGGCAGATTTAAGAACGTCATCACCAGCCTGGAGTTTGAACGCATCCTGAGCGCCTCGGGACCCTATGACGGCCACCTGGTGCGCCCTTCCGACCATCAACCCCCCCAGAAAATCGCCTGGCTGCAGTGTGTCGGCTCCCGCGATACGCGGCCCGGCGCCCATGGCTACTGCTCCGGGGTCTGCTGCATGTACGCCATCAAAGAAGCGGTGATTGCCAAAGAGCACGCCGGCGCCAGCCTGGATACGGCGATCTTCTTTATGGATATGCGCACCTATGGCAAAGATTTTGAGCGTTATTATAACCGGGCCCAGAAAGAGGCCGGAGTGCGGTTTATTCGCTCCCGAATCCATAGCCTCAGCCTGTCCGATCCAGAATCCCAGGATCTGAGACTGGAATGGGTGGCAGAAAACGGCGACAAGGCCAGCGAGGTCTTTAACCTGGTGGTCCTCTCCATCGGCCTGGAGGTAGGGGATGATCTGCGACGACTAGCCAGCCGACTGGGGGTGGCACTGGAGTCCGACGGCTTTGTACAAACCAGTTCCTTTGCGCCGGTGGCCACTTCTCAACCCGGCATTTATGTGTGCGGGGCCATCTCCGGCCCCAAAGACATTCCCTACTCGGTAATGGAAGCCTCGGCGGCCTCGGCGGCTTCGGCCTCATTGCTGGCTTTGGCCCGCCAGACCCTGGTCCAGGAGAGAACCTATCCGGCGGAAACGCCGGTGGCCGATGAGGAACCCCGCATCGGCGTCTTTGTCTGCCACTGCGGCATCAATATCGCCGGAGTGGTGGATGTCCCGGCGGTGCGGGACTATGCCCAGACTCTGCCTCAGGTCGCCTATGTGGCCGACAACCTGTTTACCTGCAGTGAAGACACTCAGAAGTTGATCGTCCAAGCCATCAAAGAGAACCGGCTTAACCGGGTGGTGGTCGCCGCCTGTACTCCCCGAACGCATGAACCACTGTTCCAGGAAACCATCCGGGAGGCGGGATTAAACCCCTATCTGTTTGAGTTTGCCAATATCCGCGATCAGGATTCCTGGGTGCATCAGCAGGAACCGGAACGGGCCACTGAAAAAGCCAAGGATCTGGTGCGCATGGCGGTAGCCAAGGCCGCCCTCCTGGAACCCCTGCAGCCGGTGCACCTGGATATCAGTCAGAACGCCCTGGTCATCGGCGGCGGCCTGGCCGGGATGAATGCCGCCCTCAATCTGGCGGACCAGGGGCTGTTCACTTATCTGGTGGAGCAGAAAGAGGAGCTAGGCGGCCATGCCCGCAAGGTCAAGCACACCTGGAAGGGCGAAGATGTCGGGACCTATATCGCTGATCTCAGCCGCCGGGTCCTGAACCACGACCATATCGAGGTGCTGACCGGAGCCGAGATCACTCAGGTCAGCGGCTTCGTGGGCAACTTCGATACCACGGTGCGCTGCCGGGAGGGTGAGCGCCAACTCCGTCACGGCGTCGCTATTCTGGCCACCGGCGCCCATTCCCTGAAGCCGGAGGAATACCTCTACGGCCAGAACGACCGGGTCAGCCGTTGGCATGATCTGGAAAAGCGTTTCGCCGAGCAGCCCCATCTATTGGAAGAGGCCGAAGCCGTCGCCTTTATCCAATGCGTCGGTTCCCGGGAGCCGGAGCGGCCCTACTGCTCCAAGATCTGCTGCACCGGCTCAGTGGCCCAGGCCATTGCCCTGAAAAAGCAAAAACCCGAATTAAATGTTTATATCCTCTACCGCGACCTGCGCACCTACGGTCCGCGGGAGGAACTCTATCGCCAGGCCCGGGAGTTGGGGGTGTTGTTCATCCGTTACCACCGGGAGGACAAACCCGTGGTCCAGAGCACCATGATCAACGGCCAAGCGAAACTGCTGATCACCGTCAAAGATCATATTCTCGACCGCTACCTGAAAATCCCGGTGGATTACCTGAACCTGGCCACCGCCATTATTCCTCAGGGTTCGGATACCCTGGCCAGGTTTTTCAAGGTACCGCTCAATAATGACGGCTTTTTCCTGGAAGCCCATATGAAGTTGCGGCCGGTGGATTTTGCCACGGACGGGGTGTTTGTCTGCGGTCTGGCGCATTATCCCAAGCCCATCGAGGAATCCATTGCCCAGGCCCAGGCGGCCGCGGCCCGGGCCGCCAGCATCTTGACCCGGGGCTATGTTGAAGTAGAGCCGATCGTCTCGGTAGTCGATGAATATCTGTGCATCGGTTGCGGCCTGTGCGAAGCCTCTTGCCCGTTCAGCGCTATCCGGCTCATCCAGGTGCCCGGCAAGGGCTACCGGGCCGAGAATATTACCGCCTCCTGCAAGGGCTGCGGGGTGTGCGCCGCGTCCTGTCCGCAGCGGGCCATTGATATGGTTCACTTCCGCGACCGCCAGATTATGGCAGTGATCCACGTCGGCGGCCAGGCGCAGGCGGTGTAGAACATAGGGGGAAAAGATGGACCATATTTTTGAACCAAAGATCCTGGCCTTCCTGTGCAACTGGTGCTCCTATGCCGGCGCCGATCTGGCCGGGGTCTCCCGGTTTCAATATCCTCCCAACATCCGGGTCATCCGCACCATGTGCTCCGGGCGGGTGGATCCCACTCATGTTATCGAAGGGCTGAAGAGCGGGTTCGACAGCGTCTTTGTGTTCGGCTGCCATTTCGGCGACTGCCATTATTTGGAAGGCAATTATTATACCGCCCGGCGGATGCAACTGGTGGGACAGATGCTGGACCTGGCGGGCATTGGCAAAGACCGCCTGCAACTGCGATGGGTCAGCGCCGCCGAAGGTCAGCTCTTTGCCGATTATGTCACCGAACTGACCGAATTGACCCGGGAACTGGGACCGCTTCGGGCCAGCCGCTTACAACTGCCCCTGGCCGCGGTGCAGCGGGCCTTGAATTCACCACAATTACGGTGGTTGTTAGGCATGGACCGGCAACTGACCGAGAAGCAAAATGTCTATGAACAGCGGCTGGACCCGGTCTCGTTTCAGGAATTAGTGCAGCAGTGCGCCCAGCAGGAATATCAGAAGGCCTTGCTGGTGGAAGCTTTGCAGGACGGACCGAAGACCGTGCGTCAGATGGCCACAGCAACCGGCCTGCCGGTTTATTGCGTCTCTCTCAGATTGAACGATCTGGAGCGCAGCGGCCAGGCAGATCTGCTGGAATATGAAGGAACCAGTCCCAAATTTACGATTATGGCAGCTTAACATATATGTTCCAGGCTCAACTAAGGTAAAAACCGCGGGTCTGGGATCAAGGGTTTATGAGGATTTCCATGGCAATGCATAGGGAAACAGACAAAATCGGCGCGGTGCTGGTGGTCGGAGCCGGGGTGGCGGGCATGCAGGCGGCCCTGGACCTGGCCAACTCCGGCTATTATGTCTATCTGACCGATCGCTCCCCCACCATCGGCGGCATTATGGCCCAACTGGATAAGACTTTTCCCACCAATGACTGCTCCATGTGCATTATTTCGCCCAAACTGGTGGAGGTCGGCCGGCACCTGAATATCGAGGTCCTGCCCGACACCGAGGTGGAAGCTTTGGAGGGCGAATTGGGCCATTTCCGGGCCACCCTGAACAGCCGGCCGCGCTATATCGACCCGGTAAAATGCACCGGCTGCGGCGACTGCCGCAAGGTCTGCCCGGTGACCGCGGTCAACGAGTTCAATGCCGGCCTGGACCGCCGGGAGGCAACCTATATCCGCTATCCGCAGGCGGTGCCGCTGGCCTTTGCCATTGACCGGCAGGTGTGTATCGGCTGCGGCTTGTGCGGGCAAGTCTGTCTGGCCGGGGCGGTAAAATACCATGACACGCCGCATAAGCGGGAACTCGACGTGGGTGGGGTGATTCTGACCGTCGGCAGTGAAGTATTCGACCCCTCCCGGCTGGATAACTACAATTACGCCCAGTTGCCGAATGTGGTCACCAGCCTCGAATTTGAGCGCATCCTCAGCGCCTCCGGGCCCTACCGGGGGCATCTGATGCGGCCCTACGACCGCGAAGAGCCTCAAAAAATTGCTTGGCTGCAATGCGTCGGGTCGCGCGATGTCAAAACCAATCCCTACTGTTCGGCGGTCTGCTGCATGTACGCCATTAAAGAGGCGGTTATTGCCAAGGAACACGCCCACGGCGATCTCGACACCGCCATCTTTTACATGGATATGCGCACTTATGGCAAGGATTTCGAGCAGTATTACAATCGGGCCCGGCATGAGCACGGGGTCCGGTTTATCCGCTCCCGGATCCATAGCATCGACCCCGAAGGGGAATGCGACCTCCGGGTCTCCTATGTCGATGACCAGGGCGAGAAGCAATCCGAGGTCTTCGACCTGGTGGTCCTGTCAGTGGGTTTTCAGGTCAGCGAATCAGTCAAACACCTGGCCCGGCGACTGGGGATCGGACTCAATCAACATAACTTTGCCCTAACTGACCCCTTTGTGCCGGTGGCCACCAGCCGGCCGGGAGTCTATGTCTGCGGAACATTTCAGTGCCCCAAGGATATTCCGCAATCGGTCATGGAGGCCTCGGCCGCGGCCGCGGCCTGCAGCGCCGCCCTGGGCGAGGCCCGGTGGACTAGGACCAAGTCCAAAGAAGTGCCCCCGGAGCGGATGGTCAGCGAGGAAGAGCCGCGCATCGGGGTCTTTGTCTGCAATTGCGGCATCAACATCGGCGGCATCGTCAATGTCCCGGCAGTGCGGGAGTATGCTCGCACCCTCCCTAATGTGGTGCATGTTGAAGACAACCTTTACACCTGTTCGCAGGATACCCAGGTGAAGATCTCCAGCGTCATCAAGGAGCACGATCTCAACCGGGTGGTAGTGGCGGCCTGCACCCCGCTGACCCACGAACCGATGTTCCAGGAAACCCTGATCGACGTCGGCCTGAACAAATATCTGTTTGAGATGGCCAACATCCGCAATCAGGATTCTTGGGTGCACATGAAGGAGCCGGACAAGGCCACGGCCAAGGCCAAGGACTTAGTGCGGATGGCGGTGGCTAGGGCCTCGTTGTTGAGGCCGCTGTTTGAAAAGCCGCTGGACATCACCCAACGGGCCTTGGTCATCGGCGGCGGTATCGCCGGCCTGACCGCGGCCCTGAACCTGGCCGACCAGGGCTTTGAAACCATTATTATCGAAAAAGAGAAAGAACTGGGAGGTAATGCCCGCCACCTGGGCCGTACCATCGAGGGTCAGGATGTGCCCAAGTTTGTGAACCGGCTCGTGGAAAAAGTGGAAAACCACGAAAAGATTCAGGTCCTGACCCAGGCGTTGGTAGTCGGCTTCAGGGGCTACAAAGGCAACTTCACTACCGAGGTGATAGTCGGACCGGGGATGTATGAGCGCAAGATCAACCATGGCGCAACGATTGTGGCCACTGGCGCTCAGGAGTATCGCCCGAAGGAATTCCTCTATGGCGAGCACGACCACGTCATGACCCTGTTGGAACTGGGGCAAAAGGTCAGCCAGCGATACGAAGTCGCCAAATGGGACCGGGTGGCGATGATCCAGTGCGTCGGCTCCCGCAATGCCGAAAATCCCAATTGCAGCCGCATCTGCTGCCAGGGGGCCGTAAAATATGCCCTGGAATTAAAAGACATCAATCCGGATTTGGACGTGGTCATCCTCTACCGGGATATGCGGATGTATGGCTTCCTGGAGGACTACTACCTCAAGGCCCGCAACCAAGGGATCATGTTTGCCCGCTACGATCTTGACAACCTGCCCCAGGTGCAGAGCGAGGACGGCAAACTGAGCGTTACTTTCAACGACCACATTCTCAACCGCCCCATCAGGATGCCGGTGGACGCGGTAGTCCTGAGTGCCGGGATCCGGGCGGCGGACACTGAAGAGTTGGCCTCGCTGCTGAAAATCCCCCGCAGCGCCGACGGCTTTTTCATCGAGGCCCATGCCAAGCTGCGGCCGGTGGATTTTGCCTCGGAAGGCATTTTCCTGTGCGGCATGGCCCACAGCCCCAAGCTGATCAGTGAAAGCATCG
>JBKHJN010000018.1:0-54503 GCA_046538075.1 Desulfobacteraceae bacterium | reverse complement strand
CCCCTGACCACCGGCCAGATCCGCATGCTCCTGGAAGGCAGCACCTGCGATCCTGGAACTTTTTACCAGGACTTCGGCCTGGAGCCGATCTCCTTTAAGGAGGGTTTGGCCCGCTATTTGGCCTGAGACGATCGCCTGGGGCGGCGGCGATAACATTTGATTGCTTGAATCAGCGATAGATCAATCCCCCTCACCCTGACCCTCTCCCCCCAGGGGAGAGAGGAAAAGGTAAATTTTATTCTGGTTCCCAAGCTCAGCTTGGGAACCAGATTGTAAAGGAATTTGGAATGCGGCTTGGTCGATATTGTTGGCAAAGGTGGTTTACAGGTTGCTTTTTAACCCCCTTAAGGGGTGGGGGGTGGGGTTTGGGGAAGGGGCAGGGGCCGCTGGTTCCTGGCCCCCTCCCCAAAAATCGCTATTCCTTAGCCTCCTTGATCGCCGCGTTGATTCTGGCCCTGGCCTGGGTGACAGTGGCCCTCGCAGCCACCGAAGGCGAGTTCAAGATGGCGCGGCCGGGGCGGTCCTTCCAATTTCCCCGAGATCACGCCGCGCATCCGGATTTTAAGACGGAGTGGTGGTATTACACCGGACATCTAAAAGCTACGGACACCGGCGAACGCTTCGGTTACGAGCTGACCTTTTTTCGGGTGGGATTGAAAAAACCAGATCCTGAGGCCCGCTCGGCCTGGGCGGTGCACACCCTTTACTTTGCCCATCTGGCGCTCACCGATATCAATCGGGGAACTTTCTTTTATGAGGAAAAGGTGGGCCGGGGGGCCTTGGGGATGTCGGGGGCCGAATCCGAGCGCTATCGGGTGTGGATCGATGACTGGCGGGCGGAGCTCCGGGATCAGACCCATCACCTGCAAGCCCAGACGCCGGAGTTAGCCCTTAAGTTGTCGCTCACCCCGGAAAAGCCTTTGGTGGTGCACGGCGCCGACAATATCAGCCAGAAGGCCGAGGGAGCCGGATTTGCCAGCCATTACTATTCGTTCACCCGTCTGGCCACCCCCCAGGGCCACTTGACTTATCAAGGCCGCACTATGGCGGTGCAGGGCACTAGTTGGATGGACCATGAATTCAGCAGCAGCCACCTGAAGGACTACCAGGTGGGCTGGGACTGGTTCGCGCTGCAGCTTGCGGACGGCCAGGAGGTCATGCTCTACCTGCTGCGCCACCGGGACGGGGGTGTTGATCCCCATTCTTCGGGGACCCTGGTTGATCGGCAAGGCCGCAGCCGCCACCTAAAACTGGCGGATTTTCAGGTCCGCACCACGACTACCTGGCAGTCGCCGCATTCCGGGGCCCGCTACCCGGCGGGGTGGCAGATTTCCATCCCCCAGGCGGGCTATGAACTGAAAATCACCCCCACGGTTGCCGACCAGGAATTGGTCACCACCCTGAGCACCCGGATCACCTACTGGGAGGGAAGCGTAGAGATTAGCGGCACCAGGTTTGGCCAACCGGTGAGCGGCCAGGGCTATGTCGAACTCACCGGCTACGCCACCCCGCTAGGGGGAAAATTCTAGCAAAGATAAAATAGCGGATTTGGAAATCTGCTGACTGAGCCCCTGGTCATTCTGATTACTGGAGCCAGGGGGCTACTCCGGAAAAATTCGCCCCCCCTGACTAAATAATCTAAATACTGCGGGTAAAACCGGTAAAGCGATAAAGATCGCTCATGATCTCTTCGTGCTCGCCTTTGAGTTTCTGGTACATGCGGGCGTTCTCCAGAGCCAAAGCGGCTTGCTCGGCCAGGGAAGAAATAAAGGTAATTTCATCTTCGGAGTAATCCCGGGGCTCGCTGCTATAAATCCGCAACACCCCGATAATATTACCCTTCAGGCTGATCGGCACCGATAGTATAGACGAAATGCCTTCCTCATTACAGGCTTCCGGATATTGGGCCCGGGGGTCGGAAGAGACGTCGTACATGGACACGGCTTTGCCGGTCATGGCCTCGGCAATAGATTTGTCGGTCTCTACCGGTCCTTTATTGATATAACGGTCGCTCAGACCATAGCTGGCAACCAGCTCCATCTGGCGGCGTTTTTCGTCCAGCAGGCGGACGGCAGCGGCCTTGATATCCAGGGCGGTGGTAGCGGTCTTGACCAATAGATGGAGGATCTTTTGCACTTCCAGGGTGGAATTGATGGCCTTGGCGACTTGCTGCAGGGCCTTTAATAACTCCAGTTCTTTGAGGCGGGCTTCGTACATCTGGGCATTAACGATCGCCTGGCCGCCCAATTCGGCCACCGCACCGGCAAACTCCACTTCGTCCATGGTGAATTCCCGGGGCTCCGAGGTCAGCAGCCGCATCACCCCAATCACCTGGCCTTTGACCAGAATGGGTATAGCTACCAGGGTGGCGATGCCTTCCTCCTGGGCATCCTGGGGGTACTGGATGCGCGGGTCAGTAGTGGCATCATAGATCGCCACCGGACGGCCGCTCAGGGCCTCGGCGACGCTTTTGTCCATATCCACCGGCCCCTTATGCAGGTATTTTTCACTGATGCCGGTGGAGGCCATCAGTTCCAGGGTATTGGTCCGGGGGTTGACCAGGCGGATGGTGCAGCCTTTCAGCTTCATCACCTCGGTCATTTTACCAACGATCAATTCCATGACCTCATGCACCGACAGGGTGGAACTAACGGCCCGGCTGATCTCCTGAAAACTTAACAGGTAAAGCCTTTCTTTGGTGGTCATCTTGATATCTCCTTTTTATTTCTCCTTTTTAAACTTTAAATTTGTGGAAGCCATGCGGTCCAGTCTGCTCGGTCAGGAATGCTGGAATTCCGCTCGCAGTTTCCGATAGGCTTCATCCATCTGCTGCTTGAGCTGGTCGAGGTATTCCTGAAAACTAGTGGTAAGCTTGGTTTCGAGATCAATCTCCTCGCTCAGTCTCAGAAGGCGGTCATATTCATTATTGACGTTTTCCTGAATAATTTTTATGTCCGCTTCGGTCAGATGCGCAAAGCGTCTTTGCAGTTTCAGGTATTCCTGCACCGGCTTGGGCTTGGCGATCTTGCGGTTTAAGAAGTATTTGCCATTGATTACTTCATATAAGGGGAATACCCGGGTCTGGACCGCCAGGCGGGCGATCTTCACGGCATAGCGGCCCTCGTGTCGCCAACCGGTGGGACAGGGAGAAAAGGCATGCAGATACGCCGGCCCCTGAATCAGCGAGGCTTTTTTCACCTTGTTCATCAGATCAAGATAATAAGCCGGATTGACGGTGGCGACATAGGGAATTTTATGGGCCACAGCAATAGCCGGCAGATCTTTTTTGAAATGGCCTTCGCCAATCGATGATTTACCGGGAGGAGAGGTGGTGGTAGCGGCGCCGTAAGGGGTCAGGCTGGAGCGCTGAATGCCGGTATTCATATAGGCTTCGTTGTCCAGGCAGAGATAAACGAAATTGTGGCCGCGTTCCAGAGCCCCAGACAGGGCCTGGAGGCCAATGTCGGCGGTGCCGCCATCCCCGGCCACAGCCAGGATGGGTATATCATCGCGGGCAATCTTGCCTTTTTCCTTCATGATGCGCAGGGCTGCTTCGATCCCGCTGGCCACCGCCGCGGCATTCTCAAAGGCGACATGCAGCCAGGGCACCCGCCAGGCGGTTTGCGGATAGGCCGAGGAGATGATTTCCATGCAGCCGGTGGCGCTGACCACCATCATTTCCCGCCCCAGGGCCTTGGCTGCTAATCTCAGGGCCAGCACTTCGCCGCATCCCTGGCAGGCCCGGTGTCCCGGGGCCAGTGGCTCAAACTCCGGCAAGTGCTGCGGATCGAATTTCTTAAAAGTTTCCAGTGCGGTTTCCATCAGAGGCTCCTGGCGTTTATACTTCTCTCAGTCCAATGTGGGTATATTCCGATTCTGGTGGACCTTGGCTGGCATAGCGCTCAGCCAGT
This sequence comes from Desulfobacteraceae bacterium, assembly GCA_046538075.1. GTDB lineage: Bacteria > Desulfobacterota > Desulfobaccia > Desulfobaccales > Desulfobaccaceae > Desulfobacca_B. The sequence continues at coordinate 50,592 of JBKHJN010000018.1, read as the reverse complement.
TCGACGATCTCAAAGAAGTCGTGCACGGTAACATCGCGACCCCCTAAACCCAGTACAAAACCAAATACCTGGGGGCGGCTCGGCAAGTTATAAAGCGCTGACCGCACTTCCTGACCTACCGGACCGGAATGGGCCCCCAAAGAAATATGGCGATCGACCACGGCAATAACGCTGGCCTGGCGCACTGCCTCCCGAAACTCCGGCAACGGGAACGGGCGCCAGAGTCGGCACCGCACCAGGCCTACGGCCTGGCCCGCGTCCCGGAGACGATCCACTGCCCCCATGGCGGTGCGGCTGATGACCCCCATGGTCACTAAAAGAATCTGGGCGCCTTCCACCCGGTAGGTTTCAATCGGGGCATAATCCCGGCCAAAACGGCGGCCAAACTCCTGCCAGGCGGCCAATATAACCTGTTTAGAGTTGATCAAGGCATCTTCAACCTGCTTTTTGGCTTCGGTATAGACCTCGGGGATACCTACCGGGCCCATGGTAATCGGGTGGTCAATATCAAGTTTCAAGGACTGACGGTGCTCGGGCAGATAGTCGCCCAGTTCTTCCGGGTCAAAGAGATAGATCGGTTCGATGACATGGGTCAGATTGAAGCCATCAATATTGACCGCCATGGGCAACATCACGCTAGGATCGCGTACTACCCGAAAGGCGTGCAGGATCGCGTCATAGGCTTCTTGACCGGTTTCACAAAAGACCTGGATCCAGCCGATGTCCCGTTCCGCCATGATATCGCTATGATCGTTCCAGATGCTGATCGGGCCGGATAAGGCGCGATTAGCGACCACCATGACAATAGGCAAACGCAGGCTGGCAGTAATGAACAAAATTTCGTGCATCAGGGCCAAGCCTTGAGCGCTGGTGGCAGTAAAGGTGCTGGCCCCCACCGCCGCGGCCCCGACCATGGCGCTGATGGCCGAATGTTCGGATTCGACATTCATAAAATTCGCCTGCAGCTCGCCATTAGCAACCAGTTCCGACAGGTGCTCGACGATATGGGTCTGCGGGGTGATGGGGTAGGCGGCAATGACATCGACATCGGCTTGCTGCACGGCTTTGGCCACGGCGATCGACACTTCTATCGGGGTTCGGGTCGGCATGGCTACTCCTTCTCCTCTACCAGGGTGATGGCGCCTTTCGGGCATTCCTCTGCACAGATGCCGCAGCCCTTGCAATAATTTAAGTCAGGCTCATAGGTTCCCGTCGCGGTCCTGGTCATGGCCAGGTCAGGACAGTAAATGTGACACAGACCGCATTGGTTACACTTCTCCGGGTCAACCACTGGTCGTTGCAGCCGCCAGGTGCCAGTCAGCAGATGCATGGAACTGCCCGGTTCCAAAATAGCGCAGCCGAGCGCCAGGTTGCGCCAGCCAATGATAGCTCTTTTTTCAACCTTTTCAGCCATTTTCCTACCCTCCTAACCGATGGCGGTATTCCAATAGGCTTGCATCAGGGCCTCTTTATTTCTCCGGGCCAGCAAGGTGCCAAAGCGCTTGAGTAGGGGCTTTTCCAGGGAGGTCAGCTCCACGATGCCGGTGGTGCGAACCAGGGCCCCCAGGATGGATACGCTAACGATCGGCGCGTGCAGCAACTCCATCGAAATAGTAGTGGCATCGACTACTGCCAGGTGAAGGTCGGAGCGCAATTTGGGTTTGTGCTCTTCCAGGGATTTCTTACTATTTAGGATCAGCCAACCGCCGGCTTTCAGGCCACTGGTGACATCGACAATCCGCAAGAGAGTAGGATCAAGGACCGCCACAATATCGGGTTCATAGATCTGCTCGCGCAATTTCAGGCCTTCATCCCCGGCCCGCACAAAGGCCAGCACCGGGGCGCCGCGGCGTTCCGGCCCAAAACTGGCAAAACCCTGAGCATAGCGCCCTTCCTCAATGATCGCCATGCTAAGAATTTCGCATGAAGTTACTGCCCCCTGTCCCCCACGGCCATGAAAACGGATCTCGATCACCCGAAGCTCCTTTCGTTAAAAAGGGACCGCCGTAAAATTGCCTCAATCCAGGGACCTGACTCTAAACTGCACCGGTTTTATCAATATTATATCTTCACCGCACCTTATTGGCAAAAGATCTTTACTCCCAGGCTAAGCTGTTTCTTTCGGAAAGAGAGAATAACTGGTGAAGAGAAAAATACGGCTTTTTAGGTCTTCGGTTCCTAAACAGCTCTGGTTTAGCCAAGTGCTCTAGTAGACGCCAACCGAATGGTTCTGTGCTTCCCAAGGCATCGCTGGCAGCAGTTCCGGGTTTGATGATGAAGTCTGAATAAATCTAAACGATTCCAGGGCCAACTGTTGACAAGTTTAACCTCTTGAGTTTTCTTTTCCCTAGGAGCCCCGCTGTTATAAAATCTAACACATAATGTTAGGAAACCCAAAGGTATTTTAATTTTTTGCGATCAACTCCAAAGGGCATGGCAATCCGCCCCACGCTCTCCTGGAAGATTTATGACACGGGCCCGGCCCTGGCTTGGCTGAAACAAAAAGTTTTAGTAGTGGGGTTATCTGGCTCAAGATTTTATGGTAAATTTTACCCTATCAGCTATAGTAAATTTCCGGTAACTTTACATCCAAACCAAAACTGCGATTGTTGAGATGGAATTCATCCCGCTCTTTTTCCAGGAAAAATTATCTTTGGTCAATCCCCGCGGGGTGATCGGCGTGGTCACCCTGTGGTCCAGGGTGGATTATGTCCAGCAACGGTTTCGCCAGGCCGGGGTGGAGCTCGACGCGGCCAAATCGCCCATAGCCGGGTTCGGTACTCTCTATGGCAACGGGCTCCGGGAACTGCTGCGTAATTTGCTCTACAACCCTCAGATCCAGGTGCTCTTGATCTGCGGCCGCAACCGCTCCGGGTCGTTGGAAGAACTGCAGAAGTTTTTTGACCAGGGGCTGGAACCGGGCGACTCCAAGCTGGTCAGTTATCAGGCCCTGCCCTCCGGGGAAGAGGTGCACACCTGTCGCATTCGGGGCACCGGACGGCTGATCGACAGCCTGGTCCGGCCGGAGTTGTTTACCGCTCCACCCCAATTAGTCTGGTTAGGCGAACCGCAGGACCCCGCCACCTTGGAGCGGATCGGTAAATTTTTTGCCACTTGGCAGGCGCGGCCCGCGCTTTCCTCTAATGAACTGAAAAGACAGGCAATACCGCTGCCGCAGGTGGCAATTGCCCATTTCCCCAGCAACCCGCGGGGCCATACAGTGGTCCGCGATAGCCCCCTGGCTGCCTGGAAGGAACTGTTATTTATCCTCAGCCGGTTTGGCCATCTGGTGAGCCTGAAAAAAGGGGAGCGGATAGAGTTGTCAAATGTGAAGGCAGTGGTGGAGCAGCCGGTCTTTGAGCCCGAGGAAAGTTTGCAGGCCCACCATTTTGATCCCGAGCATTTGCGGCGCTATCAAGCGGAGATCTTAAAAGGGGAAAAGGAAGCCGATGAGACCTATAATTATGGCCACCGGCTGCGGCAGTACTTCGGCCTGGACGGGCTGCAGGCCTGCATCCAGCGGCTGCAAGCCGATCCGGAAGACCGCAAGGCTTATCTGGTGCTTTGGGATAACCGGCGGGATCTGGAGGCGCCCGAAGGGCATCCCTGTCTGGTCTCCTTGTTTTTCCGGCGATTTGAGGAAAAATTGACCCTGACTGCTACCTTCCGGACTCATAATGCCATGGACGCCTGGCTGATCAATTTCTATGGGTTGATGGCCGTGCAGCAGTATGTGGCCCAGGCCATTGCCCTGCCCCCTGGAGCCATCACGGTCATCAGCCACTCTATCAGTATTGACCGGCGAGAATTGGACCGGGCCCTGGAGGTGGTCGGCCGCCGCCCGTTTGAGCTCCGAACCGATCCCTGCGGCTATTTTCGCATCAGTCTGGACCAGGGTGAGATTGTCGTCGAGCACCGCTGGGGTGATGTGACTCTGGCAACCTACCGGAGCGACAAGGCCCGGCAATTGCAGCACCGCCTGGCCCGCGACCTGGCCCTCTCGGATCTGAATCACGCCCTGTATCTGGGCCGCCAACTGGCCCGGGCCGAACAGTGTCTGCAGAATGGCCAGGAATTTATCCAGGAGTAAATGATCGAGAGCCATACCGGGAATATTAACACCAGGAGAGTGGACATGGAAATCCTCCAGGTCAAACGCCATTCTGAAGACGAGCTTATCGCTCGGCTGCGGCAGGTGCCGCTCCAAGAACAGCCTGATGTCCTGGTTTACCGCCAGGCCCTGATCTCCCTGGAATTTATCCATACCGACTATCTGGCGCCGCCGCAGAATTATATCTGGCTGCAGGAGCTGCGCAAGGTGCAGGAGTTGCGCTGGGGGCTCAAGGACCACGGCCTGGATATGTTCTGCCTGGATGGCTTCGTAACCTATACGGTCAGGGCACCGGAGGGCAAAATAGTCACCTATGATCTTTATCCCCCGGTGATCGAGGAATCTTTTGAGGCGGACGGCAGCCTGGCGCTGATTATCAATGATGGGATGCACCGGGTCTATCTGGCCCGTCAGGAATGGGTGGTGCCCCAGGTGGTCTATGTGCGGGGCGTACCCAAGGCCTTCCCCTATTATGCTTACCCCCGCCCCCAGGGGTGGGCGGGTCTTGATCTTTTGGCTGAAAATCCGGACCGCCACACCTACCTGAAAAAATGCCACCGCATCCGCTCCAATAAGACCTTATATCGCGATTTCCAGGCGGTCTTTAAAAACGTCGGCGGGTCCCGGAGCGAACTACACATTAGCTAAAGTTTCCAAAGGGGCAAACGGTTATTTCAGTAATTTCTAAACCTTAAGAATTAACCATGATCAACTTAGAAGATTTTCGCTCTGGGCAGCACGGCATTCCTTTTTCCTGTATCGATGAACTGCCGCCCTGCTGCTTAGGCTGCCTTTACCTGGTGTGGGAGGAGTCGACCGTCTGTTTCTGCGACGCGCCGTTTTATTACTACTGTTGTTATAGCTGGCCCGACAAGCTCCAGGAGGCAGTACCTCCCTGTCTGCAGGATCCACCCTGAACATTGGCCTTTATCGCTAGAAAAGGGCTGTTGCCCAAAGCCCTTAAAGTAGATTTTGCAAAGCTGCTAATGGGTTTGACAGGCCCTGGCGGTCAAAAAGTTGGGGTTGTCAAAAATTTTGTTGCCGACCATAATCAGGGGATGAACGGCTAAGGCCTCCTCGATTAGCTTAGAATCAAAATGATGGCGGTGGTATTGACACAAGCACAAGCAACCTTGATTTAAAATTTCATTGAGTTTCAACTCGTACTCGATCAAACGGTCGGAGCCCGGGTAACCCCGCAGAGCCCAGGTCATTTCTCCGGTAGCCACCAATCCGCTATAGCCCTCCCGCCTGGCCCGGTCGATTTCAGTCTGGACCAAGACCAGCATCCGGTCGGGATTAAAAACATCCTGCTGAATATAGGTCTCAAAACGGTTCAGGATCATTAACTGGCCGCTGGCCAGATATAATTCAGGATTGACCCCCTTACGCCATAAATAGGAGAGGATCTCTTGGGATGGGTGGATATCGACAACATAGATCACCCTGGCCCGGCGCCTCAATCCCTGCAGCAAAAATGGAGCCAAGACATTAATGTGCTCCTGCAGGCTTTCATAAGGAAAGATGATATGCCCGGTAAGCTGCTGGTTCGCAAAATCATTTAGATTGCCCCGGTAGCCCATTCCGCACTCCTTACTGTTAAGGAGTCCATACCCAACGTCACTTTTAAAGGGTTCAATCAAAAAATAATCACTAAATAACTTTTGGCAAGGCAGCCGACCGGAAATAATATTTATGAATATAAAGCCTTCTGATATAATGCCTTCATCAGCAACAAAGGAGGGTTTAGCATGGATACCTTTATAATGTTTGGCCAGTACTCCGGGGAGGCGGTGAAGCAGATCAGCAGTGCCCGGACCGACCAGGCCGTCGGCCTTATTAAGAAATTCGGTGGCGAAGTCAAGGCACTCTATGCCCTGCTCGGACCCACTGATCTGGTCCTAATTGTAGATTTGCCGGGCGTAAAGCAGGCCATGCAGGCGTCTGTCGCCCTGAGCCGACTAACCGGCATCTCCTTTACCACTTCGCCAGCTGTAAGCGTCGAAGAATTCGACAAGTTAATGGCCGAGGTTTAGCCTGTCCCGGGGATTGTTCAGAGAGGGTGGGTATCCGGCCGCATTAATCCAGACGCGACCATTGCCCTTGAAATAGCGGCAAAGATTCTTTTGAGGTCGATTTAGCTTATTGGCTGCTCTGGCAAGACCAATGAGAGCGGCTTAAAGACCTTTGCGGGCTTCCTGGATGGTGCGCTCGATTTCCTCTTCCAGGACCAGGGGCAAACCCTCGATCTTGATGCTCAAGAATCCCCGGACTATGGTGGAAGCGGCCTCGTCTTCGTCCAGACCGCGGGCCATGAGGTATTCGATCTCTTCCTGGGCAATCTTACCTACTGCGGCTTCATGCGACATTTCGACCCCGGCCACCTCCCCGGTCAACTCCGGGATGGCATGAATGATCCCGGTTTCGGAGAGGATGAGGCCCTGGCATTCCAGGTGGGCCTTGACATCCGGGACTTTGCCGATTAAATGGCCCCGGGAGATAGACTTACCTCCGGTAGTTACGGACCGGGCAATCACCTCGGCCCGGGTATGGGGGGCTTCCAGAATGACCTTGCCGCCCAGATCCAGTTCGGTATCGGGATGCGCTACCACAATGGATTGCAGAGTGGTAACCGCTCCCGGACCGGTGAGGCGGACAAAGGGAGCCATCTGCACTGATTTTACCGGCTTGAGCAGAATATAATTGGAGATAAAGGTGCCGTTTTCCTCTACTAATACTGCCGAACGGGGCCGGACATGGATTTCCGAGGCCCAATTGTGGACCATGGTGAAGTTGACCCGGGCCCCGGCCTTGACATAAAATTCCGAGATGCCTAAATGCAGGCCGGTCTTGACCCCGGGGTGGGTGGTGCAGCCGGTAATAACGTTGAGTTCGGACCCGGGTTCAGCAATAACGATGTTATGAACATGCTGGGCCACACCTTCAGTGCGAATATACAGGCAGGTCTCTACCGGGTGGGCAATCTTGGCGCCGGGCAAGGCCCGGATGAAATAGCCATTGTCTAAATCTAGAGCGGTTTGGGCCGTATATTTGTCAGAATCGGCAGACACCAGACGCCAGTAGTAATCCTGCAGCCATTCATAGCGCTCCAGGGCTTCTTTAATGGGCAGCACTTCCAGGCCGGGCTGGCTCACCTTGCAATGCATCACTGACCGGTCAGCCTGGAAGTAGGTCGCGGCATGTTCCACGTCGGTAAGCTCTATTCCGGCTCTAAGGAGATGGGCCTTCTCGGCCTCATCAAAACTCTGATACTGTTCATCATAAGTCCATTCGGTTCCTTGACGGGAATACTGAGTTAGGTCAAGATCAAGTCCCGCGGCTGCCTTTTTGTCCCGGCTTTTCTCGGCGGCTGCTCTTAAGTCGTCAGGCATCTTACACACTCCTCGTAACCCTGCTCCTTAATATGCTCCAAGATCTCCCGCGCAATGCCATGACAGGCGATCTGACCGTCGCACATCACATGGCCCTTATCCGCGTTGAGATAATTCAAAATAAACCCGGTGTGAGTAATGATCAGCCCGGATTTATTCCGGTCAGCCCGGCGGCGGTCCTTCTGCAGCAACCGGCGAATAATCTCCCCCACTATCTGCAGATTCTCCAGATCGACACCGGACTCTGGTTCATCCAATAACACCAGTAAGGGATCTTGGGCTACCAGCTGTAATAATTCTGATTTTTTGATCTCCCCCCCCGAGAACCCATAATTGATCTCCCGGTCTAAAAACTCTTCAAAGTGGTATTCGAAGGCCAGCGCCTCCACCGACCGATGATCTCCGCCACAGACTTGCAAAACATCCCGGGTTTTGACCCCGCGGATGGTAGGGGGCCGTTGGAAAGCCAGGCCGAGACCGATGCGGGCCCGCTCATAGGTTGACATCTGAGTGATATCCTGCCCTTTAAACCAAATCTTGCCCTGGACCACTTGATACCGGGCAAAACCCATCAGGGTCATCAGCAGGGTGGACTTGCCGGAACCATTTTTCCCAAACAGGGTATGAGTTTCACCGGTCTGGATGTCAAGATTGATGCCCTTCAGGACCTCTTTATCTTCGATGGTTACCCATAGATCTTCAATCCGAAGCATGATCTCTCCTGGGACGACGATGGCAGGGGCTTTTGCCCTGAGCCATAGGCAGTATTATTAATAAGCCCTCAAAGCCGTGGCTTTGAGGGCTTATGGGGTGCATCTCATCCCCTTTATTGAATTAAACCGTAACTGCTAGGACTGCTGCTGAAATAATTAATTGGCTTCCTTGGGTACGGCTAGAGGCGGGACCTCGGGGGCCAATTTTTCGTATTGGATACCAAAGGCCCGGGTTTCAAACACTTTGGGGTTAAAGGCCTTGGTCAGTTCCACTTCTTCGGGGGTAAGGATTAAAACGATGCCACTATCATCAACCACCGCAAAACGCTCGCCTTTGGCCAGGCATTGAGCCACGCTCATTTCCCCTTTAAGTTCTTTTTTGGAGACACAAAGCAACTTGTCTGCCATTGCCGGGGTCGCTACCAGACCCACCATTACCGCCAACAATAATCCCTTTACCAGTTTTGACCGCATTCCCTTTCCTCCTTTTTCCGGGTTGAAAATAATTGCCTCAATGATTTGGGAATATTAAGGCAAATTCTGAAAATTCTACCAACCACCCAATTTGAAGGTACTATATACACCCTGATATTCAAAGTCAACAATTTATTTAGATTATCTAAGCTTGTGACCTACAGATTTGCAAGTTCCGGAGGAAATGCGACTACAAATGCGGATTCTCGCCAGGCGGCATCTTTCCAATTGACGGACCGCTTTCTTCCTGCTACATTGCGGCCAATATCGGCCCTGAAACTGCTGCTCCGGCCCGGCCGGATACCTGGCCTAATCCCCATTTTTTGGCCTGAAATTTAGAATTTTATATAAAAGCTTTCTCTCCAATGTCATCGATCAAGCTAGGAGGAACAGAGCATGTTGTGGACCAGTCTCAGAATTTGGTTGCCGGTGTTGCTGATGGCGTTTAGTTTGGCTTGCGGACCCCAGAGCGACCAGGAAATCCGCCTGGGAGTAAACGCCGAACTTACCGGCAGCAAACCAGTGGTAGGAAATTCCTGCCGAAAAGCGGCGGAATTGGTCGTCGCTCAGATAAACCAGGCCGGCGGCCTCCAGGTGGGCGATAAGATCTTGCCGGTTCGCCTGATTGTTGAAGACAATGAAGACAAGGCCGAATCAGCCGCAGCCGTTGCCCAGAAACTGATCAGTCAGAACCAGGTGCTGGCCATCATCGGTCCCAATGCCTCCGGCAATGCCATCCCCGCGGCCCGCATCTGCGAAGACGCCGGGGTAATCATGATCAGCCCCTGGTCCACCAATCCCAAGACCACGGAAGACAAAAAATATGTCTTCCGGGCCTGTTTCATTGATGATTTCCAGGGGCAAGTGATGGCTAAATTTGCCCGTCAGAACCTGAAGGCCCAGAGAGCCGCGGTGCTCTACGACGTCGCCAGCGAGTATAATAAAGGCATTGCCGAATTCTTTAAGCAATTTTTTGAAGCCGCCGCCGGCCAGGTAGTGGCCTTTGAATCCTATACTACCGGGGATAAGGATTTTTCCTCACAGCTTACCGCCATTAAGGGGGCCAACCCAGAGGTATTGTTTTTACCCAATTACTATAATGAAGTTCCACTGCAGGTAAAACAGGCGCGGGGGCAGGGGATCGAGGCCCAAATCATCGGCTCGGACTCTTGGGGGAGCCAGGAATTGCTGAGCCTGGGGGGCCAGGAACTGGAAGGCTCGTTCTTCAGCACCCATTATGCCCCGGACCTGGCTACCCCCCAGGCACAGGAATTCATCTCCCGGTTCGAGTCCGCATACGGCAAAAAACCGGACGATGTCGCGGCCTTGACCTATGATGCGGCCCAGATCCTGTTCCAGGCCATTACCCAGGCCGGAAGCCCGGATCGGGAAGAAGTCCGGCAGGCGCTGGCGCAAATCCATGAATTTGATGGGGTTACCGGTAAAATGACCTTCCGCGGCACCGGCGACCCGATTAAGAGCGCGGTCATCCTGCAGATCAAAGACGGCAAATTCAGCTACCTTACCAGCGTCCAGCCGGATTAAGGCAATAATCGCGGCTCGATTGCACTTATGCTGGCCACAAGCATCCAATATTTCATCAATGCCCTCCAGTTGGGCAGCGTCTATGCCCTGATTGCCTTGGGCTACACCATGGTTTATGGCATTCTGACCCTGATCAACTTTGCCCATGGCGATATCTTCATGGTCGGTTCCTACCTGGCTCTCTGGGGCGCCCTGTTTCTTCTGGGGAGTCAGGTGACGCTCCCTTTGTCTCTGGTATTTATCGGCGCCTTGCTGTTCAGCATGACCCTGACCGCTCTGTTGGGAGTGCTGATCGAGCGCTTGGCTTATCGCCCCCTGCGGCAGGCCCCCCGAGTGTCGGCGGTAATCACTGCCCTGGGGGTGGGGTTGTTTCTGGAAAACTTTACCCTGGCCACTATCGGCCCCGAACCCCGGCATGTGCCTGCCCTGACCCATGGTTATACTTTCAGTTTTCTGGGGGTCAGTTGTCCAGATGTCCAACTGCTGATCATCATTCTGGCCTTACTGCTTATGGTCCTGCTGGACTGGCTGGTGGGACACACCATGACCGGCATGGCCATGCGGGCCATCTCTTATAACCGGAATATCGTGCCCCTGATGGGGGTGCCGGTGAACCGGATGATCTCTCTCACCTTTGCCATCGGTTCGGCCATTGCCGGGGCCGGGGGGCTGTTGTATGGATTGGCCTACCCGGTGCTGGATCCATATATGGGGGTGCGGATCGGCTGGTGGGCCTTTATCGCCGCCGTGGTCGGGGGGATCGGCAACATCCGCGGCGCCATGCTGGGCGGCTATATCCTGGGCGCGGTAGAGATCTTTACCCCGGTCTTTTTGCCTTCTTCAACTTACCGGGACTGTGTGGCTTTCTCCTTATTGCTGATTTTGCTGATCTTCCGGCCTACCGGCTTATTGGGCCGACCCACTTTTGAGAAGGTTTGACAACTTCAAGATAAGTCATGATTATGTCCAAAACTTTGCTAACCAATAGAATATCGGGAAGGGAGCCGGACACGGCTGGCCCCTGCCCTCGCCCGGACTAATCAGCAACCGCCCGATGTCGAGGGAAAGACAAAAGCTCTTTACTTGGGGAGGATGCCTGGGGCTGCTGGCCCTGGGCTGGTTTTTGCCGGCCAGCGGCTGGCTAAATCCCTATTTTCAGCAGGTGCTGATGTACGTCGGCATCAATATTATCCTGACCCTGAGCCTCAATCTGGTCAACGGCTATATGGGCGAGTTCTCGGTGGGCCACGCCGGATTTATGGCCATCGGAGCCTACATCGCCTCCATCCTGACCGTCGCGGTATTTCCCCGCTTCTGGGGACCGTTTATTTTTCCAGTGGTCCTGGTAGTAGGCGGCTTAGGCGCGGCTCTGGCAGGGCTGCTGGTGGCTTTTCCAGCTTTTCGGACCCGGGGCGACTACCTGGCCATTGTCACCCTGGCCTTCAACATGATCGTCAAGAGCGTGCTGGAAAACATCGATTTGATCGGTGGACCGCGCGGCTACCTGGGCATGGCCCGGCTTACCAACCTGCCCTGGGTGATGTTTTGGGTGCTGGTCACTCTGTTCGCCCTGCGCAACTTCGTCTATTCCAATCCGGGCCGGGGAGTCCAGGCTATCCGGGAGGATGAAATGGCCGCCAGCCTCACCGGAGTCAATACCCGGCGGCTGAAAATCTACGCTTTCCTAATCTCTGCCTTTTTTACCGGGGTAGCCGGTGGCCTCTATGCCCATTTATTGCAGTTCATCAACCCCCGGAGCTTCTCCATCCTCAAGTCCACCGATATGCTGGTGATGGTCTATCTGGGGGGCATCGGCTCTCTGGCCGGGTCGATCCTGGGCGCCACGATTTTCACTGTGCTCCTGGAACTGCTGCGCCCCCTGGGAGTGTGGCGCTGGGTGGTCGGACCCTTGATGCTGGTGTTATTGATGATCTTTCGGCCCACCGGAATCATGGGATTGCGGGAGGCAAAAATCTTTAAACCGGCTGAGGAATCAGGTGCCGTTGTTAGAAGTAATTGAGTTGTCACATAACTTTGGCGGCTTGAGGGCCATCTCCGACTTCTCCCTGACCATTGAGGCAGGAGAGCTGGTCGGCTTGATCGGACCCAACGGCGCAGGCAAAACCACGGTATTCAACCTGATCACCGGCGTCTACCACCCCCAGGCCGGCTATATCCGCTTTGCCGGACAGGACATCACCGCCTGGAACAGTGATCGCATCATGGCCCTGGGCATGGGCCGCACTTTTCAAAATATTCGCCTCTTTAAAGACCTGAACGCCTTGGATAACGTTCGTATCGGTGCCTTTGCCCAGTGTCCCTATGGCTTATTACAAACCCTGTTCCGGACTCCCGGCTTCAGATTTCAGGAGCGCCAGCTCACCGACCAGGCTTATCAATTGCTGGCGCGCTTTAATCTGACCCGTTATGCCTTAACCCCGGCCCGCCATCTTCCCTATGGGGAGCAGCGGCGGCTGGAAATCGCCCGGGCTCTGATCAGCCAGCCCCGGCTGTTGCTTCTGGATGAGCCGGCGGCGGGCATGAACCAGGCTGAGATTGACGCTTTGCTTATGCTATTGCGCCAATTATGGCAGGAATTCAATCTGACCATCCTGCTCATCGAACACCACATGGGGGTGGTCATGGACCTGTGCCAGCGGCTCCTGGTCCTGGATTTTGGGGAAACCATTTTCGCGGGCAGCCCGCTGGAGGCCCAGCATCATCCGGCAGTCCTGGAAGCTTATCTGGGCAAAGATGGCGAGCCCCAGGAGGCTCTGGCGGGCCTGTCCAAGTAGGGACGCAATTCATTGCGCCTGAGGTCGTGGTAAATCACGCCCCTACCAAAGATTATGACCAAGCCTAACTTACTAGAGGTTAAAGACCTGTGGGTCGCCTACGACCGCATTCAAGCGGTCCGGGGCGTCTCCTTTAGCGTTGCCGAAGGTGAGATTGTCACGCTGATCGGGGCCAACGGCGCGGGTAAATCGACCATCCTGCGAGCCATCTCGGGATTAACCCCGATCTTCCGAGGCACCATCGAGTTTGCCGGCCAGCCCCTCAAAACCCACCGGGCCCATCGGATTGCCCAGCAGGGAATCGTTCAGGTGCCGGAGGGACGGGGGATTTTTGGCAACCTGACGGTGCTGGAAAACCTGCGGCTAGCCACCTATGGGCGCCGCGACCCTCAGATTAGCGCCGACCTGGAGCGAGTGCTGGACTTGTTTCCGCGCCTGGCGGAACGCCGCCATCAGTGGGGCAACACCCTTTCCGGCGGGGAACAGCAGATGCTGGCGGTGGGGCGCGCCTTGATGCGCCGGGCCCGCCTGTTATTATTAGATGAGCCCTCGATGGGCCTGGCGCCTTTGTTAGTCAAAGAAATCTTCAAGATCATCGCTGAAGTCAATCGCCAGGGCACCACCGTCCTGTTAGTGGAACAAAATGCCCTCCAAGCTCTAGACATTGCCCAGCGCGGCTACCTCATCGCCACCGGGCAAATCATCCTGGCCGGGTCCAGCCAGCAACTGGCCGGGGAGCCATTGGTACGGGAGGCCTACCTGGGCCGCTGAGCCATTAGCCGGCAAGTGTGGCCGGCCGCTAAAAATGCAGGACAGCTGTCAATATCAACCTTCCGGCTCCCTCTTTCCTGGGTCGGCCTCTGGAGGTGGGGCTGCCTTACGGAAGCGGTGGCTGAGGCCATCCATGACCACATAGAATACCGGCACAAAGGGGATGGCAAGCAGAGTTGAAGCCAGCATGCCGCCAAAGACCACAGTACCAATGGCCTGTTGGCTGGCGGCCCCGGCGCTGGCGGCGGTCAAGAGCGGCACCACTCCCAAAATAAAGGCGAAGGAGGTCATGACAATGGGGCGGAAACGGCGGCGGGTGGCCTCGACCGCGGCCGCGGTAGCGGACATGCCTCCGGCCTGCAGTTCCCGGGCAAATTCCACGATCAGAATGGCGTTTTTGCTGGCCAGGGCGATCATCAATACCAGCCCTACCTGGGTATAGAGATTGTTGTCAAAGCCCCGCACGATCAGGGCCAGAAGCACCCCCACTAATGCCATCGGCACCACCAGAATGACCGCCGCCGGACTGGTCCAGCTTTCATAAAGGGCGGCCAGCACCAGAAATACCAGGACAATGGACAGCAGGTAGATGAAGTAAGCCTGACTGCCTACTTGTTTTTCCTGATAGGCGGTGGCAGTCCAATCAAAAGCCATGCCCTGGGGCAGATGGTTCTGGGCCACCTGTTCCATCAGATTGAGCGCCTGGCCGGAGCTGAAGCCCGGCGCCGCGGCCCCGAACACAGCCGCGGCCGGATAAAGATTGTAGCGCGTCACCAGTTCGGGTCCCAGGGTCCGCTTAACTTCCAGGAGGGTCCCCAAAGGGACCATTTCACCCTGGTCGTTGCGGACGTAAAGGCTTTTGATGTCCTCCGGCCGGGACCGATAGGGGGCTTCGGCCTGCACATAGACCTGGAAAACCTGGTCGAATTTATTGAACAGGTTTACAAAGGAGGACCCCAGATAAGCCTGCAGGGTAGTGAATACATTGCTGAGCGGAATATTCAGCGACTCGGCCTTGGTCCGGTCAATATCCAGATAAAGCTGCGGGCTCCGGGCGCTAAAGGTGGTGGCTAGGCCGCGCAGCCCGGACTGGCCCTGGCCGGCCCGCAGGACTTCCATAACTCCCTTCTGCAACTCGGCCAACCCTAAACTTTTGCGGTCTTCGATCATCATCTGGAACCCGCCGGACTGCCCTAAGCCATGGATCGCCGGCGGCACCAGGACGGCGATTTCTGCTTCCTGAATGGCGGCAAACCTGTGCATGAGATTACCGATAATCCGTTCCTGGCTCAGTTTGCTGCCCCGTTTGCTCCAATCCTCATAGGTCACAAAGGTGGTGAAGATATTGGGGACATTAGTCCCATCGAGGACGGAGAAGCCGCCGATGGTCACCCAACCGGCTATTCCCGGGACCTCTTTGATAACCGCATTGACTTTATCAGATACCTGGCGGACCCGGGGCTGGGCCGCGGCATCGGGCAACCGGGCCACCACGATGGTAAAGCCCTGGTCTTCCAAAGGCAGAAAGCCGGTGGGATGGCTGGCGAACCGCCAGCCGGCAATGGCAATAATCACCAAAAACAATACTACCATTAGCCCGCTCTGATGCACCATGCGGCTGACCAGGCTGACATAGCCATGCTCCATAATATTATAGGCTTTATTAAAGCCGCGGTAGAACCAATTGGGCGGTTTTTCCTGCCGCGGCCGCAGATAAAGGGCGCATTGCGCCGGCTTCAGGGTAAGCGCATTAATGGCGCTGATGACCGCGGTAGAGGCAATGACCAGGGCGAATTGCCGGAACAATTGTCCGGTGATGCCGGGCAGAAAGGCAGCGGGCAGGAATACTGCGGTGAGCACCAGCGTGATGCCCAGAACCGGGCCGGTCATTTCCCCCATGGCCTTGATGGTGGCCTCCTTGGGGGACAGCCCTTTCTCAATATAGTAGGAGGAATTCTCGACAATGACGATGGCGTCGTCGACCACAATGCCAATGGCTAAAATCAGGGCAAACAGGGTCATCAGGTTGACTGTGAAGCCGAGCAAGGCCATGGCCGCAAAAGCCCCGATGATGGTCACCGGCACCGTGGTAGCAGGGACGATGGTCGCCCGCCAATTCTGCAAAAATACCATGATCACAATCAGTACCAGAAGGCCGGCTTCAAATAAAGTCTCGTAAACCGCGTGAATGGCCTCTTCAATAAACCTGGTGGTATCGTAAATAATCTCGTATTTTAAACCTTCCGGGAAGGTTTGGCTCATCTCCGCCATGGCCTGCCGCACCTGGCCGGCGACGTCGAGGGAGTTGGCGCCGGGCAGGGCATAGACCATGACTTGCGAGGAAGGGTGTCCGCTCACCCCGGCAAAATTACTGTAATATTGCTGGCTCAGTTCGACCCGGGCGATATCCCGCACCCGAACAATTTGGGCGGTGGTCCCGCGTTCGCTTTTGATAATGATGTTTTCGAACTGCTCCACTTCGGAGAGGCGGCCCAGGGCGTTAATGGTAAACTGGAAGGCCTGGTCTGGGGGCACCGGCGGCCCTCCCAGCTGTCCGGCCACCACCTGGACGTTTTGCTGCTGGATGGCGTTCACCACATCCAGGGTAGTCAGACTGTAATCCTGGAGTTTGTTAGGATCTAGCCAGACCCGCATGCTATAAGGTCCGGCGCCGACGACCTGAATCTGGCCGATCCCGGGGAGGCGGCCTAAGGGATATTGCAGGTTGATGAGGGCATAATTGGAGAGAAAGGTCTCATCGAAGCGATCATCCTGCGAATAAAGGCTGACTACCAGCAGGATCTCGGGGGCGATCTTTTTGAGGGTGACTCCCTGCGCCTGGACCGTCTCCGGAAGTTTGGACAGGGCACTGTTCACCATATTCTGCACCAGGGAAAGCGAGGCGTTGAGGTCGGTGCCCACCTCAAAAGTAATGGTTAGGGTATAATTTCCGGTACTGGAACTGGTTGAAGACATGTAAATGGAGTTTTCCACCCCATTAACTGCCTGTTCGATGGGCGTCCCGACGGTCTCGGCGACGAGCTTGGCGCTGGCCCCTGGATAAAAAGTGGTAACCTGAATGGTCGGCGGGACGATTTCGGGATACTGGGCCACCGGCAGATTAAACAGACAGACCAGCCCCAGCAGGATGGTGATGATGGCGATCACATTGGCAAAGATGGGCCGCTCAATAAAGAACCGGGAGATCATGGGACGGCCTTCTCGGGGCTGGACTGATTAACCGACCCGACCCTACTTGAGGCAGATTCTTGCTGTCCTTTTTGGACCGGGGTCACCTGTTTGCCGGGAATGGCCCGCAACAGGCCGTTGATGACCACCCACTCATTTGCCGTCAATCCTTGGTCAATAACCCGGTTGCCACCGACCTGAGGGCCGACTTTGACCTGTCGGCGCTCCACCACCTGCTGGTCATTGACCACCAGCACATAGGGCCCCATTTGGTCGTAACCCACGGCCGTCTCCGGCACTACCAGGGCTGGTCGGGCTTGCCTCTCCGGGGCCTTCACCCGGGCGAATAAACCGGGCAGGATTTTTTGGTCCGGATTCGGAAAGACCCCGCGCAACAACAAGGTGCCGGTCGTCGGGCTGAGGCTGATTGCCGCAAAATCCAGATAGCCCTGGTGGGGAAACCCCTGTTCATTGGCCAGCCCCAAATAAATCGGATATTGCGGTTTATCGGTGGATTCCGGTTCTTGGGGCTTGCCGGTGACCCGGAGTAAATCCAACTCATTGATGTTGAAATAAGCATAAATAGGATCAATCTGATTGATCTCAGCCAGAACGGTTTCCTGACCGCCACCCACCAGCGCCCCCGGGTCCTTGAGGCGGCGGTCGATGCGGCCGTCAAAAGGCGCAGTGACCCGGGTATAGCTCAGATCCAGTCTGGCCAGTTCCCGCTGCGCCTTGGCGGCCAACAGCGCGGCCTGGGCTGCATCCCGTTCATAACGCCAACGGTCCACATCGGTTTCGGCCGCGGCCTTCTGGCGCAGCAGCCGGGTAAACCGGGCAAATTCGGTTTGGGCATGTTGCAGGCGGGCCTGCTGGGCCTTAACTTCAGCTTCGGCTTCCTCCAGTTTGGCCTGATAGGTATTCTGTTGAATGAGGAACAATAGCTGCCCTTTCTTCACATAGTCGCCGTCGTGAAAGAGCACCTTCTCCAGATAGCCCTCTACCCGGGCCACGAGTTGCACGGTATTAAAGGCCTCGGTGTTGCCGGTAAATTCCAGATAACCAGTTACCGGCTGTTGCACCGGCTGACTCACCGTTACCTGGGGGGGCGGCGGCGGCGCATAGGTGTTGTGGTCACCGCAACCTGCGGCAATCAACCAGATTGCCAGCCCTAGGGTCCATCCGGCAGCAGGTTTAAAGTCCCAAACTGAACTTGATTTTCCGTCAATCATGATCTGAAGCTCCAAGTCCTGATCTTCGGGGACCACCAATGAGCGCTCCGGGTTAATCCGGGCGGCGCACGGTATAATCCACCGGGGCCAACAACCTCCCCCAGTTGGTGCGTTGAGCCATAACTTCCTTGGTCGGGGTGGGGACAAAATCCTGTCCCTGACGAATCTGCCAGCCGCCGCCCAAGGCCCGGTAAACTCCGACCAGGTTGCTGGAGATGTCGCCCAGGGTGGTGGCCAGATTGTCTTGTTCGTTGAGCAAAGATTGTTGGGCAGTCAAGACAGTGGTGAAATCGGTGATCCCTTCCCGATATTGCAGGACTGCCAGATCTAGCGAGCGCGACGCTGCCGCGGCACTTTCCGCCAGAAATTCGGCCCGCTGTTGGGACTTTAAAAAGGCGATGAGGGCGTCCTCCACCTCCCGTTGCGCTTTCAGGACCGTGTTCTGATAGGCCACCAGCGACTCCTGGAACCGGGCGTCCTGGACCCGCACCTGATTGGTGATCCGGCCGTAGTTCAAGATATTCCATAAAAAGGAGGGACCGATAGAGCCGGTGCGGCTCCGCCACTCGAACATATCCCCCAGCGAATAGCTCCTGACATCGCTGGCCTGGAAGCCGAAGGAGCCGGTCAAGGAAAAGGCCGGATACAGGTCGGCTTTGGCAATGCCGATTCTGGCGCATTGCGCGGCCGCCTGCATTTCGGCACTGCGGATATCCGGGCGGCGTTGCAACAGATCAGCCGGGATGCCTACCACCACCTGCGGCGGTGGGGCCGGGAGCTTTGACTTCTCCGACAACAAGTCAGCCAGCTGGCTGGGCGGCCGCCCCAATAAGATGCAGAGACCATTTTTAGCCTGACGCAGCTGAGCTTCCAGAGTGGGAATGGTGGCCTGGGTGCTGCCCAGCACCGTCTTGGCCTGCTCTACGTCCCGTTGGGAGGTGGTGCCGCCCTCGAACCGGGCCTCGGCGATCTGCAAACTCTCTTTTTGAATCTCGACATTGCGGCGGGCAATAGCCAGCCGTTTTTCCAAAGTCTGGATCAGGATATAGAAGGTCGCCACCTCCGCGGTGAGACTTACCAGGGTGCTGTCATAATCGGCAATGGTGGCTGCCAGGCTGGCATCAGCGGATTCAATAGCCCGGCGAAATTTGCCCCAGAAGTCGATTTCCCAACTGGCTCCCAGCCCGACCTGGGACTGGGCATAGCCCAACTCACTGCCGGGCACCGCCTGGGGAGAGCGGCCGCTTTCTCGGATCTTTTCCACCGACCCGAAGGCTTGTTGGGTCTGGGGAAAGAGCTCGCCGAACGCGACCCCGAGCTGAGCCCGGGCTTCCAGCACCCGCACTCCGGCAATGCGCAAGGTCAGATTCTCGTGGTAGGCCAGATCAATTAGTTTATTAAGGACGGGATCGTTGAAAACCTGCCACCATTCCCGGTGATCGGCGAATTCCGTGTTCACCCGTTTGTCCCCGGCCTCCAGCCAGTTTTCCGAGATCGATAATGGAGGTCGGACATAGTCCGGGCCCACCTTGGCGCAGCCGTAAGCCAGAATCAAAAATCCCAGCAGAAACAGCCCCGCTCGGACCCGACTGCCATCGCTTGGCTGCCTGGCGGTATTTCTCCCGGGTTTATTATTCGCCAATCGCGCCATAATATTCTATCCTTAAATAATGTTCCAAGCCGATCAGCCAGCCATTTTGCCTTACCGCCATTTCTCTAAACTTTCTCTCCTTGGGGGTTAGAATCAGGTTGCTGTCCTGAATCTGGACGCACCTAAGAGCCCCTGTAGTAAAATCATCTTAGGAAAAGAAAGATTTTGGAGAATTACCACAATTTCTGATGGCAACGGTCAGCGCCCCCGGCCACTGTCGCAAAATCCATCAACCGGGCGTTGGGGGCATGGTCCTTTTTCTTTGGAGGGCCGTTGCTCAGCTTTAAGACTAAATAGCTTACTTTACTGGAAATGAAAAGCTAAAAATTAAAAATCCGCCGGGTGTTACCATAAAGGGCTATTCCGGGCGACCACCCCCACCGCTAAACCCGGGCCCCTTTGTAATATGGGAAGCAGATAAGTCCTGCAACTCTGTGCCCAGATAGGCTTGCCGGACCCGGGGGTTATCCTGGACCTCGGTGGGGGTGCCCTCGGCAATGATCAGACCATGATCCAGAACGGTGAGCTGTTCACAGATTCCCATGACAAACTTCATATTGTGTTCGATCAACAAAATGGTGAGCTGGTAGCGGTCCCGGAGATTTTGCAAGAACTGCATTAATTCAATGGTCTCCTGGGGGTTGAGTCCGGCGGCAGGTTCATCCAAGAGCAGCAACAGCGGCCCGGTAGCCAGAGCCCGGGCGATTTCCAGGCGGCGCTGGTGCCCGTAGGGCAGTTGCCCGGCTTTTTCCTGATCCTGATCCGGCAGGCCTACCTCCTCTAGCAGTTCCAGACTGCGCTTCAAATATTGTCGTTCTTCCCGAATAAACCGAGGCAGCCGGCCGACCGCTTCCCAGAAGCTGGCCCGGGTGCGCCAGTGGCAGGCCACCAGGACATTATCCAGGACGCTTAAGTCTCCAAACAGCCGGATATTTTGGAAGGTGCGGCCAATACCCCGGTGGGTCAGGCGCTGGGGGGGGAGGTTGGTGATGTCAGCCCCCTGGAAAAAAATCTGCCCGGAGGTCGGCCGCAGAAAACCACTGATCAGATTAAAGACCGTGGTTTTGCCGGCCCCATTGGGCCCGATGAGGCCGTGCAAGGTGCCCTGCGGCAGGCTGAGCCGGAAATTCTCCAAGGCCGTGAGGCCGCCGAAGCGCATGCCCAGGTCACGGATCTGCAGCAGAGCCATGGATTGTTCCATAACCGATCTTACCAGTCTGAGGAAAATTTGGGTAGGTAGCTGCCCTGCTGGTAGTGTTCCCAGGCCCGTTGGATGACCGCCGCGGTATAATCGGCTAGTTGATAATCGGCCAATTCAGAAAAAGCCACAAAGCGGGCATCAGTAATATCGGAGCCGATCCGCAGGGGCCCTTGCCGGTAGCGGCAGACATAATCGACCAGCACGTAATGATAAGGCACCTGACCCTGGCCGTCCGGATAGATGCGCTCCAGTACCGCGGTAATCCCCAGCACGTCAACGGTCAAGGAGGTTTCCTCCATCAGCTCTCGGATTAGGGCCGCTTCCAGAGATTCTCCCACTTCCACGGCACCGCCCGGCAGGCTCCAGGAGCCGCGCCCCGGTTCCTGGCCGCGCCGGACCACCAGCACCCTATCCTCTTTAAAAATAACGGCCCCGACGCCGATAATGGGCTGATCAGGATAATGGCGTTTCATGGAGTTGGGTTTGGTTTTTTTACTGGCCACTGACCACTGCTAACCGAAAGTTCATCAAAATTCTACTCTCAGAGAGCGTTTGACCCGGATAGCGGCAGCGCCGCCGACCGGACACTTGTTTTCACAGATGCCGCAGCCGATACAACGATCAGTCAATACTACCGGCAGTTTCACGGTTTGGAGCTGACCGTTGACATCGCGTATCTCCCCCTCATTAAAGATAATGGCCTTGGGAGCCACCGGACAGTGTTCTTCGCAGACCAGACAGCCGCGGCCCTCAGTATAGACGATACAGCGTGACTGATCAATGAAGGCGGTGCCCAGCGGACTCGATTTTTTCACTTCCAGGGGCATGGCCGGGAGGGCGCCGGTCGGACAGACCTGGCTGCACAGATTACAGGAATACTCACAATATCCGATGCGCGGCACCAAGCGGGGGGTATAAAGGCCATCCAGCCCCGCCTCCCACAAAGTGGGCTGCAGGCCGTTGGTGGGACAGATCTTCATGCACTGGCCGCAGCGCACGCAGCGGGCCAGGAAATCGGGTTCCGAACCCGCGCCCGGCGGCCTAATGAGGTATTCCTCCGGGCGGCGGGCCACTGAGCCCAAACGGACCACCGGCACCAATGCCACCCCCGCGGCCAGCGCCACCACTACCTGACGGCGGCCCAGATCAATAGCGGGTTTGGCAGCTTTGCTGCCCCAGGAAAAACTGACCCGGTTCTGCGGGCAGCGGGCCAGACAGGTAAGACATAACTGGCATTCGCTGGGTTGATGACTGGAGTTGGACTGCCCACCCACAGCCCCCATCTTACATAATTCTTGACAATCGCCGCAGTCGGGGCAGATTTTCACCGGCTGGCGGCGCAGCCAGGCAAACCGGGCCACCAGGCCATAGAGCGCCCCCAAAGGGCAGAGGGCCCGACACCAGAAGCGGCGGTCCAGAGCTTCCAGCATGACCACCAGGACAAACAGCGCCAGGGTCAATAGGGGGAGCAGGTAGACCAAGGGATGAAAGGGCAACACCGTGGCCTTGAGCCACCCATAAAGCGGTTCACTCACATAAGTGAGGGGCTGGCCCCAGTGATAGGCCTGCAAGGCCACGGCTTCCACCCCATAACCAAAAGCAGGATAAAGGACCAGGGCCAAGCTGCGATAGAGCAAACAGAGAGGGTCAAACAAGCCGGCCAGATTTACCGAGAACAAGGCCCCGGCCAGTAGCAGAAATAACAGGTAATATTTCACCCGCCGCCATTGCTCGGCTACCCCCCGATCAGGGCGGCCCTTAAACAGCAAATGGCGGCAGCCGTCCAGGGTGGTGCCCAGGGGACAGACCCAGCCACAGAAAAACCGGCCCAGTATCAGGGTCATAGCCACGAATAACAGGGACCACAACAGGCCATAGACCAGCGGACTCCAGGTGAGCAGGTGCACTGTTAGCAGCAAAGGGTCGAAACGGAAAAACAAGTCCACTGGCCAGGCCAGGGAGTCCTGGCCGGCGTATTCGGTCTTTAGAAACAAAAAGAGGAACAGCAAGAAGAAGATGATCTGACTGGCCCGGCGAATAACTATCCACCAACGCCGGGGGTTAGCGGCTGAATTTACAGGCTCTTGATCTGACATTACGGTATTAGAAGAGCCTGGATCCTAAACCGGAGCCAGGCCCAGGGGCAATTTTCAACTTGGACAATCAGCCTAAATTCTGATGCCCTGATTCCGGGCTGATTTGGAGCTAAGGAACTCAGGCGTCCAAGATTTTGATCTTTTTCAGGTTAATTTCTCCCAGGCCCAGTTCGTGGGCTTTGACAATGTGGCCGATATCAGCGGGCTTGAGGTCAAACAGGGTGGTGCCATAAGCATCCAGGGCTACCGGGTCGGTCCCGGCGATGACCTGGTTTTTGACCTGGACATATTCCAGTTTGCCGCCGGTCGGGCCATTTTGGGTCAAAATCCGGGTGGCATCCAGGATATGCAGATCCGGCCGCAGGACCAGGTTCATATCAGCAATATTCTGTTGCAGGCCGACATGGATGCGGCCCCGCCAACCGCCGATGGCCCCCATCATGTTTTTCATGCACAGGGTCAGCCGGGCTTCAGAGTGAGTTTTGGCCACCGGAATATTGATAAAGCAATCGGCCTCCAAGATATCCTGATAAAATGACCAGCGCTTCAAGGCCTTGGCATTTTCAATGTTGAGCTCCACAAACCGCCGTTCATCGACAAATTCCACCACCGCCCGCCGGTCCTTGATAGCTTCGACGCCCGCCTGGATGCCACTGGTGACATAGGTGCGCCGGGCATCGTGGCAGGTGCGGTCCAGCACCTTGACCTTTTTGGCCCCGGCTTCCAGACACATTTCTACCACCTTGCGGACCACCACCGGATGGGTGGTGGCGGCCATCTCCGGGGGGCGGTCAAAGGCGATGTTGGGTTTGACCACTACCACTTCGCCGGGATTGACGAATTTCTTCATTCCCCCCAGGGCCTGGACGGCGTCCCCCACCAGATGGGCGTAATTGGTGCCAGTGCTGCGGGCCAAAATCGGTGCTGGCTTCTCCTGGGGAGCCATTGCCCATAGTTCGGCCGGCATCGTCAATATCCGGCCCGCTCCCGCCAATACCCCCAAGGCGGCGACCTGCTTCAGGAACTCTCGGCGATTCATAAATTCTCCCAATATCTTAGGTTGTTACATGACTACCAAAACGCCGGGCTGACGAGCCAATGAATGGTAAAGGGCTTTTATCTGCTCCACCGAATGGACCGTCAATTCCAGGGTCAATGACCGGTACTTGCCCTGGGAACTCCGTCTTTCGCCGATGCAGGCCTGCGAGGTATCGATTTCCCCCAGGATACTGGCCGCCGCCGCCATCAAACGGGCCACCAAAGCCTCGGACCCGGCGTGGGCGATGACTTTAAAAATAAAAGGCGACGGGAAGGGATAATCGGCCCAGACCTGCTCTAAAGCCAATAATTGATCATCCATAATTTTTGGAGTTTATCTGACTTAACCCGGTTTTTCAAGCTTTTTACCCCCGCGGGGATCAGGGCTAACCGCCGATACTGGCCATGGGCCGGTGACAGTTGTATGATTGGCGGGCAACCAGCGGATGGTGCTGGGGTTTGCGGCTAATGGCAGTGAAAAAGAGTTCCCGCAGGAGGTCATCTGAAGCCCCGCGGCGCAGGGGCGTTTTGATATCAATCTCCTGATCAGAGAGCAGACAAGGGCGCAAACGGCCATCGGCAGTCAGCCGCAGACGATTGCAGGACGGGCAGAAGTGCTGACTGATAGGACTGATAAAACCAATTTCCCCCTGAGCCCCGGACAGGCGGTAGCGCCGCGCCGGTCCGGCGGCCGCCTCCGGCGGAATCTCCTCCAGTTGACCCAGTGGCCTGAGACGAGCCTTGATGGCTTCGGTGGAGAGATAATAGCGGCGGTGCCAGCGGCTCTGGATGCCGATGGGCATAAATTCAATGAATCTGATCTGATAGGGATATTCGAGCGACAGCCGGGCAAAGGCCAGCAGTTCTTCCTCATTAAGACCCCGCATGACCACACAATTAATCTTGAGTGGGGCAAAACCCAGGGCCTGGGCTACCTGCAAGCCTTCCCAGACCTGATAGAAAAAATCGCCGCCGGTCAATTGGCGATAGCGCTGGGGTTGAAGCGAATCGAGGCTGACATTGAGCCGCCGCAGGCCTGCAGCCCACAGCGCCTCGGCCAGTTCAGCTAATCGCACCCCATTGGTGGTCAGACAGATTTCCTGCACGCCGGCAATTTCATTCAAAGCGCCTAAGAACCCGGCCACTCCCCGCCGCACTAAAGGCTCACCGCCGGTAACTCGGAGCTTGCTGAGGCCCAGGTCAGCACCCAGGCGGGCCAGGCGGAGCAGTTCCTCATAACGCAGAATCTCGTGGTGGGCCAGCTTCACCATGCCCTGCACCGGGGTACAATAGAAGCAGCGCAGATTGCAGCGATCGGTTATTGACATGCGCAAGTAATTAATATTACGATTAAAAGCATCTTTCATGATCGAGCTCCGAGCCTATGCCCAATTTATGCTAATTAAGATATAATTATCCAGGGCCGGATGTCAACTTAGTTCGGTAATTTTCCAATCATTAATATCGAGATTTTGCTTGACACCCCTTTAAGTTTGCTTTAGAGTGCTTGCGTAACTGCAAGTTACAGGTGCCCCTCAGGGCTTGATAGGGAAGCCGGTGCAAGGCCGGCGCGGTCCCGCCGCTGTATCCGGGGACGAAACCTGCGTTTTGACCACTGTCCTTTAATAAAAGGATGGGAAGGGGCAGGGATTAGGGGGATCCGGGAGTCAGAAGACCTGCCTGTAACTGGCCGGACCATGCTTCGCGAGGGATGAAGCAGGCCGCGGCTTCGGCAAGAGGTGACCTCCCCGGAGCCCCCTAAGGATCAAGTAAGCTGGGTGCAATCCTTGGGTCCCACGGACTCAAGGATTTTTTTTATCTTCCAGGAGGCCGGCCGGGGTGTGAAGCATCTATTGCAATAAAAATCCAAGGAGGTAGTCACATGAAAAGCGGAGTTATTGTCTACATCGCGGACAGCGACAATCTGGCTGAAGATTTTGATTTCCAGCAAGCCTTGGCCAATATTGATTATCAGGGCGATCAGATGGGAATCGTTTCTTCCAAGGAGGGTTATTTTGACGTCCATGATGCCTTTTTCTCCATGGTGGTCAGGGGCTGTGGCCGGGTCAGCCTGATCGTCGCCCACCCCGAAGAAGGGAATCGCTTCAAGCGCCTGACGCCGCCGGTCCACCTGTTGGGCTTCTAAGCCATCGGCTGATGAATATCTTTTAGTTGGGGGGATCTTTTATGAAGAAATGGAGCATCTTTCTGCTGGCATTTATCTGCTGGCCGTCTATCTGGGTCCAAGCCCAGGAACAGGTGCCCGGCGAAGAGGCCAAGGTCCTGGAAGAAGTAGTGATTAGCGCTACCAGGACTGAGGTCCCGGCCAAAGAGACCAGCGTCTCCTCTACGGTAATTACTAGGGACCAGATTGAAGCCCGGCAGGTTAGCCGGGTGGAGGAGATGTTGCGCACCGTCCCCGGGGCCACGGTTATCCAAAGCGGGAGCCGGGGCGGGGAAACCGCCCTGTTTATCCGAGGGGGAGAGAGTGATCATAACCAGATCTTGCTTAATGGCATCAAATTAAACGATGTCGGTGGGTCCTATGATTTCAGCGTCCTCACCGTGGATAACGTGGAGGGCATCGAAGTGATCCGGGGTCCCATGAGCTCTCTGTATGGCAACGACGCCCTGACCGGGGTGGTCAACCTGATGACCAGGAAAGGCAGGGGGAAACCAACTCTTGGAGTTACCAGCTTATGGGGGGGGCACAGTGAGGGTCACAGTCCCAACAACCTGATCAGTGAACAGCGGGCCAACATCGAGGGGGCTTATAAACAATTCGCCTACTCCGCCGCCTATAGCCGCATTGATGACACCGGCATTTTGCCCATCAACAACCGTTTTGCCAGCCATGTGTTAAATACCCGGTTTGATTATGATCCCTTGGAAAACCTGTCTTTTACCTTCACCAATCTGGTCATCGACAGCTTTTTTGGTTTTCCTACCGTGAATGCCGGGGATCGCTTTGACCCCAAAAGTGTGGGCGGGCCGGGGTTGGATCCGGACCAGAACAACACCCGGCTGGACCTGGTTTTGGGCCTGCAGGGCAATTACTGGCCCTTTGATTGGTGGGAAAACGTTCTTACCCTGTCCCATGTGCGCCTGGACCGCAACTATAACAATCCGGCCAACCCCGAGGCCACCGCTGCTGATGCGTTTGGCTCTTTTTTCAGCCGCAACCTGGAGCGCCATTACACTCTGGAATACCACTCCAATTTCCGGTGGGGGGACCAGGACCGGCTGAATTCCATCAGTACCGTGGGACTGGAACTGCGGGCCGACCAGTTCAAAGGCCACACCCATGGAGTGTCCTTCTTTACGGGGCCGTTCGTCACCTCGTCAAAGTTCCGCCGCGGCAGCACCTCCTGGTATGCCCAGGAGCAGCTAGCCTTCTGGAACCGCTTTTTCTTTACTGTGGGAGGCCGGATCGAGGACAACCGGGCCTTTAACAAATTGGAATTCGCCCCCCGGGCTTCGGCGGCCTTGCGGTTTCCGGAAACTGACACCACCCTGCGGGCGGCTGGCGGGCGGGGGATCAAAGCCCCGACTTTTCTGGAGTCCAGTGCCGAGACCGCGTTTTCGGTCGGCAATCCCAATCTTAAGCCGGAGGAAAACATCAGCTGGGAAGTGGGGGTGGACCAGTGGCTCTGGAAAGACCGGCTGCAGCTGGGCCTGACTTACTTTGAAAACCATTTTTCCGATTTTATTACCTTTGTCCCCAGCACCATTGCTTTTGCCCCCGGGACCTTTGAGAATATCGGCGAGGTGCGGTCCACCGGCCTGGAGTTCAGCTTTAGAGCCAGCCCCGGTTGGGGTCTCACCCTGAGCGCTGCCTATACCCATCTATTCCAATTCACCGTGATCGATGACGGCGGCCTGGGCAATATTTACTTTGCCAATGGCCAGAAAGTGCTGCGGCGCCCCCGTCATGCCTTCAACTTTGATATTAATGGCAAATGGGATCGCCTCGAGACCCACCTCAACGGCCTCTACCTGGGACGGCGGGATGACAACTATTATGATTGGGCCACTTTTAATTCTCTGCGGGTAACCAACGGCGGTTTCTTTGTCCTCAATCTGGCTGCCTCCTATGATGTCCTGCGCGACTGGGGCCATGTCAAAAAGGTCCAGGTAATGGCCCACGCCAACAACCTGTTGGACCGTTTCTATGAAGAAAGCTATGGCTATTCCTCCCCCCGGTTTAGCATTGTCGGCGGCTTAAGATTTGTTTTCCAGTAAGCCCATTCCCGCAGTTGTCAACCGTACGCTTTAAAAGGTTTATTTGAGGGGAGGACCGGGGGACCAAGCGTCCCCCTGGCCCCCCTCCCAAGGTCAGATATAGCCCCTATTCATTTATTCTATGAAGGCCAAACCAGCTTATCAATCCGGGCAAGAAATGCTATGATAGTGTAAAACTGCCTGAGGAGATCAACATGAGCGAACTCAAGGTGATGTATCGCACTGTGATGGAAGACCATTTCCCCGAGAACCTGACCATCAGCTTCGGCGACCAGCAACTGATCTACCGCAAGCGGACCTGGAAACTGCCGGATGGCAAGAACGGTGAATTGATCGAAAAAGGCCTGCGTTATGGCGAAAATCCAGGCCAGGAGGCCGCCCTCTATGAGCTGGTCAACGGCAATCTGACTCTGGGCGACTGCCACTTTATCGAACCCCATCTGGGGCTGGTGAGTGCCATTGATGAGGCGGCGATGATCCAGGCCGGGAAACATCCGGGCAAGACCAACCTTACTGATATCGATAATGCCTTGAATATCATTAAGTTTTTAACTGCCAAACCCGCGGTGGTGATCGTCAAGCACAATAATCCCTGCGGGGTGGCCTACGGCTCTTCTCTGGCCGCAGCCTATGACCGGGCCACTATGGCCGACCGCATCGCGGCTTTTGGAGGGGCAGCAGTGTTTAACCGGGCAGTGGATCAGGACACCGCGGAACTGGTAGCCCAGAACTACCTGGAGGTCCTGGCCGCCCCGGAATTCGATCCGGGAGCCATTGAGCTTCTCAAAAAGGCCAAGGACTTGAGGATCATCCGGATTGCCCGCTTTGACCGGCTGGCGGAACTGGTCAGCCGCCGTTTTGTGGACTTTAAAAGTCTCATTGACGGCGGCCTGATCGTCCAGCAGTCGCCCTTAAACGCCATTCTGCGCAAAGAAGATTTCAAACCCGCGGCAACCGTCTATCAGGGGCAGGAATATCGCATCCAACGGCCGCCTACCGACGACGAACTGGAAGATTTGCTCTTTGGCTGGCAGGTGGAGCAGGGGGTGACCTCCAACTCGGTGCTTTATGTCAAAGACGGAGTCACGGTAGGGATTGGCACCGGCGAGCAGGATCGGGTCGGGGTGGCGGAAATTGCCATCTTTAAAGCCTATACCAAGTATGCCGATGCCCTGTGCTTCCGGCGCTATGGCCTGCCCTACAAAAACCTGGAATTGGAAATTTTGGCCGGCAAGCGCCCTAAAGTGCAGCAGGAAGAGATTGATGCCCAGACCCAGGCTGACAAAGGCGGGCTGATCGGCGCGGCGATGATTTCTGATGCCTTCTTCCCCTTCCGCGACGGGGTCGACGTCGCCATCCGCCAGGGCATCCGGGCTATTGTCCATCCCGGCGGCTCCCTTAGAGACTTTGAGTCGATTCAGGCCTGCAACGAAGCCGACCCGCCGGTGACTATGGTCTTCACTGGCCAGCGGGCTTTTAAACATTAGAGATCACGCCAAGGCGCCAAGACGCAAAGACGCCAATCAGAATCTTGGCGATCTTGGCGTGAGATAAATAAATATGGCGGAATATTTTGACAAACAGGTCGCAGCTTATGAGCGCTGGTACACCACGCCGCTAGGGCAGCTGGCCGATCAGGTGGAGAAACAGGCGGTCTTTGCCCTGCTTCCAGACCTAGCCGGGCGCCGGGTGCTGGACGCGGGCTGCGGCACCGGCAATTTTTCTTTAGCCCTGGCCCGCCGGGGAGCGCGGGTGGTGGGTTTGGACCGGGCCGCGGCCATGCAGCTCACCGCCCGCCAGAAGGCCCGAAAACAGGACCAGGAATTGCTCTGGGTGCGGGGCCATCTCAGCCGCCTGCCCTTTGCCGGGGCCAGTTTTGACGGGGTGGCATGCATCCTGGCCCTGGACTTTGTGGCGGAGCGGCAGGCGGCGCTCCAGGAACTGGTCCGGGTGCTCCGCCCCAGCGGGTTTTTGCTACTGGCGGTGCTCAACCGCTACAGCCTCTGGACCCTGAAGCGCACCGTTAGGGCCTGGTTCATTCCCAGCCTGTGGCGCCAGGTCCACTTCCTGAGCCGCCGGGATTTAGAGCGGCTGCTGCTGCAGCAGCCGGAATTGACCAAACCCCAATGGGAGCAGGCGATATATTTCCCGCCCTTGAAATTTCCTCGCCTGGTGGGTTATTATCCGCATCTGGAAAAACTCGGCAAGAAATTGTCGCCCCCTTTGGCCGCTTTTCTGGCAGTGGTGGCATATAAAAGACCAGGCTAAGGGAGAATCATGATTATGAAAGTGGGCGTGATGATTTCCAGCGGCGATACAGAATTATTTTATAGTGGAAATCGTTACCATTGCAAGCCCTTTATGGCCTAGTCAAAAACAGTGATAAAGTAGTCTGTTTCTGAGACCGCTTAATTCAGCTACAATTAACTCTTGCTTTAGGGAGAATTTTCCTGTAACTTCTAAAATTCGAAATTTTAGGAGGATTCGCTTATGGCCAAGGTCTGTGAAATCTGCGGCAAAAAACCGCAGGTGGGGAATAATGTCAGCCACGCCAATAACAAGACCAAGCGGCGCTGGTATCCCAACCTGCAGCGGGTGCGCGCCCTGCAGAATGGTCAGGTGCGTTATATCCGGGTCTGTACCCGCTGTCTGCGTTCCGGATTGGTGACCAAACCGGCCTGAAGGCGGCGGGCCGGGTTAAGTGGTAACCCGGGACACCGAGATAATGTCTTTAACCCGCTTGATGGCGTTAAACACCTGGTTCAGGTGAGTGGTATCGCTAACCTCGATAGTAAACCAGCATACACCCTTCTGGTCCACCGTGGTTTCGATATTGGCTTTAATGACGTTGGCGTCGGCGGTTTTCAAGGCCGCGGTAATATCGGCCAACAGGCCGGGTTTATCAATCGATACCACCTGGATGCGCACTGGGTGGTGGCCGGCCTGAATACCATCCCATTCGGCAACGATGTGTCGGATGGATTCGGTGCGGGCCAGATAAGGGCAGTCGGCGCGGTGAATAGTTATCCCTTTGCCTTTGGTGATATAGCCCATAATCTCATCGCCGGGGATGGGATTGCAGCATTTGGCCAAATGGATCAGGATGTCGTCCACTCCTTTGACCGTGATGCCGCCGCGCTCGCGGGGCCGTTCCGGTTCGGTGGGGGTAGTAAGCAAGCCTTCCTCTACCGGCGGCAGTTCCGGTCGCGGTATTAACCGGCCGATTATCAGACCCGGCGAAACCTTGCCATAACCCACCGCGGCAATCAGGTCGTCGATCCGCACAAATGACAGTTCTTGAGCCACCTTCTGTAATTCTTCGCCTGATTTTAGCAGCTTGGCCAATGACAGGCCTGCTTTCCGCAATTCCTTTTCCAGAATTTCTTTCCCCAGGGTGAAGCTGCGCTCCCGTTCCGCGGTCTTCAGCCATTGCTTGATTTTGCTCCGGGCCCGGGGGGTGCGGACAAACTGCAGCCAGTCCCGGCTGGGCACATGGGTAGGAGAGGTAATAATTTCTACGGTGTCGCCGTTTGCTAATTTGTGTTTCAAGGAGACCATGCGGCCATTAACCCGGGCCCCGGTGCAGGTATGGCCGACCTCGGTGTGGATGGCATAGGCAAAGTCAACCGGGGTTGCTCCCCGCGGCAACTCCTTGATATCGCCCCGCGGAGTGTAGACAAACACCTGTTCCGGGTAAAGCTCCAGGCGCACCGTTTTTAAAAAATCGGCCGGGTTCTGATAATCTCGCTGCCATTCCACCAACCGCCGCAGCCAGGCAAACCGCTGGTCTTCTTCCTGGAATTTGCGATGCTCTTTATAGCACCAGTGAGCGGCAATCCCCTCTTCGGCAATCCGATGCATCTCCTCGGTACGGATCTGGATTTCCATGCGTTCGCCGTAGGGGCCGATCACCGCGGTATGCAGCGACTGGTAGTTGTTGGCCTTGGGCTGGCCGATATAATCTTTGAAGCGCCCCGGCACCGGCTTCCAGAGGGAATGGATCAGGCCCAGGGCGGCGTAGCATTCCGGAATGGTCTGGAGAATAATCCGGAAGGCCAGCAGATCATAAACCTGGTCAAGGCTGATCTGTTGGTTCTGCATCTTGCGGTAAATGCTATAAAAATGCTTGGGACGGCCGGAGATTTCTCCGTGCAGATTATGCTCCGCCAGCTTTTGGGTAATGATCTGGGTAATCTCCTGGATATAGGCTTGCCGTTCCCCCCGTTTGCGTGCCATGCCTTCCTGAAGCTGCTGATAAATTTCCGGCTCCAGGTAAAAGAAGGCCAGCTCCTCCAGTTCCACCCGCAGCCGTCCCATACCCAGGCGGCTGGCAATGGGGGCAAAAATATCCAGGGTCTCCTGGGCAATACGGCGCTGACTGCTGGGATTCATGTACCCCAAAGTCCGCATGTTATGCACCCGGTCAGCCAGCTTGACCAAAATGACCCGGATATCATGGGCCATGGCCAGGAGCATTTTGCGGATATATTCGGCCTGCTGGGCTTCCCGATTGCTGAAGCTGATCTGGCTCAGCTTGGTCACGCCATTGACGATATCGGCCACTTCCTCCCCAAAATACTCATCCAGGTCATCCAGGGTGGTATCAGTATCCTCGACGGTATCGTGCAGCAGACCAGAAGCGACGGTCACCGGCCCCAGACCCATCTGGGCCAGAATGTAGGCTACTTCCAGGGGATGCGACAGGTATGGCTCGCCGGTTAGGCGCGACTGACCTTCGTGGGCCCGGGCTGCAAAGACGTAGGCCTTCTCGATCAACCCGGTTTCGGCCTGCGGGTAGTGCTTCAGCACCTCGTTAATGACGTCATTGATGCGGATAATGCGGCTCATCGCGCTCCTGTGCGATGCAATTTTCCAAGTGAAGCAGTAACTCCGGCAAGGGGACCATTTCCATCTCTCGGGTGTGGCGGTGACGGACCTCGGCCTGGTGCAGCGCCAGGGTGCGGGGCCCTACCACTACCCGCAGGGGAATTCCCAACAGGTCCCCGTCCTTAAACTTGACCCCGGGACGTTCCTCCCGGTCATCATACAACACCTCAATCCCGGCGCCGATCATTTCCTGATACAGCTGTTCCGCGGTCTTGACGGTAAGCTCGTCATTAGTCGCAACCGGAGTCAGCAGGACCTGAAAAGGAGCCAGGGACATGGGGAAAATGATCCCGTCGGCATCGTGGTTCTGTTCGATGGCGGCAGCGACAATGCGGCTGACGCCGATGCCGTAACAGCCCATGAAAATAAACTGTTCCTGGCCGCTGGCATCGAGATAAGTAGCCTTTAAGGCGCGGGAGTATTTGTGGCCCAGCTTAAAGACATGGCCCACTTCGATGCCCTTGAGGAATTCCAGTCCAGCCCGGCAGCGCGGGCAATGGTCTTCGGGGGTTATCTGTCGCAAGTCGGCATAATGGCTGACTTCAACGTCCCGCCCCAGATTGACATTGGTAAAATGATAGTTATCCTCATTGGCTCCGGTCACCAGGTTCGCCAACGGCTGCAAGGCATAATCGGCATAGAGCGGCAGTTTTAGCCCCACCGGCCCGGCAAAGCCGATTTGCGCCCCGGTAACTTTGCGAATCAAAGGCTCCGTCGCCAGGGTGAAGTCATGGACTTTAAGAAAATTCTTTAATTTGACCTCATTTACTTCATGATCGCCGCGGATCAAGACGGCTACCACTCCCCGCTCAGTGTCATAGATCAGAGTCTTGGCAATGTCAGCCGGGGTGATCCCCAAAAATTCTGCCACTTCGTCCACCGTCCGGATATTGGGAGTGTGAACTTTGCTCAGGGCTTGGGGTTCATCTTTAGGCTCAGAATCCTGCGGTGGCAAAATCTCCGCCTTTTCCAAATTGGCGGCGTAACTACACTGACGGCAGGAGACCAAAGTATCCTCTCCGGTTGCGGCCAATACCATGAATTCGTGGGAGAAGCTGCCGCCAATGGGACCGGTGTCGGCTTCGACGATTTTGAAGCGCAAACCGCAGCGCTGAAAGATGCGATTATAAGCCTGATACATGGCTTCATAGCTCTGGTCGGCGCCGGCTTCATCCAGATCAAAGCTGTAGCCATCTTTCATGATAAATTCCCGTCCCCGGATCAGGCCGAAGCGGGGCCGCATTTCATCCCGGAACTTGGTCTGAATCTGATAGAGATTGAGGGGCAACTGCCGGTAGGAATGGACATCCCGGCGCACCAGGTCAGTGATTACCTCTTCATGGGTAGGCCCAAAGCAGCACTCCCGGTCGTTGCGGTCCTGAAAACGCAGCAGCTCTTTGCCATAAAGTTCCCAACGCCCGGATTCTTTCCACAGTTCCGCCGGCTGCACTGCCGGCAGCAAGACTTCCAGAGCCCCGGCCCGATTCATCTCCTCCCGGACAATTTTTTCGATCTTGCGAATCACCCGCAGGGCCAGGGGCAGGTAATCGTAAATGCCGGCGGCCAGTTTGCGGATCATTCCGGCTCGCAGCAGCAACTGATGCGATATGGTCTCGGCCTCAGCAGGAACCTCTTTTAAAGTCGGAATCAGCATCATGGAATAGCGCATCAGGTTCTCCTTAAGATCCCTGATTTGGTAGATTACCACCAAGCAGTAATTAAGACTTTACTTAAATATAACCGATTTTGGATGCTAAAGGAATTAGGTTTTTGCGGGGCTGGCCGATGACAACAGCCGGGCCTGGAAAAGCCCATAGGACTGGATCATCAAGGTTTCCAGGTTGACCACATCTTCCTGGTTGTAGCGCAGTAACAGATCTCGGGCCGTACGGTCCCCCCGCTGATAGCGGTCCCAGAGCAGCACGGCCATGTAGCCGTCCAGGTCTTCCAGGTCGGACGGGCGGTGCACCCCCAATTGGGGTTCAATCCGTTTCAGACCGCCGCGATATCCCAAGCGGGCCAGGACAAAGCGCAGATCAATATGCACCGGAGGCAGGGACAGGTCAGGGAAATTGGCGCGCAGCACCGGCAGATCAAACTGGGTGCCATTGTAGGTGACCAGCAATGAATAAGACCGGATTGCCTGGGAAAATTGATGGAGATTTTCGCCCTGGACGAACTGCTGGAAGCGGCAGCCGTCATAGAGGCCGATCACGGTGATGGTCAGCATCGGCCAATTAGCCCCGGTGGTCTCAATATCCAGGTAGGCGGCTCGTGGGCGAAAATGCTTGAACAAGCGCCAGTATTGCGCCGAGGGCAGCCGGTCGGCAAAATAGACCAAGTCCGAGATCCGGGCCAGCGACTGGCGGACTTCGGTCTGGAGCCAGGCCAATCGTTCCCGGCTGAGCCCCCACACCCGGCTGACGGCCAAAAAATCCTCCCAGGTCTGCAAACCCTGGCGCCAGAAATGGGCTTCGGTGCGCTCCCCCACCCCGGGCAAATGAATGAAGGTCCGTTTCAGCATAGATTTGGTTAAAACCTAATTGATCACAACCACGACATTGAGGGTGAAGTCTTTCTTATCTATTATAACCAATGTTTAGTGCTAAAAACACTTCCAGTACGGAGACAGTTGCTTTCGGATGAGTTCAACTACCTTTTGGGCTTCCGCCAACCCATAGTCTGATTTAAACTCCGCCGGAATCGGCTGGGGTTCGGAGACCTCCAGGTCGACGCCGGTGACTCCGGCTATCGAAGCCAGCCAACCCAGGGAGACGATCTGGGGATCGGAGCTGTAGCCCGAGCCGATAAAATCAACTACCTTGCCAGCACAAAGCTTCTCGGCCTGGGCGCTGATAATCTGGCCCACCATTTTAATGCCTGCCAGGGTAAGCCCCATGCGGGTGATGCGATCAGTGTAATGTGGATCGCTGCCATCCACCATGAGGATGATCTGGGGCTGGAATGCTTGAGCCACAGGAACGAAGATTTCCTTGAGGACCAATTCATAAACCGGGTCCCCGGATTTGGGCGGCAAAGGGATATTGACCGAATAACCCCGGCCCTCGCCCACGCCGATCTCCTCGATAAAGCCTTTGCCCGGATAAAGGGTGCGGGGGTCCTGATGCAGGGACAGAAACAACACCTGGGGATCGGCGGCGAAGATTTCGTACAGGCCTTCTCCAGCATGGGCATCGGTATCAATCATCAGGATCCGCTTAACTCCGAAGTTTTGCTTTAAGTTTTCGGCACAGATGCCAATGTCGCTGAACACCCCGAAGCCTTTTTCCCGGGTCCGGTTGGCATGTTGGACACCACCGCCGACTACAAAAGCCTGTTGATATTTCCCGGTGTACACCAGTTCTCCGGCCAGCTTCCCGGCTCCGGCCAACAGCTTGGCAGCCCGGACCAAACCAGGCGACAGCGGCGTGTCAAAGGGGTCCCGGCCTCGCAACTGCTCGATGCGTTGAATATATTCGTCCGTATGAATCAGTTTCAGATCATCATTAGTAGCATAGTCAGGGGCGACAATCTCAAAATCGGCACAAGAGCCGAGTTTTTCCTGATACAAGTCGATAAAATTTTGATAGCGATCCTGGGTCAAGACGTGCCCCAGATCGTACTCCTTGATTTTTTCACTATATAATACAGCATATCTGCGCATTGGCTGCTCCTAAAAATTCCCCGGGCCCCGGGCAGCGGGCGGCATATGTATACCTCCCGGGATTTTAAGACTGTTAGTTTTAATAAATCACTCTTCTTTTAATATTGCTGCCAGATTAGCTTGCAAAGCCCGCCAAGCTGGGTAAGCGCCGGCAGTCAGGCCGACCGCCAGGACCAGGGCCAAGGACTGAACATAAATCTCCGGTATCCATTTAAACTGGATAGTCCAGCCAAAGGATTGCTTGTTGATTACAAAGATCAATACCAGGGACAGCAGGGTCCCCGCGACCGCCCCCAACAGGTGGCTGATCAGCCCCAAAAGGCCGCTTTCCACCAAAATCATCCGGAAGACCTGGCCCCGGCTGGCACCGATGGCCTTGAGGAGGGCCAGTTCCCGTTCCCGTTCCATGATCAACACCAGAAAGGTGGTGATGATGCCGAAGATGGCCACCACCACGGCGATGGCCTCCAGGGCGTAGGTGAGGGCGAAGCTCTGGTCGAAGATCTCCATGATGCCGGCCCGCAGTTCCCGGTGCGACAAGGCGATCAGGTGATAACGGGAGCTGTAATCCTGCAGCAACTGCTGCCGCAGCGGCTCCAACTCCGCCGGATCTTTGAGGTAGAGACGGACCGCATTGACCAGTTGGTCCCCCCAGTAGCGGTGCATAAACTTAATATCCATCCACACCGTGTGGCCGTCGGTCCGGTAATCGTAAAATACTCCGACAATATTTACCTGCCGGGGGCCGCTGGGAGTGGGGAGTTGAAAACTATCCCCTTCAGCCAAATCATTAAGTACAGCAAAGCTCTCGGAGACGATGACATTGCCTTCGGTCTGAAGTTGGGCAAAGATTTCCGGGGACCGGCCGCGGCGAAACAGCATTCCACCATGCCGGTCCAACACTGCCATGCTGCCGCCAATCACCAGGATTGGGCGCTGGTTAAAAGCGGAGCGCACGCACCGGTAGAGATAGGCATCGGCCACCTCCGGGCGGCTCTGCACCTCGGCCAGCACCTCTGGCGGCAGATAAGCATCGTAGGCCGCAGTAGAGAAAATATTCGGTCCTAAAAAGATATCGCCGCTGATTGATTGGCTGATCCAGTGGTCCACGGTCTGGCGGAAGCTTTGGATCATGATGGCGGCGCTGATCAGCATGGCCAGAGCCGCCAGTAAAGCGCCGATGGACACCACGGTGCGGCTCAAGGAGGCCTGCAGATACCGACATCCCAGTTCTCCGGGGGGACCCAGCCACCGGCGCATCAGGGGCTGGAGTATTCTTCCCAGACCCACGGCGCACTGCGGGGTCAACAGGGCAAACCCGATCAGGATCAGGAAGGCGGCCAGAAAGCCAAAGATGGGCTTGCCAGCCACCGGTCCCTGTAAGGCGCAGAGGCCGGCCAGGATCAGTATGGCCAGCCCCAGCCCAAAGCATGGCCAGGCCTGTTTTTTTATTCTTTCTTCCAGTTCTTCCCGGTGCCAGACCTCCCGGGGATGGGTCCGGGAGGCTTCCCAGGCTGGGAAAAAGGCGGCGACCAGCGATACGCCCACTGCCAGCAGCAACGTCTGCCCCATTAAAGTCCAGGACAGCTGCAATTTTTCGGCCTGGACCAGGATAAACAGGGCGGTCAGGTTCTGGGTCACTACCTCCAGAGTAGCCTGGGCCAGCCAGATGCCGAGGCCAATGCCCAATACTCCGCCGATCAGCCCGCTCAGAGCGCCTTCGGTTAAAAACAAGGCCATGATCTGGCCCCGGCTGGTGCCCAGGGTGCGGAGCAGGCCGATTTCCCGCCGCCGCCGGACCACCGATAAGGAGACCGCGTTAAAGATCAGAAACATGCCGACAAACAGGGCGATGAGGCTCAAGACCAATAGGTTGAGCCGGTAAGCGGCCACCATGCGATCGACCTGCTGGCTGCGGTTCTGAGGGCGCTCCACAATGGTCCCATCCGGCATAACCGCCTGCAGCCGGGCTGCTACCCGGTCCACTGGTTCGGCCACCAAAAGGTCGAGGTAGTCCAGCTTGCCGACCCGGTTCAGCAGTTCCTGAGCCTGCCCCAGATCGATCAGGGCGTAGGCCCCGTTTAAGGCATAGACCCCGCTGGCCGGGCGGAAAATCCCCTCAACCCGCAGTTCCTGGCGTTTGGAACCCAAAACCACCGGCAGTTGATCGCCTACGGACAGGTCCAAACGGGCCGCCAGCCGGTCAGTGATCAGGATGGAGTATGGTTGGATCAGGAAATTGACCAATCTTTCGGAATCCTGATCCTGATTCTGATCAAATTCATAGGTCCGGAAGGGACCCTCTGAAAAAAGATCGACTCCCAATATCAGCAGCGGTTCATTCCCGGAAAGGGTTATTTCCGCAACGGTTTCGATTACCGGAGCCGCGGCCCGCACCCCTTCTACTTGCTGGGCCTTGACCAGAAGTTGTTCATTAAGGGGGGCGCCCGCGGCCCGCACCCGCAGGTTGGCTTTGCCGGCCACCGCATCAACGCTGTCTTTGAAGGCGGTCAGGGCACTGACTTCTGCCAGGGCAATACTAAGGTAAACTGCGGCACCCAACGCAATCCCCAGGATGGTAAGCAATGTCCGTCCGAAATGATTGCGCAGGTGGCGCAGCGGCAGCGAAAAGAGAAAAGGGGGCATGCCCATTGGAAGTCAAGAAGCTAATTGGCCGTCAATTAATTGCAGTATCCGGTTGCTGTAACGGGCGGCCTCCTGAGCATGGGTGGCCAGGATCACCGTCTTTTGCCACCGCGCCTGGAGGCGGGTAAAAATTTCCATCACCTGGGTGCCCAGCCGGGTATCCAGGTTGCCGGTGGGTTCATCGGCAATGATTACCAGGGGGTCATTGATCAGGGCTCGGGCAATAGCCGCCCTTTGCATTTCGCCCCCAGAGATCTGATGGGGTTTGTGGTGTTGCCGCGCTCCGAGCTCCACTTCTTCCAGCCAGGCGGTGGCCTCTTCCAGGGCCCGACGGTAAGAGTAGCCCTGGAGGATGCGGGGTAAAGCGACATTTTCCTGCACCGTCAGCATCGGCAAGAGATTGAAGCTCTGGAAGACCATGCCCACCTGGTCGCGGCGGAAAAGGGTCAACTGGGCATCACTTAACCCATTCAGGTTCTGGCCGTTGATGCTGACCTGGCCGGTAGTGGGGACTTCTAAACCCCCGATAATGTGCAACAGGGTACTCTTGCCACAGCCGCTTTTGCCGGTGATGGCGATGAATTCCCCCGACTCGATGGCCAGATCAATCCCTTCTAAGGCATGGATTTCTTCCGGTCCACGCTGATACACCTTACTGACCCCTGATAAGTTAATCATCTTCTCCAGCCAGAACCAACCACCGGCCCATGGGTTGGGTTCAGAGGTTCCTGGGTAATGCTCAGGACTTCTCCTCCTTAACGTACTTTTCGGGCTCGGCGGCGAATTGATCCCGGCATGCTTCAGAACAGAAATAATAGGTCCTCTCTTCAAAATCATAGGCAAACTTGCCGTGTTCGGCGGTCAGATCAATGCCACAGACAGGATCTACGTCACATTTCGGTTTGGTTTCCTCAGTCATGGATATTTCCTCCTTAGGTTGGATGGTTTGGTTATTATTATAATGCCTGATAGGCCTGCTGTCACTGTCCCCAAGCTAAAAGTTGTCCGGGCACTGGGAGTTTATGAAAAGAAAATAGAGGGGGCCGGATTAATCATCTTTAAATAAGAATAAACACTACCAATACCCCCCATTGCTGCCGGCTTGGGCAATCGGAAGCCGTGATCTTGATTAATGAATTGTTCGGAGCCGGCCGATAAATAAACTGATAAAAGTGTACTAGAGCAGACGGGTCATTGAGCATGACCTGGATTACTCCAACCAAGATTTAGATGTCACCCATAATGCTGAGTCCGGCTGAGTTAACCCGTTATTCCCGGCAACTACAATTACCTGATTGGGGTCCCCAAGCTCAGGAACGTCTCAAAGCCGCCCGCATCTTCGTGGCCGGAGCCGGGGGCTTGGCTTCGGCCCTGGCCGTATATCTGTTAGCGGCCGGAGTCGGTCGGGTCCGCATCGTCGACAGCGAGCGGGTGCGCCTTGATAAACTCCACCATCAATTATTCTATCGGGAGAGAGACTTGGACCGCTTCAAGGCGAACATTGCCGAACAGCGTCTCCAGGAGATTAACCCATTTTCGGAGGTGGAAGCCCTGCCCCGGAAGATCACCGAATACAATGTCCTCAGACTGACTGAGGGATATAACCTGCTCCTCGATGCCCTGAACAATTTTTGGGCCCAGAAACTCCTTAACCGTGCTGCGGTCAAACATCGCCTGCCGCTGGTCCATGCTGCGGTCCATGGCCTGAGCGGCCGTTTGACCACTTTCTGGCCGGGGCAAGGGCCCTGCCTGATCTGCGCCTTCCCCCATCCGCCGCCGATAAATTCCTCCGGACTGTTGGGACCTCTGCCGGGGATCTTGGGAAGCTTGCAGGCCATGGAAGCCCTGCGCATCTTAGGGGGTTTGGGTCCGGCCTTATTAGGACGGATGTTGTTGTTCGATGGACAGCATTTTAGCTTTACGGAACAGAAATTGGCAGTCAACCCTGAATGTCCCGCCTGTAGAGGGAGGCTACTCTTTAGGTAACGCGCCCTTGGCCTGCAATTTTTTGCGCTTGCGGCGTCGGCGCCGACGCCGTTCCAGTTCCCGTTGGCGTTCGATTTTTTTGTGTTTCCCCATTTTTACCTCTTGAAAAATTTCAAATAATTATATTCTTCTACTCAACCTGAGCGGCGACGTCAACCAGATATTTATCAAAAAGTTGACAGGGACAGAACATTATGGCACCCTGGTAAATACAAAAATTGCCAAGATTATCCTAAGAAAGGAGATCGACCATGTCCGAAAGTCCGTTGTCTAATGAAGGCCAGGCTTCTATGGAGAATTTTCCTCCTGCCGCACCTACCTTAGCCGAACCAGTATTTGAGGGCCGGGTTGCCAAGATCAATGTAACTTTGCCCACCACTGATGTGGACGGTGGTTCCTTGACCGGGCTGTCCAGCTGTACCCTGTTCTATAAAACTACCTCCTTTGCTGGTTCTACTGCGGAAGAAGAGCGCAATGCCGGAACCCCGCATCTGGTCCAGGAGGTCAACCCAGAAATGGCTGGCCAGACCATAACTTTCACCGTAACTGACTTAGATTACGGTGTGCTGTACCACTTTGCAGCCAGCTGTGCTGACTGACGGGAACCGCTTATGGACAGCCCTTTTTCCAATCAGGTCCAGGTTTATGTCCCTAATTGGCCTGCTCCCCAACTCAGGTTCTTACTAAAAAAACTGCAAAACTTATTATTCGGCCTCAAAAGCATTTTTTGTTGATCCGATCCTGGTTATTCAGGCCGGCAGGGTTTATCGATAACCGGGTCTGGAAAAACAATCCCATCCCATGTTGAGAGGGCCTTGAGTATTAGGCCCTCGGCCTCAAATTGGGGTGATAAAAAAACAGCCCTGGGGAGAAGGGGGTAGGGGTCGCTGAACCCTAATCCCTCTCCCAACCCCCCCTTAAGGGGATGGGAGGGTAGCTTGAGGGAAGGGCAGGGCTTTTGGTCCCCCGGCTCTCCCCTCAGATTAACCTTCTAAATGCTCAGAGTAATATAAGGCTTAGTCTCTGTAAGGTTCAGTGGATCTAAGTACTTTTTTACAACAACTGATCAATGGCCTTTCCCTGGGCAGTCTCTATGCCCTGATTGCCATCGGCTATACCATGGTTTATGGCATTCTGCGCCTGATCAACTTCGCCCATGGCGATCTGTTGATGGTGGCGGCCTATGCCGGGCTGTTTGGCATCGGCATATTTTCCCTGCCTTGGGAGCTGGCCTTCCCGCTGGCCCTGGTACTTACCGGACTGATGGGAGTGCTGCTGGAAAGAGGGGCTTATCGTCCGTTGCGATGCGCTCCCCGTATTTCTTTGTTGATCTCCGCTATTGCCGCCTCCTTTTTCCTGGAAAATCTGGCCCTGGTGCTGCTCGGCGGTCGTCCCCGGGCTTTTCCGGTCCCGGCTTTTCTGGCCGGAGCCGTCAACCTGAAGGGATTGTTTATTCCCCGGCTCAGTCTCTATACTCCTGCTATAACCATGGTCCTGCTGGCAGTGCTGTTTCTGATAGTCTATCGCACCCGGGTGGGGATTGCCATGCGGGCCATTGCCCGAGATCTGGAAACTACCCGGTTGATGGGCATCAACGTCGATCGGCTGATAACCCTGACCTTCCTGATCGGCTCGGTCCTGGCCGGGGCCGGGGGGCTGTTGTGGGCCTTGCGCTATCCTCAGGTCAACCCTTATATGGGCATTTTGCCTGGACTAAAAGCCTTTATTGCCGCGGTCTTGGGGGGTATTGGCAATCTGGCCGGAGCCGTTCTGGGCGGGCTGCTGCTTGGAGTATTGGAAATTTTGATAGTTGCTTTTTTCCCGGCTTGGGCCGGCTACCGCGACGCCTTGGCCTTTGGATTGCTCATTCTGGTCCTGCTGTTCCGCCCCACCGGGCTGTTGGGCGAGGTGCTGATGGAGGAAAAACTCTAAGTGATCAATTCCCGGCGCTGGCGCCATGCCCTCCTTAACCTGGCGGTAGTGGCTCTGCTGGCTGGGGCATTGGTCTGGGCTGAGCAGCGGGCCAGCGAATATCAGATCCGGCTATTGAATAACGCCGCTATATTTATCACCCTGGCCATAAGTTATAACCTGATCAACGGCATCTGCGGCCAACTGCATCTTGGCCCCAATGCCTTTGTCACCATCGGCGCTTATACCTCGGCGCTCTTGACCCTGACCCCGGCAGAAAAAGAGCTTTCCTTTATCATCGTCCCGCTGACCTGGCCCTTGAGCCAGTTTTCCACTTCCTTCCTAGTCTCGTTGCTTGCCGGGGGGCTGATGGCCGCCATCTTCGCCTTTCTCACCGGGTTTCCGGTCCTGCGGGTGCGGGGCGATTATCTGGCCATTGTAACCCTGGGATTCGGGGAGGTGGTGCGGGTCCTGGCCAATAACCTGCAGTGTCTGACCAACGGACCCTTGGGGCTCAAAGGGCTGTATCCTTATACCAACCTGTGGTGGTCCTGGGGGGTGGCGGTGCTGGCCCTGGTGGTAATCAGCGGGCTGGTTAATTCCGGCTATGGCCGGGCCATGCAGGCTATCCGGGAGGATGAGACCGCGGCCCGGGCCATTGGCATCGATCCTTTCCGCCATCTCATGCTGGCCTTCCTGGTCAGCGCCTTTTTCTTCGGGGTGGCCGGCGGCCTACTGGCCCACC
This sequence comes from Desulfobacteraceae bacterium, assembly GCA_046538075.1. Lineage (GTDB taxonomy): Bacteria > Desulfobacterota > Desulfobaccia > Desulfobaccales > Desulfobaccaceae > Desulfobacca_B. The sequence goes on along the minus strand of JBKHJN010000018.1, from coordinate 6,303 downwards.
TGATCACCACCATCTCCCCTACTCTTTTTACTTTTTTTCTAACCTTTAATCTGCTGATCATTATTGTCGTCGGGGGCCTCGGGAGCAACACCGGCGTGGTGCTGGCCGCCATCCTGTTTACCTACGGCGGCGAAGCCCTGCGGGCCGTGGAAGAGCCGATCAGTTTCTGGGGTCTGGAACTACCCGGGATTCCCGGGATGCGCATGGTAATTTTCTCTTTTGTCCTGCTGCTGGTAATTATATTTGCCCGCCAGGGGTTGCTGGGCCGCCGGGAGTTCTCCTGGGACGGCTGCCTGCACTATCTGAAGCGCCTGACCCGCCCCTTAGCCTGAAGGCATCTGAACAGATTAATTTGCCGGTGGTAGCATGAAACAGCTTAACTTTTCACCCTCACCCTCACCCTAACCCTCTCCCTCAAGGGCGAGGGAATTTAATGAAGATTTAACATTAATCAATTTTTCGCTCTGAGTAATATCTAATGATTCGAGTTATAGAAGCGGAAGTCTTGCTAATCCCAGGATTCTTCGGCACCGGTGAGGACTGTCATGTGCACCGGTTGAATCTTGCGGTAGACCTCACGCGGCGGTCGGACCACGCCGTCCACGGTTAGCAGGTGCTGTTCGATAGAAATGTCGAAGAGGCGCTGGTTTTCTTGCAGATAGGGGAGGATCAAGCTCCAGTCGGCCTTAGTTATGGGCACGATCTCCCCGCCGTTCAGTTGCTCCGGCACTACCTGGCGGTAGGGATCGCGGATATAGATGGCACCGCCCGACGCCAGCGAAAACAGATTGGCTCCCGGATACGGGGTGTGCTGCATGTGCACCTGGCCCCGGGAATCATATTCCAGCCCGTTGACGATGACAAAGCCGCCGCCGCCGTGGAGCGGCTCTCCGGCCATAAAGGATTCGGCCAGAAAGTCCAGGGCAGTGCCGTTGATCACTACCCGGGGGCAGCCCACCGCATTGATCAGGGGCCGGCCGGCGGCATTGCCCAGGACATAGACTTCCCCGCCCTTAGCCCCGTACATGAAGGTCTGGCCGACATTGCCATAAATCACCAGCTGGCCCCGTTTCATAATCTGCCCCAGCTGGTCCTGGGCATGACCGTGGACATAGATGGCCATCCCGTCGATCCCGGAGCCCAAGTAGTCCCCCGAACTACCGTAAACATCAATACGTACGCCATCGCTGCCAGGGCCCAAGCCGCAACCCAGGAAGCGCTGCCCTTTATGGCCATAGGTAATAAAATGCCGCCAGCCCTGTTCATAAGCCTTGCAGAGGAAGCGGGCGTCGCAATCCTCCCCCTCCGGGGGAAATTCGGCAGCCTCCAGCACTAAAATGGCCTGGGGCTGCGGGGGAGAAGTGAGCCGGCCGCGGGACTGCCAATTCACCCGGCGATAGCGGCTGGGATGGGATTCCCTGATTAAGGGGCTGTTCTTAAAAATTTTATTCAGGCTGCGCTGGGTGAGGTGCAGCAGATGGCTCCGTTTTTTGTAACCCGGATCGTAATAGCGGTCCAGCATCAGGGACAGGCCGGCAATCGCCGCCTCTTTGGCATCATCGCTGTGCTGAGCCTGATGCTCCACCGCCTCCAGGATCTCCAGGTAACCGGTATAGGGCCAGTTGGGAAGGCGGACTCGCAGCCATTGATAAAGCTGGCTACCACTGGCATCTTCCAAGAGTGGTTTTACCAATTCTTCATTTTTTAAATACCGGCTGGGACTGATCTCCGGGACGGTGCCCTCCCAGGGTTTCTGGTACCAGGGAACGGTCTTGGGCTGGCCGAACTTGTCATGGCAGGACAGCACCCGGCGGCCGTTTTGGGCCTCCAGGGAAAAGACATAGGCGCCGCCGTCGGTAGCGCTGCCGCCCCGGGCATTCCAGTAGAGGTCAGCAACCGGACAGAAACGGCGGTCCTCTGCCGCCAGACTGGTCAGGGTAGCATCGATGGCCTGTTTTTCAGAGCAGATCAGGCCGATCTGTACCTGGCCATCCTGCAGGGCAAAGACCTGGGGCCGCAGCATCGAGGTATCAGTGATGCCGATCAGCTCCAACCGCCGCCGTTTGGTATCGTTTTGGGCAATGATAAAGAACCAGGGGCCGTCCGGGGAGCCATGGAGGTGAGTAGCCTGCAGGAGCTGATAAAGCCGTTGCCGTTTGGCGGGCAGCAGGTCGAAATCCCGTTCCGTGGTCGGGGCCATGGCCTCGATGACATACTCCAGGGGATAGCCATAGAGCCGGTGCCAGAGGTCAAAGAGCATGGCCGCCACCTCGGTGTCGGTCAGAAATTGGGGGTAAAAATGGCGCTGGCTGAGATATTCGGTCAGGGCCAGATAATTGGCGAAATCGCCGTTATGGACCAGGGCCAGATTAAGGGCGGCGAAGGGATGGGCTCCACCGGGATGCCAGACCCGGCCGCGCGTCGGATAACGCTGGTGCGCAATCCAGATATGGGCCTTAAAATCCAGCAGCTGGTAATAGAGAGCCGCCTCTTCTGCGTAACCGACGATCTTGAGGATCATCAGGTCGCGGCCCTGGGACAGCACAAAGGCTTTCTTCTCCCCCTGGGAAGTATAAAATGCCTGGTTCAGATTATAGCAGTTCTGGGAAATAAATTCGTCTTCCACCTGCTGCCAGGGGACCTCATAGAGTTTGTACCGCTGGATAAAGTGCTGCAGCACCTCTGGTTTAACCCGGACGAAATAGCGCCAAACCATGGGTGGTTGGACCATCAAACCCGGCAGGTCCCGCCAATCCTTCATAGTCGGCAGTCCGTGGGCGTGGATCACCCGCAGGGACGGCTTGATAAATTGATCTTCCACTGCCTGCCGGACTTCAGGATCGAGATAGGCAATCTGGAGCAGGTAACTCTCCTCCAGGATCTCCGGGGTCACCCCCAGCGCCTCCGGGTCCAGCCCCACTGCGGCAATCCCCCCGCCCTTGCCGTTGCCCCGGTTGTGCATCTGGATCGAGGGTGAAAAAATATGGCGGCCCGAGACCGGCACGCTGGACGCGAAGCCGGTAACTCCGCAACCACCTTCGGCCTCGACCGGCAAAGCCTGGCCCGGTGCATAGGAGGGTTTGAGTTCGCCGCGGCTGGCCAATAATTTCAGACCGGGTTGAAAAAGTGGTATGCTTAAATTCATCTCTGTTATTTAAATCAATCCCCGGCGAAGATCGTCCTCCACCGGCAGGTCATAATAATCCAGATGCACCAAAAAATCGGTACGGCCGACCAATTCCCGGATCGACTGCAGACCCAAGCGACGCAAAATTTCTTTCAACTGCCAGACCCAGGCATGATACATGTTGCTGATCCGATTGGCCCCATAAGACACCGGCAAGGTTTCGGACAACTCCGGATAGGTGGTGGCAATGCCCCGCGGACAGCCGCGGCCGCCCTCGCAACTGTTGCAGCGGACGCAGTCCAGGGCTACCATTTCCGAGGTCCCGGTTACCACCCCGTCAGCGCCTAGGGCAATGGCCTTGGCCACGTCAAAGGCGGTGCGCAGGCCGCCCGAGGCAATCAAGGTGATCCGATCCCGAATGCCTTCATTGCGCAGAAATTGATGTACCTTGGGGATGGCATATTCAATGGGCATGGCAATATTTTTCTTGGCGATATCCGGCGCCGCGCCAGTGCCGCCATAACTGCCGTCCAGGTGAATGATATGGGCCCCGGCATAATAGCTGCCCACCGCCACCATATCCACATCGGTGGGAGTGGAGACCTTGACGGCGATCAAGGCGCGGGGATTGATTTCTTTGATCCAATCCACGTGTTTCTTATGATCTTCCACTGAATAAACGCTATGGAAAGGAAAAGGTGAAAACAGGGCATGGCCGGGGACCGATTCCCGCATCCGGGCCACTGCCGGAGTCACCTTCTCCCCCAGCAGATGGCCGCCTAACCCGGGCTTGGCTCCCTGGGCATATTTGAATTCCACCACTCGGACCCGCCTGATGGTCTCCTCCCGGACACCGAAAAGCCCGGTGGCCACCTGGGTGATAACGTAATTGTCATAGGCGCTTAAAGCCTCGGGATAGCCGCCCTCGCCGGTGCAGGTCAGGGTGTTCCAGCGGGCCGCGGCAGCGGCCCGGGCCAGCATGGTGTTCAGACTGACTGAGCCAAAAGACATACCGCCGCCATAAAACGGCACCGACAGCCGCACCTGGGGACGGCCATCGGATCGGCGGTTGAGCTCCAGGCCCAAGGAGATGTCAGCGTGGCTCAGTTTAAAATCCCGGGGCTGGGTAGGAAACAGGAAACGGAGTTTGTCAAAGCCGCCGCCGGAGGCGCCGATGCGATATTCCAGCTCTCCGTGGGGCAGAGTCCCCCATTCCGCCATCCACCAGGTGCTGAGCAACAGGTCATTGGTCCAGCGCCGGTCCCCCAAAGCGCCGTAGTTGGGGTCGACCTCCAGGGAGAGCGCCTGTTCCGGACACTGGGCCACACAATAAAACGGCTGCTCCTGGCACTTGAACCCGATGCAGCGGTAGCTCTGCGGTTGCCTAAGGTAGGAGCCGGCCCAGCTATGCACCCCATAAGGGCAGACTTCGACACAGCGGCCGCACCCACTACACCGCTGTTTATCCCGTACCACCCGGTACTTGCTCAACGGCTGGCGGAAGCGGGTCGGAGTATGTACCACTTCAGGATATTGTTCTGTGGTAGTTTCGGTTTCTAAGGGGGTAGCTGGGGCCGTCCCTGACATATCTTTTTCCTCAATTCCGGGCTTTCTCAATTTAAAATTTGTAGGTAACCAAAAAAATTTCTTTCCCTGAGGTTTCAGGAATCCCGCCGTTCGGCACTGGCCGGCCCGGTGGTCAAGCTAAACAGGGGGGCAAAGGTCTCCTGCTCCAACTCTTCGAAAAACATGGCCCGGCCGATTTCCCCCCGCAATCTTTGGACCTCGCGGATGCCCATGGCTCCCAGGACTTCGAGTAATTGATTATTCCAGGCCCCCATCAGGTTGATCAGCCGTTGGGCTCCGCGCTCCGGGTCCAGATTGTCCAAATCCACCGGACAGGATTGGCCCTCTAAACAGCGGCGGCAGAGCCGACATTCCAGGGCGACCAACAGGGGCAGGTCAATGGCCACCCCATCTACCCCGCAGATGATGGCCTTGGCCACATGTTCGGCCAGGGCAATGCCGCCGCTGGCGATCAGGGTAACCCCATCTCGCAGCGCCCGCTCTACTAAATGCAGATGCATCTGGCGGATCAGGTCCTTGAGATGCTGGTCTTGGGCCCTACCCCGCCCCTGGGCGTGATCATCAGCATAGATATGCAAAATTTCGACGCCGGCACTGGCCAGGGTTTCACAGCGGCAAGCCACCTGGTCATCGGCCGGTATTTGGATCATTACCACCACCTTGGGGAAGCGCTCTTTAAGCTGCTCAACCGCCATGGTAACTTCAGGATAATCGGTCAATGCCACCGCCCCTACCTGAGCTAAACAGGGGTCGTTCAGGTCCAGTTGCCCGGCCTCATACTGGGGTACCAGGTAAGGCAGATAGGTAAAGAAATCAGGGGTAATATGATCCCGGGGGAGGATCAGCATGGTCCCCAAAACCTGCGCGGCTTTAATCATAGCCAGGCGCACCAAAGATCTATCGCCCGCCAAGCCCGGCTCCGACAGCAGCATTGGCAGCGGCAGCTCCAGCGCCGGGAAAGGTGGGATAACCGGCTCCCCTTGCTCATCCAGGGACAGAAACAATGGTTTGCGCCCTAAACAAACGGCAGTGCTGATATACTCCCGCCCGTGAATGCCATCCCGGGTAGGCCGGACGATTTCCGACATATCAGTCCAGATGGAGTCAAATCCCGGACCCTGAAAAGGGCCGCCATAGCCGGCGCCGGAAACTGGAATACGCCCGGTTTCGGCCTGGTACCAGGTAGTGCTGATAATTTCCGGGGTCCAATGACTATCCCCCAAGGCCCGATATTCCGGGTTGGGGACCTTGGTGATGGTGCCCTGAATGCACCCCTGGACGCAGCGGTAACAATCCTTGCAGAGGTTGTTAATGGTATCATAACCGCTGATCGGATCAATATACCGCTTCTTGTAGGCGTCATAAGGGCAGAGCTCTTTGACGCACCGGGCGCAGTGCAGACAGTTCTCGTCCGATTCCACCAGGATATTTTTGGCCACCGGATAAAAGCGCGGCGGCACCGGTTTGATGGGAATATGATATTTAGGGGGCATCTGTTTTTATCCCAAGGGCTTCGATCCAGGCGTAGCTGAGCTACTTGGCAGTTGTCAGTTGCCAGTTTTTCTAACAACTATCAACTAAAACTATTA
>JBKHJN010000048.1:0-16248 GCA_046538075.1 Desulfobacteraceae bacterium | reverse complement strand
CCCGGAAGTGGTGGCCAGCTATCGGTTGGGGTATGCCCCGGATGAGTGGCGGGCTCTGGAAAAGCATCTGTCGGCGCAAGGGGGCTCGCTGGAGGCAGCCCGGGATCTGGGGCTGATCATTCCCCGCCCCTCAGGCGGCTATTATGACCGCTTCCGGGGGCGATTGATGTTTCCCATCCTCGATCGACAGGGGCGGGTAATCGCCTTTGGAGGGCGGGTTCTGGAAGACGGAGAGCCTAAGTATCTGAATTCCCCTGAAAGCCCGTTATTCCACAAGGGGCGTTCACTCTATGGCCTCTACCAGGCCCGGGAGGCCTTGCGGAAACACCAGGTCGCGATTTTAGTCGAAGGCTATATGGATCTGTTGGCCCTCCGCGTCCATGGCATCGAACCAGTGGTGGCCACTCTGGGCACTGCCCTGACCCAGGATCAGGTGCGTCTGTTAAAGGGCTATGTCCCCCGGGTGGTGCTGGTCTTTGATGGGGATGAGGCTGGCCTGAAGGCCATGATGCGGTCCTTTCCGCAATTTGCCCGGGACCGTCTGCCGGTGCGGGTGTTGACCTTACCACCGGGGGAAGATCCCGACAGCTATGCCTTTAACCACGGGGCGGAAAGCTTTCGCCACCCCTGGGACCAGGCTCGACCTCTGTTCGAGGTCATCCTGGAGGAAATCCTCCGGTCGCAGGGAAGCGGAGTGGAGGGCAAAGTCACTGCCCTGGAACTGTTAAAACCCTATTTCCAGGCCGTCAGCGATCCACTGGAGCAGACCCTGTGGCTTCGGCAGGCCGCCGAACGCCTGGGAGTGGAAGAGGCCATCCTCCGGCAGGCCTTGAAGGCCGGACCCAGAAAGTCGGAAAATTTCCTGGCGCCGCGCGGGGAATTGACCGTTAGTCTGGAAAAAGGTTTGATCAAACTGATCCTCAATCATCCCCAGGTCGTCGACCAGGTGAGTCTGGAAACCTGGCTGGAGGACTTCGAGGACGAAAATCTCAAAGAGATCGCGGCGCAGATTCTGATCTGCTGTCAGCAGCACGGACAGCTGGATTATGGTTTGCTGGTTAACCAGATGGAGAGCACCAGCCTCCAAAATCAGGTCTGTGCTTTGTCTCTGGCAGTAGAGGAATTCCCTTCGGGGAATTTGGCAACCATGGTGGAGGGTTATTGCCGGGGCTTTCAGAAACGGCGATTGAAAAAGGAACAACAACAACTCAAGCAACAATTACACCGGGCCCACAATAATCAATCGGGGGAGGAGTTAATGGCGATTTTGGCCCGGATCCGGGACGTTGATCTGCAATTGCGCAATTTGCAAGCAGAACCAGGACCTTATGGGGAAAAGGAGAAACTACATGAACAAGGGAACAGATATTGAAAAATACAAGGATTATGTTTCCTTGGAGGACAACTGCGGTTTTATCCCCCTCGAGGATTTACCTGAATCAGTATCCACCACCCCACTGTTTAATGAATCAGAAGAAGATATGATGATCTTCGATGACATGGACCTGAAGGTCATTGAAGTCCCGCAGAAAATTTCTATCCCGCCCTCGGGTATGTTGGAGCAGCATAATCTGGAGCTTGAGTCCGAAACGCCAGTTAAAATCGGCGATCCGGTCAAGATGTACCTGAAAGAGATGGGAATGGTGTCTTTGCTTACCCGGGAGGGGGAAGTGGAGATCGCCAAACGCATCGAACAGGGGGAGAAAGAAGTCATCTGTGTCTTATTGGAAACCACGGTGGGGACCAAAGAAATCCTGTCGGTGGCGGAGAAGATTGCCCAGAAAAAATTGCCGATGGATGAATTGGTGGACGATCTGGAAGCCAATAATGAGGGGGCAGAACTGGTCTCTTATAAAGATGACCTGATGAAGCTGATTAATAAAATCAAGCGGTTGGAGGAGCGCAGCCGCAAACTGACCGCTTCTTTGAATGAAGATGGTCTGTCAGCGGAAAAAAGAGCCGCTGGCGAGGTCCGGCAACAGCGCGATCGGCGTGAGATTGCCAACTTGGTCAAGCAGTTGCGGATAGATCGGCGGCATTTGGAAAAGATTATCCAGAAAATATCCCTGCAAGCCCGTAAGGTGCGGGAATGCCAGCAGGTCATGGCCCAATGTTTAGAAACCGCGGGGATGAGCGCGGCGGAATTTAAACGGGCCTGCAAAAATCTCAAAAAAGCCGGGAAGAAAGGCACCACTGGTCCCCCGGAGGGAATCTCTGTGGCTTCGGAAAAACTGGCCGAACTGGAGGGCCGCTGGGATACCGCTCAAAAACAGCTGAAAAAGGTGGCGCAGGACTTAGACCTGACTCCGGAGCGGATCCTGGAGATTGAAGCCCGGATCAAAAAAGGGGAACGGCAGGCCACCACTGCCAAACGGGAGTTGGTCGAGGCTAATCTGCGCTTGGTGGTGAGCATTGCCAAAAAATACTCGAACCGGGGGTTGCAGTTCCTGGACCTGATCCAGGAAGGCAATATCGGCCTGATGAAGGCGGTCGATAAGTTCGAATATGAACGGGGCTATAAATTCAGCACCTACGCCACCTGGTGGATCCGACAGGCCATTACCCGGGCCATTGCCGACCAGGCCCGGACGATCCGCATTCCCGTCCACATGATTGAGACGATCAACAAACTGATTCGCACCTCCCGCTACTTGGTCCAGGAGATCGGCCGCGAGCCCACCCCGGAGGAAATCGCCGAAAAAATGGAGATTCCCCTGGACAAGGTCCGCAAGGTCTTGAAGATCGCCAAAGAACCTATTTCCCTGGACACCCCCATCGGCGAAGAAGAAGACAGCAATCTGGGAGATTTCATTGAGGACTGCAAAATCTCCTCGCCGATAGAAGCGGTGGAACATCTCAATCTAGCCGAACAGACCCAAAAAGTGCTGTCGACCCTGACCAGCCGCGAGGAAAAGGTCATCCGCCTGCGGTTTGGCATCGGTGAAAAGGCTGACCATACCTTGGAGGAGGTGGGGCGTAATTTTTCGGTGACCCGGGAACGTATTCGCCAGATCGAGGGAAAAGCGATTCGCAAGTTACGGCATCCCTCGCGCAGCAAACAACTGCACAGCTTTATTGAATACTGATTCCCAAAAGCCGGGATCCGGAGTTTAGCCATTATAATTAGCTAGATTTAATCGTCTTGGACTATTTCTTTTTTGCTGGGGGGGAGGGTTAGAATGGAGAAAGGGAAGCGAGGCGATTAATATCTATTAGAAATGGCGTTCCAGGGCAGGAAACTAACCGGATTCCGGCGGTTGCAGAATTGGGGTTGCATCTTGCAGGGTTTTATGGGTTATAATTAAGGGCAATTTAGTCCGGACCTATATCCCGGACAGATCAGGTCTGGGGTCAGAAGTAAGTGCGGCCAGGCAGGATCAATCTGGGCCCATAGCTCAGCGGTTAGAGCCACCGGCTCATAACCGGAAGGTCCCTGGTTCGAATCCAGGTGGGCCCACCAATATCAGAGGTAATATGCTTGTAATGCGAAAAGTTAATCACCATCCCCTGGACCATCAATGGGGATATACCTCTGGGGTGCTGACCGAGCACCCCTTTTTTTATTAGCGATGGCGGCCACTGTAAAGCAAATACTGGCCCTCGTCGAAGCGCAGGCTCCTGCTTCCCTGGCGCTGGCCTGGGACCGGGTGGGATTGCAAGTCGGCCATCCCGAGCAGGAGGTGAATACCCTGGTGGTGGCCCTGGAGCCTTCGGAAGCGGTCCTGCAGGGGGCCGCGGAAATCGGTGCCCAGATGGTCCTGACCCATCACCCGGTGCTCTTTCACCCTCTGGAATGCCTCCGTTGGGATACGCCCATCGGACGGCAGTTGCGTCTGGCCATAAAGCACAACCTGGCCTTAGCCGCAGCCCATACCAATCTGGACATTGCCGAGCACGGACTGAATGATTTTTTGGCCCAGGCGCTGGAATTAGACCGGATCCATATACTTCAGGAAACCCATGCTGATGGTTGGTACAAATTGGTGGTCTTTGTTCCCATCGGTTATGAAGACCAGGTGCGCCAGGCGCTGTTCGACGACCGCGCCGGCGTGATCGGACGATATGCCAACTGCTCCTTTGCCACCCGCGGGGAGGGGACCTACCGGCCGCTGGCCGGGGCTCAGCCCTTTCGGGGCGAAGTCGCGGTTCTATCCCGGGCCAGTGAATCGCGTTTAGAAGTACTGGTGCCAGAAAGCCGCCTGGCTGGGGCAGTCGAGCGTCTTAAAGCTGCCCACCCCTATGAACAAGTGGCCTATGACCTTTATCCCTTGAAAAATCAGGGCTTATCTCTGGGTTTAGGCCGGGTAGGGGAATGGCTTGAACCCCGCCCCTGGGGCCAGGTAATTCAGCACCTCAAGGCCCTGTTCCGGGTGTCCATAATCAAAGCGGTAGGGCAGCCGCCGGAGATGGTCAAAAAGGTGGCTCTCTGTGGGGGCAGCGGTGGCGACCTGATCGAGGCTGCCTGGCAACAGGGGGCGGAGGTCTATATCAGCGGCGACATCCGCTACCATCAGGCGGTCCCGTGGGCCCTGGCAAAAATGGCCATCCTGGATCTGGGCCATTATGCCACCGAGTCGATCTTTATGCCTGCTTGGGGGCAGCGGCTCCAGGAGCGATTGGATCAGGAAGGCCTGGGCGTGAAGGTCGTCATTGACCCCTGGGGAAAAGATCCGTTTTATTATTTGTAGAAGATTTGAATTAAGCAAAAATGAAGAAAGGTACGGGACCACAGTTCATTCGCTTCTTTAAGCCGATTATTGAAGTCCTCAAAGAAACTGGCGGCTCAGGGACGGTTGCCGAGGTGATTGATCGGGTTATGGAAAAAATGCAAGTACCTGAATCTGAACAGGAAGTTACACTTAAGAGCGGTGTATCTCGGCTCAGAAATCAGGTTCAATGGGCACGGCTTTATCTGGCAAGAGCAGGTTATCTTGACTCCTCGGAACGCGGGGTGTGGAGTCTCACAAAAAAGGGCATGTCTCTTGATGTCAGGTCTTTCGATGTAATGAGTACTTTTCGAGAAGTACAGAAGGCTTTTAAGGAGGAAAAAAAACTTAAAGACAGCACTAGTTCTTCTATTGGTGAAAAAGCTGAGGAGGAAATTGAACTTCAAGATTACAGAACTAAATTACTTGCCATTATTAAGTCATTGCCACCCCAAGGGTTTGAACGTCTTAGCCAGAGATTGCTGCGGGAGTCGGGTTTCCAACAGGTAGAGGTAATCGGAAAAACCGGCGACGGAGGAATTGATGGTAAAGGTATCCTGCAAGTAAACCCCTTTGTCAGCTTCAATGTGCTTTTCCAGTGCAAACGTTACCAAGGCGCCGTAACCCCATCACAGGTACGCGATTTTCGCGGGGCCATGATGGGTAGGGCTGACAAAGGCATTATCATAACAACCGGCACCTTCACCCTGGAAGCAAAAAAAGAGTCAAGGAGGGATGGGGCGCTTCCCATTGAACTGGTTGACGGAGACGCACTAACCCAAATGTTTGAAAACCTTAAACTCGGACTTAAACCACGGATTACATTCGACGTGGATGATAAGTTTTTCGATGATTTTAAAAAATGATCAACCAGGAATTAAATCAGGCAGATGGTATACCTAGCCACTGCCTAAGTTTTAGAAGATAGTGGAGGAATAAAATTGTTAGAAGAACTAAGGCAATTGATCGCCTTACAGCATTTGGATAAGGAAATCCGCGCTCTTTCACAGGCTAAGGAGGAAATCCCGGCCGGCTTGAATGAACTGGCCGCCAGGCTGCAGGAAACCCAGGCAGCCAAGCAGATGGAAGAGCAGAAACTGGAGGACTTGCAGACCCAACATCGCCGGCTGGATGCTGAGATGGCCGAGATGGATGACGACATTACCAGAAGTCGGGAGCGGCTGATGGAGATCAAGGATAACATTGAATACAAGGCGATGCTCAAGGAGATAGCCTTCCGGGAGGACCGCAAAGACCAGAAAGAGACGGAGATCCTGGAATTGTTGGAAGAAATTGAGGTCTACCAACAAAAACTGGCCCAGCGGCAGGAGGAATTAGGGGCACTGCAAAGCCGGTATGAAGAACTCCAGGCCGAAGTCAGAACTGAACTGGCGGCGATCAACCGGCAGATCCAGGAACTAATGGAGCAGCGCCCCCAGATTCTCCAGCAGATTTCCCCGGAGCTCTTGAAAAAGTATGAGTTTATCCGGGAACGGCGCAATGGCACCGCCATCGCCGAGGTCCGCCAGGGGGTCTGTATGGCCTGCCATATGAATCTGCCGCCTCAGCATTTTATTGAGCTCCAGAAAGAACAAGAGATATTGACCTGTCCGCATTGCCAGCGGATTATCTACTGGCTGGGGCCGGAAGACCAGGAAGAGCTGGCTTCTCAGACTGCGGTGGGATGACAACGGGTGGGTCCGGGTCCCCGACCCGAGCCGGGCTGTTTTATGCCCTGGCAGAGAACCCCTATATTCCCGGCATCCTGAAGCATTACGGCCTGAGTCTGAAAGACTTGCAACAGCTGTTTTGGGAGGCTGCGGAGCATTATCGGTCTTTGGAACAGGAATATTGGACCTTATATGTCGATGGGGCTTCGCATGGCAATCCTGGTCCGGCCGGGGCTGGAGCTCTGCTTCGGGATAGCCAGGGCCGGGTTCGGGTCGAACTCCGGGAGTACCTGGGGGAAGCCACCAATAATGAAGCTGAATATCGCGCCCTGCTGCTGGGGTTAAAGGCGGCCATCCACCGGGGGATCCGCTGCCTCTACATCTTCTCGGACTCCAAGCTGGTAGTGCAGCAGCTACAGGGGGGATATCAGGTCAAGAGCCCGAAGCTAAAACCTCTGTGGCAGTCAGCCAGAATCTTATTGAACAGTTTCGACGCCTATGCTATTTCACATGTAGATCGGGCCAAAAATCAACTAGCCGATCGCTTAGCCTGGGAAGCCATTGACCAAAAGGCCACAGTAGATTATAATTTAATTGAATAGCAGCCATATCGGAGTAGGATAGGTGGTCGCTGGCCGCCTGTATGGGCGGCGAGAGGAAAGTCCGAGCTCTACAGGGCAGGGTGCTGGGTAACGCCCAGTGGGGGTGACCCTAAGGAAAGTGCCACAGAGAATAGACCGCCGGGACGAAACTTCGTGCCGGTAAGGGTGAAACGGTGAGGTAAGAGCTCACCAGTTCCGATGGTGACATCGGAAGCTAGGTAAACCCCACCCGGAGCAAGACCAAATAGGAGAGCGCTGGAGGGTGGCCCGCCTGAAGCTCTCGGGTAGGTCGCTGGAGGCCGCAGGCAACTGTGGTTCTAGATGAATGATCACCACCGGTTATCCGGGACAGAACTCGGCTTATAGCCTGCTCCGATAGGTTCTATTTCCCCAGGCCGACATATTTTCGTCGGCTTTTTTATTAACTGCGAGGTAATTAGTTATCATGGATGCTGTTGCCCGGACCAGGATGTCGCCATCGGAGGAACCGCCCTACATTTCGGTGATAATTCCAGTATATAATGAGGAAGACAATCTTCCCGAGCTGGTCCGGCGTTTGCTGCAGACCCTGTCCGGCATAGGCCGGAGCTTTGAAATTCTGTTCGTCGACGACGGCTCGGGGGACCGGTCCTGGGAAATTTTGACCGAACTGCATCAGCAGCATCCCGGCCACCTGCGGGCCATACAGTTTAACCGCAATTTTGGCCAGCACCAGGCCATCTTTGCTGGTTTTCAGGCCGCCCGGGGGCAGGTAGTGGTCACCCTGGACGCAGATTTACAAAATCCCCCGGAAGAGATTCCCCGCCTGATTGCTAAACTGGAGGAAGGCTACGACACAGTCGGTGGTTGGCGCGAGAACCGGCATGACTCTATTTTCCGCCGGCTGGCTTCGCGGTCCATGAACCGGCTGATGTCCTGGGTGACCGGCGTCCGGTCCCATGACTTTGGCTGTATGCTGCGGGCCTACCGCCGGGAAATCATCGACAGCATCAACCAATGCCACGAATCAACCAGCTTTATTCCCGCTCTGGCCAACAGTTTCGCCCGGCGTATTGCCGAGATCCCGGTAAGCCATGCGGAGCGGCAAGGGGGCCAGTCCAAGTATGGCCTCCGCAAACTGATCCGCCTCAATTTCGACTTCATGACCGGGTTTTCCCATTTCCCCATCCATGCGGTGGGCTTCTTGGGCCTGCTGATCGCCTTGTTGGGTCTGGGTTTCGGCATCTTTTTGTTTATCCGCCGCCTGGTGGTGGGGCCGGAGGTCGAAGGGGTTTTTACCCTGTTCGCCATCCTGTTTCTGTTCATCGGCCTGCAGATGTTCGGCCTGGCCCTGATCGGCGAGTATGTCGGCCGCATCTATCGGGAAGTGCGGCAGCGCCCCCGCTATGTCATCCGGCAGCAATTGGGTAATGATTCAGAAAAATTAATTTCTTAAAGATCTTAAAAAACTTTTTACCTCGATGAGTGAAAATTCGCGAATTAACATTCCATTGTGGCAGTTAGTAATCCGTTGGATTGTCCTCCTACCACTCGCGGTTTTAACGCAAATCTTCATATACGGAATCTCTTTGATTTTAATAAATTGGAGTATAAAAAATTTTTGTCCGTTTTTTCCATCATTGCTGCTTATTTGGCCAGCTTCTGTTATATCTTCTGGGGCATACATATTTATAGGAGCAGTGGTTGCTCCTAAATATAGGGGTTATGTTGCCTTAGCACTATTGATAATCCATGTGTCTATAGGAGCTTCAGCTATCGGATTATTTCTTTCTGGAGCCATATCAAATACGACAGGCTGGGAATTATTCATCAGTTTTTTTGGTGGAATAGTGGGAAGCGCGTTTGCAGTTGTTCATGTAATAAAAACCCTTGGCTGGGAGGGCAGATGCTCCGTCTCGTCATTATGGGTGTCTAAATGATTTCTGCTTCTAAAGGCGGGTTGCAGTTGATTAGCTACCGAAAATAACCCAAGAAGATGCTGTTTAGTGGACAGGCTAATATAATGATATGGAACCATCTTATTCATATAATTGCAGGTATCATTGGCTACCAAATTTTCACATGGTCTAAGAGCGGTCTATTAATTTGTGCATTGATTACGGCTGGTGTTCAGGCGATTGATATTTTTCGCATTTACTTTTATCACAAGAATCTTATCTTGGCATCACCCTTAACAGTTAAAGAGGAAAAGATGAGGGTATTCAAGGATCGTGCATTTTACATCTTTTCTCAACTTTATATTTGGAAAGTTATCTGGTACGGTTCCGTCACCATATTAGCAGCCGCTATCACCCGACATTTTCTGGCCTAATAAAAAAAAGGAAATGCGTCTAGTCTTTTTCGGCTATCATAATATCGGCCATATCTGTCTAGAAGTTTTGGGGGACCTTTGTCGGCAGTATGGGGATGAAATTGTCGCGGTGGTCACTCACCCTGATGACCCGGTCGAGAATGTCTGGTTTGCCTCAGTGCGGGAGCTGGCCTTAGCGCAAAATTATCCGCTTTATCAACCGGGCGACCCCAACGATGGGCGCTTTGTCGAAGTCATGCGGCGGCTGGAGCCGGATTTCATATTTTCCTGTTATTACCGCCAGATGTTGAAAAAACCGCTGCTGGACCTGCCCCGCTATGGGGCGCTGAATCTGCATGGCAGTCTGCTGCCCGGTTATCGGGGGCGCTGTCCGGTCAATTGGGTGCTGATCCACGGCGAAGGCGAAACCGGGGTAACTCTGCATTATATGGAGGAAAAGCCTGATCGCGGCGACGTGGTGGCTCAGAAACCGGTGCCTATCACCCTGGAGGATACCGCCTTAACCCTGTATGCCAAAATGACCGCCGCGGCCGGGGAGTTGATGCGGCAAACCTACCCCCAATTACGCGCCGGGGTCGCGCCCCGAATTCCTCAGGACCATGGCCGGGCCAGCTATTTTGGAGGCCGGCGCCCTGAAGATGGCAGAATTGACTGGCGTCAATCAGCCTGGCAGATTTACAACCTGGTGCGGGCCGTTACCCACCCTTATCCCGGGGCTTTTACTACTCATGGCGGCCGGAAGCTTTTTATCTGGAAAGGGAAAGTAGTAAATGAAACTCTGCCCATGGAGTGCCAGCCCGGACAGGTGACAGCCATCCTCCCAGGCAAGGGGTTGGTGGTTGGTACGGGGCAAGGGGGATTTTTGCTGCAACAGGGCCAATTCGAGGGAGAACCGGAAGTATCGGGGCCGAAACTGGCGGAACGGGGGATCCTGCCGGGCCACCGGCTGGGGGAAGCTCCGCTAATTCTAAAGGAGGATGAGGCAACTTGAAAATCTTGATTTTGGGAGTGAATGGCTTTATTGGCAATGCCTTGGTGCGCCGCATTCTCCATACCCGGGATTGGGAAGTGTTTGGCATGGACCTGTTTGCCAATAAGTTAGATCATTCCCTGGATCATCCGCGCTTCCACTTCCTGGAAGGGGACATCTCCATTAACAAAGAATGGATCGAATATCACATCAAAAAATGCGATGTCGTCCTGCCTCTGGTCGCTATTGCGACCCCGATGAGCTATGTCAAACACCCTCTGCAAGTATTTGAGCTGGATTTTGAGGAAAATCTTCGCATTGTCCGGCAATGCGTCAAGTATCAGACCCGGATCATCTTCCCCTCCACTTCAGAAGTTTATGGCATGTGTATTGAGCCGGAGTTCCACGAAGATTCCAGCCTGATGGTCCTGGGACCGATTCATAAGCAGCGTTGGATTTATAGCTGTTGCAAACAATTGCTGGATCGGATAATCTGGGCTTATGGTCAGGAAGGCAAGCTGCAGTTCACTCTCATTCGCCCCTTTAATTGGATCGGCCCTAAGCTGGACGATATCGATGCCGCCAAAGAGGGCAGTTCCCGGGTGGTGACCCAGTTTATCATTAACCTGGTCAACCGCGAACCGATCCGGTTGGTGGACGGGGGGCGCCAGAAGCGCTGTTTTACCTACGTCGAAGACGGCATTGATTGCTTGATGAAGATCATCGAAAATCCCGGCAATGTGGCTGACGGCCGAATTTTCAACATCGGCAATCCGAACAATGAAATTTCGATCAGAGATCTGGCTTATATGCTTTTAGAGCTGTTCCAGAACCATGCCGACCATCAACACGACCCGGAGTATTCCGAAATCATCGAAGTGCCGCATGAGGACTACTACGGGCCGGGCTACCAGGATATCCTGTCCCGCAAACCGGCTATTGATCAGGCCCGCCTGCTACTGGGGTGGGAACCCCGGACCGAATTGTCCATTTCGTTGAAGTATACCCTCGACGCCTTTCTGGAGGAAATCCGGCGGCTTGACAACCAGAGCTAGGTTTTTAAGAACCTGTGATGCAATTGGCAATAAAAGTTGATGTTGATACTCTGGTTGGCTACCGCCAGGGAGTGCCGGCGCTGTTGGCGCTTTTTCAGGAGCGGTCCATTCTGGCCAGTTTTTTCGTTGCCATGGGGCCGGACAACTCCGGCCGGGCGATTTGGCGTCTGTTCCGACGCAAAGGTTTTCTGCGCAAAATGCTGCGAACCCGAGCCCCGCAGCTGTATGGTTTAAGGACCATGGTCTATGGCACTCTGTTGCCGGCTCCGATGATCGTTGCTTCTGAGCCTGGTTTGCTCCGAAAGATAGCGGCAGAAGGGCATGAATTGGGCATTCATGGTTACGACCATGTGCATTGGCAGGACCATTTGTTGCACCTGCCTCCGGAGGCCGTTCATTTAGAGATACTGCACGCTCAGAAAATGTTTATCCAGGTCATGGGGTACCGGGCGACGGCTTTCGCGGCCCCCGGCTGGCAGTGCAGTGCGGCCAGTCAGGCGGCCCTGGCAGCCGAAGATTTTCTTTATGTCAGCAACACCCGGGGCTATTGTCCTTACTTTCCCCGCTTCGACCGCCAGGTTTTTCCCACTCTGGAAATCCCCACCACCCTGCCGACTCTGGATGAACTTTTGGGTTTAAACAGGGGCACCGCAAGGGATTTTAATCAGGAAATCCTAACCCGTCTGCGCCCCCACCAGGTTGAGGTTGTCACCATACACGCCGAAGCCGAAGGCCGTATCTATAAAGAGGATTTTGCCCGTCTGCTTGACCAGTTGCAGGCCCGCCAGGTCAGATTCCTCCGGCTGGCAGACTGGGTCCAGGAGCTGTTATCTTCGCCAACCTCCCTCCCGGCGGCGCCGATCAAATGGATGACCATTCCAGGACGGGCCGGAGAAGTTGCCTGCCAGGGGACCGTAGAGGTCCAGTCATGACTGTGGCCGCCATCGTTCCCGCGGCTGGAGTAGGCCGGCGCATGGGCCATAAAATCTCCAAGCCCTATCTTCCTCTGGCCGGAAAACCGATTCTGGCCCATACTCTGGCAGTGTTTGAATCCCTGCCGGAGATCGACGAGATCACTGTCGTTACCCACCCCTCCGAACTGGAGTTCTGCCAGGAGAAAATCTTAGTTTCTTATGGATTTCAAAAAGTCTTACGGTTGGTGCCGGGAGGCAAAGAACGGCAGGACAGTGTTTATCACGCCCTGAAAATTCTTCACCATCAGGAAGACCTGGAAATTATTGTGGTCCATGACGGGGTGCGCCCCTTTGTGACCCCTGAGGCCATCCGCCAGACCATTCAGGTAGCCCGGGATACCGGCGCTGCCATTCTGGCCCAAATGGCCCAGGATACCATTAAACGGGTGAATCAAAAGCATCAGGTGCTCGAGACCGTGGATCGCCGGAACCTATGGCTGGTGCAGACTCCCCAGGCCTTTAAAGCCGATCTGCTCTGGAAGGCCTTTGTTGAAGCCTATGCCCGGAATTTCCTGGGTACTGATGAGGCTTCCTTGGTAGAACAACTGGGAGTCAAGGTCACGGTGGTCAAAGGTTCCCCCTACAATCTTAAGATTACTACTCCGGAGGACCTCCAACTGGCCGAAGTGCTGGTCAAGATGAGGCAGAAGCCGAAAAAACATGCGCGTCGGACTAGGATATGATGCCCACCGGCTGGTGCCCGGCCGTCCCTTAATTCTGGGCGGGGTCGAGATTCCTTATCATCTCGGTCTAAAGGGCCATTCCGACGCTGATGTCCTCTCGCACGCCATCGGTGATGCCCTTTTAGGAGCGGTAGGGGCAGGGGATTTGGGACAACATTTCCCCGATACTGATCCGGCCTACCAGGGGATTTCCAGTCTGGTGTTATTGGAAAAGATTTTATCCCTGGTCCGGGAAAGGGGATATCAGCTGGTTAATGTCGATGCCACCGTGGTCGCCCAAGCTCCGACTTTAAAACCCCATATTCCCCGGATGATTGCAGCCCTGGCCCAGGTTCTGCAAATTGCCCCGCAGGCAGTGAATATCAAGGCTACTACCACCGAAAGAATGGGCTTTACCGGCCGCGGCGAAGGGCTGGCTGCCTATGCCGTGGTGTTGGTGGATCAAGCCGGATGAGTGATTTAGATTGAAATTTGCCCGGCCTTTTGGCATGATTAATTATTACTCAGTTCATAAAATAAATGAATTGGGGTTAGAATAAACAGCTCTCCCCAACCCACTCCCCCAACCCCTTAAGGGGGGGTTGGGAGGGGAGCTTGAGGGGAGGGCGGGGGGCCGGCGGTCCCCCGGCCCTCCCCTCAGATTAACCTTGTAACTGATCGCATTAATTAACTATGTCAGAAATATGTCCCTCGCCCACCAAGTGCCTGCAGTTAATGGCCGAGCACCAGATGCTGCCCAACATTCAGGAGCATAGCCTGCGGGTCACCGAGGTGGCCCTGATGGTCGGAAAAGCTCTGGTAAAAAGCGGTTTTCCCTTGCATCTGCCCCTGCTCGAGGCCGGAGCCCTGCTCCACGACATTGCCAAGACCATCTGCCTGCAGAACGGCGGCGATCACGCCCAGATCGGAGCTGAGTGGCTGCAAGACTATGGCTACCCGGCGGTGGCCGAAATTATCCGGAAGCATGTCTATCTGCCGGCTCGGCTCCTGGAATCCCCTTATATCTGTGAGGCCGAGGTGGTCAATTACGCCGACAAACGGGTAATGCATACCCAGGTCGTGCCCCTAAAGGTGAGGTTCGCTGATCTGCGGAATCGCTACGGTCGGAATGATCAGGCCCGGCAACGCATAACCGCGCTTGAGTTGCGCACTCGCCGACTGGAACACAAACTGTTTACCCCCTTAAGCCTTGATCCCCCCGACCTGCTTTGTATCAATGACTCCCGGAGGGTAGTATGAGAAAATTGCGCCTGGCGCTCATCAGTGGCGGCAAATCCTCGGAACGGGAAGTGTCGCTGAAAAGCGGCGAACAGGTCTATCAGGCCCTGGATAAAAACAAATATGACATCCGGCGCTATGACCCCCTGGTCGATCTGGAAAAACTGGTGGGCGACGCCCCCGAACTCGATGTCGCCCTGATCATCATGCATGGCCGCTGGGGGGAGGACGGCACCATCCAGGGTTTGCTTGATCTGTTAGGTATCCCTTATCAAGGTTCCGGGGTGCTGGGCAGTGCCCTGGCCATCAACAAGGAGATCAGCAACCAGCGTTATCGCCAGGCTGGGCTGAGAACCCCCCAGGAAATGGTCTTTCCTCGCACCCAGGTCCCGACCCCGGCGGCAATCGAGTCCCAGCTGGGGTTACCGGTGGTCATCAAACCGGTTAGCGAAGGCTCCAGCATCGGGGTTACCATTGCTCAATCCCGGGAACAACTGGCAGCTGGCATCGAAACCGCTTTGGAGACCGACCATCGGGTGTTGGTGGCAGAATTCATCGCCGGCACCGAGGTCACCGGCGGGGTCTTGGGCAACGACCACTTGCAGGCCCTGCCGTTGGTGGAGATCGTTCCGGCTACCGACTATCCCTTTTTTACCTATGAAGCCAAATATAAGGCGGGCGCTACCACCGAAATCTGCCCGGCCCGGGTCAGTCCGGAACTCACGACCCAGGCCCAGCAATGCGCCCTGACTGCGCATCGGGCCCTGGCATGCCGGGGCTACAGCCGCACCGATATGATTATCCGGGACGGCGACATCTATGTCCTGGAGACCAATACCATCCCCGGCATGACTGCCACCAGCCTGTTCCCCCAGGCCGCCCAAGCCATGGGTCTGAGTTTTTCGGCTTTACTCGACCGACTCATTGATCTGGCTTTGGAGAGTTGTAAGTAGTCAGTAGTCAGTGGTCAGTAAAAAACATTCTTTTACGCCTGAAAAAAACCTCCATTGCTGAGTAGGGAAATGATACGCTCCTATCGAGATCTAGTCGCCTGGCAGAAAGCAATGGAATTGGTTACCCAGGTCTACCAAGTTAGCAAAAAGTTTCCGAAAGAAGAGATCTATGCCCTGTTGAGCCAACTTCGCCGGGCGGCGGTGTCTATCCCAAGCAATATTGCCGAAGGTCAAGGTAGGTCGTCGAAGGGAGAATTCCTACAATTTCTGGGACATGCCAAAGGTTCGCTTTCCGAATTAGAGACCCAGGTTTTGATCGCCCGAAACCTAAGTTACCTTAACGAAGCAGAAACTTATAAGCTTCTGGAACTTACTGAAGAATTAGGCCGAATTTTAAACGGACTAGTAGCTTCCGTAAAAAAGTCAAAAAAAGAACAGGGCTAGTAGACAATAACTGGTCGCCTAATGTATGTTTTTTAACTAACCACTGACCACTAACATGCCGCTGACCAATGACCGCTGTGACCCACTCGATCGTTTATTAAGTGCCGGAATAAATGAAAAAGTCTATACCGCGGCCGCGCTGTTAGTGGGGCTCAAGGGGGAATTGCGCTACGAGGCCGCGGTCGGCCAGGTTGAGCAAACTCCCGGGGCCACATCGGTCCACCGCGATACCTTCTTTGATCTGGCCTCCCTGACCAAACCGCTGGCCACCGCCCTGGCCCTGCTGACCCTGATGGCCGCGGGCCGGCTCAACTTAGACAACACCTTAGGGGAGATCCTGGCGGTAGACTGGCTGCCGCCGGATAAACAACCCCTGACGATCAAGTCCTTGCTGACCCATACCGCCGGGTTGCCGGCCTGGCGGCCGTTTTATCAGACCATTTTATCGCATCCTCCCGACCAGCGCCGTGGAATGCTGGAGAGGCTGGCCGCGGCCGAGCCCTTGGAATACCCGCCAGGAACCGCCACCGTTTATAGCGATCTGGGCTTTATGCTCCTCAAGGCGGTGATCGAAGCGGCCAGCGGCCAGGATTTGGACACCTATTGTCGGGAGCAGATTTATCAGCCCCTGGGGCTGACCGGCCTGGGGTTTTGCCCCACAC
>JBKHJN010000047.1:0-16359 GCA_046538075.1 Desulfobacteraceae bacterium | reverse complement strand
AGCGCCTTCCCCCTGCACCAGGGCCCCGCGGCCAATAAAAATTGAGGGGGGAGCGTCATCACTGAGGCGTTGATCAAAAAAGTGCCGGGCGGCTACCAGGTAGACGGCCTGGACCTGATCTGCGGCCAGGGCGGCAGCAGCGGGGTTGCCAGGCCAGGGTACAATTGTTGCCCGACTTACTCCACAGTGAGGCACGAAGACCACATCATTGCCTTTTTCGCCAAGGCAATCACCCCCCATACCCGGGACAACTATGAGTGGGGCTATCGGGTCAAGAAGGGCGGCTTGGAGGTGGATGTGTTGGTTTATGATACCCGGCATCACCAAAACTTTACCTTTGAGGGGCATTATCCACCTCCGGTCTCGGCCTGGCTGGAACGCGGCTGGGAGTTAATCTCCCAATTCGAAAGGCCTCTGGAGAGCTCCCCCGAAAATTCCAATTAGGGCCAGACCTCTATGGAACAGCAAGGCTCGGACCAATCAACTTATCCAAAAAATTTATGCTGCCAGATTGTCAAAAACTCCTGGGATGCCATTATTTATTCTGACCGGGACGGTATCATCCACCTTTGGAACCAGGGGGCCGAGCGGATATTTGGCTATCCGGCCACCGAGGCTTTAGGGCAATCTCTGAATCTGATCATTCCGGAGCGCTGGCGGCAGAGACACTGGGAGGGCTACCGCCGGGTCATGGCTAGCGGCGTCACTAAGTATGGGCAACAGTTGCTCGCCGTGCCCGGGAAAAGGAAGGATAACCAGCCCTTGTCATTAGAATTTAGCGTCGTTCTGATCAAAGCGGACAGCGGCCAGGTCCTGGGGGCCGCAGCCATCATGCGGGACGTCACCGCCCGATGGCAAAAAGATAAAGAGATCTTGAGGCGTCTGACTCATCTGGAGTCGCAGATTGATCGAAAAGAGGGATAATATGGGACCAGGTGGGACTGCTTAAGGCAAATTACCAATACAAAGGTGCAATGAAGGCGGCAACATTGTTGAGACAGAGGCATATCGGGGCAGTAAACCGGTTGGCGGCGGTAGCCGATGCAGCTGGCAGCCTACCGTCCCACAGCAAAAAGAAAGGAGAACTCATGAGAAACATTGTAAAAAGCCACAAAGGGCTTTGGCTTGGAACCTTGGGGATGATAATGTTCGGCTTTGTTGCCCTGGGTCACAGCCAGGAATATGAAAAAAATACCTACATGCCGGTAGTTATTGAGGAAGATTTTGCAACCACCATGAAAAAAGATGTGGCGGAAAAACCCAAGATCATGAAGCGTCAGATGAACCTGCTCCAGGAGCGCTACGATCTGGACAACCGCCCGGCCAAAGGGGTGATGATGTCCGGGGGCCGCCAAGCCGTCCAGGAAGGGGTGCGGGTCAAGCTCCCCAAAGGCATGACCTGGGAAAAGCTAGCCCAGATGTCCCCGGCGGAAATCAAGGAAAAGGGGTGGTTTCCGAAAGGCTTCCTGCCCCTGCCGCATGTCAAGCACACCACCGGCGGGCAGGTTTTTCCCAAGACCCAGATCGATGAAATCCAGAAGCTGGAACAACGGTCCCTGGAACGGTTTGACGTGGAATTTGACCTGCCGGAGCACTTTCTGCCGGAGTTTCCACCGCCGATTTTCCTTACCACCCGGCCGGACCTGGGCGATGTCTCCCAAGGCAAGCTGCTGTCCATCGACAATTATTATGAGATTTTCCACGGCATCCTGACCCCAGTGCAGATGGAAGGGCTACGGCTGCTGCTCACCCCCTTTCCTCAGCAGCAGTTCAACCAGACCGAAGACCGCAAAGTGGAAAAACCCAGCCTGGGGGTGTCCTGCCTGGATTGCCATGCCAACGGCCACACTAACGCGGCTTTCCATCTTAATCCTGACACCCGGCCCCAGGCCTTTCGCTTCCGGCTCGACACCGTCAGCCTGAGGGGCCTGTTCAACCAGCAGATTCACGGCTCCAAGCGGTCGCTGCGGTCGGTGGAGGACTTCACCGAGTTTGAGCAGCGGACCGCCTATTTTGATGGAGATCACGTGATTGCCGCTAAAAAAGGCGTCAACCTACCGGACCGCGCCAGCCAGGTGGCGATGATGGCCCAGATGCAAAACATGTTTGACTTTCCCCCGGCGCCGAAATTGAACGAGTTCGGCAAGCTGGACCCGGAAAAAGCCACTAAAGAAGAAATGTTGGGCCAGGAGGTCTTCTTCGGCAAGGGTAAGTGCGGCGACTGCCACCCGGCGCCTTTTTACCTGGATGACAAGATGAATGACCTGAAAGTAGAACGGTTCTACAAGCAGCAAATGATCAGCGACCAGGTTATCACCGCCGAAGGCCCCATCAAAACCTTTACCCTGCGCGGCATCAAGGATTCACCGCCTTACATGCACGATGGACGCTGCCTGACCCTGGAGGACACGGTGGAGTTCTTTAATGTGGTGACCCGTCTCAACCTCACCCCGGAAGAGAAAAAGGCCCTGGTGGCCTTTATGCGATGCTTGTAAACTTAGTTGCCAGGGAAGGCAGGCATTTTCTGCCTTCCTTAAAACCTATCCACTTATTTTTCCGCAAACGATTAATGGATGCCTTTTCAACTACTTATCGACCGAGGGATGATGGCCCCATCATGTTGAAAATGAAACGGATCTATGATCCCCCCGGCGAAGCTGATGGGGAGCGATTCCTGGTAGACCGGCTGTGGCCCCGGGGGGTGAAAAAACAGGATGCTCAGTTGGCGGACTGGCTCAAAGACCTGGCCCCCAGCCATGAGCTACGCCGTTGGTTTTCCCATAATCCGGACCGGTGGCCGGAATTCCAACGCCGCTACCGGGCTGAACTGGAAGATGCGGAGAAAGCCGCTCTTCTTCAGGATCTGATTGACCGAGCCCGGCAGGGGACCGTTACTTTGGTTTTTGCCGCCCGGGACCCCGAAAGAAATAATGCTGCAGTATTAAAACAGTTTCTAGAAGCGCGCCTGGGGTCCGCCGACTAGTTCCAGATATCGATAAAAGGAAACTTTCGGTGCTCATCGGTTAACGACCCTTGGGGTTAACGGATAGTCATAGGTAAGGCAACCTTGATCTGCGCGGGGGCTGGGCTAATTACTCAGGTCATGAACAAATGAATTGGGGTTAGGAAAAACAAGCTCTCCCCAACCCACTCCCCCAACCCACTCCCCCAACCCCATAAGGGGGGTTGGGAGGGGAGCTTGAGGGGAGGGCGGGGGGGCGATGGTCCCCCGGCCCTCCTCTCAAAATAACCTTTTAAGTGCTCGGAGTAATAACTGAAAGAGCGAGCATTTATCAATAAACCTGAAAGAAGAAATCGAGCGGGAGCCCAGGTGCACCCGATTAACTTTGGGCGGGGATAAAAATTCCCGACCCCTTAAAAAGGAGAACAACAATGGCTCTAGAGATCTGCTGGCTGGACAACCTGGATAAAGCCAAAGAAGCCGCCAAACGGACTAATAAGCCGATTTTTCTGGATTTCTTCAACCCCCAGTGAATCGGCTGCCAACAGATGGGTGCAGTTACGTACCCCAACGAAAAGGTAATCCATTTTTTGGACTATAATTTTGTCCCGGTTCAGATCCCGACCGCTAATACTGAAATGGTAAGCAAATTTTCGGTGACCTGGACCCCGACTCTGATTGTGATGGATGCCGAAGGCAAGGAAAAGCAGCGGGTGGTGGGATTTCTGCCCCCGGAGGAGTTCATTCCCACCTTTATGGCCGCCAAAGGGCGCTGGCATTTTGACGCAGAACAGTACTCCCAAGCCAATGCACTGTTTGAAGAAGTTTTAGCCAGCTACCCCGAAAGTCAGGCAGCGCCCGAAGCTCTGTATTTTAAAGGGGTAAGCCAGTACAAAACCACCCACGATCCCAAACCCTTAAGGGAAGCCTACGACGCGTTGACAGCCAAATATCCCCAGAGTGAGTGGACCAAAAAAGCCCTGCCTTACCGCCTGATCGAAAAATAGTGGTCCGGGTGCAGATGCCCCGCCGGGATAGCCGGCATGGGATAATTCTTAAAAATTTTAGCCAACAAGGGGATAGCCGGATGGTAATTCCATCAGATTAACCAGAGCAGGGTGCAAAGGGTATACGACAATGGCAGAAAAATCGCCGCACCACCACGAAGCCCATCCACCGGCGGGGACGGTCGACCCCGTCTGTGGCATGCAAGTGAGTCCGGACAGCCCGCATCGGTACACTTATGAGGGCCAGGAGTATTTATTCTGCTGCGCCCACTGCCTGAAAAAGTTTCAAGCCGATCCAAGCCAATACCTTAAAGGTGAAGAAGATACTGGTCGGGCGACGGCCGCGGCGGCTCCTGGAGTCCGCTACACCTGCCCCATGCACCCGGAAGTGCAGCAGTTGGAGCCGGGCGCCTGCCCCAAGTGCGGCATGGCCCTGGAACCGGAAGCCCCGGCGCCGCTGACCCGAACGGAGTGGACCTGTCCGATGCACCCGGAAGTGGCGCAGGACTCTCCCGGCAGCTGTCCCAAGTGCGGGATGGCTCTGGAGCCGCGCCTCGTCTCAGTGGAAGAAGAGGAAAATCCGGAACTGGAGGACATGCGGCGCCGCTTCTGGGTGTCAGTGGTGCTCACTATCCCTCTGGTAGCCATTGCCATGGGCGGCATGATTCCAGGATTTCAACCGTTTCTGGAAAGCCTGTTGGCGGCTGACGTGTGGGGTTGGCTGGAGCTAGCCCTGGCCACCCCGGTGGTGCTCTGGTGCGGCTGGCCTTTTCTGGTCCGGGCCGTGCAGTCGATCATCAACCGCAGCCTCAATATGTTCACCCTCATCGGGCTGGGCGTATCTGTCGCTTACTGGTACAGTGTGGTGGCCAAGCTTTTCCCTGAGGTCTTCCCAGCTTCTTTCCGGGACCAGGCGGGCGAGGTGGGGGTATATTTTGAGGCAGCGGCAATGATCGTCACCCTGGTATTAATCGGCCAGGTCCTCGAACTAAAAGCCCGGGGCCAGACCAGCGCTGCCCTTAAGGCGCTCCTCGGCCTGGCCCCCAAAACCGCCCGGGTCATCCGGGAGGATGGGACGGAAGAGGATATCCCGCTGGACCAGGCGCAGATCGGCGACCGGCTGCGGGTCCGGCCGGGGGAAAAGGTGCCGGTAGACGGAGTGGTCCTGGAAGGTCGGAGCTCAGTGGATGAATCCATGGTCAGTGGAGAACCCATTCCGGTTGAAAAGCAACCGGGCAGTCAGCTAATCGGGGCCACGGTGAATGGCAGCGGCTCCCTCATTATGCGGGCCGAACGGGTGGGCGGCAACACCCTCCTGGCTCAAATCGTGCAGATGGTGGCCGAGGCCCAGCGCAGCCGGGCGCCGATCCAGAAGCTGGTTGATGTCGTGGCAGCTTACTTTGTGCCCGCCGTGGTGCTGATTGCCATTGTTACCTTTATGGTTTGGGCCCTGGTGGGCCCTGAACCCCGCATGGCCCATGCCATCATCAATGCGGTGGCGGTACTCATCATCGCCTGTCCCTGCGCTTTGGGGCTGGCCACCCCCATGTCGATCATGGTGGCTACCGGCAAGGGGGCGACGTTGGGCGTGTTGTTTAAGAATGCCGAGGCCATTGAGGTAATGCGCCGGATAGATACCCTGGTGGTGGATAAAACCGGCACCCTCACCGAGGGCCAGCCCAAGCTGGTGAGCGTGACTTCCATGGACGGCATGGATGAACAAACTCTGCTGCGCCTGGCCGCCACTTTGGAGAAGGGCAGCGAGCATCCCCTGGCCGCAGCCATTGTCCAAGGCGCCCAGGAGCGGAAGATCAAGCTGCAGGAGGCCGAGGATTTTGAATATCTCACCGGCAAGGGGGTCATTGGCAAAGTGGACGGCCGCCAGGTGGCCCTGGGCAATCTGCGGCTGCTGGAAGAATTGGGCGTTGCGGCCGGAGAACTGGGTAACCAGGCGGATTCCCTGCGGCAGGAAGGCCAGACCGTGATGTTGGTGGCCGTGGATGGCCAGGCGGCCGGCCTGTTGGCGGTGGCCGACCCGGTCAAGCAAACCACCCCCGCCGCCATTCAGCGGCTTCACGACGACGGCATCCGGATTGCCATGCTCACCGGGGACAACCGCACCACTGCTGCGGCGGTGGCCCGCCAGCTAAACATTGATGAAGTCATACCCGAAGTGCTCCCCGACCAGAAGGCTGAAAAAGTAAAGGAACTTCAGGAGCAGGGGCGTTTTGTGGCCATGGCCGGGGACGGGGTCAACGACGCCCCCGCCCTGGCTCAAGCCCAGGTGGGCATTGCCATGGGCACCGGCACCGATGTGGCCATGGAGAGCGCCGGCGTGACACTAGTCAAAGGCGATCTGGGGGGCATCGTCCGGGCCCGGTTGCTTTCCCGCGCCACCATGCGGAACATCAAACAAAATCTGTTTTTCGCCTTTGTTTACAACTCCTTGGGAGTGCCCATCGCCGCCGGCGTCCTCTATCCCTGGTTGGGCATTCTCTTGAGCCCGATCATCGCCGCCGCCGCCATGAGCTTCAGCTCGGTGTCCGTGGTGGGCAACGCCCTCCGCCTGCGGCGCTTAGCTCTGTGACCGTCCGGGGTATGGAGTGGCATGATAAAGGGCGAATCGGCTTACTCCAAAAGAACTCAGGATCGGTAGGGGGCCCTAGTCATTAACAAGATAAATGCTTGCTTTTAAGAGCTTAGAGAGGCGGCTGGTCATCTTAGTGATATTACCCGTGGCACTGTTCCTCGGGAGTATCGGTTTGACTGGCTATATCTATATCCGGAACAGTATGCTTAAGGAATGGCAGGAAGTTGCCATTCTGCGGCTCGAGCGGGCCGCGCACCAGGTTGATATGCGGCTGCAATTGCCGCGCCAGTGGATGAAAACATTTTCTAAAGCCGATAATGAAGAAATCCACGAGTGGATTCTTGGGCAACTTCGAGAACAACCGGGCATTAACCAAGTCAAACTAACCTGGTGGGAGGCCAAGTATATAGGGTCTCATCCTCGCAAAGAAGAGAAGTTGAATGCCACGAAGGTTTTCAATATATCTGTGCCCCAATATTTTTACCCGCCAGACCAGGAAACCGTAGGGCTCCGGTCAGTGCTCCTGGACAAGACCGGTAATCCCTTGGGGAAACTCGAGGTGATTATCACCTATAAATACCTGATGGAAGATTTTATGGACTCGGGCTGGCTGCAAACCAATATGGCCTGTCTGGTGGATGAAACCGGGTTTTATCTGGCCCACTCTGATCAGCTGATGAAAGGCCGGCATTATCTGGGGGAAACCCAAGATCCGTTGGAGTTGGCCATGCTTCAGGAAATGAAAGACAAGCCCTTTGGCACCATCCTGGACCAAGGTTACACTCCGGATCAGGTGATCGGTTTTTATCGGCTGCAACTGGCTCCCTGGGTTATCATGCTACATGCTCCCGGGAGTCAGATTCTGGCACCTGTTTTACGCTTTCGGTTTTATTATCTGATAGCCAGTATCCTGGGTCTGGCGGTTATCTTGGGACTCATTCGCCTGGGAGTAGGGCCTGTGGTTTCGGCTATCCAGGGTATAGCCCAGCGGGCCCGGCTGGTGGCTCAGGGCCAGTATGGCGACCCGCTGCCGGAGGCTGGTCGGGATGAAATCGGACAATTGACCCGCAGCTTTAATAACATGGTGGCTGGCCTTAAAGAACGGGATTTTATCAGCAATACCTTTGGACGCTATGTGGATCAGGAAATTGCCCAACAGTTGCTTAGCCGGCCGGAGGCCGCCCGTCTGGGCGGAGAAAAGCGAGAGGTAGTCATCTTTTTCTCCGACCTGCGGAATTTTACGCCGTTAGCGGAGAGCTTAACTCCGGAGGCCACCCTTCATTTAGTGAATCGCCATTTCGCCAAGATGATTGAGATAATCCAGCAAGGTCACGGGATAATTGTTGATTTTTTAGGAGATGCCATCCTAGCTTTTTTCGATCCCTTAGACGCGCCCCTCCACCCTAGGGTGCAGCAGGCTCTCAGGTGTGCTCTGAAGATGCAGAAGGCTGTAGCGGAAGAGAATGCTTCCGAATCTGACTATCCCCCCCTTCAGATGGGCATCGGCCTGCATGTCGGGGAGGTAGTGGTAGGCAATATCGGTTCCGAAAGCCGGACCAAATATGGTATTGTCGGTGCCCCGGTTAATCTGACCCACCGCATTCAAGCCCAAGCCCAGGGTGGTGAAGTGGTAATTTCGGAAGCGGTTTATCACCAGATGCCGCAAGGACTGGTGCTAAAAAGAACTTTCCTGGCCCGGCTCAAAGGTATTCAGGAGCCGGTAACCCTTTACGTGGTCCAAGATCTGGCAGAATAGTTTAAGGTATTGGCGATTTAGATAAATATCCTTAATTTTTCTGTTAAAAATCATTATTGCTTTAATAGTTTAAATATGGAGGGCCAAGTTGAGCCTGCCAATCAAGCAACTGTAAAATTTAACCAAGCGCTGGAAATTAATCAAACACTAAGCAAGGGGGAAGAGCAGGGCCGGACGACTTTGATCCGGTTTCTTGGTGGTTTAACTTATCTCATTCCAATTAATTGGGAATATAGATCGGAGGACGTTATAGGACTTAAAATTTTTTTGATCTGGCGGCGGCAAGCTTAATTCTTTCTCCCGCCGGACTGCTGGCCCAGATGCATGGCGGGCATGGTCAGCACCATATGATGGGACCGGGCATGCAGCACAATATGGGGCTAATGTCTGACATGATGCATGATATGCATCAGATGATGGTTCAGGGACAACTGAACCCGGAGCAGCAGCAGCAAATGCAAGAGATGATGAACCAAATGGGGAACATGATGCAGCAGATGTGCGGCCCCCAGGGAGCCGAGATACAGCCTCAACACCAAAAACAACTTCAGGAGATGCGGCAACGTCTGGATGCCCTGAAAGACCAGCTGCCGAAAAAGAATTGACTCTGGCGGTTTCCTTTGCCGGTCCTGCCCTCTCCTGGTCTAAATCCTTATGCCAGCCCCCACCGAGCCATGCCAGCCCGGTCAATAAAAAATTGCTTAGGGAAGCTCGCGATTAAACAGCGTAAATTTAAGGATTTCTAAGTTTGATGAATAAAATTGATTTTTAGGAGATAACCATGGCTGGGGGAGGAGGATTCGAACCTCCATTGGCGGATCCAAAGTCCGCAGTCCTGCCATTGGACGATCCCCCATCAGTAGGCGGTAAGCAGATAATTTTTTAGGATGGTTTGGATGACGGTTCGCCAATCAAGCGACGCAGAACCCCGGATGGCTTAAAAGTTACTACCCGCCGAGCGTCGATGGTTAGATCCTGTCCGGTCTGAGGGTTGCGGCCCCGACGCTCTTTTTTGTTTTTTACCGTCCATTTCCCAAAACCACTGATGAGTACGTCTTCTCCGGAGACCAACGCCTGCTTCATGAGACCGAATACGGTATCGACGGCACGGGCGGCTTCTGCCTTGGATAAAATTTCTTTCTCAAAAAGGACCTGTACCAAAACTGCCTTGGTTAGCGGCATGGGCTCTCCTTAAAATTTGATCTAATCAAGGCGATGCTGTCGGCCAGGCTCTGAGGTCTCTCTTGCCTGCGAACCCAAGCAAGCCTCCAACCAACTAAAATTATAAATCATCATAGGCCGTTAATGCAAGGAAATTGTTTAAGATATGGTGATGCCTGAACCACTTGCGAGCAAAGGTCTCACCCGAGGCTGAGATTGAAAATTGTTTTCTTTCGAAATCATGTTATAAATAGGCAAACTGACCATCAACCGGCTAGGGTGAACACTGCTCTGGTGCCGAAAAAACAGCTATGGAAGCCATTCCTGGTCCTTTTGCTAATTATTATGACTGGCTTAGCGGCAACTCTTATTTTCAACGGTTATACCGCGTGTTGGGGGAAGATTTGCAGGCTGCGCTGCCGCCCGGTGGTCTGCTGCTGGATATTGGCACCGGCCCCGGCCATCTCTTGCCAATGCTCGCCACCCGACGGACGGATATCCGGGCCCTAGGTTTGGATCTGGCCCCGCGGATGGCGGCTCTGGCGCACCGCCGTCTGCTCCGGGCGCATCTTAACGACCGGATGGCGGTGCTGGCCGCCACTGCCACCGCGTTGCCATTTCCGGCTCAAACTTTTGACTTAGTGGTGGCCACTATGAGCTATCATCATTGGAAGAACCCGGTCCTGGGATTGCAGGAGATGTTAAGGGTGGTCAAATCTACCGGCCGGGCCTGGCTGTACGAGTTGGACCAAAATGCCGGGATTGCCGAGATCCGCGCCTTTGCCCGACAGCAGGGGCAGAGTTTTTATCTGACCTTCCCGGGGGTCCGATTTGTGGCCCTCCATTCTGCGCTCCGGGCTCAAGATTTTGAGCAGGCTTGCAGTCAGAGCGGGGCCCCTTTTTGGCAGATAGAAAAAGTCCATCACATCTTCTGGAGAGCAGAGATCAGGCCCGGACGGAATTAATCAGTACCGTTTTTGAGTTGTCTTGCCACCCAAGGACCATCCGGCCATAAAGCTTGGAGAGAAATTCCTGTCGGCCCGTATCCTCCTGTCCGCTTGCTCCCCAGCAGGGTGTGGCAAGGATGAGCCGGGCCGACAGGGCGCCAGAGATAAGGAGAGGGCGGAAGTGCCCCAGGATTAAAATCGATTCTTGCGGTGTCGGATTTATCTTCCTTTACCAAAAAAAATCCTCAATTCTCGCCTTGGAGAATTGAGGATTGCACCCAGTTTTCTTGGTCCCCAACCATTACGAAGAGTTGCTCCGGCGGCAACCGTCTTCGCTTCAATACCACAGGCAGGTCTTCTGGCTTCCGGCTCTTTCTACTGGCAGCGCCTTCCCAGCCCCTTTATGGAGCCAGTGGCTTTTGCTGGGTTCGTCCCCGGTTACAGCGGCGGGACCGCGACGGATTTCCACCGTCTTCCCTTTTAACCTTTAGGGGCCTGTGATTATGCTCCTTCTAACATGCCTGTCTGGGACTGTCAAGCAATATTTTCGCAGCAAATCAAAGGGCACCGTCCTCCTTTAGCGTCAAAAATATTAAGTATATACTTTCCTCTTTTCTGCCCCCCAATTTTATAAGTATGGGCATTTAAGACCGTAAAAATTTTGACGCTGTCTGCCTTTATTTCTTAATAAATTCAATAATTTTTTTCCATTTTAATCTGCTTCCGTCAAATTTTTGACCACTACATGGATCTTTGACGGTATTTATCTAAGCCGTCTCCCCCACGGGCTTTGAACCCAACAAATATATCTATTTAATATCTTTATATAATTTTATACAGTGGAACATTTTTGCCTTATTGGCACAACCATTGCTCATTGCTACCAATAAGGCGGAAGGTAAAGCCAGCCCGCTAGTGAGAAAATAGCTTCAGGGAAAACCGGAAAATATCGGTTTCTGGGGCGGGCACCGAAATCATGCAACCTTATACTAACTGGTTAATATTTTGACACCCAAAACCGAAGAAAAAAAGGACTCCAGCAAGGTGTTGTCACCAGATCTGGCTGATTTAAAGGTTCGAAGAGACCAGAGTTTAAATGGTTCGGTAGGTTGTAAAGAGGCTTTGGCTAACCGAATAGTTCCGAACTCTGATATCCGACCGCAAGTGATTGCCGTGACCAGCGGCAAAGGCGGGGTAGGAAAATCTAACATTGTGGTCAATCTGGGGATGGCGCTGACCCGGTTGGGTCAAAGGGTGCTGGTCATCGATGCTGATCTGGGGCTGGCAAACATCGACGTCCTTTTGGGATTAACCCCCCGGTTCAATATCAAGGACGTCTTTACCGGTCAGAAGCAATTGTCTGAGGTAATCGTCGAAGCCCCGGGGGGGATGAAAATCCTCCCCGCGGCCTCAGGTTTTCAGGAAATGGCCGAATTGGATGGGACCCAAAAGCTTTTTCTCTTAAATGAACTGGACAACTATTCCGAGACCCTGGACCACGTATTAATCGATACCGGGGCGGGCATCTCCAGTAATGTACTTTATTTCAATGTCGCCGCCCAAGAACGCATTGTAATTGTCAAAAATGAACCGACTTCAGTTGTTGATGCCTATGCCCTGATCAAAGTCCTGGTTGGCAAATATGCCGAAAAGCGGTTCAAATTATTAATCAATTGCCTTTCCCAGCCCAACGAAGCCGAGGTCGTCTACCGCAATTTAACCAAGATTACCGACCGCTTTTTAGGAGGAGAAGTTTCCATTGATTATCTGGGTTTTATTCCTCAAGACGAGGCTATTCCGAAAGCTATTTTTAAACAACAGGCCGTCACCGAACTTTTTCCCCGTTGCTCGGCAAGCCAGTGCTTTACCGAGATCGCCCACAAATTAATCAAAATGAAGCCAGACCCTAGTCTGGATGGGAATATAAAATTTTTCTGGCGACGCCTGGCAAAACTTAAGGTTTAAGGGGGCCTTGGAAGAGAGTAAAAGATCATGGAAAAAAATCTGGCCGTAAACGAGACCCTTTCTCCGCCCAACTATGAATGGTCGGAAAAGATTGACTCACAATGGCAGGAGCGCATAGTGGCCCAATATGTCCCCCTAATCAAATATATTGCCAGTCGCATCGCCCTGCGCCTGCCGCCCCACATATCCATGGATGATTTGATCAGTTCCGGTATGATGGGCCTGCTCGATGCCATTCATAAATTTGATCCCCAGAGAAATATCGACTTTAAAACTTATGCGGAATTCAGAATAAAAGGTGCTATCTTAGACGAGTTGCGCAGCCTCGACTGGATCCCGCGCTCGGTTCGCAAGAAAAGCAATATGGTCGAACAGGCTTACGCCAACCTCCAAAAAGAACTCGGCCGCCCGGCCGAAGCCGAGGAAGTGGCTGCTTCGCTCGGATTAACTTTGGAAGCCTTCTACCATCTATTAGACGAAACCAAAACCGTATCGGTGGTAGATATCGATACCGTCTGGAGTGGCTTCCCAGAGTTATTGGAAGATGAAATCTACGAAATTCTTCAAGATGAAAATTCTCGGGATCCTTTTATTTCCGTCTATTTTTCGGAACTGCGGGAGGAGATTATCCGCGCCATCGATTCTTTGCCAGACAAGGAAAAATTATTGATATCACTTTATTATTATGAGGAACTGACTATGAAGGAAATCGGCGAAATCATGGGTTATACTGAGTCC
Source organism: Desulfobacteraceae bacterium (assembly GCA_046538075.1). GTDB lineage: Bacteria > Desulfobacterota > Desulfobaccia > Desulfobaccales > Desulfobaccaceae > Desulfobacca_B. The sequence continues at coordinate 3,233 of JBKHJN010000047.1, read as the reverse complement.
CGGATTTCCCAAAAACATAGCCAGGCCATTGCCCGGCTGCGCAGCAAACTTAATGAATATTTCCATAAACAATAAATTATGCCTTATCTGCAAAACCAAGCACTAAAAACTGCGGTCAAGGGTAAGGCGTCGACCTGCTTAGATTTTTTACTACCCGAAGCCGTAATAACTTCAAAAGCAAAACCTTGAAACAGGCCTATGCTTAAAACCCTTCCCCTTCTCCTTACCTAAAAAACCTTGCCTTAGTTTCTTAAGATGATTAATATAGCGATATTTTTTGCCCTAATTTGTAATCCGATCATTTGTCAGCTATGACCGTTGAGCGGCTTAAAAACCGAATTCTGGCGGCCCGGGGAGGCATTCCTTCGGATCTGGTGCTTACCGGGGGTCAGGTGGTAAATGTTTTCACCGGCACCTTGACTAAAACCGATGTCGCCTTATTTGATGGGGTGGTCGTCGGCCTGGGGACTTATACCGGCCCCAGCTTGGATGTCCAGGGCAAAATTATCGCTCCCGGCCTGATCGACGGTCACATCCATCTGGAAAGCACTATGCTAACCCCCCAGGAGTTTGCCCGCGCCGTCGTCCCCCGGGGGACCACCGCGGTGGTGGCAGATCCTCATGAAATCGCCAATGTCATGGGAACCAGGGGATTGGACTATATGCTAACCGCCAACCAGGGATTGCCATTAGATATCTTCCTGATGATCCCCTCCTGTGTTCCAGCTTCCCACCTGGAGACCGCCGGAGCCGGATTGGGTCTGAAAGAGATGGCCGCCTACTGCCATGATCACCGGGTGCTGGGTCTGGCGGAAATGATGAATTTTCCTGGGGTGATCAATGGCGTGCCGGACGTATTGGAAAAATTAGACTTTTTCGCCAACGGGCTGGTAGATGGGCATGCCCCCCTGCTCTCCGGGCCCAAGCTCAATGCTTACCGGCTAGCCGGGCCCGCCTCTGACCATGAATGTAGCAGCCTGCCGGAGGCTCAGGAAAAACTGGCCCTCGGGTTCCACCTGATGCTTCGGGAGGGCAGCCAGGCCAAAAATCTGCAAGACTTGCTCCCGGCGGTGACCCCGGCCACCATGCGCCGGACCATGTTGGTAACCGATGACTGCCACCCTGACGATCTTTTAAAAACAGGCCATATGGACCATCTGCTCCGGAAAGCCACCGCGGGAGGATTAGACGCGATTACCGCCATCACCATGGCCAGCCTCAATACCGCCGAGTACTTCCGCCTGCGGCAGCGGGGAGCCATTGCCCCGGGATATCTGGCGGATCTGATAATTTTAGATGATCTAAAGGAATTTAAGGTTAACCAGGTATTCAAAAATGGGCGGCGGGTGGCGCAACACGGGCAGCTGCTGGAAGGCTTGCTGCCGCCTCCGGCTGCTTTGCCAAGCTCTCCTTTGCAGGTCCGGGATCTGGCCCTGGAATCTTTCCAGCTGGCGGCGCAGGACAGCCGGGTAAAGGTTATCGGCCTGATTCCCGGCCAGCTCTTAACCACCCGGAAGATGCTTCCAACCCCGGTGCGGGAGGGCCAGGTAGTGGCAGACACCAGCCAGGATCTACTAAAATTGGCCGTAATCGAAAGACATCGGGGAACCGGCAATGTCGGTCTGGGTCTGGTGCAGGGGTTTGGCCTGCAGAAGGGCGCCCTGGCTTCCTCGGTGGCTCACGACTCCCATAATATTATTGTAGTGGGCGCCAATGACGCGGACATGTTAAAGGCCGCGGCGCATCTGGTCGCTTTGGGGGGAGGATTGGCAGTGGTCGCCGACGGACAGGTGAAGGCCGACCTGCCGCTTCCGGTGGCCGGATTGATGAGTCCCGAACCCCTGGAAGCAGTAGCGGCCCGCCACGGGCAGGTTCAGGCGGCCAGCCGGAGTCTGGGCGGAGTTTTGCAGGATCCCTTCATGGCCCTGGCTTTTTTGGCCCTGCCGGTAATTCCCGAGTTAAAACTGACTGATCTGGGATTGGTAGATGTGAACCGGTTCCAGATCGTTTCCCTGTTCGGCGAAGACTAAAAATTCCATCAGCCATTATATCGGAAAAATAATTTCAGGAGGACAACATGAGCCTGGTTCTGACCGGGGCCGAAGTTTTACAGCTACTGGACATGGATCTTGCACTGGCGGCGGCGGAAGAGGCTTTTCAGGCCTATGGTCAAGGCCGGGTCAACATGCCCCCCAAATCTTATCTGAAGTTGACCAAAGGGGATTTTCGGGCAATGTACGGAGCCCTTGTCCTAAGGCACGGGGAAATTTGCGGACTTAAATGGGTCAATGTTCACCCGGAGAATCCGGAACAAGGGCTGCCCACCGTGATGGCCAAAATTTTGCTCAATAATCCTGATAACGCTCTGGAAATGGCTGATATGGACGGGACCCACATCACTAATTTCCGGACTGGGGCAGCCGGGGGGCTGGCCGCGAGATATCTGGCCCGCCCGGAAGCGGCTAGCCTGGGGGTAGTCGGCGCCGGGGTCCAGGCCCGCCACCAAGTAGCCGCCCTCTTAAAAGTCCTTCCTATCCAGAAGATCGTAATTTATGACTTAATTCCGATCCGGGCCCGGATCTTACGGGATGAGATCAGTTCCCAATATGGAATCCGGACAATCGTCAGTGAAACTCCTGAGGCCGCGGTCCGGGATCAGGACGTGGTGGTTACCGCCACTCCCTCTACCAGCCCCATCGTCCAGCGGGACTGGGTCAGGGCCGGGACCCATATCAATGCCATCGGCGCCGATGCCGCCGGGAAACAGGAAATTGACGGCGCCGTTCTGCAAGACGCCAAAATCATAGTGGATGATTGGGCCCAGGCCCAGCACTCCGGGGAGATCAACGTTCCTTTGGCCCAAGGCCGATTGCGGCCGGACCAGGTTTTTGGCTGCCTGGGAGACGTGGTAACCGGGAAAAAGCCGGGCCGGGAAAATGCCTGGGAGATCACCGTGTTTGACTCTACCGGACTGATCATCCAGGACCTGGCCTTGGGGTTGGCAGTTTACCAGCGGGCTCGGGAGCTAAATTTAGGGGAAGATAAAGATTTTCTCCCGGTGCAATGTTGAGCGGAATCGGCTATTAGATTAACTCATTAATAAACATTCTTTTGGCTAAAACCGAGGGTCTTGTCTTCTCTGTCGGCGTGCCATATACCAGCCTAGAAATTTTATTTTAAACCTTTTTCCCTCCCCTTGACTGGCACAGAGCTGACAAAGATAACCGGTTTCG
>JBKHJN010000046.1:0-16512 GCA_046538075.1 Desulfobacteraceae bacterium | reverse complement strand
CGCGGGCCGCCGAGAGGTAGAAAATATCCGGGTTTTAGACCCGGTTGGCGCCAACCTGGGCCGCAACCCGCGTTTACCTGCCTGGGCACCCCCTCGGCTAGGACCATAATTAACCATAACAAATTGATTTTGTTTGTCAAATGGTTTTGCGCCAACCTATTTTAGCCTCAGATAAATATTCTAATAAAAACCATAAGTTATAAAAACCGGACAAAGGGACGGAGGTCGGCGCAATCAGGTGAGGATGACCTCCGGATCTTGCACAAACCCTTGGCCGGCCCCGGAAAACTCGACATTGCCCAGACATTTGTCACAGATGCAGTAAAATCTGACGCTGTCTTCGACATGATCGATGAGGCCGTCCACCCGAGCTTTGAGACGCTGGAATTGCCCCGCAGTGAGATTGCACTCAAAGACGCTCTTCAGCACCCGTTCCCCATAGTCGGTCAGGGCTTTACCCACCTTCTGGAGCCTTTGGGGATCGTGGATATCGTAACTGACCAGGACATGATGGATTTTTTTAGCCATTTCCCCTCACCCTGACCCTCTTCCCGCCGGGAGAGAATTAAAGGAAGGTTACAATTAATCAAATGTTCTGAATGAGTAATAAATTGCCTCAGATCAGCTCAAACCCCTCATCGGTGCTGATTTCGCCCCAGCCGGAGATCACCACCCGGTCCACGCAGGCGCGGCAGAGGCGATAGTAGCGCACCCGGTCCTGCTCGGGATCGATCAGTTGTTCCACTCCCTTTTTCAGCCGTTGATAGCGGGCCTCGTCCAGGTCGCACTCAAAGACGCTGAGCTGGATGCGAACCCCGTAGTCTTTTAAGAATTTCATCACCCGGTGGCGGATGCGGTCATCGCTGATGTCGTAAGAGACCAGCACATACATGGGCTTACCTGAGGGGCCAGGGGCGATAGTAATCTTGTTCGCCCCGCACATAACGGGCAAAATGGCGCACCTGCTCGCGCAGGCCATCCCGGTGGCTGAGTTGCTGGTTAGAAAGATGGTATTTGATTTTCTGCTGCATCTTACGCTCGAATTGGGTGATGAATTTACGGAAGCCGGCATCGGTCAGTCGGACCGGCAAACGAACTTTAGCCGCGGCCGGGCTTTCCGAATCGGCGGCAATGGGGTCATCAACCGCCGGCGCAGCGGCGTCGAGGTCCTCAGGGGCAGTGTCGCCCACCACAAAATCATCCCGGCCCAGGGTTTTCAGGTTAAAGACGCTGAGCACCAGGGTATCGACAATCACCGGGCGCCATTCCTCCATCAGATCCAGGGCCAGGGAGGGACGGCCGTATTCCATGGCGTGCAGGCAGCCCAGATAGGGGTCAAAACCGACCAGGCTGACCGCGGCCAGCATGTTATGGAACAGCATAGTATAGCCCAGACTCAACAAGGCATTGACCGGATCCGGGGGCGGGCGTCGGGCGCGCTTGCTGAACTCGATCCCTTCGGCCCGCAGGCCTTTGGCAAACCCCTGGAAATAGAGCACCGCACTGCGGCCTTCAAATCCCCTTAAGCCATCCAGGTCGGGGGCCGCGGCCGCTTTGTCGGCCAGTTGTTTTAAGCCCAGAATCTGATCTTCCAGACCCAGCCCGGCCCGGCTGCGGTTGAGGCGGAGCAGCACGGTGCGCAGATTACTGATCTTGCCAGTCACCAGGGCTTGAGCGGTCTGGAGAGCGAATTGGGGGTCGCTGAGCCGGCGAAACTGCTCGCCGCGCAGGGTGATGTTTTTGCTATAGGGTGGCTGCAGTCGGCCCCGATAACGGCCCTGGTGGCTCATGAACACCGTGTCGATGCCATGGTGCAACAGCACCCGGATGGCCGCCGGGGTTAAGAGGACGTTGCCGAACAGCACCAGTTGGTCCAGTTTAAACAGGTGCAGGGTATGGAGGACGGTGCTGTCTTTTTTGACCAGCAGCCGCTCGCCCTCGACGCTTACGGTGGCCTGTTGTTCGAGGATATAGGCGATGGCCATTAGACGGACTCCATTTCCCAGTGGATTTCCTGGTCTTGGGGCACTCGCCGCAGCTTGATCCGGTCCACCCGGATGTAGTCCAGGCCTTGCCGGGTCATTTCCTGGTCCAGGGCCGCGGCCAGGCGCTCCAGGGCCTTGGTGATTTCGGTCGCCTGGCGGCGCAGATTGATATACCGGCGGGCCAGCTCTTTAAGGGGCAGGCTGGCTGGCATCGCCAATTCCTCCACCGAGGGCACCAGATGGGGATTGACATGCAACAGCGGCGACGGATACTTGCCGCCCCGCAGGTCAAAGCTGCAGTTACAGTTAACCGAGGCCGTGATCTCGGGGAGCAATTGGCGTATTTTGTAACAACTGATGGGGTGGGAGGATAAACGGCAGAACTGCCGCTGCACCTTCTGATAATTATAATCGGGCGAGGCTTCCAGGAGGCGATGCAGCGCCCGGCCCGAGCGGTCGGCTAGTCCTACGGTATAAAACAGGACAACCTTTTCATCGCGGCGAAGCACTCGTCCGGCCAGGGCCTTATTGATCAATTCGCCCAGCACCGGGCATTGTTTGGCCAATTGCTTGATCGGTTGGGGGAGGGACTGGTGCGGGGAAGAGGGGCCAAACTCTGGTCGCCGGGCATCCCGCAACCCGGCCAAGGCAGTGGGCAGCGGCATCGGTCGGATCTTCCGCAGGATTTTGAGCTGCTCGGCGAAGGGCTGGCCTTCTTGATCCAGAAATAAGGAGCGGCGGCGGGTGCCGGGATGAATACCCAGAGGCAGGGCCACCGGGCGCTCGACCCAGCCGATGCCTACCGGTTTGGTGGCCAGAACCGGTTCCACTACGAAATCCGGGTCTAACGGCGGAACGTTCTCCAGAAACCGGCTGACAAATTCTTTGATTTTGAGAAAATGGACAAAATCCTGAAAAAAGAACCAGAGGCGAAACTGGTAGGCGCGGCGATCTTCGGCATAGGCCGAGAGACCGCGCTGGTGCGCATAACGGGCCAACAAGAGGAGCTGATGGCGCATCTTTTCCTCGAGATAGGCCAGATAGCCCTGGTTCTTTAAATTGGCTTCCCACACCCGGGCGGGCAGACGCAGAGAAACCGCGGCATAGCAGGAAGTATGGTCTGAGCGCAAGGGATAGGCGGCCAGGGACAGGTCACCCTGGAGGTGGCGAGCCGCCAAGTCCGGGTCCAACGGGGCTTCCTGATAAACATAATCGAGCTCGCCGGTGGCCGGATCTATCCGGTGCACCGCATAGCCGATCTCCCGACCGGCGAACAGTTGAAGGAAAGTGTCGGTATCGGCGGCGCTGATCGCCGGCGGAAAGTAGCGCGGCGGCGCGGCGGGCGAGGTAGCCTTCGACTGCGGGGCCAGGGCCTCCGCCTGACCGTCAAGTCCCAAGGCGCGGTAATTTTCCGCCAACAGGGCCCGGGCCTCCTGATGTTCCGGATACCCCCGGATGATTTTCCGCAAATAGTGCAGCGATTTCTCATAATGGCCCACTGCCGCCAGGAGTACGGCCAGCCGGTACATGGCTTGCCAATCCTGTGGGGCCAAGCGCAAGGCGTTTTCATAGCCGGACCGGGCTTGCTGGGCCATCCCCAAGGCCTCACAGATTTCCGCCCAACCGCGCCACAGTTGCGCATCCGCCCCTGATTGCCGGTGGTACTTGACCGCCAGCTCGCGAGCCTTGGCTTCCTCGCCCGCCTCCAGGTAGGCCCGGGCCAGGGCCAAGTAGAGGTATGGATTGGCGGGATCGAGCTTTATCTGGTCAAATAGCTCTCTAATTTTCATCAAAATCAGGTTATCGGAGCCAAGGAAAATTAAATTTTTGGCACTTACTAGTAAAGTCGGTAATCTGCAAAGTAACTAATTCGACGATTGACTCTTTGAGTTTTTGATAAAGTCCTTCCGTTGCTGGTTTATTGCCATGCGCTAGAATGGTATGGTTACGCTCATTCAATAAATGGGTAAGCCGTTTATCAGAAATATATTTTTTACCAACTTCGTCGTTAAATGCTTCCAAAAGGCGGTAGGCGATTCTTAAACCGATCTTGATCTGTCCGGTATCCGGATCGCGGTGGGCCTCCATTGTCGGATGCATTTCCAGGGGTACTTGCGATAAGTTAACATGACCGGTAATTATCCCGTATTTGCTGGCCAGAAGGTATTGGGCCAGCATCTCGGCCAAGCGGTAAAGCCGCGCCAGGGCATCATCATAGCGGCCTTCCAGGGCGCGACGTTCAGCGTTGTTAAAAAGATCAACTATCACCACTTCATTAGCGACATTCTGGTCGTCCTGCAACAGCAGGCCCAGACCGTGCGCTTGGTGTACGACATCTTCTGGGGGCTGAAATTGTTGTAGTTCGGGAAAATGCCACTTTACTTTCTTGGTGGCTCCGGAAAACTTGAGATGCTCAAACCGATCCCAGAAATCATAGGCTTGAGCTACTCTTCGCAAGCTGGCTACTAAATCCAGTTCATGGTCGGCAAGGAGGTTAGGGTTAATGTTATCCAGGATCTCGCAGGCTGGAATAAATCGGAGTCGCTTTATGAGTTCAACCGCGATTTTGATCTCTTGATTAGCGAAGATGGCGTTGGGGCAGAAGCTTACAAATCGCTCGGTGCCATTTTTTACCACGCCGTGATCACGCTCGCCCGTAATGTATTTTAATGATTGACAATTCTGGTAGATGGCGGCCAGCACCGCTCCGGCAGACATCGCTTTGGTGCCACTGGTAAAATCTACCTGGATGTCGGCAGGCGAAAAACCTTGCTCCAAAAGTTTGCGCAGAAGTCTGTTGACCTCCATAAACACGGCCTGGACATCATCGAAATTTACCAACACCTTAATATCAAAAGTGGAGGGTTCCAGCGCCAGATTTTGGGCAATGGCTTGAGCATATTCTTGACTGAGTTGAGTGGCTACAAAAACTACTTGGTCGGGGTGGCTATCCTTAACGGTTTTAATTAAGGGCAGAACAATATTAACATCGGGCCGGGTGCCCGTGCCCACAGTAAGAACAAGGGCCTTTTTTAACATTTTGCCTACCTCGGTTCAAGAATCTGATTCGATAAGCCTCAATAAATAATCCCACTTTTTATGCTTTTTGAAGCGCTTGGAACCCAGATGATCCCGAATCGCCCGGGCTAGGGCGGCTTTTTGTTGGGGCGTCTCTAGGGTCTCGATTTTCTGGATAATGGTCCCAATACGGCCGGCGTCCTCGGGTTTGATCAGTTGGAGCTCGCTGGTAAGTTTTTCCACGGGATCGATTCTTATTGGCTTCAATTTAGGAGGTACCGATTCTACTTTAGGTTTGATTTTCTCTGCTTCACCGGGTGGGGGAAACGGTGGGGGTAAGTTATTCTTAATAGGCCTAAGAAGAACCCAGCCTAGGGAATGGCTGCCATCGACTAATTTTCGGGTTCGGGGGGGCGATACCGGGTATTTATCTGCTATCTTCATATCATTGGCCAGAAGCAGCATCGAAGTAGCCCAAGCTCCAGACCCTTGTCCCAGACGGAGCAACCAGCCTTCCGATGGTGGGTCTGTGAGCTCAGTTTGGGCCCAAATCCTTCGATAGAATTCATTAGCCGTTAAAAGTATTTTTTCCAGACTGAGAATTGGCTCCCGCCCCTGACAGCCTCCGGTGGGGAAAGATAATTCAAAAACCAGATTGACTCCAGGTCTAATGGTTTCCATTAATACTGGAATTTGGCTTCCACCTCGGGCACCTACTACCTGAACCAAGACTACTGACAAGTGACCTTCAACGGCGATCAGGTTAGTATCAGAAACGGACAGCCATTTTAGGAATCGATCCTCTCGGAGTTTGCAAAAGCGCCCTAACCCAATACTAAGCAATCGGTTATAATAATCCCTGCTTTTTTTCTTGTCCCTGGCTTCTAATGCTTGGACGAGAGCCCTATGGATTTCTTCATCAACATTGGCTCCGTGACGCAAAAGATCCCAAAGTAAAGCAGACAACAGGCTACCTTTTATTGAACTGCCAGGAATGTAGGCCCGTCCTCCAGAAAGGATCTGGGCTTTAATTACAGTGGGGTGCTCGGCCAAATGGCCGCGTGCCAGTCCTGAGGCAGGGAGGCTATAAAGGATATGAGATGTCAAGAGCGCCATTGGAATATAACGCTCTATTTGCCGAGCCTGGGCCGCGCCTTGGATGAATTTTCCAAGATGAGGCAGGAAGTCGGGATTCTTAGTCAAACTTTCTAAATTTAAGCGGTGGACATCCCCGTGTTCAGGATCAAACCAATATTCACTAGGGGAGAGCTCGGCTCCAGAGCCAATATGAACTGATGTTAAGGTTTCCATTTGCAATTTCATTGAACACCTCGCGGCAATCGGCAAGGAATCCCAAAAACCAGACCACAACGATAAACCTCATGAGCTTTAAATGCTTGGGGTTTTACATTGATAATCATACCCTGGCGAGCCGGCAGAATAGGGAATACCGAACCTTCAGCAAAGAAGCGCACCTGCTTCCGTCGTAAACTCTGCCCATTAGGCGAAAAAATATATCCGCGCCGATCTACCAACTCGTAGAAGCCATCAGCTAGCCCATCTATTTCCGATGGACATGGATAATAAAGTGAGAGGCTGACCAGATATTCTGCATTTTCTGCCCCAGCCAGGGTAATGGATTGAAACTCTGGTGGCTTAAAGTGACCTTTACCAACGGTGCGGTCGCCGCCCAACCCTTCGTGAGCCAGTAACCGCCAAACAGCATGGAATCGGCTTTCCTGCTGTTCATCATTAACTTTAAATAAAAAATAAAGTCCAGCACCTTCATGGTACCAGACCTCGCCGAAGTAGAAGAAGGCCTCGTCAGGATGAGCGGTTAGACGGTTCAGCCCTACACGTGGAACGTCAACCACAGTCCAGGGATTAAGGGGATATCCTTCCCGTGGCAGGAGCTCAACCTTGGATTTCGAGTCTGCTAAGAGACTCTCCAAAGTTTCCCCACGAATCAGTCTAAGCCAACCTTTGAGTCCAACATAAGCGATTTTTTTCTCTTTCTTAGAGCCAGGAATCTGACACCGGGGAATTGGTAAGTAAAAGGTTTCATCCCAGAATGGGAAAGCCGAAGACAACAGGAACGGAGGATCTCCCTTCAGAAAGGATTCTAAAAGTTGGACCAGAGCGGGTTGACCATAAAGGAGCCGATAGCCATGACAAAAGGCACTAAAGAGGGTATCGGAATGCACTATCACCCCGGTTCCTTCTCGCCAAGTTTCTCGCTCTCCCAGGTGCAGACCGCTTTTAAATCGGAGAAGACAGGCCGAATAATTCATTTCAATCCCCAATAATTTTGGCCTTGATTTGTTCAAAATTCTGCACAACAAGAGATGGATTGGTGAATTCCCCGTTGAGTCGGCGGTGGCTGGTGGGTTCAATCTGGCCAGATTCATAATTTTCCCGGCTGTTCCAATAGATTGCTAAATCATTAAGTTTTACTCGCCCATAGCCCCGAGAACCCATGCCCCCTAAATAGTCCTGTTCAAGCATTTCCAGAGCGATGAATAACAGCTTCAGGTGCTCGACATCTTGGTGGTCAAAGACATTATAAATCAATTCCAGACCGAAACGGGCTCCAGCCGGAATGCGTTCCACCTGCCGAAGGCTCCCGTCAAGCGCTGTACCTTTAAGACGGTTGATAGCGGTTTCAAATTTAACCTCGGTCCATTCCAACTCAATATTATCTTTAATATCTTTGGTTATGGAATCCGGGTCGAGAAAAGCATCTCGTGCCTGTAAGCGTGTCAAGCAAAGAACTGTAAGATCTTTACCCCCTAAGGTTCCCCAAACCTGACAAACGGGACATTTCTGATAAGTATCGTTTTTGGTACAGAGATGTTTCCCTGCACTATCGAAGCTTACTCCACTATAGTGTTCTGCCAGGGAGCGAGTTTTACCTTTAAGGGAAGAACCGGGAATATAGGGTCGCCCTAAAGGGTCAGTGATGACGTTAAGATCAACACCACCAATCTTTAAGCCCCCCGTGGCCCCGCCTACTCGTAAACCAGTTATGGCGGTAATGGTTCCTGTGATCATTACTTTCCCTAAAAAACTGGACATAATTTTTCTCCTTGGTTATTTACCGCCGTGATACCGGTGGTAAGCTACGATTGCTTCGAAAAAATGCTTGAAATTTTCAAACTGTATATCGTTATCTACCATCTGAATTCCTTTATCAGAGATTTCTTGTAATTGCATTACCTTCCCACGGTGACGACCGGCGGCATAAGCTAATAGAGGGCGCAGAAGTTGTAATTCGGTAAAATCGAATGAACGCATTCGTTGCAGCTTATCCAGAATATTCCTGATCTGGGATGATGACAGCCTTTCCCTTTCGCCCCCTTGGGCAAAATATTCACCTAGACGGTTGGCTTCCTCGTTCAAACTCTTGGCATTGCCCTCCAAAATTATCTCTCGAAGACGTTCGTGGGTTACCGTAGGTGCTGACATGGTTGGTCTTTTCCCATTAGGCATGGCTGCTATTCCTCCTTTCTGGTCAGAAAATCCGCCCAGCGCACTGCAATGTCAGTGTGAGGGCGAAGTTCATAGTTGATAACTAAAGTTTTTTCTAAATCGCTTAATTCCTTAATGGCCGCCATTTTTTGGTCGCGACTCAACCGCTCGATCAAGCGTCGCAATCCATAAAGCAATCGCCAAACTTGGTACATGGAAAGTTTTCCCTCATCTTTGGCTTTCAATGTAGTTCGATGCTGGCTCCAGCTGGCCATGAGCAGGGTAAATAGAGAACGAGGCACCTGATGTTGGTCGATCAGCCTGATAAGTTGATCTTTGATGGTAGCCAGGGTTTGCATCTCTTCCCAGGTAACGGCTTGGTCAAATATACCCAAGGCGTTTTTCCCTGACTGTTTGGCAAAAGCCAACAAATCTCCGGCTCCACCAGCAGCTCGGTAAACAGGAAACTTGTCCCGTGGCGCTAGATAAAGGCCTGCACTCAAAGTGAGACATCCATGAGTCCAATTAGAAAAATCTTGGCATAGACGGCAAGCCAAATCAGGCAAGATAGACCAAGGCGCGAGCAGGCAGAGATCATCCCCCCCAGCATATACCAGGTAAACGGAATTTTGATATCTTGAATCTTTGACAATAACCTCAACATGAGCACTAAAAAAAAGGGAGAGCAAACTACTAAGAGTGCTTAGGCGTGATAAAGTGCGATCTTCAGAACCCAGACCCTCAGTGAAGACCTTACCCAGATCATCGACGTCCGCTCTCAGTAGCGCCCACTTTTTTATTCCGCCAGCCGAATAGGCCAGATCCTCCAGAGTTTTGACGGTAGCATCATTCCGGCGGGGCACATGGTGAGCCAGAAATGCAAAACCTCGACAGGGACCCTTGGAGGTATTGATGTCGGTATTATTTAAAATAAGTGATTGTTCCGGCTGAGGTGGGGCATTCCCATCCCAGAAGCGAAAACGAACCCCAAGGGCTTGGAATATCTCCTCATAGGAAGAAACGTGAGATAGTAAACTCTGCGGTTGAAAACAATTAATCTCCAGATATCGAGCTGCCGCCGCCCGACTGGCCAGGGCCGCAAAACTTTGGCACAGCAGACAAAGTTCCCCTGGACCTGACAAACTTTCTTCACCGCACACCGGGCAGGCCGCTTCTTCTCCGGTCGCCTCGAAAGGCCCAAGTATATCTGTAGTTATTTCCGGCCTTGCCCAAAAGGTGTCAAATTTACGCCGTTTGGCTCGAGCCAACCCCGCTCCGGCCTTTCGCCAGACATCGGCAAAGTCTGGTAAGCTATATTTTTCTGCCCCCGGCTTGGAGCGCAAAAAATGCCGGTAGGTCAGTTGTTCCCGATGAAGCACCAGAGCCAGCCGGCCGTTGTGGGCCTTAACTAACACCTCGTTCGCCCATTGCTGCCACTTTTCTATGGTAGTTGTTACCCTATCGGTGTTCGGCAGAAGCAAATAAAAATGACCGCCACCAATAAATAGCAGGTTAGTCAAGGGCAACCGGATACCCCCCAGTAACTGGCGGGCCACTGCCTGCCCCAACAATTCCAGATAAAGAGATCGACCCTTTAACCCCTTTAAAGCGTGTTCTGAGGTTATTGAGTAAATAAAATCTTGAATCCCTGAAATATCGGCAGCCAATAAAATAAAATCAGGTCGGTCTAGCGGGGCTTTATGAACAATTCCAGGTTTTAAGGCCATTAGCAAATTATCGACATCCTCCTCGCTGGCTTCCAGGTCGTAGAGACAAACAGCCAAGGCAGCGGTCGTTTTCAAGTGATGGTAAAGAGAAATATCAGGTTGGTCCCTATAAGCCGCCGAAGGCATGAAAAAGGTATATTTCTCCAACAATGAAATTAATTGATGAAAGAGAAAATCAAAGCTAGAAGCCTTATCCAGCCGGGCGACATCCTGGTTAAAGCCTTCCCATAACGTTATATAATTTGTTTGGACTGGTCCGGTAACAAACCAAGGGGCAAGATCGGGTGCCAAGGGTAGCATTGACAGGTCTTGTAGTTTACCCTTCTTACCCCATAATTTTGTAAACAAATTGGTCAAGGGCGTTTGGATTACCTTACCGGTGCATTCCTCTTCTGGCAAAGGCTCCCGTTCACCTGAGGAAAGTCGATCTGCTAAAGAAAGTATCTTTGCCAATCCGCTCCACTGGCAGGCTTCAGGGGCATGGTGATAAAGGCAAAGTATCTCTACTTGGCTATAGCTTTCACCTAATTTTTCCCGCACCCATTTTCCTGAGTGGAGAACATGGGTATGTGTATATTTTCCTTTCCATAACGGGCAACAATCCGGCTCTATCAGGCGATCTGCCGGGGTGAGTTTCTGACCAGCTCGTTGGCCGAATTTCCCAATATCATGCAAAAGAGCAGATAGCAGTATGGCCTCTCTATCTTCCATAAGATTACTCCTTACTTACGCCCTAAAATCTAACTGAATAATTTTGAATCCAGACTTTCTAACAGGTCTGCCAAGACTGAGTCTCGTTGGCTTTCCGTTGTAGCGGTGGTTACCAGATCAAATTTGATTAAGGCCTTGCCATCGGTATAACCCCCTTCAATTTGGGATTTTTTACCGGTCGCCGACTGGCGAAAATAGTTTTTAACTGTCAACCCCGGGTTAAAATAATGGGTATAAATGCGCTTGACATAAGGAAGCTCACGAAGTTTCTCTATATACTGAAAAAGTCCCCTTAGTCTCTTAGCATTCTGATCCTCATATTTGATTGGCTTATCTTGAGGATTAATCCCTGTATCCGGGGGTAAATGAAACTGTCGCTGGAGTTTAAAGCGGCGACGAAAGGTTTCGTGAAGTAGTTGGCCAACCGGAGAAAGGCTAATTATTTTCTGGTTGTTAACCTCAATCTCATCAACCAGGGTTCCGAACCGATGGTCGCACCTCGCGGGATTTTCTTGAATCTCATCTGCTGCCAACGCGAAAAAGAGGTCCACATTATCTAGCCAAAATGACATATCCAGTGAGATAGGTTGGGGTGGCAACTCAATGACTTCGCTGAAGCGCTCGAACAGATAACAGACAGGAATCTCTAAAGCCTGACCGATCATCCCGGCAAAGGAAATCTGAGCCTTGTAGCCCCCAGTGGCATTGACCACGATCTTTTCTGATCCTTCTTGCCGGACAATTTGGGCGATGACCCGCACTAAATTTCGCAAACCTTCGGTTCGAAAACGCTGGGGCTCGACATCCGTCAACCCTTCTAGAGTCTTCACCTCAACATCGGTAAAGCAGTGCGGATTATTGTGGTTTACATAATAGAGTTTCAAAACTTGCCCTATAAACTTACCTTCCGCAGTATCAGATACTAGTAAAACCAACTTCCGGGGATTATTCAGGTAGCCGTGTTCCACAATACTACTAATAGAATTAATTTCTGCTCCACATAACCTATCGTGGGGTTGTTGCTTTAATAATTGTAGGGCCAAGCCCTTGGCGTTCTGCCTACCAATATCTTTCTGGATGCCAGGGTCCTCAGCCCGTTCCAGATTGGTTTTCAGGCTGGTGCCTACAGTACAAATCAAGACGTCACGCCATTGAACCATAAATCTAACTCCTGGTCGGGAGTTCGAACACTGGTAATCCGATATTGCCCCAAGCCGAAGCTGGCGGTTTTGCCCACATGGAGTTGCTCGCCGAGGAGCAGCAAGGACAACAAGTGCGAGGGAACCTCGGAAAAGCTAACCTGGCCCACAATCCCCCCAAACAACATCCGTTCCTGTTGGCGGGAGGAATAACGGGCCCAATCCTGCCAGGAACAGTGACGCCGTTTAACTGCGACCGCCTCGGCGGCCTGGATGCAGCCCTTGAAGTCAAAAGAGTCGGGATCGAGCCCGCAGTGAAAATAGGCCAGTGACGCCAGGCGTCGCAGCAGGTTGCGAATTAAATGGTGAAGTTCCAGTTTTTCTATAAGCTTCTCCTTAAATTTGAGGCGCAGCGGGGTCAGCAAATCAAGCTCCACATCTACGGGAAAGTTCGGCAACTGGTGGCCGGCTGCAATAGTTTCTTGCCAGGCTCGTCCCTCGGTGCTTATTAAAGTACCATCGGCCGCTTGGTAGATTTCCTTAACCGCGGCACCGGTCCGATTCAGTTCCTGGACCTGGACCAGGGAGCAGCGCCCGCGGCCCCGTCCCAAACCCCGCTCCCCCAGGACTTCTAAGGCATAGACAAAATAGGGTAGATAGGAAACGGCGCGGCCAATAAGAATTAATTCTCCCTCCAGGTGATCGCCAGGGGCATAGTGTTCTCGCGGCTCCAAGGGTGGCCGCAGAATAAACGGATGCGGGGCGCTGGGATAAAGCCGTAAACGGCGGCTGTCCGGCGGGGGAGGGGTTTTAAAGACATAATTATAGACGCAACTGTGCCGGAGTAAACAATCAGCGCAGTCAGCCTGGCGAAGCGCACAAGCTACCCGTTTCAGAGCATGGCCAAAGGCTCCCCGAAAGGCCGAGCCTTTATAAGCCGGAAGTTTCACCGATTGGCGGCATTCAAATCGGAAGCCTAATCGGATGAAGGCAATGTCACACCAGAAACCCATCGACACCCTCAAAGGTATTGATTATTAATAGGATCAGAATGCTATAGACTAGAAGCATACAGTTCGGAATGACCTACTCCTGCCTTATTCTTCTCCACCTTAAAAAGCAGCTTAGCCCTTAACCAATTACATACTGCATTTTTACCAGGTCAGGGTCTGCCTCAAGGAAAAAAATTATTGCCGGCAAGATTGCCAGAATGATTGGTAAGACTTCCCATGCCGGCAAGGTTGTTCAAGGAGCTGAAACTGCCCGGCCGCCACCCGGTACCGCGGCTGGCGTTGGATCATAAAATAGCGCGCCACCCGATTGTCGCCAATGGCATTTTGAAAAGTTTGATTGATTTTGCTGATTATCGGGCTCAGTTTGTCTCGAAAATCTTCCAAGCCTTCCATGGCTTCCCAGGCATACTGTTCATGTTCCCCCAGCCGCAGCCGGTCCAGGTGCCGCTCCAGCGCGGCTAACCGGGCCCGGCGGGCATAGAGTTCTGATAAAGTTAGGCCTTTATCCCCTGAACACTCGTTCAACAGAAAGAGATAGACCGCCAGCTGCTGTTTGGGTAAATGCAGGGAAAATTCGCCCAGTTGGATATGGCCGCAGGGCTGGCAAATTTCCATAATTGGTGGGTCTTTGAGATACTTACAGAGGGCCTGACTATGACGGATGGCCTCCAGATATCCACTTTCAATGGGTAATTTACCCCCGACCAGTTCCTGAAGCCGCAGGAAGGGAATTTCGGCCAGATCAATGCTGACTTGTTCTGAGGATATATTCTCCACCAGGGCTTTACCGGTGGCATCTTGGCCCACTATTTTATGAAAAGTGCGGGGGGTGGGGGGCGGATAGTAAAAATCAGAGACGCCCGACTCGAACCGCGGGTCCACCAGGACGTGGGAGAGCCGATCCTCTGGCCGGCCGCAGAGCATCAGGGCTGCGGCCAGGTAGATTCCTAGGGTTTTCCTGCCCCCAGCCACCGAGCCATGTATAATTTCCTCTGGTCGGGCAGTCCACTCCTGCAACAGGGCAAAGATTTGATCAGCCGCAGAAGCATTTTCCTGGTTAGTGCGAATGTCCTCGAGTTCTTCCCCAGCCGCATCCTGTAAAACATATATTTGGCGAGGGCTGAAGGCGATGCGGC
Organism: Desulfobacteraceae bacterium; assembly: GCA_046538075.1. Lineage (GTDB taxonomy): Bacteria > Desulfobacterota > Desulfobaccia > Desulfobaccales > Desulfobaccaceae > Desulfobacca_B. The sequence continues at coordinate 2,315 of JBKHJN010000046.1, read as the reverse complement.
CCGGCGGCACCTGGTAATCCTGACAATATCGGGAAAAGTGTCCCTCAGGACCGAGCAGTTCTGCTTCAATAGCCCGTTTCCCCGGGGTGGTGGTGATGACCCGGATTTCATCTACCTGAAGTTGTTGTTGCTGCTCCAGAGCCCACAGGGTTTCCGTAATGATGGCCGGCGTGTTTCCGGCCACCGCCACCACAATCAAGCGGTTGGAGCGCCGAAGAGGTTTCATTTCTTTGAATATGTAAGTTTCTGAAAACCCTGCCTTTATATCTATGATTTTTCCCAGTTGGGGGGATTTGTAATGTCTAAATCTTGCTAGAGTAAATGGCCTTATGATATGAGCACCCCAGAGATTAGCTAATTTGCGCCTGAATGCTCTTCATCGTCTCTAGCGAGTTAACAACTATATTTATTGTTTTCTAAAATAATACTTTAATAACCAAATGGGTTTGATGTCAATTCAATTATTGGCAGATGGTTCACCCCAGTTGAATATTTGTTTTCAGGCTTTCAAGGATTAGTTGAAAATATGGGGTAAGTGGCCCGGAGCTTTTTGCCCCTGGCCCGGTCGGTTATGCCGCCATTTGTTCGCCGACTTTGGCGATCTGCCCATCTTTCAGCCACCAAACCTGAATCTCGGGCAAAGGCGAGTGGTGCACGTGGTCTGAGGTCGCGAAAACCATGATGTTTTCAAAGTCGGCCATTATGGCCGCTAAAAAGTCGATAAGATTGGCTCTGTTATAGTGGTCTAAAACATCTGCCTCGTCTATCATCAAGAGGCGATCACCGGCCAGTTTGGCCAGGGTGTATTGAAACCCGACGCCCACCCGGAATTTAGCGGATTTGCTTAAGGTGGTATAGGGTGAACCGGAAAGCTCAATGTCAAGGTTCCTGGTTAAGGTCAGGGCCCGGCCGGGGAACAGGTGATGGGCGGCAGTGGCCAGCAGTTTATTAACCGGCTCCAAGGCCTCGGCGATCATTTGTGAGGGGATGCCGTCCGGGGCCAGGGCCTTGGCCAGGGTGTCGAATAGTTTGATTTCCTGCTCCACCCTGGTTATCTGTTCCTTGGTTTCCTGGTAATGGTTATGCTGGGCCCAGAAGTCTTTTACCTTAACCAAAAGCTCCTGGCCCAGCTCGATCCTGTCGTCCAGGTCAGCAATTTTTTCTTTTAGGTCGGGCGAGGTCTCCGCCGTTGGTTTCTGGAGATCGGCCAGCTCCTTTTCCAGTTTGGCAATCTGGTTTTTAGTGTCTCGACGGGTTTTTATCTTTTCCTCGATATTTTTCAGGTTGGTTTTGGCATCAGCCAACTCTGTCACCACCCGTTCCAGTTCGGACTTAGCCTCGTGGATTTCTGCCAGGCCGACGGTCCCGCCGATGCTTTCCCCCGCCCGGGGGCAAGGGGTTTGAGTTTGCCGGATAACCGGGCAAGTCTTGGGGAAGTGTTCCGGTTCCTGGCAAACCCTGAGTTTGGCCTCCAGTTCTTCCTTTTTGGCTTTAAGCCGGGAAACGTCGTTTTGAAACATGGCGGTGGCGGTTTCTGCGTCACCCACAGATTCGGGAAGGTCCGCCTTAAGTTTGACCAGTGTTGTTTTAATCGCCCTGGCTTTGGCTTCTTTAAACTCCTTGTGTCCTTTTCTTTTGACCAGTTCGTCCCGTTGGGCGTTAAGGGTTTTGAGTTGATTTTTAACCTCGTCCACGTTGATATCCGGCAGGATATACCCGGTATTATCCGGGCCCAGAACACACTTCTGATCGGGGGGCGTGATATTGCCCAGGTGTTCCTGGAGCCGCTTGGCTTCCCGCCGAAGTATAACGGCCTCTGGATATGCGCCGTTAAAGCCGTCCTGGACAGTCTTTTCGGCAAGGCGGTTGATATTTTCCTCGACTTCTGAGGTTATCTCAATTGACTCGTTTTTGAGCCATTGTTTAAGCCGCTCCGCCAACGCTGGTTTGGTGGGGTTCAGCCCCGGGATGATCTGGAACAGCAACTCCCGCCGCTGGTTTTCCGGCAGGGATAGGAAAATATAAGGGTCGCAAAGAACGGCCGGTGGCAAGCCGTTGCCCGGCACTTCCCCGGTAAGGGTAGCCGGTGATTTGGGGGTTTTCCGGCGGGTGATGACGCTCTTGTCGGCCAGGGTGATGGTAACCTCAGCCGCTTTGCCGCCGTTCCTTATCAGGGCGGCTTGCTCCTGGTGGGTTTTGAGACCGCGGGCCTGGCCGGTGAGACACCATTGCACCGCGTCCCGGATGCTGGATTTGCCGGCCTCGTTCTCCCCGGCGATGATGTTAATAGGGGCCGGCAGTTCCAGGGCCAGCGA
>JBKHJN010000090.1:0-3732 GCA_046538075.1 Desulfobacteraceae bacterium | reverse complement strand
GTCAGGGCGTGGCCATCAATTTGATAACCTTTTATCTCCCGCTCCATGTTTCCGGTCCAGAAGCCCTGCTTTTCAGCCTCAAAAAAGGCTGGATTCGGGAAAGTCAACCGCTCCCGGATCGCTTGCTCAACCGGGCCGTCCGCCCCCACCACGCGAAGCTCGTTGTCGATGATCACCTTGACGCCGTTCGTGGTAAAGTAGTTTCGCCTGTTCACATTCACCTCTTGCGCCCGGCCCGCCAGCCGGGGCGTTTTTTAGTGCCTGAGATTCAGGCCTGGGTTTAAAGCCTTGAGAGCCTGCCAGTGACATGCCAGGCAACGCTCTTCCCCATCCGCAAAGGTTCCGAAGCACACGCCGCCGCACTTCGGGCAGTAGCAGCGCAGGAAGGGGAGCACCTCTGCCTTGTGCTCTTTCACGGTTTCCAAAAGGGGCCGCACCTGAGCCGGGTCCGGCTTGCCGGGGCCTTCATAGCGGGCCTTGATGATTCCCCCAACTACCGTGAACCAATAACCCAGGTGGGCCAGCTTGCGGGCCGCTTCAATTCCAGCATTCACAAGACCACCTCCCCCAGGAGTTCATCATCATCGCCATTAGGAGTTGATTTTTTTTCTGGAATACCCTCTAAATTCTCCCGTCCCAAGCGTCCCACATCTGTTTTTTCTGTGTTTTCAACCTGTTCCATGGGACCCGTCAAATTTATGGGACCCGTCCCGTTGCGTCCCAAATCGTGTTTTTCTTCACCCTGGGACGCTTTGAGACACGTCCCAAGATTTGCCTCCGTCCCGGTTAAGAGGGCGCAATCATTATTAATTTCACCCTGGGACGCTTGGGACGCTTCATTTTGGGGGGTATCTCTTAAATAAATTTCATACATTTTGAGGACGTGCCCGGATTCAAATAAATACGGCTGGACTTTTCGTTTTCATCGGTATATTTCCGGGCCAAGCGCTTTGAATACAGAGAAAATCGGGACAAAGAGTTTCCTATCCACTTCACCCCTGGCTGGTGCTCCCCTTCAATGTCCATCGATCCCAATATTTCTTCTGCGGTCATTTCAAAGGAATCATGAAATTCTGCTTTTTCTCTCAAGACTTCAAAAAGGATGGATTCCCATTGAGTGAGCTCGTGTTGACCCTCAATGGCCCCCGCCATGAATAGGATACGAATAAGCTCTATATCCCTTTGGTCAACTCCTAAAGCCTTGAGGACGGCCCAAAGGGGGCGCCATAGCTCCCCGATACGAGTGCCATCCCCTTTTATCTCCTGGTAATTTTGGATCACTTCCCGGAAGGCACCCAGGGCAAAACGATACAGTTTATCCCTTAATTCCGCCCACACCGGCTCCCATCCTTCGAGGTCGGGAAGCCGCTGCCTAGTCCTGGTCATGGCAATACGTATGCATCGGTCGGCCAGGTCAGGGTCAAGCTGTTTGGTGGAAGCGAAGGCCTTGGGGCCGTAGGTCGAAAATTCAAGAACGGTGCGGCCAGCTTTGCTTACTTCCACCACCCGCCGCTTGCCGCCCGCTTTTTTGTAGCTGTCTGCCAAAAGTCCTACCAGGTTGCCGCCTCCGTTTTGGTCCTGGCCCAAGCGTTCAGCCTGATCTATAAGCAAAGTTCCCCTCAGGCCTTCACAGGTGTCCCCAAGGGCTGCAGCGGTAATGTCCCTTCCCTTCCAAGAATTGAAAGAAACACAGGAAAGGGCCTCTAGAGTCTTGCTTTTGCCTGTCTCCTTAGGCCCGTAGAGATGCAGAAAGGGATAGGCTGTAAAGGCATGGGCGAAGTAGGTTCCCGTTGCCCAGGCCGCCAAGAGGCCGTAAGCTGGTTCCTGCATGTCCAGGAATCGGGCTAAGGCATCTTTCAGAGCTTGAAATAGGGCCTGTGGCCGGATGTGATTAGTCACGGTAGTTTTAGCTTTGTTCAAGCTCCATTGGTCCTTCAACCAGGCCGGGGTGCCCTTTCCCACCTGGAAGGTTGTATTGTTAATCTCCAGTAAGTCGGGGTTGATTTCAGCCCGCACTCCCCGATCGTCCGAGACTATAAACAGCAAACCGGTTTCGTTCTCGGGCAAGTCAACCCGAAAACCCACAACCATGGCTTGCCCACCTCCCGGAAAGTCAACGGCAGGGTGGACACGATTAACTTCCTCCAGTTCCCCAAACTCAGCCTGAGCCTTGGTATTATTTTTGGCCTGGCTGCGCTTCTTTTTGACTTCCTTTTTGAGCGCCGCCCACCAGGATACGGGCAGCTTGCAGCGTTTCTTGAGGTAGTCAATGGCTTCCTCGAGTTCAAGAGGGGAGAGATTGAAAAGAAGTACCATAGAGCCCTTGATTATGGCCATGGCATCCTCTTTCGGGGTATCTTTGGTTAAATGCTCCGTTGCTGCTTTCAGTCCGGCCAGGGGGTCTTTATCTGTCATATCTGCCTCGGACTTCTGATTCCTGCTTCTAAGCCACTCCGCAGGGTTGCGGCAACCTCTCGCTCAGGAAGGCCGATGTTCAACCCTACCTGGTAGAGATGCAATTTAACGGTATCCTGGTCCAGGTGACCAGCCCCCACCAGCTGCCCCAGGGCATAGGCTCCACGGTTAAGTTGGATATTCCTGAAATGGCTCCCCTCTCGGATCTGGGCCAGCCTTGCAAGTTCGTTGGCCAGAGCCTTCCTTCCATACGGGGTCCCCCCAATATCTGCATAATTGATGGGCCTGGGGGCCATCCGGATCTTGCTATTCTCGCGGGTTGAGATCGCATATTTGGCGAAGTCTTCCAGAAAATAGCGCCGATTCTCACACCAAAGGAGACGCACGGGCTTAGGACGGGCATAATCTTTCACGTTCCACGTTCCGGGCACCCTTAGAATGCGGCTGGCATCGCCCACGGGGTCACCGTGTAGGGCTTGGGCTATTCCCTTATTAACAGCCTCCACCTGGGCCAGGTTGCCGGCCACGGGAAGGGGGGCCACGAAGAAAAAGTAAACGTGAACCCCGTTCCCTGTGTCCACAACGACAGACGGTCTCAGGGAAAAACCTTCAATCGCTGTTAGGGCTTCCGTCCAGGTCTTGTAATGCCGGTTCGGTCCAAAATCTATGTCAGCATGGAAGCAAACCAGGTGAAAAAGGTTCTTCTTCCGGCCGCTACTAGTGTCCTTCCGGGTGGCCACGCCGAAATAATGGTGAGCCCGGTCGTTCCACCTAGGCATAGAATTAAGCAACCTGCCGACATGGGGGTAGAACTTACTCCCCATTCCGCCATTATGGGCTTTGAAGCTGTGTTCAATGAATCCTGGTGCTCGGGCAAGGAGGGGAGTAAGAAGTTGGTGAGCTTGGGTTGCCTTCATCGCTGCCCCTCCAACTGCCCGCAGGAGAGGCCCTTTGCGATGCCTTCGGAGGTGAAGGAGTTCATTTGGCCGGGTCCTCCGGATTTATGATGCCCTCATTCATGTAATTGATGAGGGCGTCCACGCCATACCGGACCAACCGACCTCGTTTAGCGTATCTTGGCCCCTTGCCCAGGTATCGCCAATTTCTGATGGTCTGCGGACTTACTGACAAAAGCTTGGCCGCTTCCACATCATTAACGAATCGTTGCGTTTCCATCGGAAAATCTCCCTGTATACGGAATAGTAAAGTTATATTTCCCAAGGCAACTAAAGAGAAAATATTGTCAAATCAGCCACTTGGAAAAATTTAGGCTTTTTGGAGGAAATTTAGAGTAGATTTTTCGAAGTTTGAAAAAAG
>JBKHJN010000045.1:0-17418 GCA_046538075.1 Desulfobacteraceae bacterium | reverse complement strand
CTCCCGGGAATTTGGCGTCACTGCCGCCCGGATCTCCAGATGGCGGGGGCAATTTCTTAAATCCGGACAGGCAGCCCTAAAGAAATACCCCCAGGATGCCCGAGACCTGGAAATCGCCCAGCTCCAGCAAAAGTTGGGAGAAGTGACCATGGATAACGAGCTGCTCCAGAAGAAGATCGAGCGACTGGAGAATGGCCTGCCTTTACCGCCATGGAGGCCGAGGCGATGAGCCGGACCACCTCGCCCTCCACCCAAAAACCCTATTCTCTGGTCCGGGTTTGCCGGGTCTGGCGCCTGAAACGCTCCACCATCTATGGGCAGCGTCGAACCAAAGCAGGACCAGCTAAGACTACCGTGCGACCAGGACCCCAAGGGCCGTGCCGTGATGATGAACTGGTGGAACATATCAAAAGCATCCTGACTGATACCCCCTTGCATGGGGAAGGATCTCGCAAGGTATGGGGCAGGCTCCGCTATGCTGGCCTCAGAACCTCGAAACGACGGGTTTTGCGGCTGATGCGAGCAAACCAGCTTCTGGCACCACAGCGCCGGGGCAGCTCCCCGGGGCCCCGAGTCCACGACGGCACGATCACCACCACTCAGGTCAACCAGATGTGGGGCACCGACCTGACCACTACTTTTACCACCAAAGAAGGACAGGCGGCGATCTTCTTGGCGGTGGATCACTGTTCCCTGGAATGTGGGGGCATTCACGCCGCCAAGCGGGGCACCAGGTTTGAAGCCCTGGAACCCCTGAGACAATCGATTTGGTCCATCCTTCCGGAAGGGCGCGCCAGCCATCCGGGTACATGCGGAAATGCACCACCCCTTTGCCGCCGAAACAAAAAAGCGGAATATGGTGGCTCAGGAAGTTTTTCGCCATAAAAAAGTTTTCCAGAACCATCCCTTTAACGGCCTCATGCCTCCCAGACCGCAGATAGTCTGGTTTGGAAACGGTAAGCACCGGACCAAAGAGCTTCTTTTGCCGGAAATTTTGCCCCCAAACCGTGAACGCGTTTGAACTGATCAGTTGGATCAGATTGAACAAGGCCGACAGCTCTTCATAAACCTTTTTAATCTCATGGTAAGGCTGGAGGGACAGAACCCCACCGGTTTTCTGATAGAAGTCTATAATCCGTTCGAGACCTTGAGGTTGGACCGTTACGTCTGCGTCGAGAAAAAGAAGGACATCGCCTTGAGCGGCGTGGGCACCTTGGTGGCAGGCCCAGTTCTTGCCGGTCCAACCCGGAGGACAAGGCGCGGATTTGATAACTCGGCAATCTGCCTGGCATGCCAATGCAGATGTCTCATCGGTAGAATGATCATCAACAATGACAACCTCCCCCGGCTGAACCGATTGCTGACTAAGAGAAGTTAGCAGCTGCGGTAGCCGCTCGGCTTCGTTGCGCGCCGGGATAATCACTGAAACTCGGGATTGACTGCCTGAGTAGGTGGAGCTTCCCAGCAAAAGGTGAATCCGATATAAAATTAGAAATCCTACCAGCCACAAGATTGCGTGGATTAGAAAAGAGAGGTAGGACCAGGATGGCCAGGCGGTCAAGGCTAAAGAAATCTCCTCAGTTTCTGTCCAGAGGATTTTTGGTTATTAATTCGATGACGATCTTCTGATTGGATTCCCGGAACTGAAACCTTGCCTGGTCAAATGACGGGGGACCGAAAAATTTTTTAGGATTGTTGGACACTGCAATCGGCTCCTGGGGAATGCCAAAGAAGCTTTTATCCAATCGACCGTTCTCATTGATATCATGATGCACGCTTACGGCGTAAGGCCCAAATACAATATCATCAAAGGTTAACGTGAGAGTATCGGCCTTAACCGGTCCGATATAGTGACGGAACGCCTGGGACGGATTATCCGGAAAGCCGGTGGCGCCGACAAAGAGCGCTACCCGTAATACCCCCTGCTGGACCACTAGGCCATGAATGGTTACCTCCAGACTACCGGTCTGAGGACTGGCCGTTTCACCCGATGCCATCGAACCCATCAGAACCAAAAGGCTGCACACCAGGCCGCCTAGTACTTTTTTCATAGAATTTAAAACCTTAACCGTTATTTTTCAAATCCTGAAGGATTTTATCTCTGACCCTTTGGCCGGAGAGAACCACCATCGTCATCCCGCCACCCGGGTTGACACTGCTCCCCACAAAATACAGATTGGCATATTTCTCACTCCGCTGGGGGGCTTTGAACCCCAGGTTCTTTTTGCGGTCGGAGACAATGCCATAGATCGATCCTTTGTTGGATTCATAGTGATGTTTGATGCCCTCGGGAATCCACATATCCTCCACCACGATGTGTTTGCGGAGATCGACCAGTCCCATGCGCTCCAGCTTGTCCAACACCCGCTCCCGAAAGGCCAGGTAGTCATCACGAGTAAAGAAACGATCATCTCTGATATGCGGAATATGGGGGAGAACCTTAATGATTTCACCTCCTGGTGGGGCGAGGCCAGGATCTGTTTTCACCGGGGCCACCAGATAAATGGTGGGGTCATCGGACAATTCTCGTTGGTGGAAAACGGCGTTAAAGTGTTTCCGGGCATCTCGGGAGTAAAAAAAATTGTGATGGGCCAGTTGCGGGTAGGTCCGATCTACCCCCAAATGGAGCACCAACCCCGAACAGGAAGGTTCAAATTTCTCGTAGCGTTTGAGTAATGATGAACTCTCCTTGAGCAAATCAGTGTAAGCAGGGATCACCTCCATATTGGAAACAATGAGATCTGCCTGAACCCGCCGCCCGTCGGACAGGAGCAGACCGGTAGCCCGGCTTGCCTCGGTGTCGATGCGTGATACCCTCACCCCGCAGTGCAATTCTCCGCCCAATTCCCCCAGCAGTTTTTCCAGACCCAAAGCAAGGTTGTACATCCCGCCCTTGACGTACCAAAGGCCGTACCCGAATTGGATATAAGGAAGCAGGTTTAACAGCGCGGGGGCGTTGTAAGGGGAGGAACCCACATATTTAATGAAGTAATTAAGGATATCGATGAGCTTGGGGTTTTTGACAAAGCGACGCACTCCTTGATCCAGGTTGCGCATCACATCAAATCTCCGCAAGCTTTGCAGGGGGCCGTAAAAGTTGATCAGTTCCCCAAAGGTGTAGAGTCCTTTGGCGAAGTATCCTGCTTCGACAATTTTCGTAAGTTTTCGAGAGTACTCCAGGAATTCAAAAAAGCCATCGGATTCACCCGGAGGCAATTTCTGGAGCTCTTGCTCCATCTCTCTGACATCAGGAGTAAGATCAATAGCGGATAACCCCCCAGACCCGCACCGATTACCGCTACCTGCAGAGACTGGCGTTCATCCTTACTCATAATCCTCTCGTTTAGCCTGCCCCGGGTTACTGGGGGTAACGGTCCGCAAAATCCTCCGGAAGTAATGAATGGTTCGAAAAAGGTTCAACCAACCTGGCCATTGCCGCCAATCTCCAAAAATTATCCGGATAAAATTTTTGAGGTTGTCGAAAAGTTCTGAACTGTACGGAAACCAGTTGATTTCCCGAACCATCTGTCCCTTATTCACCATCACCGACATCTGGCGGGAAAATGCTCTCAAGCCCTCGGCTCCGTGATAACGGCCAAAACCGCTTTGTTTGATGCCACCAAAGGGCAGACGGGGATTACCAATATTTTTGATAACATCGTTGATCGCACAACTTCCAGTCAAAAGGCGGGAGGCCACTGGCCGGGCCTTCCTGAGATCGCGAGTCCAGATGCTGGCGTTGAGCCCATAGGGTGAATCATTAGCGAGACGGATGGCCTCCTCCTCGGTCTGAAAGGGCATCAAAGGCAAAACGGGACCAAAGGTCTCTTCCCGCATGATTTTCATGGTGTGATTTGCATCTTTTAAAACCACCGGTTTGACAAAGCCATCATCAAAGGCAAATTCCGTCATCAGAATCGCCCCTTTAGCTTTCGCGTCTTCGATGTGGTTTTTGATGATCTCAATTTGGGATGGTGAGTTTATGGCACCGATATCGTCATCATCCGTCAACCCCACCCCCAAAGACCGAGCTTTTTCCGCTACCCGGTGGGCGAAGGCTTCGTAGATGGAGTTCTGAACATACACCCTTTCCACCGAGACGCATACCTGTCCGGCGTTGGCAAAGGCTCCGTAAACTGCTCCATTGACGGCTCTTTCGAAATTAGCGTCCTCAAAAACAATCATGGGGCCCTTGCCGCCCAGTTCCAGCAGAACCGGAATCAACCCGTTGGCTGCAGCTTTCATGACTCTTTTCCCCGCCGTGGTGCTTCCGGTCAGGAAAATAAAATCCGGTTGGGCTGCAATGAGCTGCTCCCCGGTTTCCCCATCTCCAAAAATCACCTGCACCAAATCGGGGGGAAATCTAGCTTCACCAAGCAAGCCCGAGATCAACTCCCCGATGCCCGGGGTAGCCTCAGAGGGTTTGAGCACCACGCTGTTACCAGCCGCCAGCGCGGTCACCATTGGAATCAAAGACAATTGGAAGGGAAAATTCCGCGGTGAGAGAATAAGGATAACACCAAGGGGATGATACTCTAAGCTAAAGACACAATTCGGATAAGTCAACCGCCTGCTGGTGATATGCGTTTTAAGGATGGAAGCTGCCTGTTTTTCATAGAAACGGATCGCATCCAGCGTCGGGAAAATCTCGTTGATCAGGGCCTCAACCCGGGTTTTGCCGGTTACGAGGCGAAGCAGGTCCACAATCTCATCTATTTGAGCTATGATAAGACGCCTCAGGGCGCCAATTAACTTAAGCCTCTGGGCTAGGGGGATTGGGCTCCACCCTAAAAATGCTTCCCGGGCTTTTCCCATGGCGTTTTTGAGGTCCCCTTCGGTTAGTTTTGAGTAGACTTTGAGCAGTTCTTCCGTCAGCGGTGAACGGTTTTCCATCGGCGTACCCATAGAGATCAACCTTTGGCCCCTAACTCCTCAGCGGCTTTTGGAGAGGAAATTTGGTAATCCATCCCATACGCCTTACATATCAGGTTGGAGGAAATCCGGGCTGATTCGAAAATCGTCGGGAGGCCACTCCCGGGGTGCGTTCCGCCACCCACCAGGTAGCAATGGTTGAGTTCTTCAAACCGGTTGCGGGGACGAAGAAAGAGGAGTTGACTTAGCTTGTGGGAAAGACTGAAGGTGGCACCAAGGTAAGTATTGAATTTCTCTTCCCAATCCAAGGGGGGTGATGATTCTTTCAACTTCAATATGGTCTTGCAGGTCGGTTAATCCGGTCCGCCGAGCCACCAGATCCAAAACCTTGGTGCGGAAAGCCATTTTCTCTTGGCCCCAATCGATGGGGGCGCTGCGGTTTGGCACCGGCACCAAAATTTAAAGGGTGGATTTCCCCGCCGGGGCCAGAGAAGGATCGGTCACCGAGGCATTTTGCACGTAAAACGACATATCGTCAGTAAGAATTTTCTGGTGAAAAATATTATCGACGTTGGTTCGATAATCCTGGGCAAAAACCACCGTATGATGGAGGAGGTCAACAGGCCGGTCCATCCCCAGATAGAGCATAAAAGTGGAGCAGGAATATTCTTTGTTCTTCAGATTGATAGGGCTATGTTTTTTCAGAATCCCAGGCTCGACCAATTGATTCATCGCATAGGCAAAATCGGCGTTCACGATGACCGCATCGGCATCGACTCGCTCCCCATTTTCCAGCCTAACCCCTTTCACGTTCTTCCCATCCAGAATCAAAGACTTTACCGGAGTTTCGGGGTTTATCTGGCCGCGCTCCTCCTTAACGACTTTCGCCAAAGCCTGGGAAATCTGATTAAGCCCCCCTGACATGGTAGATGCCAAATTGATGCTCGACGAGGGGCAGCATGGTGAACAGGGCGGGACAATCCCATGGAGACATGCCCAGATACTTGGATTGGAAAGTGAAAGACAATTTTAATTTTTCATCCTTAAAGTAACGGCCCATGTTGGTAAAAACGCTTTTCCCCAGCGACAGATAGGGGAGGCCGCGCAGCAGGGTGGGAGAAAACAGCGACCAGGGGCTCGAATAATCCTTTTGGATACACGGCAAGAGGTTCTTAAATCTCTGTCTTTCTTTGGTAAGGAATAAATCCAAACCGGTTTCGTTGCCTGGAAAGAGTTCTTGGATAGTTTGCCGCATCCGGGCCAGCGCCAAACCCTTGCCGCCCACTATCGGGCCATACTCCGGATGGACACTTTCGACTGTCAAGACGAGACTCATGTGGTTAGCAGTTTCTCCTTTATTGCTTGAAAAAAGTGACCCACATATATCGAATATTATCATAACCTTCTATTTGAAGAAATTATTACCGAAACTTTCGGCCTGCCACTCGTTTCCGAGCATATTCTACCAAAGGAAGTCACCAATGCTGAACTTTGAGCCAACTGCTCAGTAGAGCCTGGCCAATCAAAGGATTAGTTAGAGAGCATAAAAGAGGTGTCGCTAGCTGTTCTGATTAGAAACTTATCAAACCGCCAAAAAATTTCCATATTCGCAAATTGCAATCTATCCGGCAGTGATTATCTTACAAAAATGGAGTATTCCCACCCCTTCATTCATATTTTTGTTCTGAATCTGGCGGCCGTGGTGCTGGTCATGACCGGCGTCTGGATTTTGAGCCTGCTCACCAAAAATGCCAGTCTGGCCGATATCTTCTGGGGCCTGGGGTTTGTGCTCATCGCCTGGCTGACCTTTATTATGGCCGGGGGCTATTTCGGACGTAAGCTCCTCATTGCTTTGCTCACCACCATTTGGGGGCTCAGACTCTCTTTACACATTTTGTGGCGCAATTGGGGCAGGGCGAAGACCGACGTTATCAGGCCTGGAGGGCTAAACACGGGGCAAATTTCTGGTGGGTTAGTCTGTTTACCGTCTTCCTGACCCAGGCGGTGTTATTATGGCTGGTCTCCCTGACGGTTCAGGTGGGGCAAATTTCACCATTACCCTCCCATCTTACCTGGTTTGATATATTAGGTATCCTGGTGTGGCTCACCGGCTTCTCTCTTGAAACCACAGCCGATTGGCAGTTATCCCGTTTTAAGGCCAATCCCGCCAATCAGGGCCAGGTTATGAATAGAGGTCTGTGGGCCTATTCCCGCCACCCTAATTATTTCGGGGAATCTCTGATCTGGTGGGGTCTCTTCCTAATTGCCCTGGCCACCCCAGGCGGTTGGTGGGCCTTGGTCAGCCCTATAGTAATTACCTTTTTGTTACTTAAAGTCTCCGGGGTGGTACTGCTGGAAGAAGACATTACCGAGCGTCGCCTTCAGTATAAGGAATATATCGAAACTACCAGCGCCTTTATCCCATGGTTCCCGTCGCGGAAAAACTCCTGAGTCTCCTTTTAGACCAGGTTGAGAAAGGCCGCCTTCCAGACCCCTTACTACGTTGGGGCATGCGCCGGCTCAACCGGCGGCGTCTGGCCAAGGAAGCCCGACGGACATGGGAGTCCGAAAATGAAAACCGTCAGGCCTTTCTGGAGATGTTGGGCTGCAGCCCCATCGCCTTGGATACCCAGTGGGCCAACGAACAGCATTATGAAGTGCCTCCCGCCTTTTTCCAACAGGTCTTGGGAAAGCGCCTCAAGTATAGCTGCGGTTACTGGCCGCCAGGGGTGACCTTCTTGGACGCGGCGGAAGAGGCCATGCTAAGCCTCACTGCGGCCCGGGCGGAAGTGGCGGATGGTATGAAGATCCTCGACCTAGGGTGTGGCTGGGGCTCTTTTGCCTTATGGGCGGCGGAGCGTTTCCCTCACAGCCGGGTGCTGGCAGTGTCCAACTCTAGGCCCCAGGGGGTTTTTATCCAAGAGGTTGCGGCCAAGCGGGATATTGGTAATCTAGAGGTCACCACAGCAGACATGAACAATTTTGACCCGGGGCGAGCCTTTGACCGCATTGTGTCCATCGAAATGTTCGAGCATCTGCGCAACTGGCCGGGCTTTTTGCGCCGCCTGGCGGGCTGGCTCAAACCTGGCGGCAGACTGTTCGTCCACGTTTTCTGCCACCGGGAGTTCGCCTATCTATTTGAAACTGCGGGGGCAGCCGATTGGATGGGGCGAAACTTCTTTACTGGGGGCATGATGCCCTCGGATGATCTCTTGCTCCACTGCCAGGCAGACCTGGTAGTGGAAGGCCACTGGCGTCTTTGCGGGACCCATTATCAGCGGACCGCCGAGGCCTGGCTGGCCAATTTGGACGCCCACTGGCCCGAGATAACGAACCTCTTTCGGCAGTGCTACGGGCCCCACGAGGCCGAGCGCATGCTTAATCGCTGGCGCCTGTTTTTCCTGGCCTGCGCCGAACTCTGGGGCTATGCCCAGGGCCGGGAGTGGCTGGTCTCCCATTACCGCTTGCGGCGGCGATCGGAAAGCTGACCCCGGCACCGGCTAATTGCCAAGACGGGAAACGCCCCCAAAAGTGCCGAGCAGGCTTTTCAAGGCCCGCCCGGAGTAATGACTTTTGAAGTCGGTCTTCTGAGCAATTTGTGAATCTCCACGAATACCACCACCGTTAAGCTCATCGCCGCAATTAGCAGCCATTCTCGGGGGCAATCGGTTCGGTTCGGAATAGCCAGTTTAGGGCAGGGAGATATATCACCGCCAACTGCGCCAGGGTGGCGGCCACCATACTGAGGAAAAGCCAGGGATTGCCAAAAGGGTTCAACCGGAACAGGGAGCGGTGTTCCGAGCGGCTGTTCCAGGCTTGAAAGAGTTGGAAAAAAACCAGGGTGGTGAAGGCAATGGTCCGGCATTTCTCTAGGGACAGCCCCTGGTCGAGGGAATAAAGAAATTTGTACAACACCCCGCCACCGATAAGCAGTCCTACCAGCACGGCCCTCTCTACCAGAACCCAGGACAGCAGGCCCTCTTGCGGAGAACGGGGTGGCCGCTGGACCACTCCAGGTTCCCCGGGTTCACAGGCTAAGGAAATGTCGGTCAGGCTGTTGGTAACCAAGTTCACCCAGAGCAGTTGGGCCGGTAGATATGGCATGGGCAGGCCCAACGCCACCGTCGCCAAAATGGAGGAGATGGCCGCGATGCCGGGGGGCAGCAGGTAATAAGTAACCTGGCGGATATTATCAAAAATTACCCGGCCCTCCTGCACGGCCCTGAAGATGGAGGCAAAGTTATCATCGACGATCACCATATCGGCGGCTTCCTTGGCCACATCGGTACCGCTGCGGCCCATGGCCACGCCGATATGGGCCGCTTTCAGGGCCGGTGCGTCATTGACGCCATCGCCGGTGACGGCCACGATCTCCCCGTATCTCATTAGCTGCCGGGTTATCCGGAGCTTATGATGGGGCGCGACCCGGGCAAAAATCGATACCTCTTGGACCCGGGTGAAGAGCTCGTCATCGCTCATGGCCTCTAAATCCTGACCGGTGAGCACCTCGGCGGCGTCCGAACCAATGCCCAGTTTAGCGGCAATGGTCGCGGCGGTGATCGGGTAGTCGCCGGTAATCATCGCCACCCGGATGCCGGCGGCTTTACAGGAGGCAATGGCCTCGACCACCTCGGGACGCGGCGGGTCGAACATCGCCTGCAAGCCAGCCAGTACCACCCCGGACTCCAGGTCCTGATGGCTCAAGGTAGTTTTATCGTTGGGTACTGGCTTAAAGGCCAGGGCCAGAACCCGCCGGCCCTCCCCGGCCAAACGATTGGCGGCCTCCTTAATGGTCTTGCCGATATGCCCGTCCCCCACCATACAGATGGTGCAGCGGTCCAGGAGTTTTTCGGCAGCTCCTTTGATAAATATCAGGCGTTGTCCCTGGTACTCATGCAAGGTCGCCATATAGCCGAGCTAAGACTCAAAGGGCAGCATGGCCAGTACCGGGTGCTGCTGGCGCTCTATCTCCGGGTCCAGACCCGCCTTCAGGGCTGCGGTGATCAGCGCCCCCTCGGTGGGATCGCCTTTCACCTTATAAATGCCTTCTTCCCGTTCCAGGTGGGATTCATTGCACAGCAACCCGATGCGCAGTACCTGGGCCAGAGTTAAATTATCTTGAATGGCCACCGGCTGCCCCTGATGCAAAATCTCGCCCTGAGGGTCATAGCCCGTGCCCGTAAGCTCGTAAAAATGTTCGCCATCATAAGCGATCTTTACGGTCATTTCATTTTTGGTTAGGGTGCCGGTCTTGTCGGTGCAGATCACCGTGGTGCTGCCCAGCGTTTCCACCGCGGCCAGCTTGCGGATGATGGCTTTCTGCTTGGCCATCCGTGCCACACCAATGGCCAGGGCAATGGTTACTACGATCGGCAGACCTTCGGGGATGGTGGCGACAGTCGCCGCCACCGCGGTCATGAACATATCCTTGACCGGTTCCTTGACCAGAATCCCCAAGGCAAAAAGCCCCAGGGCCGCGGCCAGGGCTACCAGACCGATGCGCTTGGCAAAGCGTTCAAACTTCTCTATCAGGGGAGCGGCAGTCATTTCAACATCTTTGACTTCCCGGGCAATGCTCCACAGCACGGTCTGGGAACCGGTTTCTACCACTACCCCCTGGCCCCGGCCAGTAGTCACCATAGTACCCATAAAGGCCATATTGCGCTGGTCCCCCGGGGTGAGATATGCCAGCTCTAAAGGCAAGGCAATCTTGTCAACCGGGACAGATTCGCCGGTAAGCATGGCTTCGTCAATTTTCAGTTCCTGGGTCCGAAAGAGGCGCAAGTCGGCCGGCACCCGGACGCCCGAGGCCAGCAGAACGATGTCTCCCGGCACCAGTTGGGCACTGTCGATTTCGACCTCATGACCCTCTCGAATAACCAGGGCATGGGGCACCATGATCGCCTTTAAAGCCCTGATGCTTTTTTCGGCCCTAAACTCCTGGGCAAAGCCAATAACGGCACGAATCAATACCGCGGCCAGAATAATCCCGGCGTCCTTGTATTCTTGCAGAACCAGCGTGACCAGGGCCGCAATCAGCAGGATATAGGCCAAGGGGTTGGTAAATTGGCGCAGGAGAATGAGGAGCTTGTTAATTTTATCCTCCTCCGCCAGACGGTTCCAACCGTATTGGGCTAAGCGGTCGGTCGCCACTTGGGGAGAGAGACCGGACTCCGAAGTGTTGAGTTCTTGGAAGATGTCGCTAATTTCACGTTGGTGCCACTTCATAAACCGGTTTCTCCCATTATCAGGCTAAGGGTGCGGGGCTTAGGCAGTTAAAGACGCCAAAATGGTCCGGCGGTTCCGGGGCTTGGCCAACACCAACTGCACGTCTCCAATGCAACGTTCGGCAAAACCGCCCTGGCAATAGCACAGGTAAAATTCCCATAAGCGGATAAAGCTTTCCGGATAGCCCAGCGCCCGCACCTGGTCGAGATGGGCGATAAAGCGCTCCCGCCAGAGCTGCAGGGTCCGGACATAGTGAGGCGTAATATCCTCCAGATGAACGAGCCGCAAATCAGTGCACCGGGCCAGGGATGCGGTCATGGCAGCCAGCGAGGTGAGGCAGCTTCCCGGAAAAACGTGGCTGCGGATAAAATCATAGGAGCGCCGGTAGCGGTCAAAAACCTGGTCGGCGATGGTGATCGCCTGGAGGCACATGAGGCCGTCAGCTTTGAGGCAGCGGCTGCACACCCGGAAAAAGGTGTCAAGATACTCGTAACCTACCGCTTCGATCATTTCAATAGACACCAGCTTGTCAAAGGTTCCGTCCAGGTGGCGATAATCCTTAAGCAACAGGCTAACCCGATCGGCCACCCCGGCGGCGTAGAGGCGTTGCTGGGCCAGCTCGTATTGGGCGGGGGAAATGGTGGTGGTAGTTACCCGGCAACCGTAGTTCCGGGCCGCATGAATAGCGAAACCGCCCCAGCCGCTGCCGATTTCCAGCACTGCTTCACCCGGCTGCAGGGCAAGCTTCTGACAGATGCGGTCGTACTTGGCCTGGGCGGCTGCCTCGAGGCTGCTGTCCTCGGTCTCGAAGATGCCGCAGGAGTAGGTCATGGTCTCATCCAGAAACAGGGCATAAAAATCGTTGCCCAGGTCGTAGTGGGCGGCGATGTTGCTCCGGCTCCCGGCCAAGGTATTGCGGAACGGCAGCTTCAGGAAGTGTAAAAACGGCCTGGCCAGTCTGGCCCATTTTCCCCAATATTCCTCTAATAGATAGAGATTTTGGGTCAGGAGACGGATAACCGCGGTCAAGTCATCAGCGGACCACCAGCCCTGGATGTAGGCCTCTCCCAGACCCCGGCTGCCGCCCTGGACCACGGCTTTATAGAATCGGGGATCATGGACGGTGAGGCAGGCCTGGATTGCCGCTGATCCCTGAGGTTCGCCAAAAGCCCAGACCTGGCCATTTTCCCTCAGCGTCAGACGACCATGCCGGAGGTTCTCTAGCAGCCGTAGGATCACTGGCCGGGCCAGTCTATCCAGAGCCTGGGTTCGGAAGTGCAGGTGGGGTTCCTGAGAGCCAATCACAGGCTTCATGATTTCCTTAGATTTCCTGCCCGTCGTTTTTGGGGATGGACATAGAACTGGGCCCCCTTGAGCCACAGCCGCAGGGCCTGCCAGTAAATCATGGTAATGACCTTGAGGGTCATGGGCGGGTAACGGAGGAGCACTCGAGTCAGAGTCCTGGGGGTGATTTCCTGCCTTTTGAGGGTCAGAGTGGCATCGAAGATCTTCTGCCCGGCATAATAATTATTAAAGTGGACGCTCAAATTTGCCCGCGGCTCTTTGAAGCGCCAGTCATACCAGATATCCATGGGCATGAAGGGGGAGACGTGGAAGCTCTTGGCGAATTGAAAGCGCTGGAAACCGGGCGCCGGGTGTTGGTTATGCGCTTCGTCCAAGACGTAGCAATGCTCCTCTCCCCACGGGGTGTTGTGGATTTGCACCAAGATATGGTCAACCTGGGTTCCGGTGGGGTTATAGCAATAATATAAGCTGGCCGGATTAAAGCAATAACCGAAGTAGCGCAGATGGGTCAGCAGACGGATGGGGCCTTCCGGCCGTACTCCACTATTTTCCTCTACCAGATCGCGCACCGCCTGGTCTAAGGGCACCTGGGGATTACCCAGATGGTCCCGGCGGCGAAAATAAGCCAGATTCACCCGCTGGGCCGACCAGAGGAGACAACCCTGAAACAGACGGGGCAACTCGGCCAGGTCCAGGTACATCAAAAAGACCCGGTAGCGGAACTGGTTCTGCACCGGGGCAAAGCGCCGATGGCTAACATAGCCCTCGTAGATGCAACTGGCCCGGTTCACAGGCTTACCCCAAACCGACGGCAAACCTTCAAAGCGCTGACCACCCCATCTTCGTGGAAGCCGTAACCCCAGTAAGCTCCACAGAAATAAGTACGATTGACGCCGTTGATCTCTTCTCTACGGCGCTGGGTCAAGGTAGCCTGGCGGGTAAAGATGGGGTGGTGGTAAGCCATCTGGCCAATGATTTTGTCCGTCATAATATCCTGATCCCGGTTCAGGGTGACCAGGAATTCATCCGGGGCCGCAAGGCTCTGGAGGCGGTTCAGGTGATAGGTAACCGTCACCCGGTCCGGTGGGGTAGCCGCTAAGTAATAGTTCCAACTGGTCCAGGCGGCGCGTCGGGTTGGCATCAGGCCGACGTCGGTATGCAGCACCGTGGAGTTCGGCTGATATGCGAAAGTGCGGAGAATCTCATGCTCCGGATCGGAAGGATCGGCGAGCAGAGCCAGGGCTTGGTCGCTATGAGTAGCAATAATGACCCGATCAAAGCGTTCGGTTTCCCCCTGGCGGGGTTTGACCTCGACAAAATCCTGATGCCGTTTTACCCAGGCCACCGGACAGTTTGGCCTGATTCCCTCCTGGAAAGGCCGGACTATTCGCTCTACGTACTGCCGGGAGCCGCCCCGGATGGTCTGCCAGCGAATCTTCCGACCTAAATTGAGGAAGCGATGCCGCTGAAAGAATTCCATCAGATAACGGGCCGGAAATTTTTGAATCTGGCGGGGGTCGCTGGACCACAGAGCTGATCCTAAAGGCAGCAGAAAATCCTCTCCAAAGCCGGAAGAATATTTCTTTTGCTTCAGATAAGAACCTATTTCTAACGCATAATCCTTGTCAGGCGCAAGACTTTCCAAACCCCGGCGAAAACGCCAGATATCCATAAGCATCCGGTAAAACCTGAGGCTAACCAGATTACGCCGTTGGGCAAAGAGGCCATTGAGATTGCGGAAACCATATTCCAGTCCGGTCCTGGCATTGGTAATACTGAAGCTCATGTTGGCCGGTTGCCAGTCTACACCCAGACGTTTCAGGAGCTTCACGAAGTTTGGGTAAGTGGTCTCGTTAAAGACGATGAAACCGGTGTCCACCGGGTAGGTTAGGCCCCCAGAAGGGACATCCACGGTGTGGGAATGGCCATTCAGGTAATGGTTGGCTTCAAATACCGTCACTTCGTGCTCTGGAGACAAAAGGTAGGCAGCCACCAGGCCGGAAATGCCAACCCCGATTACGGCCAGGCGCATGGTCTAGACCTCCTCCGGGCTATCATGACCCCTACCCGGTACCGAGGAGGCCTGGGAATGACTGGGTCTGAGGAGGTGTGGGGGCACCGGCCGCAGGTTCTGGATAATACCGAGCTTAGATAAGCCCACCAGGAGATAATAGGTAATGTCAATCTCCCACCAGAAAAAGCCCTGGCGGGCGGAGATGGCGTAATGATGGTGATTGTTGTGCCAACCTTCCCCCAGGGTGATCAGGGCCAGGATCTGGTTATTGCGGCTGGTGTCGGCGGTGTTATAGCGGCGCCAGCCGAATACATGGCTCAGGGAGTTGATGGTGCAGGTGCCGTGAAACAGCGCCACCGTGGAGATAAAAAAACCCCAAATCAGTAGCTGGGGGCCGCTGGTCATAAGTTGCGGGGCGTGCTCGGCCAGCATATCGCCAGTAAAGTACAGGAGTACGGCCAGGGCCAGGGGCACTACTTTGTCAAACCGGTCCAACCAGACCAGTTCCGGAAATTTGGCCCAATCCTGGACATACTCCCATTTAGTGTTCAAGTTGGCCGGATTTGTTAGCCAGCCAATATGACTCCACCAGAAGCCATGCTGGCTGGGGGAGTGGACATCCTGTTCCTGGTCGGTATGCCGGTGATGGTGCCGGTGGTGAGAGGCCCACCATAGGGGACCGCGTTGGGCCGCGGTATTTCCCCAAACTGCGAAGACAAACTGCCAGAACCGGCTGGTGGTGAAAGTGCGATGGGAAAAATAACGGTGATAGAAGCCAGTGATGGCAAACATCCGGAGCAGATATAGCCAGGCAGCTACTACTACTGCGGTCCAACTCCACCCTACCCAGATAACCCCCAGGCAGACGAGATGGAAAGCCAGATAATTTTTATACCGCAGCACCCTCTCAAGGAGGTTGCGGGGCGGCGGCAAAGGCTCCAGAACGACGCGGGAATCAAACCAGCGGTAAAGTGAGCGGAGGCTGGTATAAGTACGGCCAGATGGTTCTGGTGCGGCAGGCATAATCTACTTTTTAACTTATAGTAATTTTTAATTTAAGTGCATAATCTAGATTGATCAGGTCAGCCAGACATCCAAACGGGCTGCAATATATGAATTGACCGCACAAATGGTGCCTCCCCAGGCAATATCCACCCAGGTCATGTTCCAAGGCCAGCGGTCAATGAGGGAGTAGTTGGTCAAATCATAAACCCCGTAAAGAATGACGCCATACAAAAATCCCCACCCCAGAGCGGTGGCGGTCAGATTTTGAGCTGAGACCCGAGGCAGGACGAACAACACCACTCCCAAAGGAATCAATACGTATACCAGAAAGGCAGCCCACCACACCGGAGCCAGGGCCTCACCAGAACGCCGGGCCAGGGGACCCAGTTCCGCCTTGTAGAACTTGGCCATCAAAATACCCAGCCAGGTCAGGTCAATGGCCAGGAAAATGACCAACACGAGGGCGTAAACTTTGATATAATGCCACATAAATCCAAACGCTTTTTTACTCAGACTATCCCCGGCTAATTAAGACAATGCAGGTCACTGAGGCCAAATGATTGAAGAATCAGGAGGCGGTTAACCGGCCGCCTCCACATCCCTTTCGTAAGTTTATAAAGAGGTCCGACAATTAATCCTTAGTCTTCCGTGTACTTGGCCTTCAGGGGAATGACACACTTAGGGCACATCAACGGTTCACCGGGCTTATGCCCCGGGAAGGCATGCTCTTCATTGCATTCCAGGCACACAAAAATATTCTGACCCTCCTCACCGCTAAAGCCGCCTTTCCCTCCCAATTCGTGGGCATGAGGTTTGTCTTTTGACATGAAATTTTCCTCCTCTCTTAAAATTTTATTTAATAATAGATATTACCCTATAATTAGTCAACCTTTTATTTAGGCCAGGCCTTAAAATTAACATATACCGAAAAAATCAGGGTATTTCAGTATCATTCGATATTCATTCCCAGACCCTTGCATCCTTACCCGGAATTATTAGTTTTCCTTAGACATGCGACCCATGCTTTTTGAGATTATATTTGTTCAATTTAACCGGGTTTTCTGGGCAAAAACTTATGGATATTGGGATTTGGTGGAAAAAGTTGTGGAACCCGCTGTCAGCCTCAGCCGGTTGGCTGTTGGAGAATTTTAGCCCGCTGGGGCTGATCAATAGTCTGGTTCCCAAGGATGGCTATTATAAGCAGGTTGGCATAAGCTACGGCCCCCTGGAACGCCAAAAACTGGACGTCTATATTCCCCAGGGTGAAGCCCGGAATTTACCGGTAGTAGTGTTCTTTTACGGCGGGTCCTGGCAAAGCGGACGGCGTCAAGATTATCTGTTTGTCGCCGAGGCCCTAACCGCACGAGGCTTGGTCACCGTTATCCCGGATTATCGAGTTTATCCCGAAGCCCGGTTCCCGACTTTTGTCGAAGACGCGGCACTGGCCGTTTCCTGGATCCGCCACCACATCACCGACTTTGGCGGCGATGCCACCCGTCTTGTTCTGATGGGACATTCGGCCGGCGCTTATATCTCCGCCATGCTGGCGCTCAACTCAAGCTACCTAGGCCATGTTGGCCTATCGGCTCAGGAGATTAAGGGCTTTATTGGTCTTGCCGGGCCATATGATTTCCTACCCCTCAAAAGTCCCAGATTGATCGAGATCTTTGGTGGGGCCGACGATATTCCTGAAACTCAGCCAGTTTACTTCGTGACTTCCAGTGGGCCACCTGCCCTTTTATTGCATGGGAACAGTGATAAACTGGTGAGACCGCAGAACACGGCCCGCTTGGCTCAACGCTTGCGAGAGGTGGGGGGCCAAGTGGAGGAAAAGATTTATCCGGGCTATAAGCACATCAGGATTCTCATCGTTTTGGCTACGGCATTCCAAAACGGGGAGCCCGTGATGGAGGACATCATACAATTTATCAGAGCCACTATATAATTTGTCAAGCAGTTTGCTGCCCTTATCTTTGGTCTCATCGACAACCGGT
>JBKHJN010000017.1:0-57970 GCA_046538075.1 Desulfobacteraceae bacterium | reverse complement strand
TATCTAACAAGATGGTTAAAAATAGCGGATGGGCCAGTGGTAGTGTTGAGCCAGACGCTTGAGGCGCCAGTTTGGGTTGACCACCACTGGATGGCCGACTTTTAACAGCAGAGGCACATCCTGGATATGGTCAGCATAGGCATAGGATTGGGAAATATCGAAATCCTCGGATTGAGCCAGCCGGCGCAGCAGATGGAGTTTATTGTCGCCGCGGGGATGGGAGCCGGCGATCTGTCCGTTAAAATGGTCGTTGGTCCGCTTTAACCGGGTGGCAATCAGCCATTGGGCCCCCAACTCCTCCTTCAAGGGGCAGATCAAACAGTGCAGCGAGCCGGTGAGGATAACAATGGCATGCCCCTGGGCCTGGTGCTGTCGGACACATTCCCGGCCCTGGGCACTGAGCCGGGGGGCGATCATCTCCTGGTAGCAGCTTCGGGCCAGGGGTTCGATCTCATCGATCGATTTCCCCGCCAGGTATGACTTATTATAGAAACGGCTCTGTGGCTGCAGCACAACCTGGCCCAAGAAGGCTAGGGCCTTGCTCCAGGATAGCTGTCGACGCCGCAAGAGATAATAAAAGAAGAGCTTTTCGGTCGGGCCTTGCACGAGAGTATGGTCTACGTCGAAAATGGCGGCAATCTTGGACATCGCCCTTCCCTATGGTTGAAATTTGCCAATAAAATTTTAGGTGATCAGGCCGTGCCGGAGGGGGAGAGAAAATATCTCCGGCTATCCAATAACACCGGGAATCCTCTGATCAGACAGAGGGCGACGACTAACCAGATGAGCGCTTGGTTGAAAGGATATAGCTTTGCGGTCAGTCCAGGATAATCCAAGACCAGGGCATGGGCAAGCATTAGTTGACAGAAAACCCAGGCCTTGGCAAAGCCATAAAAAGCCCGCATAAAGCGGGAAGCGACCAGGAATTTTCCCAGGCGAGAATGCATCATCCCGAATACTGACTTGCCCCGATGGAGAGCCACGCCGCGCAACCCATCGACAATGAACGAACGGATGAGAAATATGATCGGCACCCACAGGGAAACTAGACCGATGTCCATGAAGCTGATCCAGAGAATATTTTCTACCGCCCGATCCAGGGCCACATCCAACACTGCTCCCAGTTCGCTGACTTCGTCGCGCAAACGCGCCACATAGCCGTCAAACCAGTCCATTAGAAACAACACGATCAACAGCACCAGGCCCAACAGACGCAGTTCCAGGCTGGGGATGAAAAGCAGGGCCACAAGAATTAGCAGCAGCGGCAACCGACTCAAGGTAATAATATTGGCCAAAGACATCGGAGAAAATCCTGTCCTGAGAAAGGTAAAAAAAAAATAACAGAAAATATAGCTCATTTCAATGTGATTTATCGTTGCACCCCAGATTTCTCTGGGCTATAGAAAAACTATTGATTTTTTACCTGGTTTGGGTTATAAAACAGAAACGATATATAATGCCATTTTGGTTTTCAGGCTAAGAAGGGTACAATCGGTTATTGCTTTGTTAAGGGTTGCAGCCAGGCACCGAGTGGAGTTCGGGCTTCGGTGTTGGCCGCGGTACAAGGAGAAATCCGAAACCTGGAGAGAATTAAGCTAGTTGATAAATTTGCCCAGTCTGATTGGCGATTAATAACGGCACTTGCGTTTTCTACCACCCTTAAGCTAAGCACACCCTGCTTTCTCAGATTCCAGACATACCAAAGCTTTGGTTAGAGTAAGACTGCTTGTACCTCGGCCCTATTGTGGAGTCCATGTTTGAATTTTTGGTACCGGAAAACATCGCTACCCTTGCGGCATATACGCCCGGGAAGCCTTTAGAAGAATTAGAAAGAGAACTTGGGATCAGCGGAGCTATAAAATTAGCTTCCAACGAAAATCCTCTGGGACCTTCTCCTCTGGCTCTTAAGGCCATTCACTCGCAGTTAGCCAACCTTAACCGGTATCCAGATAGCGGGGCCTATTATCTCAAACAGCGTTTAAGCCGCCATCTGGGGATCAGACCGGAACAATTAATCCTCGGCAATGGCTCAGATGAAATTCTGGAATTGATCGTCAGGACTTTTTTACAACCCGGAGAGGAAGTCCTGAGCTTTACGCCTTCCTTCTTAATTTACGGCTTATTGACCCAAGGAGCCGGCGGCATTTTCCGGCCCCTGCCCTTAAAAGATTTTCGCGTTGATCTGGAAGCCTTGATTCAGGCCCTGACCCCCCGCAGCAAGATCATCATCATCAACAATCCCAATAACCCGACCGGAACGGCAATCTATCGCACTGAATGGGAAAATTTTCTAAAGGCCCTGCCCTCTGGGGTGATTGTGGTCTTAGACGAGGCCTATATCGATTTTGTTGAATCACCGGAGGTCCCTTCCGGTTTGGAGTATTTGACCGAAGACTTGCCCCTGATCGGCTTACGGACCTTTTCCAAAGCCTATGGATTGGCCGGATTACGGGTGGGTTATGGCTATGGGCCGAGCGAATTGATAGATTACCTGAACCGGATGCGGCAGCCTTTTAACGTCAACAGCCTGGCCCAGGTAGCAGCCCGGTCGGCTCTGGACGATCAAGAATTTTTGCGTCGCACCCGACAGGTAGTAAAGGAGGGGCTGAATTATTTATGCCAGGAACTGAATCGCCTGGGGATCGAGTATATTCCAACCCAGGCCAATTTTTTGCTGATTCGGGTCAATCGGGATGGACAAGAGCTATTTCAACTAATGCTCCGGGAAGGCGTGATCATTCGGGCAATGAACAGTTATAATCTGCCTGAATATATTCGAGTCAATGTCGGGCGTCCGGAAGAAAATCTCCGTTTCCTACAGGCCTTCACAAAGGTAATGGGGTTTACTGCCTGAAGTG
The DNA here is from genome assembly GCA_046538075.1 of Desulfobacteraceae bacterium. Classification (GTDB taxonomy): domain Bacteria; phylum Desulfobacterota; class Desulfobaccia; order Desulfobaccales; family Desulfobaccaceae; genus Desulfobacca_B. The sequence continues at coordinate 55,112 of JBKHJN010000017.1, read as the reverse complement.
CCCCGTCGATTGATCATAACCATCGATGGCCCGGCCGGGGCTGGCAAAAGCACTGTGGGCAAACGGCTGGCCCAATGGTTGGAATACCTTTATCTAGACAGTGGCGCCTTGTATCGGGCCATCGCCCTAGCGGCCGGGCGTCAGCATCGAAATCTGGATGATGCCCAGGTATTGGAAGCCTTTCTGGACGCTGTTGATCTTCGGGTGACTACTGGTCCAGAGGGATTGCGGCTATGGAGCCAGGGCCAGGAGATCACCCAGGCGATTCGCCAGCCCTGGGTTGGCCAGGCTGCTTCCCGGGTTGCCACCCTGATTCCAGTGCGGCAATGGATCGGGGCCCGATTGCGTGAATGGGGGAAAAACGGCGGCATTGTCACTGAAGGCCGCGATATGGGAACCATGGTTTTTCCCCATGCGGAGGTCAAAATTTATCTGGACGCCGACCCCGAGGTTCGGGCCCAGCGCCGCCGTCAGGAGCTTGAGGATCAAGGCCGGGACATATCCCCGGACCAGGTCCGGGCTGACCTGGCAGCCCGCGATCAGCGCGATCGCCAGCGGCAGGAAGGGCCGTTGTGTATTCCGCCCGGAGCCCAGGTAATCGATAGTACCAATCTTAGTCTGGAGGAAGTGGTAAATGCCTGCCAGAAGCTGATCCGACCGGTGTTGGCCCAGTCCGCTAGCCAACCCGGCAGTGCCAAGCACCAGCTTTAAATTAGAAGAACACCCACACGGGTAAAATATTTAGAGGGGGACGAATAACATGGATGATAATAAAAAACCGGACCTGATTAACGAAACAGGACCGATAGACCCTGAAACCCAGGCCACTTTCGAGGAAAGCGTTCCTGAAGAAAGCGCTCCCGAAGAAAGCGCTCCCGAGACCAGGGCTGCGCCAGAGCCGGAGGCGGCCGCGGCTTTGGGCGAAAGGATCCAAGAGATCCCCGAGCCAGAAAAAGGCGGGGATATGGAGAAGATGAACGAGCTTTATGAGGAGAGTCTGCGTCGGGTTCAAGAAGGTGAAGTGATCTCCGGACGCATTGTCTCCATTGACAAAGACTTCGCGGTGGTAGACATCGGCTACAAATGCGAGGGCCAGATTCCGATCCAGGAGTTTACTTCCCCCGAGGGCGAGGTCGAAGCTCACGTCGGCGATCAAATAGATGTGCTGCTGGAACGCCGGGACGACGAAGAAGGCGTGGTCATGCTTTCTAAGGAAAAGGCCTCCAAAATCAAAATTTGGGAGGAGATCAGCACCGCCTATCAAGAAGACGGAGAGGTCGAAGGAGTTATTGTTGCCAAGGTTAAAGGCGGATTCTCGGTTGACATCGGCGGCCTGACCGGTTTCTTGCCCGGTTCCCAGGTAGATTTACAGCCGATCCGCAATGTCGATGCTCTGATCGGTCAACGGCAACAATTTAAGGTATTGAAGTACAACAAGAAAAGGCGTAATGTGGTCCTGTCCCGGCGGGCCATTTTGGAAAAACAAAAGGCTGAAGAAAAGGCTCAAACCCTGGCCACTCTGGAAGAAGGCAAGGTCATCGATGGGGTGGTAAAAAATATTACCGATTACGGGATTTTTGTGGATTTGGGAGGCATCGATGGTTTGCTGCATATTACTGACATGTCCTGGGGACGGATCGGTCATCCCTCGGATATCTACCAGGTAGGCGATGCCATTACCGTTAAGGTCTTGCATTTCGACCGGGAAAACGAGCGGGTATCGCTGGGGCTGAAACAATTGACCCCGGATCCCTGGACCATGGCGGCGGAAAAATATCCAATCGGCAGCCGGGTGCAGGGCAAGGTGGTCAGCCTCACCGATTACGGCGCTTTTGTGGAGTTGGAACCCGGAGTCGAGGGCCTGATCCATATCTCCGAAATGTCCTGGACCAGGAAGATCCGCCATCCTTCCAAAGTGGTAAACGTCAATGATACCGTCGAGGTGGTGGTCCTGGATCTTGATCCCGAGAAGAAACGCATTTCCTTGGGAATGAAGCAGGTCGAACCGAACCCCTGGGATGTCATCGGAGAGAAATATCCGGTGGGAACCATTATTGAAGGGAAAATCAAAAACATCACCGACTTCGGCATTTTCATCGGCATTGACGAAGGGATTGACGGCCTGGTGCATATTTCCGATATCTCCTGGACCAAGCGCATCAAGCACCCTTCTGAAATCTATAAAAAAGGCCAGGAAGTCCAGGCCGAGGTCCTCAACATCGACAAGGAGAACGAACGCTTCTCGCTGGGGATCAAGCAGCTGTCTCCAGACCCCTGGGATACTATTGAACAACGCTACCCCATAGGCCAGCGGGTTACTGGGGTGGTCACCAATGTTACCGACTTCGGATTGTTTGTGGAGTTGGAAGAAGGCATTGAGGGCCTGGTCCATATTTCCGAATTGAGCCGCGATAAAAACAAAGCTGGCCAGATTAAGGTCGGTGATGTGATCACTGTGAAGGTAGTAAATGTCTCGGCGCGGGACCGCAAGATCGGTCTAAGCATCCGCAAACTGGAGACCGAAGAAGAACGCTCGGTATATCGGGAATACCTCCATTCCCGCAAGGAAGCCACCACTCCATTGGGAGAAATCTTGCGGGAGAGCCTGGAAGAAAGTGAATTAAAAAAGGCTGAGAACAAATCCTGAAAATTTAGGAGAAGGCTCTATGAAAAAGCGCTCACTTTCCTCGATAATTTTGGTCCTCGGCCTGATCATGTTCTTTTTCATCGGCCTCAGTCTGTTAATGTTATCTTTCTCTGAGGAGGACTCTATCTGGTCCAGGGGAGAGAAAGTGGGAGTGATAGAAATCGAGGGGTTAATTGCTGAGGCTCAGGACACCTTGAAACAGTTGGATAAATACCGGCGAAACTCCAATATTAAGGCGATTGTCCTCCGGATCAACTCCCCGGGCGGAGCTGTAGGTCCGGCCCAAGAGATCTGGCGTGAACTGGGCAAGGTCCGCAAAACCAAAAAGGTCGTTGCTTCCCTGGGCACCGTGGCCGCTTCCGGAGGCTATTATATCGCCAGCGCTACCGATCTGATCATCGCCAGCCCCGGGACTTTGACCGGCAGCATCGGCGTCATTATCAGATTTGCCAACATCGAAGATTTGATGAACAAACTGGGGGTGGATTTTTATGATCTAAAAGCCGGTACTTTTAAGGATACCGGCTCCCCGGTGCGCCCCATGACCCCCAAGGAAAAAGCTTATTTCCAGAATTTGCTGGATAATATTCATGAACAATTCATCCGGGATGTGGCCCAGGGCCGCAATCTTCCCCTTGAAAAGGTCCGGGAGGTTGCCGATGGCCGCATCTTCACCGGCGAAGAAGCCAAAAAATTAAAGATGATCGATGAATTCGGCAATCTCCAGGATGCCATTGAGCGGGCTGGCCGGTTGGGGGGCATCGTCGGCAAAGTTGAGGCCATCTATCCTAAAAAGGATAAATTTTCTCTGTGGCAGTTGGTTTTTGGGCAGACCCTGGAAGAAACTCTGCACCGGCTGCAGTTGACCCCGTGGCTTCCGGCTTACTTATTTACCGGAAAGCCGTAATCAGCAGAAATAATTGCAGCGTTACTCAAAATCACTGACATCCCCTTTGCCCTCCCGGATGATCTCCGGGACGTCGTCGATCAGGGAGATTACGCTGGAAGGTTCCGGCATAATCACCCCGCCATCCACCACCACATCCAGATAGGCTTTGAAATAGTCGGCGATTTCATACGGATCGCTCATTACCACATCATCGGCGCGACTGGCGCTGGTGCTGATAATGGGATGGCCCAGAAGTTTCACCAGTCCCAGACAGATAGGGTGGTTGGGGACTCGAATGCCGGCGGTCTTGCGCCGGGTCAGCATGATTTTGGGTACCAGTCGGGAACCTTCTAGAATAAAGGTATAAGGACCGGGCAACAGCCGCTTCATGGTCTTATAGGCATAGTTGGAAACCCGGGCATATTCACTGATGTCCTTCAGGTCGGCGCAGATCAGACTGAAAGGTTGCGACAGCGGCCGCCGTTTGAGCTGATAGATCTTCTCAATTCCGGCCTTGTTGAACAGGTCGCAGCCGATGCCATAGCAAGTATCAGTAGGATAAGCAATCAGACCGCCGTCCGCCACTACCTGCAACGCCTGCCGGAGCAAACGCTCCTGGGGATTCTGAGGGTTAATACGCAGAATCGTTGGTTTGTTTGCCATTTTCCCCCCATTTCTCCGGATTAATCAGTCTTATTAAAAAACGAATTTGAGCCCTTGCCCCGGACGTTGCTTTTCCCAACTCATTGAGGATTGGAAGCGGGCTGTAATTGACGTTCGACATTGTCTTTGATCCAGTGGGAATCCCACCACTCAACCGGGTCCACAAACTGCCCTTGCACAATCATGGCAAAATGCAAGTGGTCCCCGCCGGCCAGCCCAGTGGTCCCGGTATTGCCGATAACCTCACCCTTGCTAACCTGCTGGCCGGGTTGCACCCGGATCTGACTCAGATGGCTGTACATGCTGAACAGGCCCCAGCCGTGATCAATAACCACGGTTTGACCATAAATCCCCAAAGGTGCAGCCATCACCACCACGCCCTGGTTGGCCGCCCCGACTTCGGCTTTCTGGAGCGAAGCCAGGTCTTGCCCCAAGTGCACTTGGTGATCAATTTCCTGGCCTTGAAAGAAATAGGTTCGTTGGTCGGCAAATCCGGCCATAGGCTTGCTGTTTTTCAGACGCTGAAAAGCCCCTTGCCAGAGGCGCTGGGGCTGGCTGGTCTGGCAAATCTCTTCTACCCGCTGGTTGTTTTTTATGCGCCATTTCTGGTTAACTACCAGAAAGACCTCCAAGGGATCGGCAAGATTTTTTAGTTCGCTTGACATCGCCTGAAACTCTGGCATTTTCTGTTGTAAAAAGGCCTCGGACAGGTTGATCCGGTCATTCCGCCAACGTTTCGGCTTGAGGCGATAATTGACCGGCCGCCGGGCTTCGTTTCCGACAAGGTCGACCGCCCTTACCTCTAGCCTCAGTGGCTGGGAAATCTCAACCGGCACCGCAAAAAAAGCCAGATAAACCCCTGATCCTTCTGCTGGACAGGGATAGCCCTTGAACCAGCGGCCATTGACTGTAACCCCGTGCTTTGTGGTTTCTTTATTGATCTGATAAGTTATTAGGCCGGTACCCCCCTGGTTGAGGACATGGTTCAAGGACCGTACTGATACCTGTAAAGGGACCAGATCAACGGTGAGGTTGCGGGACAGGGTGGTTTCACGGCCGCCAAACCAGTTCCACCAGGAATAATCCCGGGCTGAAATTGTCAGTTGCGCCGGGCCTTCTTTGAGACCCAAGGTCTTGGCCTTCAAGACCAGGGAGGCCTCGAAGCGATGCTCCTGGCCGCCTCCCAGCCAGCTGCCTGGGAAATCCCGGTCCATAATAACTTGTGACAATTCAGGCTGCTGCAAAATCACCCGCAGCTTTTTGAGGCCGCTCTCTTGGTCCTGGGCCTTCACCGCGAAGGTGGTCTCAACTCCCAACACCTTGATGTCGGGGGATAATTGCACCTGGGGAGATTCCCAATCCAACCAGAAAATGGTCAGCCCGATCACTCCAGCCAACACCCCGACTGATACCAAAATCAGTAAGATACTACCCCTCCTTGGCAGTAAAGACCGTCTTTTAGAAATAAGCCTGTCCTCCCGGAAAAATTTTTAATATCCTACCAAGGATTGCCTTTTCCGGCAAGGGGATCCAGACAGCAAAAGAAAAATTTGCAATTTTTCTTCGGAGCAGGCAAATAATTTGATTAACATTGAGGAAACCCCCCGGCATGATAATAATCAATAACCATGATGGGACTCACCGATTGCCTGGTCAGATTGATTTTTATAGAAGGAGAATTTTAAAAATTTATGGCAATTAGATATAATTAATCCATTGATCCATGGATATTACTTTTAATCAATTACGGTCCATCCGGGGCCAGGTCCTTTTGAATCATCCCCTGGCGCCGCTGACCACCTGGAAAATCGGCGGGCCCGCCCAGGTTTTGGCTGTCCCTGCCGATCTGGAGGATCTCTATGAGCTTTTCCGGCTGGCCCAGATCTACCAGTGGCCAGTGTTTTTTCTGGGGCGGGGGTCCAATCTGTTGATCGGCGATGGCGGTTTGCCGGGCCTCACCCTGCACCTGGCCCGGACATTTAAAGAAATAAAACTGGACGGAAGCTGCCTCCAGGTTGGCGCCGGGGTCTCGCTTCCCGCCCTGGCCCAATATCTGGCGGAGCAGGGAGCGGCCGGATTTGAGTTTCTGGCCGGCATTCCGGGGACGGTGGGCGCGGCGGTGCGGATCAACGCCGGTATCGGGGCGGGCCAGGAAATCGCCTCCCGGCTTCGGCGGGTCACCATCCTCACCCCGGGATTGCAGTTGATGACCCTCGAGGCTGGCAAACTGGAGTTCGGCTACCGGCGCTCCCGGCTGTTGAACTTTCCCCATTGGCTGGTGGTGGCTGCTGAATTTTACCTCGATCAAACTGCCCCGCCGACAGAGATTCAGGCTCGGATGTCGGATCTGCTCGGCGCCCGACGCCTTAAATTTCCCCCCAACCCCCGCACCTGCGGCAGTGTGTTTAAAAATCCCCCCACCGGCCGACCGGCAGGATGGCTTATTGAGCAGGCCGGCTTGAAAGGCCGACGTCTGGGACAAGCACAGGTCTCCACCCATCATGCCAACTTTATCGTCAATCTTGGCCAAGCCACTGCGGCTCAGGTAAAGGCGTTGATCGCCCAGATCCAGGAGACCGTCTGTAAGGTCCATGGAGTAAGCCTGGAGCGTGAGGTGGTTATGCTGCCCGATGATCTCTTGGGCCCCGGAAGTTTTTCCGCCTTACCAGTTAAGTTATGATCTTAGTGTAAGGATCTCTGACCGGAGGGGGCGCAAGCCCTTTGCGGTGGCAGGAATTCCCTTGACTAATGGTGGTCCAGAGGCAAAAATATACCGGCAGCCAAAAGTTCATAACCAGTATTAACCCGGAGGATTCATGATTCGCCGAGAAGTATGGTATTTTGACCAAACCGGGCCGGATAATACCGAGGCTTGCCTGGAAGTGCTGGCCCGGGCCCAGGCCGAAGGCTATAGACATTTTGTGGTCGCTTCCACTACCGGTGATACCGGGGTCAAAGCGGCCCGCTTACTGGCTGGGAAAAATGTCAACCTGGTGGTCGTGGGCCACAGTGTGGGATTTAAAGGCCCTAATATTGATGAATTCAAGGAAGACCACCATCGCCAGATTACGGAGCTGGGGTTCCCGGTTTTTCGGGGTACTATCCTCACCCATTCGCTGGAAACCAGCCTGGCCGAACAATTCAAGGGCAGTGCCCCTACTCTGCTGATCGCCAACACTCTGCGGCGCTTGGGCCAGGGAATGAAGGTCTGCTGCGAGATCGTGATGGAAGCAGTGGATGCCGGGCTGATACCGGAAGAAGCAGAGGTGGTAGCCATGGCCGGCACTGCCTGGGGCGCGGATACTGTGGCCTTGCTGCGCTCTGCGGCCTCCAAACGCTTTCTGAAGCTAGTTGTTCTGGAAATCTGGGCTAAACCACGGGGATAAATCCACTACCCAGACCTGATGTGTATCATAAATTAATCGGCAAGGATTTTTGCAGGGGCGGGGTAACCCCGCCCCGTTTAGGGCCGGGAAACCCGGCCTAAAGGAACAGTTTATATTATAGGGGACAATAAGTGACTGAAATTGCTGGTTATCACACGATCCGGTGGGAACAGAACAAGGTGCTGCTGCTCGATCAGCGGCAGTTGCCGGAAAAAGAAATCTATCTGAGCTGTGAGGACTATCGCCAGGTGGTGGAGGCGATCCAGACCCTGGCCATCCGGGGCGCGCCGGCCATTGGAGTAGCCGCGGCCATGGCTGCCGCCCTGGGCGCCCTTCAGTCTCCTACCCGTACGGTGGAGGAGTTTCAGCATCATTTCAACGAGATCTGCCAGGTAATTGCCGGGGCCCGACCCACGGCAGTCAATCTCACCTGGGCCTTGGGGCGGATGCAAGCGTTGGTGGCGGCCCACCTTAATCTGGGGGTGGACGACCTTAAACAATTGCTGGTGACTGAAGCCCAAACCATCCTTAGTGAAGACATTGCCATCAATCGGCAGTTATCAATGGCAGGTCAACAATTGATCAGCCAGGGTGATACGGTGCTTACCCATTGCAATGCCGGAGGCCTGGCCACCGGCGGTTATGGCACTGCCCTGGGGGTAATCCGTGCCGCCTGGGAAAATGGTAAAAAAATTCATGTCTTGGTAGATGAAACCCGGCCAATTCTACAAGGGGCCCGGCTGACCGCCTGGGAATTGATGAAACTGGGGATTCCGCATACCCTCATCACCGACAACTCGGCAGCCTGCCTGATGGCCCAGAGCCGGGTCCAACTGGTGGTGGTGGGGGCCGATCGCATCGCCGCCAACGGCGATGTGGCCAATAAGATCGGCACTTATGGCGTAGCGGTCCTGGCCCATTATCATCATATCCCTTTTTATGTGGCGGCGCCCTTGTCCACCTTTGACTTTTCCTTGGCCGAGGGCGGTCAGATCCCCATTGAGGAACGCGATATGCGCGAGGTTACCCAATTCAATGGCCACCCCATTGCCCCGCCTAACTGTCGGGCTCTGAACCTGGCCTTTGATGTCACCCCCCATGCCCTGATTGCCGGGATAATCACTGAACAGGGCCTAGTTCAGCCGCCGTTGCCGGAGAACCTGAAAAACTTGCAGATTAAAATGGGGGAATCCTGATGACTTGGCTTTTAAGCACCCTTCTGGCATTTTACCTGCTGCTTTCCGGGGCGGCCTGGGCGGCGGGACCCTATCCGGTTCACCTCCCCGACTCCGCGGTAGGGGTTGATCCCCAGGCGGTTACCGTGGTTGGCCAGGCCCAAAATTATGAAATTAAAAAGGGCGACACTCTGCTGGACATTGCCCGGGACTTTGGCCTGGGCTTCGAGGAGCTGGGTCAGCTCTACCGTAACTGGGACCCCTTTATCCTCCCAGCCAGAGAGCGGATAACTATTCCTACCACCTGGATCGTCCCGGATGGTCGAAATTCCCAGATATTGGTGAACACCGGCGAAATGCGGCTCTATAAGTTTGCGGATCAGAGGCGTAAGGTTTATACCTTTCCTATTGGCATGGGGGTCCTCGACTTCAAGACTCCCACCGGCACCTTTCGAGTCACCGAAAAAAAGGTCAACCCGCCGTGGTATGTGCCCAAATCTTTGCAGGCCAAATATGGCATGGCAGTGATGCCGCCCGGTCCCGATAACCCCCTGGGAGACTATAAACTCACCTTATCCTGGGGGGATTATGGCATCCATGGCACCAATATGCCCTGGGGCGTAGGCCGGATGGTCAGCCACGGCTGTACCCGGATGTATCCCGAACATATTAAGAAGCTCTTCCCCATGGTCAAAGTCGGGACGGTGGTGGAATATATCTATGAGCCGGTTAAGATCGGCTTCCGTGAGGGGCAAATCTATTTGGAGGTCCACAAGGATTACTATCACAAAATCCCCGACCTGTTGACCCATACGCTTGACCGGTTGGAAGACCGGGGCCTGTTTACCGAAATAGATTTTTCTCGAGTGGTAAAGGCGGTGGAGGAAAAATCGGGTCTGCCCGAGGAGGTGACTAAAAAACCAGAGGGTGTGGCGGCTATCAACCTTAACCACACCCTCGGTACACCTGGTGATTGAAGATTTGGTTTAAATCAGCTATTTGGTAGCATTTACCTTCTGTACCCCATAGCTCTGGCGCAAACCTTTTCGGCTGCGTCTTCTGCCCGGGCAGCAGCGGCCTCCGCACGATCAGCCGCCGCGGCGGCCCTCGGAATAGGAGGTTTGGCATCCTGTGCAGCCGCTTCGGCATTTACTACCGAGGCGGCAGCCCGATCTGCTGCAGCTTTGGATTGTTCCATGTACATTTTGCATTCATCATAGTACTTTTGGCAGCAACCCGAAGCTCCTACTACCAGGGCAAAGACCGCGAGGAGCGCCAAGGCATAGCCTCTTTTCAACAACGCTTTCCTCATCGATTACCCCCTTTCGGAGAGGACGGTGGATTTGCTTGAGCTTGGAAATCCCCCTCCAAGATAAGCTTTTGCAAACCGTGCACAGGCATTACTTCCGCATCTTCTTCAACAGACAAGCCTCTGCTTTAGCAGCCGCCGCTTCGGCGCGATCCGCTGCGGCCTCAGCTTTGTCAGCTGCAGCTTTGGAATCTGCTGCTGCCGCCTCGGCGTTGCGCGCGGCCATGTCCGCTTTGGAAGCCGATGCCTTCGCTTGATCAGCGTACATCTTGGCTTCGTCTACGTACTTTTTGCACACATCGCAACAACCCGCTCCCATGACGAGGACGAACGCCATGAGAATGGCTAAGGCGAAACCTCTCCGTACCAAAGCTTTCCTCATCATTTATCCCCCCTTTTCAAAGTAATGGAATAATGCGGTTTTTAGAACTAAGGGTATTTAACAACAACCCCGCAAAAATATCAAGTAAAATTATTGTTAGTGTTGATTTTTTTTGTTGACTAATCAATTTACCAAAATATATCAACATATTAAAAATCGAGCAGCCAAGGTCTCATTTCCCCCCAATTTTTCCCGACCCGGACATCGACGATTAATGGCACCTTAAGTTGATCCACTTTTTCCATGGTCTCCTTTAAATAGCGCCCCGCAACCGGAATCTCAGACTCGGGAATTTCCAACAGCAACTCATCGTGGAGTTGCAGGAGCAAGTGCCCGGGCAGATTTTCCCGTTGCCAGGCAGCTTCCACTTCTAACATTGCCTTTTTAATCAGGTCGGCGGCAGAGCCTTGAATGGGAGTGTTGATGGCGCGGCGCTCCGCTTCCTGGCGGACGATCCGGTTGCTGCTGTTGATCTGGGGAATCTGCCGCCGGCGGCCCCACAGGGTGGCCACCCAACCTCGCTGACGTGCCGTTTCCAGCGTCTGTTGGATATAGCGTTGGACTCCGGCATGGCGCTTAAAATAGCGGTTGATGAAATCTTGGGCCACCCGCGGCCCCACCCCCAATTGCCGGGCCAGGCCAAAGGCGCTGATGCCATAAATAATGCCAAAGTTGATAGCCTTGGCCAGGCGGCGCATATCCGGGCTGACCAACTCCGGGTGCAGGTCAAAGACCTCGGCGGCGGTCTGGCGATGGATATCTATACCTTCCTGAAAGGCTTTGAGAAAGGCCGGGTCTTCAGAAAAATGCGCCAGGATGCGGAGTTCCACCTGGGAGTAGTCACCGGCAATAAAGACTTCTTTGGGCCCGGCCACAAAGGCCTGGCGCACCTGAGAGCCGAATTCGCCCCGCACCGGAATATTCTGCAGATTGGGATCGCGGCTCGACAGTCGCCCGGTAGCCGCCACCGACTGGACAAAGGTGGTATGGATGCGGCCGGTGGCTGGATTGGTTTGCTTCAGCAAAGAATCCACATAAGTGGCTTTTAATTTCATCAAGGTCCGATAATTAACCACCTTGGCGGCGATCGGATGGATCTCTTTTAAGCTGTTCAACACCTCGATGTCGGTGGAATAATCGGTTTTGCGGCGGGTTTTTTTCTGAGGCGGCAGTTGCAGCTTGTCAAACAGAATGCGGGCCAGCTGATGGGGCGACTGGATTAAAAAAACTTCTCCGGCCAGAGCGTAAATTTCTTCTTCCAGGCTCTCCAGGTCCCTTTCCAGGTCCTGGCCGAACCGCTGCAAAAATTCCTGGTCAATGCCGATCCCCCGGGCCTCCATTTTGGCCAACACCGGTAACAGAGGCAATTCCAGGGTTTCGTACAAGGACAGCAAGCCCTCCTGATCAAGCTCGGCCTGCAATTGGGGCCACAAGCGCAGCGCCGTTTCCGCCCGTTGCACCGCATAGATCAAGGCCGATTCGATGGACAGCTCCGGAGCGGCCACCGGGTGTCCGGCCAGTTCCCGCGGCCCTGGGAGACTGCACTGCAGATAGTGCAGGGCGACATTCTCCAGGTTCTGTTCATACCGGTCCGGATTGAGGAGATAAGAAGCCAACAAGATATCGCCCTGTAACCCGGCCAGGCGGGGGCCGTAGCGGGTCCCCAGCAGCAACGCGGCTTTAAGGTCTGGGCCGATCTTGTCGATCTGGGGATCAACCCAAATCGGCGCCAGCAGTTCCCACACCCCGCCCTCCGGTTGCCCCTGCCAGGGGAGGTAAACTCCCTGGCCTTCTTCCCAGGACAGGGCCAGGCCAGCGATTCTGGCCAGCATGGGGTGTTGGTCGCTGGTAACAAAAAACAGGGACACCCGGCCGGCGAGCCTTATTTGATCAACTACCGGTTGCAGGCTCGCGGGACTGGTCACCAGGGTGTAAGTCCCGGTATTATTTTCGGCTCCCAGCTCCTTGGCTAATTTATGAAATTCCAGCTCTGCGAACATCCGGCGCAAGGCCTTCCGATCCCAGGGGCCGGGCTTTAGCTCCTCCAGGTCCAGGTCTAAGGGCACCTGGGAATCGAGAACTGCTAATTCCCGGCTGAGGCGGGCCTGATCCTTATACTCCATCAGCCTGGCTTTCAGTTTTTTCTTGTCGATCTCTTCCAGATGCTGAAACAGCTGGTCCAGATCATGGAACCGGGAAATCAGTTGCAGCCCGGTTTTTTCCCCGATCCCCGGGACTCCGGGAATATTGTCGCTGGGGTCTCCGGCCAGACCTTTAACGTCCACCAGCTGGCGCGGCTCGACCCCGTATTTTCCCTTAATGGTGTCAAGATCATAGCGCGTATCCTTCATGGGATCCCAGACCGTGACCCCCTCTTCAATGAGCGGCCACAAATCTTTATCCCCGGAGATGATCTCTACCTTAAGACCGGCGGCCCGGGCCTTTTGGGTCAGGGTGCAGATGATATCATCCGCTTCATAGCCTTCCTGTTCCAGGGCCGGCAGATTCAGAGCCGCCACCAACCGCTGGATGTAAGGCAGCTGGGCGGCCAGATCATCCGGCATGGGCGGACGTTGGGCCTTGTAGGCCGGGTAGCGTTGGTGCCGAAAGGTGGGACCTTTGGCGTCAAAGGCCAGAGCCAGATAGACCGGCTGGCGCTCCCGCAGGACCTTGAGCAGCATATTGTTGACCCCAAAGACGGCGTTGGTCGGCAGACCCTGGGAAGTCCGGAGCCCTGGGAGGGCGTGATAAGCCCGGTAAATATAGGAGCTGATATCAATAAGGTAAAGGATGGGTGAGTCTTTGGGCATCTTGACCTCTAGTCTGCCTATATCCTGACCTGGCAGGATTGTCAAATTTTTAATCTAAAAATACAACCTGACCAAGCCCCGGGCTTGACGCCCTGCAATTCCTGAGCTAATTTAGGAATATTGAATTTTAAATTTACTTGTAATACAGAAATATTGCCTCCCAGAAAGTAGGTAGAAAGATGTGGAACAAACCCAAGGTTAATTTTGTGATTGATGCGCTGATGTTTATGATTATGTGTGCCATCGCCGGGATCGGTTTTTTGATTAAATATGTCCTTATCCCGGGCGAGGATAGGTGGGCGGTATATGGCCGTAATGTCGATCTTTTGTGGTTCGGCATGAACCGCCACGAATGGGGCTCCATCCACCTTTACCTGGCCCTGAGTTTACTTACTTTACTGGTGATTCATATTATTCTGCACTGGCAGATGGTCCTGAGTCTATTCCGGAGTCTGGTACCGGGTGCCAAGGCCAGATCGGTGATTACCGTGATATTTTTATTCATTTGTCTGATTTCCATAAGTTTTTCGTTGTTCGTGACCCCGGAAGTCGAAGAACTGCGGCGGGGCCGGGGCCGCCGGTCCGGGGCCGGGCAGGAAATTTTCCAGGTGAACCAGCCCGTCCATTTGGCCAGTAACCAATTCGAGGTGACTCAGGCGCCGAGATAAGGTGAACCAACCGCCCCTCATTCTGCTGATCAACCCCTGGATTTATGATTTTGCCGCCCATGACTTTTTCGCCCGGCCGCTGGGGCTGTTATACCTAGCGGGGCGACTGCTGGCGCAAGGCTACGCGGTCAGGCTGATTGATTGTTTAGAACGACCTACAGACCGGATGGCGCTGAAAGAAGCAACCCTTAAAGGCACCGCCGCCACCGGGCGCTACCCGAAAGAACCTTTGCCTACTCCCGCCCCCCTTGCCGGGGTGCCGCGGCGCTATGGCCGATACGGGATCAGCGAGACCGCGTTTCAAGAGAAGCTCGGCATCACCCCCCGTCCGGCCGCGGTCTTGGTGACCTCCCTGATGACTTACTGGTATCCGGGGGTGCAGGCGGTCATCCGCCGGGTGCGGGATCATTTCCCCGGCGTGCCAGTTGTTTTGGGGGGCATCTATGCGACTCTGTGCCCGGAACACGCCCGCCAACAGAGCGGTGCCGACCTAGTGCAGACCGGCCCCGGAGAAACGGAAATTTTGGCCCTTCTGGCGGAGCTGACCGGCTGGGACCGGCCCTTGCCGCCGGTGTTGGATGACCTGGATGCCCTGCCCTACCCGGCTCTGCATCTGCTCCCGGAGCGGCGCCTGATCCCCTTGCTCACCTCCCGGGGCTGCCCCCTGGCCTGTGATTATTGCGCCGCCAGGCTGCTGCAGCCCCGGTTTGGGCAGCGCCGACCAGGGGCAGTGGTGGAAGAACTGAGCTACTGGCAGGCGCGTTTAGGAATAAAGGAAGTTGCCTTTTATGACGATGCATTATTAGTGAAGGCCGAGTCGCATATATTGCCCATCCTGGAAGGGGTGCTAAGCCGGGGACTGAATTTAAGGTTCCATACCCCCAATGGCCTGCACCTGAAACTGATCAACCCACTGGTAGCCAAGTGGCTGAAGAAAGCCAACTTTGCTACTTTGCGGCTGGGTCTGGAAACCACTGCCCTGGGCCGGGAGCGCCTGGACAGTAAGGTTCAGGCCGGCGATCTAGAGCAGGCCCTGGCGGCCCTGCAGGAAGCCGGGTTTAGCCCCGAGCAGATCGGGGTATATCTGCTTATTGGCCTCCCCCACCAACAGGACAGTCAGATAGAAGCCTCTATCCGCCGGGTCCGGGCTTTGGGTGGCACTCCGGTGCTGGCGCAATATTCGCCGATTCCGCATACCGCTTTGTGGCCGGAGGCAGTCAGAATCTCACGTTATGAGCTGGCCGCAGAGCCGCTCTTTCATAACGATTCGATTTTCCCCTGCTGGCCGGAATTCTCCTGGTCCCGCTACAGCCGCCTGAAACGGCTGGCGGCTGGAGGGGAAGAATGATTTGGAAGCTTGAGGTGGAGGGCGGGGAGCCTAGTGGTCCCCCGGCCCTTCCAAATCAAACTTTTTAACGCTCCGATTGATAAATTTAGGCTTAAGGAGGAAAAACATGGGCACCTCCACGGCTCGTAAGGCTCCTACCGGCAAATTCTGGCGTCGGGCCAAGGCCAGTGCTTCCCGGTTCAGCTCCTCCAAAAATAACGGTCAGGTCTCGGCAGCCGAAGTCGTGGCCGGTTATGTTACAGCCATAAAGGATAACCAGGCCGCGGCACCGATATTTCCCCAGATTCAGCAGGTGGCCGGCAACCTGGGCCGCTTTTATCAGAAGCTGGCTCTCCATGGGCTGGATCAGGCCTGGCGCGATTTTGGGCTGGATGAGCTGATTGGCACTCCAATGCCAAGCACCCTCCCGGCCCTGGTAGATATCCTGGCGGGGCCAGGGGCGGCTCTGGAAGCAGCGGTGGCCCGCTCGGCGCTGATCGAAATTTTGGCGGCTGGGCCCGTTTCGACCAAGGATGGCTATTTTGAACAGCGCGCAGCCAAGCCGGGGGAGCCTTCCCCACAAACCATTTCCGGTCGGATACGAAACTTTCTGGCTGAGGCGGTTTACCAGAAACTGGCCTCTGATCTGGGAGAAGCTTTAGAGGCCCAGGCGGCGGACAGCTGGACCGGGGCGGCACGGCTGCAAGAACTCCGCCAGTCTATTCAGGGCATCTTGCCGCCCCCGGACGAGGAAATTGAGGAATTCGACCTCTCCTGGTCCGATCTCCAAAGCCGGGCCTGGATCGAGGCTCAACTCCAGCTTCTGTTGGACCGGTTAGAGCAGGGCCATGCCTTCTAGAATTTTTATCCAGGGGTACCCGGAGGAAGCCTGCCCTAACCCTAATAAGTATGAGGCCCGAGTTAGCTTATGGGCCGCCAACCCAGGAATCACCATCCACCACAATCTTAACCAATTATGGGCCAGCCCCCGGCTTCCCGGTCCGGCATATCAATCTTTGCTGCTGCTAGCCACCTCGGTCTGGGCAGCGGACAAACTTCTGCCCCGGACAACCGCCCCGGATGCCTGGACCCGGGAACTGAGCCTGGAAATTCCGGTAAGCCGGTCCTGGATGGAGCCAGTTACAAAGCTGGCCCCGTTCCTGGATTTTCTTACCGGAGATCACTGGCAGCTAATACTGCGACCGGGCTCTCCTGACCTGGGCTTCGGGGCCGAGTGGAAGCTTCCCTGGACGCCAGACTTGGTCTGCCTGTTCTCCGGCGGGGTCGATTCCCTGGTAGGGGCCGTCGATTTTTTGGAGGCCGGCTACCGGCTGCTGCTGATCAGCCATTATGACTTCGGACAATTGGCCGGTTACCAGAAAAACCTGGCAACGCTTCTGATCCAGCACTATGGGCCGGACCGGGTCCTGGCGCTGGGCCTGCGGGTGCAGCTGGAGGCCCCGGAATTGAGCCTGCGGAGCCGATCCTTGCTGTTTATCGCCCTGGGACTAACCGCGGCCGGAGCCTTTGATCAGAAAATGCCTCTTTTAATTCCAGAAAATGGCTTTATCAGTCTCAACCTGCCGCTAACCCTAAACCGCCTGGGCAGCTATAGCACCCGCACCACCCATCCCTATTTTATCCACAATCTCAACAAGATTTGTCGGCAGGCCCATATCCACCATTCCCTGATCAATCCCTACCAGGGCCAGACCAAAGGCGAAATGGTGGCCCGCTGCCGGGGGTCTGAGTTGCTGGGCGCCTTGCTCCCTCATACCCTGTCCTGCTCCCATCCGGTAGTGTCCCGTTGGCACCGTCAGCCCCAGGGCAACTGTGGCTATTGTTTTCCCTGTCTGCTGCGCCGGGCGGCGCTGCATCGGGTCGGCCAAGACCGGGGGCAGGATTATCTCTATGATGTCCTGGCTGATGAGGAGCTGGTGGCCAACCGGGTCCGGGGGGCCGACCTTCGCAGTCTGCTTTTTGCCTTACAAAACTGGGAGGGCTCAGGCCGCCAGGCCAAACTTCTGCTGCATCGCACCGGCCCGCTGGAGGGTGATCTGGGGGCCAAATATCGAGTGCTGGAGGCCGGTATGACCGAAATTAAAAAATGGCTGCAAGACCAGGCTCATCCTCATCTTAAGAGATACGTTGGCTGGTAAGACCAGCCGCTATTTGCTGTAAAAATCAAGCCTTAGGACATAATTAAGAGATAGATCCTCCAGAGAATAGCAATCCGAAAACCGCGTCACCCCTCCAGGGAGATGGCCAGGGCGGTAGTGAGCTTGACCACCTCTTCGCCGGTTTTGCGCAACCGTTGGGACAGCATCTGGGACAGCCGGAAAAGAATTTTAATCCCCATCTGGGGATTTTTGGTGATGAGCTCATGAAAGCGGTCTTTTTTCAGTTCCAACAACTTGCATTCAGTCAGGGCGATAACCGTGGCGGAACGAACATCATTTTCGATCAGGGCCATTTCCCCGAAAATGACCCCGTCTTCCGCCTTGAGCCGGATCTTAACCTTATGTTTTTTCTAACCCCAATTCATTAATTTTATGACCTGGGTAATAACAATAACCTTCAATATAACCCAAATTAATCACAAGGGAATAACATATTTTTTAACAGGACAATTTTAAAGTCATAGGCAATTATCTAACCAGGGCCTGGAATCGCCGGGCATCTGTCCACATCGATTGATTGTTGAAAAAACCATAGACCCGCTGGCGCTCTTCCAGCCAGTGGAGCAATTTTTCTAGATCCTGGTCGGTATATTTATAACGGTAGCCGGTGCGGCCATGCAAACGGAAATAGGCCCAAGCACCCTCTCCGGGCGGGGTGGTAAAGGGGCCTAATCCAAGGATTAAATCAAGTTCCTGGCACAGTTGCTGGACCTCGGAGGGAGTCCAGTCTCCCCGGGGTTCCCAGACCAGCCTTAGGTTATGGCGGTCCAGGGTCTCAAAAAAATGGCCCAAGGTACGGCGGTTTTCCGGGGTAGGGCCAAAACTGGCCGGACATTGAAACAGAACCAGGCCGGCCTGCAATTCCTGAGCGATGGCCCGGGTTTCCTCCCAGGCGGAGCGGACCAATGCATTATCCTTAAATCCCCCGGCAGCCCGGCGTTCTGCGGGGGGACAGGGGCCGTCGGAGGCGGCGATAGGTAGGGCTGCTAGCCTCATGGGTGATCAGCTGCCAGGCCTTGAGGGTAAACTCGAAATCCACCGGTGCGCCCTGACGCCAGCGGCGGGCCGTCTCCAGACGCGGGGGTTGATAAAAAGTGCGCTGGATTTCCACCGCGGCAAGGCCTTCCCAATAGCGGCGGCGAGCCACCGGAAAGCCGCAGCAGCCGATTTTCACTTCCATGTTAGCCATATTGGAAAAGCCAATTTTTTAATCAAATCTCCTCGACCCAATCCGGTGGCGGGACAAGGAGATCTAACAATCTTTTACAAGGTTATCAGGAATATGCCGGTCAGTGATCTTAATTTTTGCCAGTGATATGAATCTTATGTTGATCAGCCCCTTTATAATCTGTTAAGATAGTTCATTGCAATATAAAGGCAGACAGAACCTTATGGCTACCTTCAGAGAAATTAAAGATAATTACCAGTTCTCCGAGTTAGAGATAGAAACTTTGAGAGAGCTAGTGCCGGTGGTAGAGCCTTATGTGGAACCAATTACCAATGATTTCTACAACTTTTTAAGAGAAATGCCGGAAACCGCCCGATTCCTGGAGGATCAAACCCGTCTGGCCCATCTGCGTCAGTCTCATCAAAACTGGATCATGGAGCTTTTCCAAGGATCCTTTGACGAGCGTTACTATAAACGCTTGCAGCGCATCGGCCATGCGCATGTGCGCATCGGTCTGTCGGCCCATTTTGTCTATGTGGCCATGAACTTCATCCGGGAACGTCTGCGGCAAGTCATTGAGACGGAGATTGATCCCGACCTGCAACCCCCGGCCCTGCGGGCGGTGGATAAGATCCTCGACCTCAACCTGGATGTTATTGCCCGCACCTACCACGAAGAAGAGCTGCGTCGAGTCTTTTTAACTTTTAAATTAGATGATGCGGTGATCCGCTTTGCCCATCGCTTCACCTTCGGGCTCAACATGACTCTGGTGATAGGATTGCTGGGCCTCTCCGTGGGCGCGGTGGCCATGATCATCAACGATGTCATCCATACCTTCACCGGCCAATTTGAAAAAGGGCTGATCGGCGCCCTGGGGTCATTGCTGATCTTATGGTTGGTGATTGAATTGCTGGAAGCGGAGATCGACCGTCTGAGAGGCGGCGCCTTTAAACTGCATCTGTTCGTTGGGGTCGGCCTGGTCGCCTTTATCCGGGAAGAATTGATTTCCTCCATATCACACAAGGACATCACTATTCAGGCGTTATATATTGGCGGCATCTTGGTTTTAGGGTTTGTTTACTGGCTGCTGTCCCGCAGTGAAGCCCGGAGATAAGTTAAACCTTATTAGCAAAATTATCTCCATTGTTCCCCCCGCCGGTTCAAGAACTTTAACTTAAGTACTGATGTGCACTTGGCCGCTGGCCAAAAGACAAATCCTAGATCTCGGCAATGATGGCTTCGGCTGCCTGTTTTAATTCCAGATTTTTGGTGGTCAGAGCCATAGTTCGCAGTTTACCCTGAAGACCCTGCTGTTCCACTCTTGACCGGGACTTAACCTGAGTCCGCAGACAGTTTAAGACTTCCTGGACTACCTCGGGGTCGGAGTAATCCAAGAGCAGCATCAGGGTGCTCCAATCTTCCGGCAGCCCATATTCGGCCAGAAATTTTTTGGCGGTGGCCTGAAACTTGGCAGTGCCGTGGTGGGCTTCTAATGTCCGCAAGGCTTTCTGGTATTCCGGCCGGCCGCGTTTGCCAGCGAACAGGGCCTCGGCCTCTTTCAAGGCCTGGGTCCTGATCCGTTCCGCTTCAGCTTTGCGGCCGCGGCGGGGTTTGGGTTGTGACCTTACGTGGCGGGAGCGGTCCTTGCGGCGGTCGATTTCCCGCCAGCTCGGACGTTCCCGCTCCTCGTCATCCCGATTAGATGGCATTGTAAAGTCTCCTAAGGTGGTGACCTAAATTGTGAACCCCGCGTCTTTGGTTTGTGGGCTTAAAAGCTCCAATTGGGGTGCCGGGCGGTAACTTCGGGAAGATAATCCCAAATCCAGTCAGCTATTGCCGGGGAGAGATAAAAGCGGGGCCACAGCAGGTTATCTGCTTTGCTGATCACCCCTTCAGCCAGGGCCTGCCAGTACAGCCTGGAGCCAGGATAGATGCGAATGCCGACCGTCAGATTGACCATTTGGGGCTGGTACTTCTCCAGCAGGGCCACGCTTTCCTTAACTGTCTCCGAAGTCTCTCCCGGGCCTCCGAACAGCAGGAAACAACTATATGCCAAACCGGCCTGCCCGAGCAGTTGCAGGGTTTTCTCTACTTGGTCCCGGCCAAAGCCCTTGCCCAGATTGGTCAACACCAAATCAGAGCCGCTCTCATTGCCCACCTGCATCCGGCGGCCACCGGCTTCCCGGATCAGGTGGAATAATTCCGCATCAGGAAAGGCAGGATTGATAATGCAACTCCACTGCACCGGCAGATTCAGGTCTTTGACTGCCTGGCAGAGTTGGCAGGCATAATCAAGCGGATAATTAAAAATATTATCAATAAAATAGAACCGGGTCAAGTGCCACCTCTCATAGCAGTAAGCCATTAAGGCAGCTACCTTTTTCGGCGACCGAGCCCGCAGCCGGCGGCCCTCGATCAAAGGGGTGGTGCAATATATACAATTCATGGGACAGCCGCGGCGGCTCTGCAGAGTTATCATCCCCGCCAATTTGGCGCTGCCCACCGCCTCGTGATACTGGATGGGAGTAAAATATTCCAGGGCCGGATCGGGCAAACGGTCCAGGTCCAGCACCGGCCGCGGGGCATTGCACTGCCATTGCCCGCGGTGCCTCCAGATCAGCCCCGGCACCCGGCTAAACTCCCCTTTTGGGTAGGCTTGCAGCAGAGCCTGAAAACTGAGCTCGCCGTCCCCGACAATGCCAAAATCCGCCCCCAGGTAATCCATAAATTCGACCGGCAGAATATTGAAGGCGCCGCCGCCCAAGGCTATCGGGCCCTGGTAGTGCAACCGCAGCCAGTCGAGCAACTCTTTGGTTTCCGGGAAGAATAATACCGGATTGCGGCTGTCCTGGTTGTCGACATTGCGAAGACCCAGGGCGATGATCTCCGGCTGGAAGTCCTTTATCAGGGGCAACAGCCTTTGCTGGGGCTCAGGCTCAAACATGAAGTCCACTACCCGGCAGGGGTGTTCCGATTTTACCGCGCCGACCACTGAAGCCAGCCCTAGAGGTAGCGGGGGAACGATCAGACGCAAGCGGTTGGGAGAGATCAATAATACCCGCACCAGTGGCAGCCTCAGGGAGTTGGCAGCGGGCCATGGAAGCGGCTCATAGCCTCGCCGATTCCCAGATCCAGCAGGGTCTCCACTGCCTGGGCGGCGCGCTGGATCATTGTCTCAAAAATTTCCGCCTCTTCTGGATAGCAGGGGCTTAACACATAATCCTCTATGGTCTCCTTGTGTCGCGGCCGCCCGATGCCCACTTTGACCCGGATAAATTCCTCGGTTCCCAATGCCTGAACAATAGAACCGATCCCCTTGTGTCCGCCGGCTCCACCCTTAAGGACGATTTTCAGGCGCCCCAGCGGCACATCCAGGTCATCATGGATGACTATCAGGTTTTCCGGGCTTAAATGGAAATAGGCCACCAAGCGGGAAATGGGGGGGCCGCTAAGGTTCATGTAAGACTGGGGCTGGGCCAGGATAATGGTTTCCTGGTTAACCCGCCCCTGGCCCCAGCGGTTCCCCAGACTCTGTTTGGAAAGCGCAATCCCCCATTGCTGGCTGAGAACCTCCACCACCTGGAAGCCCAGGTTATGGCGGCTGTGCTGATATCGAATCCCTGGATTGCCCAGGCCGGCCACCAGACGCAACGTCCTTGACCTTTCAGGAGGCTTCCGCGGCGGGGCCCGAGGATAATTCCCGGGCCAAAAAATCCAGATGCAGCAGATAATCCCGGAAAGGATGGCGCTGTACTTCCTGGACCCGGGCCCGGACGTCGCGATTTCCCTCTGCGGCCTCGATTTTAAGCAAGACTTCCGAGTTCACTTTGTCCAAGGAGTGGCGGTTTATATCATGAGCTCTAATTTTAAGATACAGTGGCTGGCGCAGCGGTTGGTGGAGGATGGCCGGGACCATTCCAGCCCGGCGCAGGGCTCTAGACGGCCCTTTGCCCACCCGCTGGCGAATCCTGGCCGACAATTCAGGAACAGCCATGAGTTTTCCTCCTTTGCAAGTGAGGGTTCTACCCCGGTGAAATGGGTGGGGAGCAATAGCAATTGATTGCTGAGCAGGGAGACTCAGACAAATAAAGCACTGACCGAATCCTGCCGGTGAATGCGTTTAATGGCCTCTCCCAACAATCCGGCTACCGATAGTACTGTTATCTTGTCGGAAGCCTCAGCTTCCGCTGACAAGGGAATAGTATCAGTGATTACCAGGCCCTGGAGTAATGACCCCTGGATATTGGCCACGGCATTGCGCGCCAGGACCGGGTGGGTAACCGCGGCCCGGACCAGGCGGGCACCGTGGTGCATGAGAATTTCCGCTGCACTGACCAGAGTCCCTCCGGTATTGACCATGTCATCCAGGATGACCGCCTCTTTGCCCCAGACATTGCCGATCAGGGTCATGGCTTTGATGATCGCCCCTTCGCGGCGTTTGTCAATAATGGCCATGGTGGTATTAAGACGTTTGGCAAAGGCCCGGGCCCGTTCGACTCCGCCGGTATCTGGTGAGACTATGGTGGGCTCTGGTCCAAATTTTTGCCGCAGGTAGTCTAGCAGCACCGGGGTGGCAAAAAGATGGTCCACTGGTATATTAAAGAATCCTTGAATCTGGCCCGCATGCAGGTCCATGGTCAGCAACCTTTGGGCCCCCGCCACGGTGATCAGATCTGCGACCAGTTTAGCAGTAATGGGCATTCGGGGCGCAGTTTTGCGGTCCTGGCGGGCATAGCCATAATAGGGCACCACCGCGGTAATGTAGCCGGCCGAAGCCCTTTTTAGAGCATCCATCATAACCAGCAGTTCCATCAGATGCTCATTTACTGGCATACAGGTCGGCTGAATCACATAAACATCTTTGCCGCGCACATTCTCTTGGATTTCCACGGTGATTTCGCCATCGGAAAATCGCCCCACACTGGCTTGGCCTAAAGGAATCTCTAAATATTGGCAGATTTTCTCTGCCAGCGGAAGATTGGCGTTGCCGCTAAATACCTTTAATTCATCCATTAGAAGGTCTCCTTGGGGCTGGTCAGCAGATGGTCGCCGGAAATTCCCTGGGTTACCTGTATCCATCCTTCCACTTGGGTCTCAAGGTGCTGGGCGGCATTTCGGGCCGCCAAAAAATCCGAAAAAATTCCAAAGATCGTCGGCCCACTACCCGACATCAGCGCCGCTATGGCCCCCTGTTCTCTCAGGGCCGCCTTGACCATAGCCAACTGCGGGAAAGCCTTCATGGTTACGGATTCCAGATCATTGCAAAACCAGCTGGCCCAGTTCTGTCGGGCCAGCCGGGCACAGATTGCCTCATCTGAGCGGCGGCCGGGGGGCAGCGTCAAGTTGGCATAAACCCAGCCGGTAGGAACCTGGAAGCCTGGGTTGACAAGAACATACCAGGACGCCGGCAGCCGCAAAGGGGTTAATTGCGTCCCGATCCCCCGACCCAAAGCCGGGCCGGAAAGCAGAAAGAAGGGGACATCGGCCCCCAGCCCGCCGGCCAGTCGATGCAAGGCCCTGAAAGTGAGCGGGCCGCCGGTCAGGGCGTTCAGTCCCATTAACACCCCGGCCGCGTCACTGCTGCCGCCCCCTAACCCTGCGGCCACCGGGATATTTTTGCGGAGATGGATCAAAACCCCGAACTTTTGGCCCACCTCAGCCTGAAAAGCTTGAGCCGCCCGATAGGCCAGGTTGCGCTCGTTGTTGGGCACTTCCGGATGATCGCAGTCCAGAACAATTTCCTCCCCGGTCAGAGCCAGGGTAACCTGATCGGCCAGGGTCAAAGGTTGCATCACGGTGACCAGATTATGGTAACCATCCGAACGCCGGTTTACTACTTTGAGGAACAGGTTAACCTTGGCCGGGCAGAGCCTGGTAAAGGCATGCACCCCTACCCTCCGGACTGCGAAGCCTCTTTCACGTACCGCATCCGCAAATCATAGAGCATGTGGTCGAATAGATTCTCTTCCTCGGTAGTGAGATTATTTCTGGTCTTCTCCCGTAATAATCCCAAAAGATCAATGGTCTGCTTGGCCAAAGGCAGGTCCTTTTTCTTTTCTCCGGTGTCTGGATCAGGAAGATCACCCAGATGCAGAAAAGCGGAGGAACTGAGCGAAATCAGAAAGGATGAAAAGGTAATCGGCGGCAAGGGGGGGGTCCGGGTTTCGGCTTCCGCCCCCGCCTCCTTATAAGTTTGGGCAGCAGAAGGTTCCGGCTCTGCCCTGCCTTCTTCACGCAGCCGGTCCTTCTCTTCCTCGCTCTGGAAAAAGAACCGCTTATCTTTTACCGTGTAACCTTTATCCTCGGTTTCGGCCATGCCTGATATCCTCCCTTAGCGTCTGGCGGCTGGATTGGCAGCCGATCCAGAACTGTATGGCTTTGGCAAACCCCTCTACAGTGTCAACTGCAAGGCTTTGGCCACATGGGGTAAGTTGCGGACCTCTTCCAAACACTCCGGGGTTACCGGGGTATCGGTGGTCAGCAGGATGACATTTTGGCCTCGTTCCTTTTCCTGGCCCACCTGCATGCGAGCGATGTTAATGTGGTGTTTACCGATGGTGGTGCCGATAGAGCCAATCACCCCAGGCCGGTCAGTATTGTAAATAAACAGCATGTGCCCTTCCGGTAAGGCTTCCAGCCGGAATTCATTGATCCGCACCAGCCGGGGTTCATATTTGCCGAATATGGTCCCGGCCAGGGTATACTGCTGGGTTCCAGAGCGCACTGACAGCCGAATCAGGGTGGTGAAATCCTCGGCAGACTCTATCTTGGTCTCAGTCAGATGAATCCCCCGACTCTTGGCGATGCTGGGCGCATTGATATAATTAACCTCGTCGTGCATCACCGGATACAACAGGCCTTTGAGCAGGGAATGGGTCAGGGGCTTGGTCTCTAGTTTGGAGACCTCACCGATATAATCGATCGTCACGCTGTCAATCGGGCCTTCAATGATCTGGGCCTGGAAACTACCCAAAGCCTCGGCCAGGGTAAGGTAGGGCCGCACCTGGGCCAGCGTTTCGCCGCTCACCGCTGGAGCATTGACTGCGTTTTTGATAGTCCCGTTAAGCAGATACTCAACCACTTGCTCGGCAATGGCAACCGCCACATTTTTTTGGGCTTCTTCGGTCGCCGCCCCCAGATGGGGGGTGCAGATGACGTTGCCCATAATCAGCAGAGGAGAACCTACCGGCGGTTCTTGTTCAAAGACGTCGACGGCGGCCCCGGCCACGATCCCTTCCTGCAAGGCGTCGATTAGCGCCGCCTCATCAATCAAACCGCCCCGGGCACAGTTGACAATCATCACCCCGGGCTTCATTTTGCGGAAGGCCTCGCGATTTAGAATATGAGAGGTATCCTTGGTTTTGGGGGTATGGAGGGTGATGAAATCAGAGCGGGCCAAGAGTTCGTCCAGCGACACCATCTCAACCCCGCAGGAAGTCACCATTTCCCGTTTGACGTAAGGGTCATAACCCAGGATGCGCATCTTTAAACCCTGCGCCCGGCTGGCCACGATGGTGCCGATGCGCCCCAAACCGATGATCCCCAGTGTCTTATTATAAACTTCCCGGCCCTGGAACCGCTTTTTTTCCCAGCGGCCCTCGCGCATGGAATGGGCGGCCTGGGGGATATTCCGGGCCAAAGCCAGCAGTAAGGAAATGGCATGTTCAGCCGTGGTAATGCTGTTACCCCCCGGGGTATTCATGACCACGATGCCCCGTTTGGTCGCCACGCCGATATCGACATTGTCCAGCCCGGTACCGGCCCGGCCCACTACCTTGAGGCGATTGGCGGCCTCAATCACCTTGTCGGTGACCTTGGTAGCACTGCGGATGATCAGACCCTCGACATCCTGAATGGCCTCCAGTAATTCAGTCGGATCCATCCCTACCTGGACAACCACCTCGATATTGGGGCTGTTTTCCAGCACCGCGATCCCAGCCGAATGCAGGTCGTCGCTAACCAAAACTTTCATATTTCAGGCCCTCCCAAACAGGATCTGTTCCGCGGCTCTAACTCCGGTCCCCAGTTCGATCTTGTAACCCAACTCATTCAAGACCACTTCCAGGGCCGAAATTGCCATAACTACATCAAAGGCATCGATATAACCCATATGGGCGATGCGGAAGATTTTGCCTTTGGCCTGGGCCTGTCCGCCGGCGATGGTCAGTCCATATTTTTCCCGTAATATTTTGACCACTTGCTGACCATCGATGCCGGCCGGAGCCCTGATCGCGGTCAGGGCCTCGGAGGGATTGTCTCTGGAATACAGCTCCAATCCCAGCGCCGCCACTGCTGCCTTGGTAGCATCAGAAAGTAAACGGTGATTAGCAAAAATCTGCTCCAGGGTCTCCTGCTGAATATAGGCCAAAACATCCTTGAGCCCAATCATCAGGGAAACTGCCGAGGTATAGGCCCCTTGGTTCTTCTCCAGGGATTTCTTTTCTTTGGCAAAATTGAAATAAAATTTCGGGCAACGGGATTCTTTGACAAAGCCCCAGGCCTTATCGCTGAGCCCGGCAAAGGCCAGCCCCGGCGGGAGCATCAGCGCCTTCTGGGAACCGGTAACCACCACGTCCAGGTGCCAGTCGTCCATGGGCAACGGATATACTCCCATGGCAGAAATGGCATCGACGATCAGGATTACTCCGGGCCGGTCCTTGATAAGTTCCCCTAATTCCTTGACCGGGTGCTTTACTCCGGTCGAGGTCTCATGGGCCTGGGCGCAGACCGCCTTAATTTCTGGATTCATCCGCAGTCGCTCCGCCACGGCCTCCGGAGCCACCGCCCGACCCCATTCAACGTCCAGGGCTTCAACCTTAACCCCGTAGGCCTCACAGATTTCGCCCCAACGCTCCCCGAACTTGCCGCCCCGGATCACCAGGGCAGTGTCTCCCGGCGACAGGGTATTGGTGATGGCGCCCTCCATGGCCCCCGTACCGGAGGCCGCGAAGATCAGGACTTCGTTTTTGGTCTGATAAAGATATTTTAGACCTTGCCGGATCTCGGCCAGCACTCCAGCAAATTCCGGGGCCCGGTGATGAATGATGGGTGTGGCCATAGCCAGCAAAGTCTGGGGCGAGATCGGTGTCGGCCCCGGTGCCATTAGATAACGCTTTTTCATAATCCCAAGTTTCCTTTTAACGCGCAATTTTCCGGTGTTACCGGAAGTTATGATTCTATATAAAATTTCTTAAATGTGTTAATCTATTTTTTTATTGCGAAACTGTCAAGAGGCTTACTTCCTGAAATATAACATTAAATATGGGCTAAGCTTTTCGACTGCCTACTAATTTAATATTACAAATATATTAGGCACTTATTAACTATGGCTTTGAAGATTATTTTGAATGCCGCGGTTGCCCTGCCAATCGAGGCAATCGGAAACATCCTAGCCAAGGTATAACTGAAGGCATGACTCCTCTCAGATTATGGAGCTGATTTTAATAGGAAGTTTAGCGAGTCTTTTGGCCGGCTTGGCTACTGGCGCCGGGGCCTTATTAGTTTTCTTTGTCCGCCAGGTTTCGGATCGCTTTCTTGATGCGTCACTGGGCTTTGCGGCTGGAGTTATGCTGGCTGCCACTTCATTTAGCCTGATTGTTCCTGCCATTGAAATCGGCGGAATCTGGAAGACGGTTATCGGGATCGTCGCCGGGACCTTATTCATTATGGTCACCGAAAGATTTACCCCGCACATGCATTTTGTCACCGGGGCCAAGGGCCCTTCCACCCAACTGGACAAATTATGGCTGTTTATTCTGGCCATAACTATTCATAACTTTCCGGAGGGAATGGCGGTGGGCGTCGGTTTTGGCAGCGGTGACATTAAAGCTGGCACCACCTTGGCAATAGGCATTGGCCTCCAGAATATGCCCGAAGGGTTAGCTGTCGCCTTCCCCTTATTGAGAGAGAAGGTCACCAGGACCAGGGCCTTTTTAATCGCGTTATTGACCGGATTGGTCGAACCGGTGGGAGGATTGTTGGCCATTTCGGTGGTTTCCTTGGGCAAATTCCTTCTGCCTTATGGCCTGGCCTTTGCGGCCGGGGCTATGCTGTTTGTGATCAGCGAAGAGATAATCCCGGAAACCCATTCACGCGGCAACGACCGGGAAGCTACGATAGGAGTGATCACCGGTTTCATTATCATGATGGTGTTGGATAATCTTTTTCAATAGAAAACCGGCAAGACTGGCAAATTATGCCTTTCATGATTACTTATATTCATAAAGCCGAAACCTGGGAGCCGACAGGGGTTGGTAGATTGACAAATCTGGGATAGAATAACAATAAAATTCAGATAACTTTGAGAGGTATGATTCATGTCTGATATGGTAGAAGTTATTGTTTATGACGCGCCGGCGGCCAAGGCCAGCCAGAGTTGCGCCTGCGGCTGCGGCGGACACGAGCATGGCTCTGGATGCGGAACTGTTGCCGACCCGCTGGAGCGGGTGAGTATGGAACTCCAGACCCAGGCCATGGCCATGACCCTGGAAAGGGCCTTTCCAGGGCAGGTAAAAGTGCGCTACATCAATGTCCTGCGCGATCCTCAAGCAACGGAATTAACTCAGACCGAGCTTTTGCGCTCCGGGGTCTATCCCCCTCCCCTGGTCTATATTAACGGCCAGGGGCGCTTTGCCGGGGGGCTGCCGGTAGAGCGCATCCGGGAAGAAGTAGACCGCTGCCTGGCTTCAGCTCGGGAAAGTTAATGCGTTTCAGACCATGGGTGGGGCAGGCCAAAGTCAGCGGCGCCTGATTACCCTTCTGACTGATTTCGGCGGGCAGGACGGATATGTCGGGATCATGAAAGGAGTCATCCTGGGGATCAACCCCCAGGTGACTCTAGTGGATCTGGGCCACGATCTGCCGCCTCAGGATGTCCTCGGCGCCGCCCTGGTTCTTCAGGCCGCGCATCCCTATTTCCCCCCGCAGACCATCCATCTGGCGGTAGTAGACCCCGGCGTCGGCACTGACCGCCGGGCCCTGGTGCTGCGGGTCCGCAACCAGTTCTGGGTAGGTCCGGACAACGGCCTCTTCCATCTGATTATAGAGGGCCAAACCGACTTTCAGGCCGTCGCTCTGGAAAATGACGGCTATTTCCTTCCCAAAGTTTCAGCTACCTTCCAAGGCCGGGATATCTTTGCACCGGTGGCGGCCCACCTTTCCACCGGGGTGCCGCTGTCCAGCCTGGGACCGCGGTTAACAGATATCCGGCCCCTGCTGCTGCCTGCACCTGCGTTCAGCCCGCAGCGCATCCGGGGGGAAGTTATCTATGTAGACCACTTCGGCAACCTGGTCAGCAATATCCGCTATTCCGACCTGGGGGCCTGGCGACAGGAGCGTCCGGTATATTTACAGGTGGGCCATACCCGGATCACCGGACTGGCCGCCACCTATGGGCAGGCTTTGCCGGGGGAACTCATCGCCCTGGAAGGGAGCCACGGTTATCTGGAAATTGCCTGCGCCCAGGGGAACGCATCCCAGGTGCTGGGCGGAGGGCGGCAATTACCCCTAGAGGTGCTGATTTTGGAGAAGGATTAGGCAATAGGATTAATGTACCTTAAATTATTTGGTTTTTTGATGTTGATGAGCCTCATCCAGGCGGTCATTGGATGCGGGGCGGACAAATCTTCCCAGGAGGTCGAAATGAGTGCAGTAACCGCGGCAAACCCGATAATTATGGTAACTTTTGACAACAATGCCCATGACCCGCGGCTGGCGACCGCTTGGGGATTTTCTTGCCTGGTGCGAGGGCTGGAGAAGACCATCCTCTTTGACACCGGCGGCTCCGGCAGGGTGTTATTGGATAATATGGCCACCATGGGCCTGGACCCACAGGAGGTCGATCTGGTGGTCCTGTCCCACATCCACGGGGACCACACTGGCGGCCTGGAAGGTTTTCTCCGGCGCAACGCCCAGGTCACCGTCTTTCTGCCCCAGTCCTTCCCCGGCTCTTTTAAGACCGGGGTGAAGAGGGCCGGAGCCAAAGTAGTCGAGGTCTCCGGACCGCAACCGATCTGTGCCGGGGCCTTTTCCACCGGCGAAATGGGTTCCTGGGGTCTACAGGAACAATCCTTGGTATTGCAGACGGCCAAGGGATTGGTGGTGATCACCGGCTGCGCCCACCCTGGCATTGTCAATATCGTCGAACAGGCCAAGCAAGTGGTTCCAGGGGAGGTCCTGCTGGTCATGGGCGGCTTCCATCTGGGCGGCCATTCTTCCCAGGACATCGCCGAAATTATCCAGCGCTTTCACCAACTGGGGGTGCAATATGCCGGACCCTGCCATTGCAGCGGGCATACGGCGCGGCAGCAGATGGCCGCCGACTTTAAAGACAAATACCTGGCCATCGGCGTCGGGAGCATCATCGCCATCGCCGACCTCGAGTAAAGCCCTGGCCTGACTACCGGGCTAATCATGGGACTATCCCTGAGATTGGGAGGCGGAAGTATAGATTTAGGCTTGTGAAAATTTGCTGGTTATGCTATAAAAAATTATAGTTATTTAAATAAAATCCTGTGTAGAACAAGTTAATGCAAAGGGTTAAGTACCACCGGCAGATAACCGGTGGACTCTATCTTATCAATGACGTCTCCCGGATAGTTAATCTCTCCCAGAAGCGGATCCGGGAGTATGAAAAAGAGGGATTCATCAAGCCGATCCGGGAAGCGAGTACCAATAATCGCTTGTATTCCGAATTTGAGATTTCCCAGATCAAACGGATCAACGACCTTATTCACCATCGCGGCTTTACGGTCGCCAGTCTGAAAAACCTGCTGGTGCTGGCTCCCTGTTGGAATATCTTTGACTGCCAGATGAAAGAAGGCTGCCCAGCCTACAAGATGCCCTGGCGCCCCTGCTACGAGGTCCGGGAGTACCGGGGCACGGCTTACAACGGCACCTGTGAGCGTTGTGCCATTTACCTGAACCGGGAAATGCGAAAAGACAAGGTCCTGGAAAAGTTAGAATCCCAGCAGTGAGCCATCCCCCTGACCCTCAGGCCCGACCAACCGCCCCCTGCTTACAACCCTTGCCGCCGGCGGTGGCCCTGGTCGGCCCCTCCCATAGCGGCAAAACCGAGCTGATCTGCCGCCTGCTGGCCTGGCTGCAAAGCCAGGGGCTTAAGGTGGCGGCGGTAAAACACAGCCATCGCCGCCTGCCCATCGATCAACCCGGCAAAGACACCTGGCGTTTTCAGCGCGCCGGGGCCCAGGTGGTAGCCCTAGCCGCCCCCGGGCTTTTGCAGGTCACCCGGGCAGCCGACAACGACCCGGAGTTGGCCCGGGTGCTGGCTGCCCTGGGGCCGGACCTCGACCTGATATTAGTCGAAGGCTACAAACACGGGCCGCTGCCCAAACTGGTCATGGTCCCGGCCGGCGCTTCCCTGGCCGAGTTCCAGAATTACCCCCGGATCATCGGCTATATCAGTGACCAGGCCCTGCCGGGAATGCAGCCAGTGTTTAGCCGCAATCAGGTGGCGGAGATCGGCGCCTTTATCCTGGCCCAGATTCAAAGATGACAGGGCCGGTTGAAACCGGTGCCACCAAAATTTATTAACAATTTGATGAGAATAATATTCTGGTTCCCAAGCTCAGCTTGAGAACCAGCGGCAACCCTTGAGAACTGAAAACCAAAAACCAAAACCCAAAAACCATCTAATGGCGGCCATTCTGGCCGGGGGTCAGAGCCGCCGTCTGGGCCAGGATAAGGCGACCCAGAAATTGGCCGGGCGGCCCCTGGCCCAGTGGGTGGCTGCGGCCTTAGAGCCTTTGATCCAGGGATGCTGGCTGGTCTCCAACCACCCGCAACTGCACCTGGGTCTGGGTATGCCCCTGGCCACTGATCTCATTCCCGGCCGCGGGGTTTTGGGAGGCTTGCTGACCGCCCTGTTTTATGCCCGTTCGCCCCTGGTGCTCCTGGCTCCCTGTGATACCCCCTTCCTGCAGACCGATTTGCTGCGGTATCTGGTGGCCCAGGTCCAGGGAAAAGGCGTGGAGGCGGTGGTCTGCCAGTCCAGCCGGGGGCTAGAGCCCCTCCCCGCGGTATTTCGCGGCCAGCTGTTCTCCCGGCTGGAGGCCTTCCTGACCCAGGGCGATTACCGGGTGCGGGAATTCCTGCGCCACTGCCGCACCCGCCTGGTGCCTCCCGAAACCGTGATCCGGTTTGACCCCCAGGAACAGAGCTTCTTAAATCTCAACACCCCGGCCGAACTCCTCCAGGCCCAGAAGATGATAAGGTGTAGGGATTGACTCCAGCGGTTGCAATTAGTCGGCGTATCTAAAGCAGGCGGATTGCTGCAATTAACAAAATCGGCCAGACTTTTCTTTAACTAATCCCGGATCTTGAAAAACAGCCACTGATTGGGTTTACCCTTCAGGCGGATAAGGGCAAAGTTTCCTTGCCGCCGCCGCCCCGACAGCCGGACTTCGACCCGCCCCTGGGCCAGGGCTTCGGACATAGTTTGGGGATTGGGTTTCTGGGCCAAAAGGTTTTCATAAGTGCCCTGATCCCAAAGGTAAACCTGGCCGGCTCCGTATTGGCCCTCAGGGATGAAGCCTTCAAAATCGGCGTAGGCCAGCGGATGGTCCTCTACCTCAAGGGCCAGGCGCTTGACTTTCGGGTCCAGGCTGGGTTCTTTGGGAACCGCCCAGGATTTCAGCACTCCCTCGACCTCCAGCCGCAGGTCAAAATGCGGATGCCGGGAGAGGTGGTGGTGGATCAAATACTTAGGGGGGCTAGCGGTCATCCTTGGGCGTGAGCCGGGCGATGAGCTGTTCCACCAGGAACAGGGTGGATTCCAGGTCTAGATAGGAGCTGATCTGGGCATCAAACAACAGTTGCGCTTGGGCGGCAAATCCTTCCGCGGCATCGGCTTCATAGAACATCAGCAAAATCGGCACCCGCGGCAGCGGCCGGAAGACAAACGCCACATCGGCGGTGGTCCCTGGGGAAGCGGGTTCCGCTCCCAGGGCCGCGGCCTGCGGTTGCAGCCGCTCCATCTGGCCGCTGATTTTTGCCGCCAGGCCTTCCTCCAGACGCTTCAGGGTCTTGGCTTTGGAGACCGAATTGGGCAGATCCTGGAAAGTCACCCACTCTCCGGTAGGAGGCTGATCGCCCTGGGAGGCAATATAATTGTAGAGCAGGATAGCGTCCCAGGGATCTTCGGAGATCCCGGGGGGATAACGCACTTCATCCTTAAATACCTGCAGGGGCTGGCCAAAGTAGGGGATGATTAAGTAGGGTCTGCCCGCCTCTTGGCCGTAATCAGCCCCCAATCCCGGGGCCAAGGCGGCAAAATCGAGCCGCGCCACCTTGTCATGCAAGGCCTCGGCGGCAATCGCCACTGATTCCCGGCGGCGGCCAATCCCGGCCTCCTGCTGGTTTTTTATGGTTTGCCCCAGCTCCCGGCCCCGGGCCGACAGGTGGGGGCATTTTTCCAGGTCTTCCCCTTCTTTGATCACCGCGGTGGCAAAGGCCAGACAGGTCTGATAACCGCAATCCCCGCAATTAGTCTGTGGCAAGACCTTATAAACATCAAGGACCGAGAGTGCCATGATTTTCCGATCAGCTATTAATGGGTGCAGATCAAAAACGCCAGCCCCAGCTCTTGGAGAATTTTTTCGGTGGTGGTGCCCAGCAAAATATCCCTGATGCGGTGATGGCCATGCGCTCCTAAACCCACCAGAGTAAATTCCTGCCGGCGACAAAGCTCCAGAATGACCGTTTCGGGTTTGCCGGTGCGGCCCTCCAGGCTGAGGGTCAGCCCATAAGGCTGCAGATAGGCCCGGGCTTCCTGCAGATAACCGGCGGTGATCTCGGCATCGCCTACCGAAAGGATGGTAAGCGCAGCCCCGGTAAGTCCAGCCAGGTGGCCCACCTGCCGCAACCCCGCGTTAGCTGCGGGACTGCCATCGTACGCCAACAGGTAAGGCCCGGTAAGAAACAAAGGGCCAGCTACCGGGGGTAACAATACCGGAGCCCAGGACTTTTTGAGCACCCGGCGGGTGGTTTCGCTCAGCCGCCAGGTTTCTGCCTCGGGTTGACGCACCCCCCGGCCCATTACCACCAAATCCGCGGTCCGGGAAGCTTTCACCAACTGCTCCATCAGTTCGCCCCGGACTATCTCCAGCCCCGGGGCATTTTCCCCTACCCGGCGGGCAAAGGAGGCGGCCGCCCGCCTGGTCCTTTCCTCCTGTTCGGCCTCCATTTCAGTTATCAAGGCGGGGTCGAGCAGGGCCGAAGTTTCACCCCCCATCTCCAGACCCGGGGACCAGGTCGCCACTTCCGGCACCACCATTCTTTTTACAAACAACCCCCGGACCCGGCCCCCCTCCAACCCGGCCAGGGACACCGCCAGTTGCAGATTCCGGTCGGCTTCTTCACTGCCATCGCAAAAGACCAGGATATTTTTTAACATATCATCCCCCTGGTGCCTGTGGTAGTTCTAAGCCAGGAACAATTCTAGCCGTTGATAATCTATCACCCCTGCCTCCTGGAGATTGGGCTTGACAGCCTTTGATAATTTTCCTAAATTTAAAATAGTGGTCCCATCGTCTAGCGGCCTAGGATACTGCCCTCTCACGGCAGAGACACGGGTTCGAGTCCCGTTGGGACTACCATCAATTCCTGCAAAAACCTTTATCATTTAAAAATTGACCATTCCCCAAAGCGTCCCCATTCCTTCCCCAAAGAAAGCTACATCCCCAATCCGGGGTCTAAGCCAGACCAGCCGCTGAACTTTCTATAAGTTAACAATCTTGTCCCTGCTCAGGAGATTAAGATATTGCGCTGCTCGCCCAATAGGTTGATAATGGCTCTTTATTGAAACCAAAAATTAATTATGGTGTAAGGCTCAATTTTCTTGATAAAGGTTCCCCGGAGAGCAATATAACTTTTATTTAGCCGATACTGAAGAAAATTTCAGAAAAAAATACTATTCTTGTTTTCAAATATTTATTTAGAATGATAAAGATTAGATTAAATTGACTAGCCTTACCAAAAGGTTTTTTCCGAAGGCCTCAGACAGAGGCTTAAGCCGCGTCGGCCAAGGTGTTAGCCAGCAATTAAATAGGAAGTATTGCTTTTTTGAAATGGAAAAATAGGGAGCAGCGGTATTGAAGATTGTTATTGTGGGCGCCGGGGAGGTGGGCTTCCACATCGCCCAGCGGCTGGCCTTAGAGAACAAAGAAGTGGTGGTCATTGATAAAGACCCGGAAGCTCTTAAACGGGTCAGTGAACACCTGGATGTCCAGACCCTTCAAGGTTCAGGTTCAAATCCCCAGGTCTTGGAAGAAGCGGATATTAAGAGCGCCGGCACCGTTCTGGCGGTAACTGACAGCGACGAAGCCAATCTTATCGTCTGTTTTTTCGCCAATTTTCTGGCCCCGGGCATCCCCAAGGTGGCCCGCATCCGCAGCGATGAGTATAATGCCTACCGCAAGGCCCTGGCCAAAGAGCCCCTCAATATCAGCATGGTGATCAACCCGGATGTGGAGGTGATCACCTCAATCCTCAGTTACATGAGCGCCCCGGATGTGGAAGAGATTAATGAATTTGCCGGGGGCCGCATCGTGATGGTGGGGAAATACCTACCCCCGGATAGTCCCTTGAATAATCTTAAGCTGCTGAATCTCCCTGACCAGATAGGTAAAAAACGGCTTATCATCGCCGCCCTCATCCGCGATGGCCAGCTAATCATTCCCAAGGGGACCGATAGGATCAAGGCCCAGGATTTGGTCTATTTCGTCTGCGAAAAAAAAGACCTGGAGCAGATTCTGAAGCTTTTTGGCAGCCAGATGCATGCCCCCCGAAATATCCTGATTGTCGGCGGGGGAAAAATTGGCCTGCGACTCGCCCAGGCCCTCGATAACAAAACCTATAATACCAAATTAATCGAATGCGACCTGGAGCGCAGCCAAAAACTTTCCGCCCAGTTAAACCGGGTCATCGTGTTGCACGGGGACGGCACCGATCAGGAGTTGTTGGAACAAGAAAATATCGGCAGCATGGACCTGGTCATCGCCCTTACCGGGGATGAGGAGATGAACATTCTCTCCTGCCTGCTGGCCAAACGCCTGGGGGCCCACAAAACCCTGGCCCGCATCAACAAATTTGCCTATATGTCTCTGGTCCAGACCGTGGGCGTCGACCATATCGTCAGCACCAGACTTGCGGCTATTTACTCCATTTTGCATTACATCCGCCGGGGCCGGGTCCTTTCCATTGTCTCCCTCAAAGGCGAACAGGCCGAAGTCCTGGAAGCCATTGCCCTGGAAACCTCGGACATCGTCGGTACCCCCCTGAAGGAATTAAAGTTTCCTGCCGACGCCCTGGTCTTATGCATCCTGCGCGGCCAGGAGGTTATCATCCCTTCCGGCGATTCCGTTATCCAACCCCAGGATCGGGTCATGATCCTCTCCACCCGGGAGAATATCCTGCTGGTCGAAAAGTCCCTCATGGTCAAACTGGAGTATTTCTAGGATGCACTGGAAGTACATTTTGCACGTCCTGGGCTCGCTGATCGTCTGTATCGGACTGTGCATGCTCTTGCCGCTGGGCTTTTCCTTGTACTACTGGGACGCCGGGCTGGTGCCCTTGTTCCATTCGATGTTAATCACCGTGGTCATCGGTCTATCCTTTTCTATTTCCTTCAAAAATGACAATTCCAAAGGATTCATCAGCCACCGGGAGGGCATGGTCATTACTGCCCTGGGGTGGCTAGCGGCCGGAAGTTTCGGCGCCCTGCCCTTTCTGTTCAGCGGGGTGTTTACGCACCCGGTAGACTGTTTCTTCGAGTCGTTTTCAGGCTTTACCACCACCGGGGCCTCGGTCCTGACCGATATCGAAAGCGTTCCCAAAGGCCTGCTGTTCTGGCGAAGTCTGACCCACTGGCTGGGCGGCATGGGGATCATTGTCCTGTCGCTGGCGATCTTGCCATTTTTGGGCGTCGGCGGCATGCAGCTCTATAAAGCCGAGGTGCCGGGGCCGGTGCCGGATAAGCTCAAGCCCCGGATCAAGGACACCGCCCTGCTCCTCTGGAAGGTTTATGTGCTGTTTTCTCTGATCGAGGCAGTCCTGCTGATGTTGGGGGGCATGACCCTGTTCGACTCTTTGTGTCACACTTTCGGGACCATGGCCACCGGCGGCTTTTCCACCAAAAACGCCTCCATTGGGTTCTATGACAGTGCCTACATCCAAACCGTCATCACCATCTTCATGCTGGTTGCCGGCATCAATTTTTCTCTCCATTTCCAGCTCCTGCGGGGCAAGGCGCTGATTATGTGGCGGGATCCGGAGTTCCGTTTTTTCATGGGACTGTTTCTGTTCTTTGCCATCATCACTACCATCAGCATTTACCAGAATACTTATGCCTCGCTGGGCCAAGCGGTGCAGTATGCCGGCTTTCAAGTAGCCTCCATCCTCACCACCACCGGCTACGCCACAGCCGATTATGAGCTCTGGCCGGCGCTGCCGCAATGCCTCCTGCTATTGTGCATGTTTATCGGGGGTTCGGCCGGTTCCACCGGGGGCGGCATAAAATGCATGCGCATCCTGTTGCTGCTCAAAAACTCCTACCAGGAACTCATCCGGGTTATTCATCCCCGGGCGGTGATCCGGGTCAAGCTCGGCAAGCAGGTGGTCCCGCCCGATGTCTTAAGTGGTATTTGGGGCTTTTTTATCCTCTGGCTGGGGCTATTGTTTCTATCCACTTTTTTGGTGGCGGCCACCGGCGTCGACGTAGTCACTTCGTTTGCCTCGGCCCTGGCCTGCATCGGCAACATCGGCCCCGGTATCGGCGCGGTCGGACCCGCCGATAACTATGCCATGATCCCTGCCTTTGCCAAATGGGTCCTGATGTTGTGCATGCTCCTGGGCCGCCTGGAAATCTTCACCGTCATCATCCTGTTTGTCCCGGAATTCTACCGCAAGTAATACCCAAGGGAAAATTTAATTGGCATGATTGTCAAGTAGTTCAAACCGCACGATCGCCATTGCCAGCCGGTATCATTTTGTGAACACGCAATTAACAAAAACCAACCATATCTGGATTATGGTTAAAATGACATTAAGTTTCGCGGTCGCTTATGCTATTATAAAAGTATTTTATTCAAATTCTCACCAATTGGAGCTGAATACTGCCGCCCAGTGAACCATATGGCTCCGATATATTTTTAACGAAGTGGATGATGGTTGAGACCAAGGTGAGGCCTGGGAGCAAAGTCAGACTGATTATCATCCTGGTTTTTCTGGTGGGGGGCTGTGCCCTTGATCAGGCGGGACCGCGGTTGCCGCAGTTAGCTGAGCCGGATATTGCCGGGCCGCTGATCCCTCCTGGCTGTTTCCACCCGGCCGCCAGCGCGGGGAAGGACGGCAAGGCCGGCCCGGCTGCGGTCGACCAGGAACTGGCGCAAGAGATCGAAAATTTTTTGCAGGCCAATTACATGTTCGACCTCTTTGACCGGCCAGCGGGGTTGGAGGATGATCTCCCGGCCCTCGTCAATGCTCAGGTCGCCAGGTACCTGCGATATTTTACCGGCAGCCAAAAGGCGGTCTTCCAGGTTTATCTGGCCCGCTCCGGACGTTATCTACCGATGATGCGACGCATCTTTAAAAATCAGGGGCTCCCTGCGGATCTGGCCTATCTGGCCCTGATCGAAAGCGGCTTCAGTCCCTGGGCCTGTTCGGTGGCCAATGCAGTCGGCCCCTGGCAGTTTATTCGAGAGACCGCCGAACGTTATGGCTTGAAGATCAACTCCTGGGTGGATGAACGCCGGGACCCGGAAAAAGCTACCCGGGCCGCGGCCCGCTATTTGAAAGACCTGTACCGCCAGTTCGGCTCCTGGTATCTGGCGGCGGCGGCCTACAATGCCGGTGAAAGGCGGGTTCAGGGCGCCGTTAACCGCAACGACAGCAAAGAATTCTGGACCATAGCCCAAAAGAAGCTGCTGCCCCAGGAAACCTGCAACTACGTCCCCCAACTGATCGCTGCGGTGCTGATCTGCAGAGCCCCGCAGAAGTACGGCTTTAAGCAGATTAATTATCAGTCGCCCCTGTCCTATTTAACCGTGCCGGTGCCAGCGGGAACTGACTTAAAATGGGTCGCCGCGGTCCTGGAAGTCCCGTTTAAACAACTCAAGGAACTTAATCCCGAACTTAACCAGGATCGGGCCCCGTGTCACCCAAAGCCCTATGTTCTTAAGATCCCGGTAGGGAAACGTCAGAAAGTCAAAAAATTGGCCAATATCTGGAAAATGAATTAATTTGAGGCCCGGGGCCGAAAGACCACAGGTCGCCTCCCCCTTTGCTTGTTTAAAGGGAGGGAGAGTCTGCGCCCCTGGCTTTCTTCTTCCAAATCAATTTTCCCTGCTCCAATTCGGTTATTTTATGAACTGATTGGTCTTTATCATTTTTGAAGATCTGCCGATAAATTTTTGAGGAAGACCATGGTGGAATATGCGACTCCGAAGATTACTGATTTTAGGTCAGGAGACCACCTGGGGTGGTTTTATGAGACTGAAGCCGAGTATCGCCAGTTATTGACGCCTTTCTTAAGCCAGGGATTGGAGCGAGGAGAAAAGGTCTTGTATCTCTTCGACACCCACACCCCGGAGGCCATTCTCAGTTATTTAAAAAAAGAGGGGTTGGAGGCGGACGCCTATTTGAAACGCGGCCAGCTGCACTTCCTGGCCGCCGACGCAGTTTACCGGCGAGCTGGGTTTTTCGAACCGCAGGCGATGATTGATTGGCTCAAAGCTGAAACTGATCAGGCTATGACCCAGGGCTATATTACCCTGCGGCTCACCGTGGAGATGAGCTGGGCCACCCGGGGGCTGTCAGATTCAACCCCATTGCTCGAATATGTGTCGCGGTTGGACCAATGTTCATCCGGTTGGCCCTGTTTAACCCTGTGCCAGTACAATCGCCGGGTTTTTGATCCAGCCTGGCTGTTAGAGATTATGACTGCCCACCCCCTGCTGATCATCGGCACCGAAATATTCTCCAACTTTTATCATATCCCCCGCAGCCAGGTGCACAGTTCGCCCCTGGCGGCGGTCAGTCTGGCCAACCGCATCTACTCCCTGATCCGAGCCAAGCGGGCCGAGCCCAAATTGCGGCAAAGCGAGGAACGCTACCGGCTGTTGGCGGAAAATGTCAGCGATGTCATCTGGATTTACGATCTGAATCTCAAATCCATCTATATCAGCCCTTCCATCACAGACCTGCGCGGTTTCAGCGTCGAAGAAGCCATGGCCCAGCCGCTGGAGGATATTTTTCCACCAGCCTCCTTGAAAATGGTTAAGCAAGCGGTAGCCGAGGATTTGCGCTTGGAACTGCAAGGACACCAAGAGCTGTCCCGACCGCACACTTTAAAAGTCGAGCAGTACCGGAAAGATGGTTCTACCGTATGGACCGAGATCAAGGCCAGCTTCTTAAGGGATCAGGCCGGTCAGCCAGTGGGTTTCTTGGGCATCACCCGGGATATTAGCGACCGCCAGCAGGCTGAGGAAGCTCTAAGGCAGAGCGAACGTTTCCTCCAGAATGTCTTTGACGCCATTCAAGATGGGATCAGTGTCCGAGATCGCCACTTTACCCTTACCAAGGTGAATCGCTGCCTGGAGAAGTGGTCTGCCGCAGAAATGCCTCTGGTAGGTAAAAAATGCTATGTCGCTTTTGCACAACGACTGTCACCCTGTCCCTGGTGTCCGGCAATTCCCGCTCTTAAGACCGGCCAGCCCCATTCCCAGATCGTCCGGCATGATTTTGCCGAGAATCAACCCGGCTGGTTTGAGCTGAGCGCCTTTCCACTCCGGGATGATGACGGCCAGATAATCGGAACTATTGAATATGCCAAGGATATCACCGCCCGCCACCTGGCCCAGGAAGCGCTGCGGGAAAGCGAGGCGCGTTTCCGCCAACTGCTGGAGTGTGCTCCGGATGCCATCTTTTTAAACGATGC
Organism: Desulfobacteraceae bacterium; assembly: GCA_046538075.1. Lineage (GTDB taxonomy): Bacteria > Desulfobacterota > Desulfobaccia > Desulfobaccales > Desulfobaccaceae > Desulfobacca_B. The sequence goes on along the minus strand of JBKHJN010000017.1, from coordinate 13,557 downwards.
AGGCCGTATTATCGAAGTCAATCAACAGGCCTGTGACATGTTGGGTTACACCCGGGACGAACTGTTAAACCTGACCGTAGCCGATATTGATGTAGGGATAATGCCGGAGGAATTAGGTCAGCGATGGCAGCAGCGAATCAAAAGCCCGGAAACCTTTTATGACCTCCTGCGGCGCAAGGATGGGTCAACCCTCCCGATAGAGATTCGGGTAACTCCCTTTGAATATCAGGGCCGTCACCTGCGGCTGGGAATTGCCCGGGATATTACCGAGCGCCGGCAGACCGAATTGGCCCTGAAACGCCGCGAGGCGGTCCTGGAGGCCTTAAGCTACACGGCCCAGAAATTTATGGAGGCCTACTCCTGGGAACAGCACATCCAGGAGATATTGGCGGCTTTGGGCCAGACCCTGGAGGTCAGCCGGGCCTATATCTTTGAAAATCATCGGACTCCGAACGGGGAATTATTAACCAGTCAACGTTACGAATGGGTAGCCCCTGGGATAACCCCCCAGATTGATAACCCGGAGCTCCAGCATTTTTCCTGGGATAAAGCAGGTTATGGCCGCTGGCCGCAGATTCTGTCCCAGGGCCAGCCCATTTTTGGCCTGGTGCGACACCTGCCCCCGGCTGAACAAAAACTCTGTGTGGCCCAAGACATCAAATCGGTGGTGGTGATGCCGATTTTCGTAGAACAAGAGTGGTGGGGGGTCATCGGCTTTGACGAGTGTCGGGCAGAACGGCAGTGGTCGGGTATGGAGATCGAAGCCCTGCGGACCGCCGCCGCTACCCTGGGGGCAGCCATTGAACATGAACGGGCCCACAAAGCCTTGAGAGAATCGGAGAGCAATCTGCGTTATCTGACCGCTGAACTGATCTCCGCCCAGGAAAGAGAGCGCAAGCGCATCTCCAGCGAACTGCACAACCAACTGGGACAATCCTTAATGGCTTTAAAGTATTGCTTGCGCTCCATGCAAAGGCAACTTCAGCCGGATCAGCATTTCTTGCAGGAAGAATTTGACTCCCTGTTCGAGTACATTGACAAGATAATCGACGATGTGCGGCGCCTGTGCCGCGATCTGAGCCCGCTTATCCTGGAGGAGTTGGGCCTCACCGCGGCCCTCAGAAATTTGCTCAACGATTTCCAAATATACTATGATATTCAGGATTGTCGGGCGCAATTAGAAGACCTAGATGATCTATTCCCACCCAAGTGGAAACCCATCATTTACCGTATCATCCAGGAATTGTTGACTAATATCGGCAAACATGCCAAACCTAGTCGGGTGTCCTTTGCCACCAAAAAGATTGATCAGAAACTGCAGATAGAACTAAAGGACAATGGCCGCGGGTTTAATCCTGTCCAGGTGTCTTCTTTGGAAACCCCACAGCATGGCCTGGGATTAATGGTCATGTCCGAACGCCTCAAAATGTTGGGGGGAGATCTGGACATCCGCAGTCAAGCCAACCAGGGGACCGAGGTGACTATAACCATACCAATCTTTAGAGAGGGAGGATGAAGTGAATCCTTATGGCATCGTCCTGGCTGATGATCATGTCCTGATTCGCCAAGGAATCAAGAGGATTATCCAGGAGCATCCTGACCTGCAGGTGATCGGCGAAGCCATGGACGGCTTGGAACTGCTAGATCTGCTGAAGACTGTCCGGCCTAAGCTGGTGCTGTTGGACATCACCATGCCCAATCTCCAGGGATTGGAGGTTATCAGAATCATCAAAACCCGCTATCCCAAGATTAAAATCTTGATCCTGACCATGCATAAAAATAAGGAATATCTGCGCCACGCCCTGAAATCCGGGGTGGAAGGCTATCTTCTCAAAGAAGATGCCGATACCGAACTGATCAAGGCGATTCAGGCCATCAAAAAAGGCAAGAGCTATATATCGCCGCTGTTGTCCCTGGAACTGACAGATCTGGTGTTGGCTATAAATACTGAGGAACGCTCCAAAACCCGGTCCGAAGCTCTCACTGCCCGGGAACAGGAAATTGTCCAACTGGTGGCCAAGGGCTGGACCAACCTGGAGATTGCCGGGTCATTGTTTGTCAGTGTCCGCACCGTAGAACACCACCGGGCGAATATCATGAAGAAATTAAACTGCAAAAATACCGTGGAGATGGTCCGCTATGCGGTCAGCCAGGGTTTGATCATCCCGGAGCCATAAAGTGCTATCGGTCTGGGTAGGCCAAATTGTGCCCTTCGCTTCTGTCCTGGGGAGCAGACGGCATATGCCAGCCGAAATATATCTTGTCAATTGCATAATCATGATTAATCACAAGCAATGGCCAGCTAGCCTGAAAGGCCGGCCTGGCCCTTCTGCCCTCCTATAATAAAATTATCTCCCGCACCTTACCCCCCCTACCCTTTTATCTCAAATTGAGAACCGGATAAGCCTATTTTTAGAAAAGTTTTTTGCCTTTACAAGCCGCCGACAATTCAATCTACTGCGCTTTTCAGTTCACCGCTAAGATTTTGTTTATAATCAAGAACAGGACGTTCATTATGGTGAACAAGAAAGCTAAACGGGTTTGGAAATAATACCATAAAAGGGTTAAATAACTTATAGTTTTGTCTAATCTGCCCTTGGCATGTTTTTTGAGTAAAGACTTTTATTAGCGCAATAACTGCTTGTGCAGGATTTGCTGATTGGCCTAATATATTGAATTTCCTGTAGTTTATATGCGTTAAGGCATGTAACCGAGAGAGCGGAAGCTTGTGTTTAAAGAGTTGACAGTAGATTACCGCCGGATGGCTAGCCACCTCAATAGGGGGGAAGAATCTAATCAGGGATTCGAGGCTGCCTGGTATGTGATCCATACCCGTTGTCATCACGAAGGCAAAGTAGAAGTGGGATTGAATCAAAAAGGTATGGAGATCTTCCTGCCCCGGATGGCTGTTCCCAGCCGACGGCGGGATCGCCGGCGCATTTTGGAGGTGCCTTTATTCCCCGGATATCTCTTTGTGCACACTGAGTTGCAGGGCCAGGCCTATTATGACATTGTCAAGCTGCCTGGGGTAGTGCGGCTCTTAGGGGTAAACGGCTGCTTGATGCCGGTGCCGGCCGAGACCATCCAGTCTATCCAGTCAATGGTGGGCAGCGGGCGATTATATTATCCCTGTAATTCTTTGAAAGTGGGGATGCGAGTGCGGATTGCCGAAGGACCCTTGGCCGGTGCGGTTGGCTGCATTGCCCGGCGGCAGGGAAAGAAGCGGCGGTTGGTAGTAACCGTGGAAATGCTGGGTCGAGCCGTAGCCGTAGAATTAGAAGACGAAGCCGTGGAACCATACAACTAAATTGATCCGGCTTGGCGGCCCGGCGGGAGTAATAGTCTCGGCTTAGGACCGAGGCTTGTTCAGCTTATTTAACTTGGGCAAAAATAGCGACTTGCATGAGGGTTAAGATGAGAAATAAACAATTATCGAGAAGGATGAAGCTCATCGTCGTCGGGGGAATACTTTTTTTGGGGATAAGTTTATTTTGGGGCTGTGCTGGCCCTGCTCCCCAGACCAGGGTGGAGATGGTTCAAGAGGCTGAATCAGCTTTAGGCAATAAACAACCGTTGCAGAAAATTTTTGCAGCGGGATTCCAAGCTTCCCCGCAAGATAGTAGCGACTATCAGGTAGGCTCGGAAGATTTGCTGGAAGTCAATGTTTATGGGCAGGAGGAGTTGAACCGGATTGTACGGGTCAACGCCCGGGGGGAGATCAGCCTGCCCCTGGTCGGAGTTGTGCCAGTTGAGGGCCGCAATCCTCTGGAAATTGAAAAAATGGTGGAACGGCTATATGGGGAGAAATATCTCCGGAATCCACATGTCACCGTTTTTGTCAAGGAGTACCGCCATCAGCAAGTAGCAGTGGTGGGCGCGGTGAATAAGCCCGGCAGCTACGAGATGATCGGTCCCCGCAGCCTGTTGGAGATGATTTCTCAGGCCGGGGGGCTCCGGGATGAAGCTGGGGATGTTGTGCATATTATCAGACACGGGAGCGCGGCTGGTGGTAAGAAAGGGAAGCAAACTCCTGAGACTATTGCGGTCGACCTGCGCTATCTGTTGACCAAGGGAGATTTGGAAATTCTAAAGATTCCTATTAATCATGGAGATGTGATCAGTGTGCCTTTCGTCGGCTTTGCCTATGTTACCGGGGAAGTAAATAAACCCGGCAAGGTACCCATCAAGCAGGGGCTCACGGTTACCCAGGCCATTGCCCTGGCCGGAGATCTGAATAAAGACTTGGCTGCAGGCGGCGATGCCCAAATTTTACGGTTTAATGTCCAGGGGCAGCGTGAGGTCATTCCGGTTAACCTGTATGCCCTGGCTGATGGCAAGGACAATGACATCACCTTAAGGGAAAACGACATCGTGGTGATCCCCTCCAGTGCAGGCAAGAGGTTTTGGTCGGGGATCAAAAACCTTTTCCGCGGCGCAGTTTCATTCGGCTACTATGTCCATCCTTGAGTAAATAACCAAGGCGCATAATTAAAGAAGGCACATAATTGAGGAAGTTAAGCATATGAAACATGAAAACCACCCCCCCATGGTTTATCCGCCCTTGGACGCGGTCCCGGTCCGACCTTATGACTATTATGATTTTGAAGAACGCCGTAAAATTAATCTTTGGGATTACTGGCAGACGCTGGTAAGACGCAAATGGTGGGTGATAGGCTTTTTTTTAGGAATAGTATTCGTGGTCGGGCTGGTAACTGCTCTGATGACTCCCATTTACCGGGCGACAACCCTGGTGCAGATAACCAGCGATGATCCCGGGAGTTTGATTAGACAAGGTGCGGGTAGTCCTTTGTATCGCTGGGGTGAGCGTCTCGAGTTTTATCAGACTCAATTTCAGATTCTTAAGAGCCAGTCTTTGGCTAAGCGGGTGGTGGAGCGTTTAAGCTTAGTGGATCACCCGGAATTCGAGTCCTTGCCCAAAGTCGACCCAAATGGTCAACCGATTCCCCGCCAGCAACTCGAAAGAAGCGTAACCGGGGCTTTTATGTCCAGGCTGGAGGTAACCCCTCAAAAGGACTCTTTTCTGGTGTATCTCTCTTTCGACGCCGAACATCCGGAATTAGCCCAGCAAGTAGCCAACACTGTGGCCCAAGAATATATGCACTTCGGGATGGAGTCCCGGGCTCAGGCCTTCAGCCTGGTCAAGCAATGGCTGAACCAGCAATTGCAGGGATTGCGGGCCAAAGTAGAAGCCTCAGAGGAGAAACTCCATCAGTTCGGGAAAGAATCCAACATCGTGGGCCTGGAGGGCCAGGAAAACGTGGTGGTCCAGAAGTTTACTGACTTGAGCGCCTTGTTGACCAAGGCTGAATCCGAGCGAATGGCCAAGGAGGCCCAATATCGCCAGATCGAAGAAAAGGGGGTAGACGCCCCCATCATCCTTAACAGTGATACAACGCAGAATCTGCGGCAACAGGTGGCTGAACAGGAAGCCCAGGTGGCCAGTATGAGCCAGATCTATCTACCCGGCCATCCGCAGATGCAGGCGGAGTCGGCTAAGCTGGGGGGATTACGGAGCCGCTTAAATCAAGAGGTGCAGCGGATCCGCAAAAGCGTTAAGGCCGATTATGAGGCTGCCAATCGTTCTGAAGATTTACTCCGCCAGGCTTTAAAGGATCAAAAAGAACAGGTCGCCACCCTTAAGCAGCAAGCGGTAAAATACAAGATCTTAAAACGGGATGTGGAAACCAACGAAGAACTCTATCAGGGTCTGCTGTCCCGGATGAAGGAAGCCAGTATTGCTTCCACTGTGGTGCCTACCAATGTGCAGGTAATTGACCCGGCCCAAATACCTGGATCGCCCTATCGTCCCAACAAGAAGCTCAATCTGGCCCTGGCTTCGGTAATTGGGCTGTTCGGCGGGATCGGCTTGGCCTTTCTGGTAGAATCCTTAGATAGCTCCATCAAGACCACCAAAGAGTGGGAACAGGTTAGTCAGCTGCCGGTTTTGGGCCAGGTGCCGCTCATTAATGGCAACCGGGGGTCGGTGCAGGAACCCCGAGAATTGGGATTGGTGATCCATCAGCAACCCAAGTCGGAGATTTCCGAGGCTATCCGCCACTTGCGCACCTCTATCCTGCTTTCCCACCCTGGCGGTCCACCGGGGGTGATCCTGGTCACCAGCCCCAATCCCGGGGAAGGCAAGACCACTTTAGCGGTCAACCTGGCAACTTCTTTGGCATTGCAGGGGCGCAAGGTGGTATTAATAGATGCCGACCTGCGCAAGCCGGATATCCACCGGATTTTTCACCAGGACTACCGGCCAGGTCTAAGTGATTTGCTGGCCGGCAATGACACCTCAGCGATTCAGGTTCTCCGCCTTACCGAGATCCCCAATCTATTTTTAGTCCCGGGTGGGACCATTCTGGAGAGCCCCACCGAACTGCTGAGCTCGGAGATGTTCAAAGAATATTTGAAACATTTACAAAAAGACTTCCATCATATCATCCTGGATTCCTCCCCGATTCTGGGATTTGCCGATGGTTTGATAGTTTCTTCCCAGGCAGACGGGGTGCTGCTGGTCATTAAACACCATTTTACTCCTTTAGAAGCCGGACGCTTGGCCCGGGAACTGCTGCAGCAGGTCCGGGCCCGGGTGATTGGCACGGTCATGAACAATGTCGCCAGCGGCCGCCAAGGATATGGCCACAACTATTACTATAGTAAATTTTACAAAGATTATTATGCGGGGAAAAATCCCCCGGCCTGAGGAGACCAAAGGTCTTTTGGGTAAATCCTGCTTAGTTCGGTGGACCTGGGGGGCGCTATCACGACTCCGCCCCGGTTGCCATCCAACCTGAAGCTCCTCATCAAGAACAGCTGTGCTTACCGGAAAGCCATTTTCTAAGTTTTAAATAACCTTGGGAAATTAATTTTCTCTTTAATTTTGGGAGGAGACCAAAATGAAGGTAGCCATCCTGGCGGGGGGAGTAGGATCACGGTTGGCCGAAGAAACCCATATCAAGCCCAAGCCGATGGTGGAAATCGGCGGGCGGCCCATTCTTTGGCATATCATGATGCACTATGCCCACTATGGTTTCAAAAATTTCCTGATTGCCCTCGGCTATAAAGGCGAGGTGATTAAGAAGTATATGGTCGATTTCTGCTCGCTCAACAGCAATCTCACCGTCAACCTGAAAAACGGCGAGGTGAAAATCCATGACGGCTATAGAGCCGATTGGATAGTGGATCTGATCGATACCGGGATCGAAACCCTGACCGGGGGGCGCATCAAGCGCCTGGCCCCTTATATCGGGAATGAGACCTTTATGCTGACCTGGGGGGATGGGGTCTCGGATGTAGATTTACACAAGTTAATCGAATTTCACCGCTCGCATGGCAAACTGGCTACCATGACGGCGGTTCGACCCACGGCCCGCTTCGGTCACCTGGAGATCGAGGGCGACAGAATAGTGGAATTCTCGGAAAAGCCCCAGACTAAAGTAGGGTGGATCAACGGCGGCTTTTTTGTCCTGGAGCCCGCGATCTTCGACTACATTGAGGGCGATGACACCCAATGGGAGCGGGCCCCGCTGGAAAGGCTGGCCCAGGACGGGGAGCTCATGGCTTATAAACATACATCTTTTTGGCAATGTATGGATACGCTAAGGGATAAAAAATTACTGGAAACCTTATGGCAAACCGGCAACGCCGCCTGGGCAATTTGGGAGGAGAAATAATGCAAGTCTTAGTAACAGGTTCTCATGGTTATATCGGCACGGTTCTGGTGCCCATGCTGTTGGCCCACGGACATGAGGTAATAGGGCTAGATAGTGATCTTTATCGGCGGTGTACCTTTGGGGAGGACGGGATTCCCACTATTCCCTTGATCAGAAAGGACATTCGCGACATCGGGGAAGCTGATTTACAGGGCTTTGATGCTATCCTTCATTTAGCCGGTTTATCCAATGACCCGCTGGGATATCTGAATCCCCAATTAACCCATGATATCAATAACGAAGCCTCCGTGGTGATAGCCCGGTTGGCCAAAAGGCTGGGAATTAAACGTTATATTTTTTCATCCTCCTGCAGCAATTACGGCGCGGCCGGGGAAAAAATGTTGAACGAAGAATCCCAATTTAATCCGGTCACCCCTTATGCTATTGCCAAGGTGGGGGTGGAGCAGGAAGTTGCCAAACTGGCGGACGCGGATTTCAGCCCCACCTTTCTCCGTAATGCCACCGCCTATGGAGTGTCGCCGCGCATCCGCTTTGACCTGGTGCTCAATAATCTAGTGGCCTGGGCGTACACCACTGGGCTGGTGTACATCAAGAGCGACGGCACCCCGTGGCGCCCCATTGTCCATATCGAGGATATTTCCCGGGCCTTTCTGGCGGTGCTGCATGCCCCGCGGGAGCAGGTTCATAACCAGGCGTTCAATGTCGGCATCAATAGCGAAAATTATCAGATTCGGCAATTGGCTGAAATTGTCAAAGAAACCGTGCCTGGGTGCCGGATCGAATATGCCCAGGATGGCGGACCGGATAAACGCTGCTACCGGGTGGACTGCAGTAAGTTGGCCCAATCCCTGCCGGAATTCAAACCCAAATGGGATGCCCGAAAAGGAGCGCAAGAACTGTATGACAAATATAAGGAAATCGGTCTGACCCTCGAGGAGTTTGAGGGTCCTAGATATCAGCGCATCGGTCATATTAAATATCTGCTCAGCCATGATTATCTGGATAAGACATTGCGCTGGAAAAAAAAGGATTAAAATCTATGCAACCAAGCAATGCAATCTGTCGCTCTTGTGAGCAACCTCAGCTGGAAACATTTTTAAATCTGGGCCGGACCCCGCTGGCCGACCGTCTGCTGACTCAGGAGCAGCTTAAAGACCCTGAACCGACCTATCCCCTCGAAGTGGCTTTCTGTAATAATTGTGGGCTGGTGCAGATCTTAGAGACCGTTCCTCCAGAAGTGCTGTTTTGCGATGACTATCCCTATTACTCATCTTTTTCCCCTGCCCTGTTAAATCATTCCCGAGAAAATGTGCTGGACTTGATTGAGTCGCGCCGCCTCGATTCGAACAGTTTGGTCGTGGAGTTAGCCAGCAATGATGGTTACCTGCTCAAAAACTATGTCGAACACGGCATCCCCTGTCTGGGCATTGACCCGGCTGAAGGGCCGGCCCGAGAGGCGGAAAAGCTGGGGGTGCCGACCCTGTGTAAATTCTTTGGCCAAGAGCTGGCTCAACAGTTGCGGGCTGAAGGCCGCAGCGCCGATGTCATTCATGCTAATAACGTCTTGGCCCACGTTGCTAATACCCATGACTTTATTGAGGGTATTGGGATTTTGTTGAAAGATGATGGAGTGGCGGTTTTTGAGGTGCCCTATGTCAAGATGTTGATCGATCATTGTGAATTTGACACCATCTACCATGAACACCTGTGCTATTTTTCGGTCACGGCGCTTGACTATCTGTTCCGTAAGCATGCATTGTTCTTAAATAAAGTCAAGAGTCTGCCCATACATGGAGGTTCGCTCCGTCTATACGTCGGCAAGCAGGAAGCCATCGATGACTCGGTACGGTCTTTCCGGGCCGATGAGGTCTCCCGGCAGATTGATCAACCAGTATATTATCGGGACTTTGCGGCTAAGGTAAGCAGGTTGAAAGATTCCTTACTAAATTGCTTGATCAGGATTAAAAATAACGGGGGCACGATCGCGGCTTATGGTGCAGCCGCCAAGGGTAGTACATTGCTCAATTATACCGGAATTGGCAAGGAGTATATCGACTTTGTGGTGGATCGCAATGTTTATAAACATGGCCGCTATATGCCCGGCAAACATCTACCGATTTATGCCACTGAAAGACTGTTGGAAGCCAGGCCCGATTACGTATTGGTGCTGGCCTGGAATTTTGCCGAAGAAATCATGCAACAGCAGCAGGCTTACCATCAAAGGGGCGGCCGCTTTATTATCCCGATCCCGGAATTAAAAATTATCTGATGGGTTGTATAAATTATGAGTTCTAAGCCCCGGGTCAGCATTGGTTTACCGGTATATAACGGAGAGAGGTTTTTAAAGCAGAATATCGAGTCGATTCTGGCTCAAACCTTTGAAGATTTTGAACTGATAATTTCCGACAATGCCTCTACAGACAGAACCGAAGAGATTTGCCGCCAGTACGCGGCTCAAGATGGACGCATCCGTTACTATCGTAATGCCAAAAACCTCGGGGCAGCCCAAAATTTTAACCGGGTCTTTGAGTTATCTTCCGGAGAGTTCTTTAAATGGATGCCAGCTGACAGTGCTCTTGAACCGGAATTCTTAGCCCGCTGCGTGTCCTTGCTGGATAATGAACCGGACATCATTCTCGCCTGGACAAGATACATACTACACAATGAAGTCAAAAACCTTGTCCATTGGGACGATCGAAATTATGACATGCGTTGGCCCAAGGCACATTTGCGGGTCTTTATCTTCCTAACCTGTATACGCGGTGGGAATATGCCCATTTGGGGTCTGATGCGGTCGGATGTATTGCGTCAAACCCAACTTATCCGGCCTTTTGTCGGAGCTGATGATTGTCTGTTATTAGAGCTAGCTATAAAAGGACAATTCGAGCAACTACCCGACCATTTAATGCAATTTACCCGTCACTTTGACCAATACAGCAACTTAAAACTCCGGACTGCCGGAAAAGAAGGTATGGCCGAAGCCAGATGGTATGATTCGACCAATAGCGGAACTATTTTTTTCCCCTATTGGCGTCGGCTCCGGGAGTTTCTGCTCGTAGTAATGCGTTCCGATGCAGGTCGGGATGATAAACTTTATATACTGGCCTACTTGATGGGCTTTGCGATGTTATGTGGCAAGCGGCTTTCCAATGAGGTGTTTAGCGCCATTAAACAGGTATTGAATAAACCCGGAGTTTTAAATTCTTACCATAAACCTGTTGACTAATTTTGCTTAATAGAGACGGTAATCAAATGACCCAAAACCATATTTGCTATAACTGCAGCCGGCCCGGCATGTCAGTCTTTTATGAACTCAAGAGCGTTCCGGTGCATAGTGTTTTGCTCATGCCTACCAAAGAAAAGGCTCACAATTTTCCCAAGGGGGATATCTCCCTGGGCTTCTGCCCAAACTGCGGGTTCATCTCCAACCTGGCGTTCGATCCCCGGGTGCATGAATATTCCTCCCAGTACGAGGAAACGCAAGGATTTTCATCTACCTTTAACGAATTTCATAAGCGCCTGGCCACCCAACTGATTGATAGATATGACCTGCACCATAAGGATATTATTGAGATCGGCTGCGGCAAGGGCGAGTTTTTGACCCTCCTCTGCGAGCAAGGCGACAATCGCGGGGTCGGCTTTGATCCGGCTTACGTAAGCGAGCGTAATCCGGGGGCTGCGGCCCATCGGGTGACCTTCATCCCAGACTTTTACTCCGAAAAGTATGCGCACTATCGGGGCGATTTTATTGTTTGCAAGATGACCCTGGAACATATTCATAAGACCGCGGATTTCGTAAGCACGGTGCGGCGTTCCATCAGTGAGCTGCCAGACTCGGTGGTCTTTTTTCAGGTCCCCGAGGTAACTCGCATCTTACGCGAACTGGCCTTTTGGGATATCTATTACGAGCACTGCTCCTACTTCAGCCCTGGCTCCCTGGCCCGCCTCTTTCAAAACTGTGGCTTCCAGGTCACCGAGCTGTGGACGGATTACAATGACCAGTACCTGATGATAGCGGCCCAACCAGCCGATGGAACACCGGCTTCTCCTTTGCCGCTGGCCAACGACCTGGAGAGCCTGGCCGGCGATGTGGCTTACTTTGCCAAAAACTGCCGACATAAGCTGCAGGAATGGGAACGTTATTTTCAAGAGGTCAGCCAGAAGGGGCACCGCGTGGTCCTTTGGGGGGGAAGTTCCAAGGCCGTGGCCTTTCTGACCACCCTCAATATCCAAGCTGAAATTCAGTATGTGGTGGACATAAACCTCTATAAACACAAGACTTATATCGCCGGGACCGGGCAAGAGATTGTCGCTCCAGAGTTTTTGCAGGAATATCGGCCAGATGCAGTCATCATCATGAATCCCATTTACCGCGAGGAAATCCGACAGGATTTAAATAAGATGGGGCTGGCCCCGGAGCTTATTACCGTTTGATCGGTAAAGTCAGACGGCAATTTAGGGAGAAAAATGAAATCTAGTGAAAGTACATGCCCGGTCTGCAACTCGAGTGATATTTCTATATTTTTCGAAATAAATCAGGTGCCTATACATTGCTGTATACTCTGGCCCACAGCCGCGGAAGCCCGCTCTGCCCCCCGAGGCGATATTCGGCTGGGATTTTGCCGGGATTGCGGGCATATTTTCAATATTGCTTTCAATCCTAAGTATATGCAATATAACCAGGAATACGAAAATTCCCTGCATTTCTCCGCCTGTTTTCGCGATTATGCCCAGTCCCTGGCGCAACGATTGATTGACCGCTACGATTTGCATGGCAAGGATATCATCGAAATCGGCTGTGGACAGGGCGACTTTTTGGTCCTGCTCTGCCGACTGGGCGGAAATCGTGGCCTCGGGTTTGATCCGAGCTATACCCCGGAACGCCATGCAAATAATTCTTTAGAACAGGTTACTTTCATTCAGGACTTCTACTCCAGGCAGTACGCCAATTATAAAGCCGATTTTGTCTGCTGCCGGCATCTATTGGAACACATCCAAGATCCAGTTAATTTTTTGCTTAATTTAGAGCATACCATTCGTGATCAAAACGGCACCATGGTATTTTTTGAGGTCCCCAATGTGATGTTCACTTTAAGGGATTCGGGGATCTGGGACCTGATCTATGAACATTGCTCCTATTTTAGTAGCAGTTCTCTGGCCCGCGCCTTTACTTCTGCAGGATTTAAGGTCCTTAGCGTCACCGATGCCTATGAGGGCCAATTTCTTTTGATCGAAGCCCTGGCAGGCAAGAGTGGGGCAGCTTCTGAGTCTGACCCGGAGCCCAACCTCGAAAGCCTAGCTTCCTATGTGGCCGCCTTTGCGGAGCGATATCAGGATGAACTGGAGCGCTGGAGACATAAAATTGATGAGGCGGAAAAAGCCGGCAAAAAAGTGGTGGTCTGGGGGGCAGGTTCTAAAGGAGTCACCTTTTTGAACAACCTTAAAGTCCAAAACCAGATCGACTATATCATAGACATCAATCCCTACAAGCAGGGCAAGTATGTGCCAGTGACTGGACAGAAGGTAATGGCGCCCGAGTTTCTACGGGAATATTGCCCTGACCTGGTTATTGTCATGAATCCGATATATCTTAACGAAATTCAGGGAACCATTAACCATATGAATATTACTACTAATGTCCTAGCTGTTAATTAAGCTTGTTCCTGACCTGTAGACTGGGGCTGGTCTGTTCAATCTGAAAATCAGTGGAAAGACAAAGTATATTCAATATATTAGTCCGAGCATTTAAAAGGTTAATTTGAGGGGAGGGCCGGGGGGCGAGAGGCCCCCGCCCTCCCCTCAGGCTCCCCTCCCAACCCCCCTTAAGGGGTTGGGGGAGTGGGTTTGGGAGAGGGGGCAG
>JBKHJN010000089.1:0-3956 GCA_046538075.1 Desulfobacteraceae bacterium | reverse complement strand
TTCAAGTTTTCAAACCACCGCTTCCAGGATGTCCCCGGCCATAAAGAGTTTTCCGTAAGACGACTCGCCTGCCTGCCGCAAGATACCAAGACTGACCAGTTTGTCGACATTTTGTTTGGCGCTTCGATAGGTAACTTCCAAAAAACGCTGCGCTTGAGGAATGGTCAGCACCGGCGAGGCAAAGAGACTGTCCGCCAGGCGTAGGAGCACCGGCGAAGCCCGGCCCTTTAGCAGCCGCGCCCGCCACTGCTCTTGCAAATCCTGGAGGCGCTTGGCCCGCTGGTTGGCATCCCGGGCCTGATCCGCCACCCCCCGGAGAAAGAATTCCACCCACTGAGGCCAGGCGCCTTGCTGACTTACGGCCAAAAGCAGGTCGTAGTAGTCCCGGCGGTGTTTTTCGAAAAAGGCACTGAGATAAAGCAAAGGCAAAGGCAGGAGGTCCCAGTTCACCAACAGAAGCGTAATTGCCAGCCGGCCGATGCGTCCGTTGCCATCAAGAAAAGGGTGAATGGCCTCAAACTGATAGTGAATGAAAGCCAGCCGGACCAGCGGGGGATAGGCGTTGTCGGCATGGAGGTACTTCTCAAAGGCGTCCAAAGCTTCATGCATTTCCGGCACCGGCGGGGGCACGAATTCGGCTTCATTCAGGGTGCACCCCGGAGGCCCGATCCAGTTCTGGGAGTGGCGGAATTCGCCGGGAGTGGCGTGCTCGCCCCGCACCCCCTCCATCAGTCGGGCGTGGAGTTCCTTGAGCAACCGCAGGCTCACCGGCAGGGTATCAAGGCGCTTCAGACCATATTCCATGGCCCGAACATAATTGCCCACCTCTTTAACGTCAGCTTCGGAGGGCGGAGGCTTAACCTCAGGAAACAGGGGCAGTTGCCCGGCTTCATAAACGTAAAGATCGGTGAGGTCGGCCTGGGTGCCCTCAATCCGGGAGGACAGCACCGCCTCCCGACGGATGAAGGGAGCGATTAGCAGGTGTGGGTTGGGCATGGTGCGTCCCAGACCAGCAAGCTCCCCCAAGGCCCGGTCGGCATCCGAAAGTGTGCGAACCAACCTCTTGTCCAGAGGCAGATCGGGGGGCAGGGGATTGGGCACAAAGACCCAGTATGCGGTTTCCCCCCGGCCAACCTTTAGCAGGCTTCCGGATGGACTCCGGCGAAAGAGGTCCGGATTCATTAGGGGATCTCTTTCCCTTCGATAAAAAGCCTGGCTGTGAGTGTCTGGTCGTAGGCCACGGCTTCTTCCCCGGCAGGAATGATTTCATATTTTAGGAGATCCGGGTTGAGCCGCTCCCATTTTCTCAAGGCCACCGCCTTGCGCCCTTCCACAGTGAGAACCGCTTCTCCCCGCTCCTCCCGGGATAGGTCGTCTCTGATTACGAGTTCGAACCGGGCATCCTTGATTTCTACGATCAGGCAACGGCCATCTTTCCGGCGGATGATGAAGTCTGGGGTATAACGGTGCCAGCGGTCATCATCGCCCTTGTAATCCACCCAGAATTCGGTCTTATCAGGGGTGGTAAGCGCCCCGGTGAAATAGATGTCTTCCACCTCATCCGGATGGAGGTTCAGGTGGGTTAGCATCTGGCCGAAGAAACTCTTTTCTGGTTTGGAGTCAAAGTTGTAAGGGTCATAGTGGAAGCCGAAGTCGCCCTGGTTGGCGGCCCTCATTTCTTCCCACGAGAGCAGGAGATTCTGGCGATCTATAGGGTAGGAGATGTCGGCGGTATAGACCTCGGCACCTTGTTCGTCCAGGCTTTTCTGAAAACCCTCCGGCCTGACCAGGGCCAAGGCTTTTTCTACAGTCTCTTCGTGTAACTCATAGTTACGGGTCTGGACCTCAATCTGAAGGGCCAGATCAGCCAGGTGTGGAAGGGGGAGTTCAGCGGCATTGTTATAAAGGCGCCGAAGTTCGTCTAATACGTTCCACAGGCTTAGGCGATAGATCGCAGCCAGTTCCACGGCCGTGGCGTAAAGGTCGATAGTTTCCGGGAGAGCAGCAATCTCTACGGCATCACCAACCTGTTGGAGTAGGCTGGAAGTGGTCCGCTGTTCAATCACGGTGAAAGTAATCTTCTTGAGCGTATTCTGATAAGTAGTCTGGGGGGGCGCTAGTCTGAGGGGCTCCGGCAGGGTGTCTCGGCGGACCACGGTGCGCACCAACTGCCTGACGACCAGGGGCGGGATTTTGAGCTTGCGCAAATAAATGGTGACCCGGCGCCTCTGAACTTGGGTGTTGTCCAGGTCGGCGATGGTTTCCCCATAAGTTTCCTGCAATTGACGGTCTAGAATGGCGCGGTTGTCTAACGAAAGATAAATTCGCGCCTTGACTAGATTGCCAGGGATCTGCCGGAGACAGCGGGAAGCGGCCTGAAGCACGAAGTTATTGCTGCTCTTGAGCTTGCGGGCTAAGGCACAGGCAAACAGTGCCGGTACGTCCCAGCCTTCCACACCCCGGTCCACCAGGAGGGCCAGGCGATGGGGAGAATCTTTGAACTTGAATCGGTCGAAATCGGCTTTGTTTTCGCACTTGGTATGGTGTTCCAAAATAAGCGTAGGCGGAAAACCAAGCTCGGCCAGCTCGCCCTCAATGGCCGGGCGTAGGGCTTCCACATCGTCTGTCTGGGGAAAATAGACAGCCAGCTTAGCAGGGGTGCCGTCGGGGAGGGAAACCTCAGCGTAGTCCTTGAAGAAGTCACTGATCACGTGCCTGAGGTAAGCTTCCACATTGCCTTCAAAAGAAAAGGCCTGAATGTTGCCAGCCACCTCTTTTAGAATGCCGTCCCGGATGCCCTCGGAGAGACCATACCAGATCACCACGTCCTTGAGAGGTTGACGCTTATAGTAAGGGGTGCCGGTGGTATTGACCACGCAGACCACGCTGGTTTTGTCCGCCAGGTAGTCCACGGTCTTGCGGACTTTTTTCAGGCCAGTCTCCAGGGATTGTCCGTAAGTGTGGTGGGCTTCATCAGAAAAAACAGCCAGTTGAGGCAGACTGGCAATAGCTTGTAAGCGCAGATTGGCGATCTCGGAGCGTGCTTCGTCTTCCTTTTCCGGAGTCAATAGAGAACCCAAGTCGGATTTACGAATTTTTTCCTTCTGAATCCGGATTTTTTCGGTGTTGGTGACAATGACGTTGAAGAAACTACCATGAATGACAGGGATATCCTTTTCGCCGTCACGGGTGAAAATCAATTTTACCGAAGCGGCAAAAGGTTTATAAAGGCGGGGTGGTATAATCCGGTCGTAACGGGTTTGGGCCAGCTCCCGCAGGCTTTCGATGATGGTTTTGCCTGGAGCAAAGACCAGGGCATTTTGGACAAATGGCCCATCAGGATATTCCAGGGCCATGGCAAACTCAGTGGCATATATGGCTCCGATAAGCACTGTCTTGCCGGCACCCATGGCAAGTGCCAGGATGTAGCTGGGATAAGCCAGGGTTAAAGTTTCACGCAGAGCTTCCAGTTTGAAATCTCGGACAAAGTTATCGGGATCTTTAATCCGTTTCCACAAAGTATCTAAATCATAATCCACAAACTCGAAAGCGGCTTGAGGCACCCCTAAGGCCGAAAGCAGCTCTTTTCTGGTTGAGAATAGGTTTCTATAGAGGTCGAAAATGTGAGGCGTTCCTTCTATTAAGCGCAAATACCAGTAAGTTTCCAAAGCCCGCACTTGCGGCGGCCGCAAGCGAAAACCATCCCCTTCCGGTTGCGATGACCACTCCAAAATTTCGGCAATGGTGGGATATTCAGGATGATGATAATCCTGACTGCGCCATTGATCCAAACGCTGAGCCAGGAGTTCATATAAGTGCATAGGGTTCCTAAAAACTGTGAATAATGATCTCAATGCCCGCTAAAGATCAGGATGGCCAAGACCTCAGCTTACCATAGGCTGGCGAGCCCGAGTTCTCTAATTCCAAGATATGCCATCTTTTAGCCATGGCCAAAA
>JBKHJN010000088.1:0-3984 GCA_046538075.1 Desulfobacteraceae bacterium | reverse complement strand
CCAAAGGTCAGCAACCTTAAGACCACTATTTTTATCAATTTCGGCATTGATTTTTAGGATGCTGATGGCCATATTGAAAAATACTTAGATGTCTAATCAAACTTTAAACAGGATAAACAAATATGGACGTTCTGATCGTAGGTGCCGGCCTGGCCGGTCTTTCATGCGCTCGCCGGTTGTATCAAGAAGGGATTTCCTACCTGATCTTGGAAGCGTCCGACGGGGTCGGCGGGCGAGTGCGGACCGACCGGCTGGAAGGTTTCCTCCTGGACCGGGGCTTTCAGGTTTTACAAACCGCCTATCCTGAGGCCCGGAGGTCGGCGGCTGGGAGCTTCTCCGGATCTATCGGCTCACCCGGGCCCCCCCGGACCAGACCCCTCCCACTCCTGATCCCCTCACCCAGCCAGTGCGGGTAAGCCCCTGGCTGTTTTACTGTGGTGAATACCAGAGCCTCTCCTCTATCCATTGGGCCATGGTTTCCGGCCGCCGGGCCGCAGCCGCGGTCATCCAGGAACTGCAAAAATAAAGGGGAGTGACCGATTGATTTCAGATGCGAAAATTAAAGACATTGGGATGAAAAAACTGGATAGCTTCCGATCTCTTCTGTTGAGTACCTGTCCTCGCACCCTTGTGCTTTAAATTATCTAAATAATTGATTTGCTAAATTTAGGATTTTTTGAACAAAGATGAAGCTTAAAATTGATTTTAGTGTTAATTCGTGCTATTCTGCTTCACGAAAGCTGATTTGGTAAAGTGAACAGAATATACCGAATATTAGCATAACTTTCCATTTAAAAAATTATTACCGGAACTTTCGGCCCGTAACTAATTGTCGAGCATATTCTTCCAAAGGAAGCAATCAATGATGAACTTATTACCAACTGCTCAGTATTGGCTGGCCAATCATAGGGATTAGCCAAAAAGGCTGCGAGAGGTGTAGCTAGCTGCTCTGCATCAGCTTTTTCTCAAAAAATAAAAAGCTTAAGTTATCCAACAGGATAACGTCCCTGGCGACGGCTGATAAAAGATAGCTCATGCACCACCAACCGAGGTCTCAAGACTGATAAGTTTGAGGCCTTATTCGAGGCGAAAGTTACCCCTCCCACTGTCTCCCAAATCCAGCCGGAATATCCATTGAGATGCCCCACTTTTAAATATTATCGGTCAACTGCGACAAATCACTCAGCCACACTCTGAGCCAGCATCGGAGCATTGCCACCGGCCCGATTATTTATGATGAGGTAGACCACGGCATCCTGTGCCAAAATATCCCGAGCCAAATCATCCGCCTCATCCAGCATCACCGGATTGAACAACACCTCGATCATCGGCTCGATCCGGGTCCGGGACACAGACTTGGCGTCCTCTTCCCGGGGATAAATGAGCAAGGTCGTACTTGGTTCAAGGTCTCTGTTTGATATTCCCCCGCTTGATGTGATAGGAGAGGGTGCGCTGGGAAAAACCACAGTAAGCCGCGGCCGAGTCAAAATTAGGGATAAAATCCGGGAGCTTTTCCTGGCCGGCCTGAGCTTCCAGTTCTTTTTCCAGGTCCCTTAAGAGCGACAGTTCAGAGGCCTCGAGACGCTCCCCTTGCTTGATTCGGGCCAGCAGGTCGTTATAAAGCTTGAGCTTGGCCACCTGGCCGGAAGCCAGCATTTTGACGATCACTTCCTGTGGATTTTGGGGTTTTTCCTCGGTCATCTCACCCCAAAGTTATCCAAGTAATAAGTTGCAGGATTCCCTTAAATTTTTGTTACATCCCCGTTTTTGGGCGACACGGAACCACAAAATGGGCGGCCCGGACCTTTTCTATCCTGCGCTCTGTCAATGCCATGCCGAAAGCCCTTTGAGATAAAGGCCGTTTTCCCCCATTCTCTTCTGACCATTCGGTGTAAGCCTTATAAAGGTCCGAAGCTAAAGCTGACAATTCTGGTTCTAAAATGCACCGCTCGGCCAGAAATCCCCCCAGCACGTCCATTTCGTCTCGGTAAGTCTGGGTTGCGTCAATGACCTCTTGTGGCGGTTCCAGTCTCTCTTGCTGCCACAGGTAGCAACCTTCACCCGCTGCCCCCCGTGGCCAGCCTATACTGCGCTTATGTCGCCGCTGGCAACGGGTTAGGAGGGCACGAACTTTCATCTCCAAGTAATCGCGAACTTCGCTGAACGCTCGGCTGGAGTTCCCGACCCTAAAATAGTTGACCCAGCCGGTTAACACCTCTTTGATCTTGGACATAACCTCTTTGGCTGCAGTTGCCCCACTGTGGCCAATGATGTCCCGGATCATGGCTTTCCCGGCCTGACGAGCCTTCTTTTGCGGTGTCATGAGGATGAAATATCCGTTACCCGCCTTTTTCTGGACCCGGCGCAAGTCCAACCCCAGGAAGCCGAAGGCTTTGCCCTGGAGGGTATTGACCATCCGGGTTTTGTCGCGATTGAGGCGGACCCCAAGAGGTTTCAGTTCCTCCTCAAGTCTTTCCAGCGCACTTGGGGCCCAGCCGCGTTTGCTGCCATGTCCGCTAACAGTGATTACTATATCATCTGAGAAGCGATTATAATTCACCGCTTCATAGGGCCTCTGGGCGATTTTGCGTCGAATCGGGTTAAATGCCCAGTCGACCTCGTTCCGATAAATATTTGCGGCCAACGGACTGAAGGGACCACCTTGCGGGACTCCGACCTTGCCGGTAGCCTTGATGATTAACTTGACATTCTACTCCCCTTTGATGGGGGAGGGTCGGGGTGGGGGTGAAATAATTATTCGATTATCTTGCGTTATTCTCCCTCCCCCCCAACCCCCTCCCACCCGGAGGGGGGTTAACAGGTTTAATTTATGAAAGGTATTTCCGTGACACGACACTAGCTCCATTTCTTCCATGCTGCTAAGCTAATTTAAGCTGGGCTTTCAGGCCTGGTTTTTCAGGCGGCCGTCTTGGAGGTGATAGATCTGGTCGAAGCCTTCGATCATGCGGGCGTCGTGGGTCACGGTGATCACCGCGGTCTGGTGTTCCCGGGCGACTTTCTTGAGCATCTCCATGACCTTCTGGCCCCGGGCGGTGTCCAGCGAGGCGGTAGGCTCATCGGCCAGGATGAGTTTGGGCCGGTTGGCCAGGGCCCGGGCAATGGCCACCCGCTGCTGCTCGCCGCCGGAAAGCAGGGCCGGCAGGTAATGGGCCCGCTCGGCAATTTCCATGTATTCCAGCAGCTCCCTTACCCGGCGCTCCGCCGCCTCGCCGTTGAGGCCCACCAGGTTGAGCACAAAAAGCACGTTTTCTCGGGCGGTAAGGAAGGGAATCAAATTGGCGCCCTGGAACACAAAGCCGATCTTTTCCCGGCGCAGGCGGCGGATGTCCAACCCGGTCCAGCCGTCCTGGTAAATGGTCTCTCCGTCAAAGGCCACGGTGCCGGCGGTGGGCTCCAGGATCAGGCTGACGCATAGCAGCAGAGTGGTCTTGCCCGACCCCGAGGGGCCCATCAGGGCCGCCAGTTCCCCAGCATAAATGTCAAGGCTGACCTCATCGAGGGCCCTGACTTCCAGGCGGCCGCTGCCAAAGACCTTGGTCAGACCGGTGATCTCCAGGACGGCCATTAACCTCCTCCCAGGGCCATAGCCGGTTCGGTCTTGAGGACCTGCCAGATGCCCAGGACACTGGCGATGATGCCGCCCGCCAGGGCCACCGCGAAGGTGAGCAGCGTATCTGAAGTAAGGAGCAAAATCTTACGGGGAAACAGATCCACGATACTATGGATGATCAGCAAACCCAGCAAGAAGCTGCTCAGGGTCATGAACAGCGACTGTTCCATGATCATCCGGACGATGACCAGGTTGGGCGCGCCGATGAGCTTCATCACCGCAATGCTGCGGATCTTCTCCATGGTAAAGGTGTAAATCACCAGAGCAATGATGACTACCGAAACTATCATCAACATAATACGAAAAAACAGGAGCTGGGTGGTCATGCGGGCCAAGCGGCCCCGGATCACCAA
>JBKHJN010000016.1:0-58608 GCA_046538075.1 Desulfobacteraceae bacterium | reverse complement strand
TCCGAGGCCATGTGCTGACCTCGGTTTATCTCTGAGGGGGTCAGTTTTCAATGGCATGGGGGGTCAGATCTCAGTGGAGAATTTCAATAGGACAAGTCCTATGAACCGTCCCAGTCTTTTCCAAGACCCAATCTACCTCCAGCCCGGCTAAGAAGGCAAGATTAAATACCCTAACCTGCTCGATTTCCCCCCCGCTAAGGCCTGCGTACATCCCGGAAATTTATAAACTATCTATAAATAATAATAAATTCCATATATTGGACTTATGGCACCTCATTTGGCATTATTCCCTTGAAATACAGTTTGGATAAACGCCGGGAATCACCTAAGACCCTGGCAACTAAATTGCTTAACAATTATATGAATAATTTGGATTAAATGGATTTTCGTCAGAAACTAATGGTTAACCTTTATTAAAACGAACGTGGTTAAGTAACTTGGGGATATATTGCGGATTCTAGCTTTTAAATCGGCCCAGCCTCCAGGGCAAAAATGGCTGGGGTTTTTGACCGGGTAATACCATGCCGGAATTTGGTCTGAAAAATTGCCGCCAGAAGGATGGCTGGATCGGCTTGACCGGTGAGGAAAAGCTGGACCGGGCCTTGGTGGCCGGGTTGATTCTGGAGGTGATGCTGGAGATGCCCCAGTCTCCGGCCGATACCAAAACGCGGATGCGGTTGATCAAGTCCCGCCTCAAGAATTACCTGGTGCAGCACCTGGCCGGCAAGGTGACCCTGGACCGGTTTCGGACCCTGAACCAGCGGTTGGAACAATGGTTTGAGTTTTATTATCCGCTTTTATCCCCTGATGCCGTTCCGGCCGCCGTTTATCAGGTCCATGAGCCGAAGGCCAAATATAGTCTGGAAAAGAAAGAAAAATCAGCTGCTCTGCCTGGCCAAGTTTTTCTGAATGAGCTGTTAGAGCGCCGGTTAGAGGCGCTCCGGCCCAGTTTGCCACACCGCCCACATCGCAAGCTCAGTTCGTCCAAACTAAAAGAGTTCCTGCACCAGAGCGCTGGGGGCTGGTTTCGGTTAAGGGATTTTGAACGGTATTTTGGTTTAGACCGAAAGACTGCCTGGGACTATTTACAACAATTTCTCCAGGCCGGGCTGCTTTGCCATAATCGCAAAAAATCGGCGGCAGTGCGCTATTGTGTGGCGCCGCAGGTGCTGAAGGTGGAGGCTGATGTCCTCCGTCTGGCCCTCAGTCTGGTCCTGCCCGATTGGCAGGAAGAAGCCGTCGAACAGGTCGGCGACCTGCTTATTGCTACTGGCGGCGAACCTTTTCGCCAGGAGGAATGGGAGAAATATTGGCCGCCGGAGCAATTAGAGCGTCTCCTGGCAGCACTTATGGCCCACGACATTCTACAGCTGCAATTAATGTCCGCCGGAGTTCAGGTAGCCCGCCTCACGGACCGATGGTTACAGGCTGAGAGCCCATCCAGCCCCAATAATACCCGCCAGATTTTGCTTGACGGTGAGTAATCCTTGTGCTAGATATCTCAGGATCGCCATGGGAAGAAGGATCTGTCGATAAATGATTTTTAACGAGGAGTTCGAAACCTTACCCCGAGAAGCCCTGGAAGCTATCCAACTGCGGCGACTTCGGGCTCTGGTGGAACGGTCTATGCGCTAATACCGGCTTACCGGCAAAAATTCGATGCCTCCGGGGTCCAACCCGGGGACATCAAAACCCTGGATGATTTGCGCCGCCTTCCCTTTACCACCAAACAGGACTTGAGAGACAGCTATCTTTTCGGCATGTTTGCCGTACCCATGGAACAGGTAGTGCGCATCCATGCCTCGTCCGGGACCACCGGCAAACCAACGGTAGTGGATGGCTGTCCGAAGTCATCGGCCCGGGGGGTCAGCGTTGAGTGTATTGAAGCTTCCCACCCCCTTTAAGGGGCTAAAAAATATCTTGGCAAAAAATGGTCACTTCCTGATATAGTGATAACCAGGTCGGCCTAATCCGGAGGCCGCCTGCCAGCAACGATCCAGGGGTTCAAAATCTTTTGATTTATACCTAACAATAGCTCTCTGAAGAGGAAAAGCAGGTAGATGTCGGATATTACCCCAAATGCTGCGGTCCAGGTAAAGGCCATTTCAGGATTATTTGAAAAAAAACCGTTGCTCCTGGTGGGCATTACTATAGTATTGACTATTGCCTGCTATTACCTCAAAAGTCCGGGAATATTTGCAATCAGCGTTGTTATTATTATTTTAGCTTACCACAGATACAGACAGCAAAAGGATAATACTAAATATAATTTTGCAGAGTCTTTAGTCATTAACTCTGTATTTGTCATATTTTTAAGTAGTATAGATATTTTTGTAGTAATTATTTTAAGAATTATTGGCAAATTTACTACCTAAAGATTGTCTGCACGCGGTTCAAAGCCCCAACATCGCCAACAACAATTTGGTTTTAATTTCCGAAAAACCGCAGCCTCCCCCAGGGCTGCCAACCAAAGGAGGAGGTAACCATGTTAGAAGAGGTATTGCAAAAGCTGAGTTGGCTGGGACATGATTGTTTTAAATACTCCGGCCCGCCGGTTATTTATTTTGATCCCTATCAACTAACCGATGGCGACTCCGCCGATCTGATTCTAATCACTCACGAGCATTTTGATCATTGTTCGCCGGGCGATGTGGCCAAGATTCAGCTTCCCGATAGCGTCATTGTGACCACCCCAAGTGCGGCCGCTCAATTATCCGGAACGGTGATTGTGCTTCAGCCCGGAGAGCAAACCAATGCTTACGGGCTGACTATTGAAACAGTCCCGGCTTATAATCTCAATAAAGATTTTCATCCCCAAAAGGCAGGGCACCTGGGGTTCATTGTAACAATCAATGGGGTTAGATTATATCATGCCGGGGATACAGATTTTATCCCGGAGATGAAAGGACTTAAGGTGGATATTGCCCTGCTGCCAGTATCAGGGACTTATGTGATGACCGCGGCGGAGGCTGCCGAAGCCGCCCGGGCTATCAACCCCCAGATCGCCATTCCCATGCATTATGGTGCGATCGTGGGATCAGGGTCGGACGCCAAGACCTTCAAGTCTCTGTTGGAGGGCCAGATCCGCGTAGAAATCCTGCCCAAAGACTGAAGCTGGCGTCCCCCGGGTCACTTCTCTTGGAGAATCACTTTGTGATTGACCAGGTTGAGGCTGTGAATGGTAGCCTTGATGAGTTTCTGCTCTCCGAAGATATTTACCAGGCGGAGGCTATCCCCCTCGGGCTCAACTAGGTCGACTTCTTCCAGAAACAGTTCCTCTTTCCCGTTTCGGATTACATAGGCGGCTGCTTCACACATAGTCAACAATCTCCTTTAGTCTTTTGGTTACAATATATTCTACCAGGTGAGGCAGAGGCTCGGGCTTGAGTCCTACTACCTCAACCCGTTCCTGAGTTAGCGGGATGACCAGCTTCAGGCCCGGAGCCGAGGCAATAGCCGCGGCCATGCGCGGCGTCAGTTCGCCCATCATCGAATTGGCCAGGAGAATGGCGATCGGACCGATGATCACCGCGGCAGTGGGCACGGTGCAAACAATGGCGTTTTCCCCGGTGGCACCCTTGTTGGCCCTCGCTTTCATCATCTGGGCGGTAGCAATGGCATTGGTGCCTAACGCGATGATTTCATGTTCTTCCTGATAGACCTCTTTGAGACGTTTGATGATGGTCGCCCCGATGCCGCCTCCCTGTCCATCGATTACACAGATACGCAATGGCCTTTTCTATCCTGGGTACAAATTTTAACTCTAAAAATATAATAACTCAAAAGACTCTGGCGGGCAAGATGGAATTGGGAAAATAGGTAAAATGAAGATCAGCCCTGTCCGTATTTCTCTTTGAGCCGGCGACAGACGATCTCCGGCACCAGACCCTCAATCGCTCCTCCCAGACGGGCGGCCTCTTTGAGGATACTGGAACTTAAAAATACCCATTTGAGGCCGGTCATCAAAAAGACGGTTTCGATTTCCGGGGCCAGCCGCCGATTCATCATGGCCAGCTGAAATTCATAATCAAAGTCGGTAATCGCCCTCAGACCCCTGAGGACGATATTGGTGTCCTGGGTGCGGACATAATCGACTAACAGGCCGGAAAAATGATCAATCTTGACCCGGGGATGGTCGTTCAGGGAGCCGCGGATCAATTCAATCCGTTCCTCAAAGGTAAACAGGCCTGACTTAATGGGATTGATGGCAATAGCGACAATAATCTCGTCAAAGATCTTCAGGCCTCGCTCAATCAGGTCGATATGGCCGTTGGTAATGGGATCAAATGAGCCCGGATAGATTGCTACCTTGGACATTAATCGCAGTGCTCCTTGTTTTTCGCCTGGCTGGGATCAGCAGCCCGGACCCATGTATAAAAAGAGATTAGGGTATCGCCATAGCGGCGTTGATCGACCCGGGTCAAAAAGTCGCCTTGCAGCGGCAAAGAATCATGGCACCCATGTTCAACTACTACTTGGGTCTCTGGATTGAGCAGGGGGCTCGGGGCCAACAGTTCCAGGGTCTGAGCCGCCAACCCCCGGCCGTAGGGAGGGTCCAGAAAGATCAGCTCAAAACGCTGTCCCTGGATCGCCAACTGTTTTAAGGCCCGGGGCACGGACACCGGCAAGACCCGGGTGACAGCCAATAGATCGCAGCTGGCCAAATTTTTCCGCAACACCTGCAAGGAATCGGAATCATGCTCGACAAATATCGCCTCCCGCGCCCCTCGACTGAGGGCTTCGATGCCCATAGCGCCAGTCCCGGCGAATAGATCTAATACCCTGACTCCTTCCACCCCCGGCCCCAAGATGTTAAATATCGCCTCTCGCACCCGATCCGCGGTGGGGCGCATCACCCCCCGGACCACCGCCAACCGCCGCCCCTTTAACCGGCCAGCAATAATCCGCAATGCTGCTCCTTGGCTTGTCTATAAAATTTAAATAACTACCATTGCTTATCTCTGGCCCAGTCAACAGCTTAATCGCCTTATAAATATTTTTCAGCCAGGATTTCAGCAATTTGAACGGCGTTGGTGGCCGCGCCCTTGCGAATGTTATCGGCGACGATCCATAAATTAATGCCTTGGGAGATGCTTTCATCTTCCCGGATGCGGCCCACCAAAGTCAGGTCCTGACCGGCGGCGTCGAGCGGCATCGGGTATTGCCGGGCTGCCGGATCATCCACCACTTTGATTCCCGGCGCCTGGGACAAAATCTCCCGGACCCGGGCCGCACTCAGCTTCTTTTCGGTTTCCAGATTGACTGATTCGGAATGGCCGTAAAACACCGGGACCCGGGCGGTGGTGGCGGTAACCCGGATAGAATCGTCGCCCATGATCTTTTGGGTCTCATTGACCATCTTCATCTCTTCCTTGGTATAACCGTTGTCCAGAAAGACATCGATATGGGGCAGGACATTAAAGGCAATCCGGTGCGGATAGACCTGGGACACCGGATCCTGGCCCGAAAGCAAGGCTCGCACCTGGGTGGCCAGCTCTTCCACTGCTTTCTGGCCCGTGCCGGAAACCGCCTGATAGGTGGAGACCACCACCCGCTTGATCCGAGCCGCGTCATGGATCGGCTTCAACACCACTACCATCTGGATGGTAGAGCAGTTGGGGTTGGCGATGATGCCGCGTTTGGTATATAGCCCGATATCCTGGGGATTGACCTCCGGGACCACCAAGGGGATCTCCGGGTCCATGCGGAAGGCGCTGGAGTTGTCCACTACCACTGCCCCGGATTGAGCCGCGATAGGACCATATTTCAGACTTACGGAGGCGCCGGCGGAAAACAGGGCAATATCAATCCCCTGAAAGGAATCCTCCGTCAACATCTCGACCGGCACTTCTTGCCCGTTAAATTTTACCGTGCGCCCCAGGGAACGCTCTGAGGCCAGGGGGCGGAGCAGCCGCACTGGAAAGCGGCGTTCCTCCAGACAGGCCACCATTTGAGTGCCTACCGCCCCTGTAGCCCCTGCCACTGCGACATTAAAGGTCCGGGCCATAATTAAATGTTCTCCTGCATCATTTTGTTAATTAAGCTATCCTGTCGGGAAGCCCCGTCGAATCGCCCCGACCACAGCAATACCATATTCAGCCGGTAAGGCTCTCTACCGCATAGCGGGCTACCAGATCGCCGACTTCGGTGGTGCTGTGGCCCATCTTCCCGGCCGACAGGCTTTTTAAGTGCTGGGCCACCACTGTCTTGATGCCGTTTTCCATCGCTGCCGCAACCCGGGATTGGCCCAAATGTTCCATCATCATCTGGGCCGCGGCAATCGCCGCCACCGGATTAATGACATTTTTGCCGGTATATTTGGGGGCCGACCCCCCGATCGGCTCAAACATCGACACGCCTTCTGGATTGATATTGCCCCCGGCGGCCACGCCCATGCCGCCCTGGATCATGGCCCCCAAATCGGTGATGATATCGCCGAACATGTTGTCGGTGACAATGACGTCGAACCATTCCGGATTTTTCACCATCCACATGCAGATGGCGTCAACGTGGGCATAATCCGTGGCAACGTCGGGATATTGAGGAGCCATGGCCTGAAAGCCCCGTTCCCACAGGTCAAAGGCATAGGTCAGGACATTGGTCTTGCCGCACAGGGTAAGTTTTTTGGCCCGCTGGCGTTTGCGGGTCAGTTCAAAGGCGAATCTTAAGCAGCGGTCTACCCCTTTGCGGGTGTTGATCGACTCCTGGACCGCGACTTCGTCCGGGGTGCCGTAGCGTAAAAATCCGCCGGCCCCGGCATACAGGCCCTCGGTGTTTTCCCGCACCACGATAAAATTAATATCTTCCGGGCCCTTATCTTTTAAGGGGGTGTCCACTCCGGGATAAAGCACTACCGGCCTTAGGTTAATATATTGATCCAGAGAAAAGCGCAGCTTCAGCAGAATACCCTTTTCCAGGATGCCGGGCTTGACCTCGGGGTGGCCGATGGCCCCTAAATAGATGGCATCAAAATCCCTAAGTTCGTCGATGACGGCCTCCGGGAGGGTCTCGCCGGTACGCAAATAGCGCTCCCCTCCTAAGTCATAGGTAACAAAATTAAATTTCAGATTGGCTGGCTCGGCCACTGCCTTAAGCACCTTGAGCCCTTCCGCCGCCACCTCCGGGCCGGTGCCATCCCCCGGAATCACCGCAATCTTATAATTCATCTGCTTCGCACTCCGATTCTTTTGATTACGTGAGCCATAAGTCCGCCATCGGCTAACAATTCCTGCATAAAAGCAGGCAAAGGCTGAGATGCGTAAGTCTTGCCGGTAGTGTGGTCGGTAATTATCCCGGTGTCGAGATCCACGCTCACCTCATCTCCAGCCTCAATCTCGGCAGCAGCCTCCGCCGATTCAAAGATGGGCAATCCCATATTAAAGGCATTGCGGTAAAAAATGCGGGCAAAACTGGCGGCGATGATCCCGGAAAGACCCGCCGCCTTCAAAGCGATGGGCGCGTGTTCCCGGGAAGAGCCGCAACCGAAATTTTTTCCCGCCACGATAAAATCGCCGGGCCGGGCCTTGCTAACAAAATCCGGGTCCGCGTCTTCCATGGCATGCTTGGCCAATGCTACCGGTTCCGAAGTCGATAAATAACGGGCCGGAATGATCTCGTCGGTATTGACATCGTTGCCGAATTTATGGGCTTTGCCTTGTAATTTCATGGTTCCATCCGGACCCGCTTGCCGCCTCTATGGAATCTGCAGCAGGACGACGGCTGGGGCTCTCCTCCCTGGTCTAAACTGATGTTGCTTACCTCTCGCAGGCCTTGGTCATCTTCAACTAGACCAGCCAGAAGATCTGGGGTGACCCTAAAACGCGGCTTAAAAATTAAACTAAACCAGGGCGAGTGTCAAGTAAGCAGGCCAGATAATTCCCCATTTTTTACCAAGTCTTACAACTTGGCCAAAAGCCCGGCACTCCGGCCGGATAAAATATCTTGCCTCCCAAACCAGGGGCCGAAACCTCGATTTTGGCCAATGGGTCCTTTCCGATAGAACAGCCTAACATACAGATCACGCCCAATTTATCATCTCTTAAGTAAAACTATCGTTTCTGTTTGCAACAGTCAATAAAAAATAGGATGTAATTTGCAACGGCCAAAGCCGATGCCCAGATCTTTTCTAAGTATAATAAATAATAAAGATAAATTATTAGCTTAGAGAATATCTACTAGTCGATATTTTAGCTTGACAGGATCTTGTGAAAAATTTTATAAAAGGCTATCCAAATTATTCTCTTGGGGAGGAACCTAATGGAAATTTATCTTCCCATAGCCGGAATGAGCATTAATTTTTTCCTGATCATTGGGATCGGAGTGGGGGTGGGCTTCCTCTCCGGTCTGTTCGGGGTCGGAGGCGGATTCTTGCTCACCCCGTTAATGATGATGATCGGCATCCCGCCTCCGGTCGCGGCGGCTTCGGACTCCAACCAGATCGTCGCCGCCGCCAGTTCCGGGGCTTATGCCCATTGGCGGTTGGGCAACGTCGACTTCAAGATGGGCATTATCATCCTAACCGGAGGCGTTGCCGGCGGTACTCTGGGAGTGCAACTGGTCTATTTTTTGCGGGGCATCGGCAACTTTGAGTTCGTCATGAAGGTGGTCTATGTGCTGATGTTGGGACTGATCGGCGGGGCCATGTTCATCGAAAGCCTGCGGACCATTCGGCGTAGTCAACGCACCGCTGCCACGGTCGAAGCTGCAGAAACTGTTCCAGCCCCAAAGCACGGCAAGATCTTCTCCAGGTTGCCTTTGAAAATGGATTTTCCTCGTTCCGGCCTGTATCAGACTTCGGCTGTCTTTCCCTTTTTAATCGGGATGGCAGTGGGTATTCTGGCCGCCTTATTGGGGGTGGGCGGAGGATTTATCATGGTGCCGGCGATGATTTATGTCATCGGCATGCCTACCATTGTCGCCATTGGCACCGATCTCTTTCAGATCGTGCTGTCTTGCGCCAATGTTACCTTGCAACAAGCCTGGGTCAATAAGACCGTAGACTTGTTGTTGGCCCTGATTCTCCTGGCGGGGTCGACCATTGGAGCCCAGTTCGGGGCCTTGGCCAGCAAGCGCCTCAAGGGTGAGCAGATCCGCATTCTGCTGGCAATCATTGTCTTGGCTATGGCGGTAAAACTTTTTGTTGACCTGGTGGTGGAACCCAGCCTGCTGGTCAGTATTGCCCCGGGCAAGGGAGGTCATTAATATGAAAAGAGCTTTAACCATACTTATGGCCCTTGGTCTGGTGGGTTTTTTAAGCGGCCCCGCCCCGGCCGTCACCCCAGAAGCCCAGCAAAAGGTTTTGACTGCCGCTACCAAAAACCTGATAGAGATCGGCTTGGCTTATCGGGGGGATCGGATTCATTTTTTTGGAGTGCATCCGGTTCCCGATACCGACCTGATTGTCAATCTGACCGCGGAAAAATCCGAAGCCGTCAAACTGTCGGTCAAGGGCAAAGTGGGGCCCTTCTGGATGACGGTCAAACAGTACGAGGTCAGCGGCATCCCTTTTATGTATAAAATTCATGCCGAAAAACCAATAGAGCAGATCATTTCCCTGGATACTGCCAAGGAACTGGAACTGGGCTATCCCTCTATCCGGCACCACATGGAGATGCACCTGATCCGGGGCGAGGCGGCACCGGACGATGAGCAAACCGTCTTTGATGGTTTGATTAAACTTAAAGAAAAATTCAATCTGTATAATATCGTCGAAGATCCTCAACGCCTGCGGGTTACCGAAGGCCGGGTGTTCCAGCATTACTTTAAGTTCCCGCCCGCGGCTACGGAAGGACGTTATCTGATAGAATCCTTCTGTTTTGACAAAGGGGAACTGGTAGGTTATGGCAAAGATATGATTGAAATCAAAAAGGTCGGGGTGGAACACTGGCTCACTACCACCTCCCAAAATTCCCCTTTATTTTTCGGCATCCTGGCGGTAATCGTGGCCCTGGGGGCTGGATTAGGAGTCGGCATGATCTTTAAGAAAGGAGGCCATTGATGGAGACCATGAAGGAAAAAGCCAGATCGGTAGCAGTGGCCATTGATGGATCGAATCCCTCCTGGGAGGCAATGCGTAGAGCCATTAATATGGCCCGCCTGCTGGAACTGCCGCTGGAGGTCCTGACTGTCATCCAGATCCGCAAGGCCGGTTACTTTGCCTTTATTGACCGCCACCTGGTCGAAGAGCAGGAGAATTATGCCAAGCAGGTGCTGAAAGAAGCCGAAGAGCGGTGCCAAAAAGCCGGGATTGAGGTCCGGACCCATTTGCTCCATAGTGAGAGGGGTCCTTCCGAGGCGATCGTGGAATTCTTGGAAGCCGCCCGGGGCATAAAATTTTTGGTGATCGGGAGTTACGGCCATGGCTTCCGCGGCCGCCATATTCTTGGCTCCACTACCGAACGGGTGGTCCGGGAGGTGGCTCATCGCGCCCTGCCGGTGCCGGTTTTGGTGGTTCCCTCCGTCCAGTTAACTGATTAATCTCTCATCGATTCCTTCCCCTAGCTCCGAAATTATAAATAGAGGAGGGTCAGGGCCTCAGGCCCGCCCTCCTCGCTTACCAGTCCATATGTCAGCGAAGCCTTCCCGCCTCACCTTTGCTAGAAGATTTGATCACTAGAATGTTGCCAGTAAAATTTTATACATTTTCTTGGCATCCTTATCAGATGTATGTGAGGCCCTGGGCCTTTATTTTAAATATTTGAGCTGATATAATATTTACCAGTCGGTGCGGGGGCCTTTGGTTCGAATCCGGACTTAGATGCTTTTACCAGGCGTCTCTACCTAAACTAACACCCGCGTCTCTCTCAGCTGGCTTAACTCAGGCTTCAGATGAAAGGCACCTGCGCAAACAGTCCTGCGCGGTCCAATCATGCAGGACTTATTGGCCATTGCCACTCAGTCGAAGTCTACTAAGCAGGTCCATATTTTAAAAGGAAGACCATGAGCGGCCCCAAACCCAGTTACGAAGAATTATTAGAAAAGGTCAAGCAGTTGGAAGCAGAGTCCAGCCGTCTGAAAGAGGCGGAGGTGGCCCTGCAGGATAGTCAGAAGCACTACCGGGCCATGGTAGAGGCCTTTGATGGCCTGATTTATGTCTGCTCGCAGGATTACCGGATTGAATTTATGAATGCCCGGTTCATTGAGCGGACCGGATATAATTCCATCGGCGAACATTGTTATAAAGCATTACATAATCGGGATACCGTCTGTCCCTGGTGTGTCAACGACCGGGTATTCCAAGGGGAAACGGTGCGCTTGGAGGTGCAAAGCCCTAAGGACCACCACTGGTATTATGTGGTCAACACCCCTATCTACCATGCCGAAGGCAACATCTCCAAACAGGCGATGATTATGGACATCACCGACCGCAAGCGGGTGGAGGAACTTCTGGCCGGAGAGCGGCAGGTTCTGGAGATGGTGGCCACAGGGTGTCCCTTACAAGAAACCTTAGATGCGCTCACCACCTTAATTGAAAAACTTTCAATCGGCATTTATTGCTCCGTCCTCACTTTGGACCAAGAGGGGAAGCGCCTTTTCCACTGCTCCGCCCCCAGTCTGCCGCAGGAATATCTGCAAGCCGTGGACGGACTGCTAATCGGTCCTAGCGCTGGTTCATGCGGGACTGCGGCCTACCGGGGGAAGAAGGTCATTGTTGAAGATACCTTGGCAGACCCCCTGTGGGCCCAATATCGCGACTTGGCTGTTCGTTTCGGGCTGCGGGCCTGCTGGTCGGTCCCCATCCTGAGCAGTACTGGCCAGGTATTGGGGACTTTTGCCCTCTACGACGTCCAGAGCCACCGACCCTCAGAGGATGACCTGCAGCTGATTGAAACCGCCGCTCATCTGGCCGGGATTGCCATCGAGGCCCGGGCCGCGGAGGAAGCCTTGCGGGAAAGCGAAGAAAAATATCGCACTTTATTCGAGAAATCCCGGGATGCGATCTGTATTACCACCCGGGAAGGGAGATTCATTGATGTTAACC
This sequence comes from Desulfobacteraceae bacterium, assembly GCA_046538075.1. Taxonomy (GTDB): domain Bacteria; phylum Desulfobacterota; class Desulfobaccia; order Desulfobaccales; family Desulfobaccaceae; genus Desulfobacca_B. The sequence goes on along the minus strand of JBKHJN010000016.1, from coordinate 46,628 downwards.
AGGCTACCCTGGAACTGTTCGGTTATACCCGAAAAGAGATGTTAGAGGAGCTCAACGCCGCCCAATTATATGTGCATCCCGGCTACCGGGAACAGTTTAAACAGCAGATCGAGTCGGAAGGGTCAATCAGAGATTTCCGGGTAAAGTTCCAAAAGAAAAACGGCACCGAGATGGAGTGTTTAATCACCTCCACCATATTGCGGTCCCAGGACGGCGGCCTTTTGGGATACCAGAATATTATCCGCGATATTACCCGGCAGAAGCAGGGTGAGTGGGCCTTGCGCAAAAGCGAGGCGCGTTATCGGGCCATTGTCGAGGATCAGACCGATCTGATCTGCCGCTCCCTTCCCGACGGCCGACTCACCTTTGTTAATGAAGCTTACTGCCGCTATTTTGGCAAAAAGCGCGAGGAACTGATTGGTTCCAGGTTCATGCCGCTCATTCATCCCGAAGATCGTCCCAAGTTCGAGGCCCATATAGCTGGCCTCAATCCCCAAAATCAGGTGGCCACCATCGAACACCGAGTCGTCACCCCGGAGGGGGAAATCCGTTGGCAACAGTGGACCAATCGCATGATCCTGGATGACCAGGGCTATCCTTTGGAGTTTCAGTCAGTCGGCCGGGATATCACGGAACAGAAGATGATGGAGGAGGCCTTACGGAATAGTGCAGAAAAAATCAAGTATTTTGCCTATTCGGTGTCGCATGACCTCAAGAGCCCGGCCATTGGCATCCATGGCCTGACCAACCGCCTTTATAAGCATTATGCTGACCTTTTGGATGAACAGGGAAAAAATTACTGTGCTCAGATTTTGAATGCCTCAGAACAGATAGCCATGCTGGTGGAGAAAATCAATGTCTTTGTCTCCAGCAAAGAGGCTCCCTTAAGCATTGAAAAAGTCAAATTACAGGAGATTCTCCAGATAATTAAAGACGAATTTTCCACCCAGTTTAATATTCGGCAAGTTAATTGGGTCCAACCGCCAAATCTGCCGGAGATCAGGGTGGACCGATTATCCCTCATCAGGGCGCTGCGCAATCTGGTAGACAATGCCTTAAAATATGGCGGCGACGAGTTGAGTGAAATCCGCCTCGACCACCAGGAGTCAGGTCAATTTCACATCATTTCCGTCCAAGATGATGGTATCGGCTTAAGTTTGGAAGATCAGGAAAAGATTTTTGGGGTCTTTCAGCGCCACATAACTTCCAAAGGCATCGAGGGCACCGGCCTGGGACTGGCCATAGTTAAAGAGATTGCCGAACGCCATGGCGGCAAGGTATGGATGGATTCCGGTCCTGAAAAGGGTACCACTTTTTACTTGGCCATTAGTAAGCACATCTGAATTGAGCCTGGTCCGAGACCTGCTTCAACCGCCCGTATCCCCCCTATAATTTGCTTAGATCTAAATACCAGGCTATTAAATTCCGGTCTCTTCATTGATAACTTCTTTTAATGTCTTACTTAAGTCTTCGATTTTATAAGGTTTGGAGAGCACTCCCCGGAAACCATAGCGGCTGTAATTAGACATGACCGGGTCATCGTTATAGCCACCGGAGACAATGGCTTTGACCTGAGGATCGATCTCCCGCAGCTGTTTTATGGCCTGTTTGCCGCCTAAACCGCCGCGCACGGTCAGGTCTAAGATCACCCCGGTAAACGGTTGGCCAGAGTTTTTAGTTCTTGGATAGATCTCACTGGCTTCAGGTCCGTCTCGGGCATATTCTACCTTATAGCCCATGTTCACCAGCATCCTACCCAAAACTTCGCGGACGATATCTTCGTCATCCATGATCAGGATGTTTCCCTGCCCGTGAAGTGGCGCGGGGCCAGCTTTTTTCTGGACCGGGACCTTGGTCTGATTAGCGGGAAGATATATATAAAAATTGGTACCCTCCCCAATTTCCGACTCTACCGTTAACTAACCGCCGTGATTGGAGACAATGGAATGGGCAATGGACAGATCCATGGCGAAAAAGACATCAGAGATGCTTTCCGCTTCTCTGTTCCGGCGGTTTATACCATCGTTCATGAAAAGAACCGTTGCAGCTAGTTAAGCTGTTGAAAACAGGGAATAATAAGACTTAAATATTATAAGACTCTATTTATAAAGTCAATAAAAAATCTACCTAACTCCCCAACCAGGGCCGCCCCCACACTGCTGACCCCAATTATCGTGGCTATTGCGACCAGCAATAAGTATTGCAAAAAGTAACACCCCGGTTTCAACATCATGGCATTCTCCTGAGCAGGACTTGGCTATGTGAATTATTCCACCTAGCTCCACCTTTGTCAAAGTAAAAATGCCTTGAAATAAATCTTTCCTATAAGAATTTCTAGACATTTAAAAGTATTTGTACTAAAACAAATATCAGTTCCTTGTGATGAATGTAACAAAATGCAACTCCTAGGTTAGTGGAGGATCCCATGCCGAAAACCACAAAAATTAAGGACCTGATGATCCGGTTGGAGGATTATCCTCATATTCCCTACTGGTTCACCCTGCGTCAGGCCATGGCCATTGTCCGGGAGGCGGCCATTAAGTTTGAAGGGGTATTCGAACCCCGAACAGTGCTGGTGTTTGATGAAAAATACCAGCTTATGGGGATTTTAACCCTGAGGGACATCATCAAAGGACTAGAGCCCCGGTTCCTCAAAGAATCTTATCTGATCAAACAGGATGTCAGTCTGGCGGTGCTGCTGGGAGATCTGTTCGGCCCCGGCATTAAAAAAGAGTCGCAGAAGCCGGTCAGCGAGGTGATGAGTCCTATCAAAGTTACCGTCCAAGCGGACAGTTCCATTGCCAAGGCCATCTTTTTGATGATCAAAGAAAATGTCGGCATGATGCCCGTGCTCCAGGATAACAAAGTTGTGGGAATTATTCGCCTCAGTGAGTTGTTCACGGAGGTTTCCGGCATGGTTTTGGGGGATTGAATTAACCATATCGGCCACTCCTAACACAGCCATGATTTCCCCAAAAGGCTTTTTGTTGTCTTCATCCGAATTTTTCCTGAGCAGTCTGTTCCTGAGATTGAGGGAGGACATATAATGGCGGAGGAAAAGAAAAAAATGCCGGCCGGTGAAGGTCTGCCGGAGATGCCGGAAGAGATCAAACTGGCCCCGGTGAAGAAACCGATAAATTGGTGGCGTATTTTCTTTATTCTGTTAGGAGCCGGAATTTTTACTCGGTTTTATTTAGTGGAGACCTTACCGGACGCCGTTGATCCAGCCGGCAAGGTCTTCCAGCTCTCCTGGGAGGGGAAGCTAGCGATCGGCCTGTTTCTGATGGCCGGCATCTGGTGGGTCTTCGAGGTGATGCGTATCGGGGCTACCTCCATCGCCATCGGCGTGGTGCAGACGCTTTTCTGGATTCGGCCGGCCAAACAGGCCCTGGGTGACTTTTTGGATCCTGCGGTCTGGTTTATCTTCGGTTCCGTGGTCATCGGCATGGCCTTCAGCGCCGTGGGGCTGACCAAGCGCATGGCCTACAAGAAGCTGGATATAGTCGGAGAACGGACCAGCATGATCTATTTAGGGGCCTTCATTGTCACCGCGGCCATGACCCATCTGATGGCCCACACCGGGGTAGCCGCGGCCATCTTTCCCCTGCTGCTGGCTATTAACTCGCTTTATAACCCCACGGACCAGCCTACCCGGTTCGGCAAGGGCTTATTCATCGGCATGGCCTGGGTCGCCGGAGCCGGTTCCATCGTCACTTACCTGGGAGCCGCCCGGGGTGTGGCAGCTTCCGGCATGTTCCTGGAGTTTACCGGTTATAATGTCGGATTTTTCGAGCTCTCCTATTATATGTTCCCGGTGGGCTGGATCATGGTCTTCCTGCTTTATTTGGTAATTATGGTGATCTTTCGCCCCGAGAGGCCGCGCATCGAAGGGCTGCGGGAAAAAGCCCAAGACCTGTCCAGGGAACTGGGCCCCATGACCACCAAAGAATATTTCGTGATCTGCACAGTAGCCCTTATTGTAGTGCTCTTTATGCTCAACTCCTTCCTGCCGAAAATGGGATACCAGCCGTTCAGCCGGGCCGGAATTGTGCTAATTGCCACCCTGGCCTTTTTTCCTGACCAAAACGCTCACCATAGAGGACTTGGAGGCTATCCCTTGGAATATCATTCTCCTGTTCGGCGGCGCCATGTCCATCGGCTTCTGCCTCTGGCAGACCGGCGCGGCGCAGTGGCTGGCCGTCCACTGGCTGACCATGTTCCAACAAGCGCACTGGCTGGTATTTGTGCTGGGCATTTCCTTTTTTGTGCTGATGATGACCAACTTCATCATGAATGTGGCCGCCATTGCCATTTCCCTGCTGGTATCGCTGGTAATTGCCAAGTACTTAGGGGTGGCTCCGCATGTGATTCTGTTTGCCTCGCTGGTGGTGGCCGGGATGCCCTTCAACCTGCTGGTCGGGGCGTCGCCGAACGCCATCGCCTATGAAAGCAAACAGTTCACTACCGCCGAGTTCTTCACCTGGGGCTGGGTCGGCAATGTCGTCTTAATGAGCATCTTGGCCCTGTTTGTCTATTTTATCTGGCCGCTGATGGGCATGCCGGTGTTAACCGCCAGTCCTTAAGAAAAATTCAGGGGGTATCTACAGCGAGCAGATGCCCCCCTACCCTCAGCTTTAAAAGCCATCCGAATGCTTCCTGGGCAAACTTCCCCTGGCCCGAGCCTTTTATTGACAGTCAGGCCCATAAAGGCTAAAATTTTATTAAAAATAGTTTACTTATACTAAGCTCCTTTTAAAAACTATCTTCCGCTTATGGGAGGGGGCAATTCATTGCGCCCCAAGGGGCTTGATAAATCAACCCCCTACGAAAATATTCATTTGATGGCAATATAGTATGAGCTTAAAGATGCTTATTTCCTCGAAGTTCAAGCAGGGTGAACTGGGGCAATGGTGACCGCGCTTAAACGTGCCTGGCAAATAATCACCGGGGCGCCTCGGGCCCCGGAGAATCAATCCCTGTTAGCCGAAAAGCACGCCCATTTCCAGCGTCTGCTGCACGCCAACAATCAGGTCCTGGCCCTGATGGCCGACATGGAAGAGAAGCTCTCCGGGGACTATCTCTTTGACTTTCAGTATATTCTGGCTACCGTGGATCAACTCCACCAGGAGACCGCCACCCTGGTCGAGGCCTTAAACCAGATGGGTGGCCAGCGCTATCAGGATTTGGCCCAGGCCTTGGAGCAGATCATGGCGGAAGTTGTGGAAGTGCTGCAGCAGCGATGGGTGATCCCGGAAGCCCCCCTGGTGATATGGTTTGAGGACCTGAATGCCGACATGATCGAGGAGGTCGGCGGTAAAAACGCCAACCTGGCGGAAGTCAAGAACCGGCTGGGGCTGCCGGTGCCGCCGGGTTTTGCGGTCTCCAGTTATGCCTACAAATGCTTTTTAGATTACAACCAACTGGGAGAGCGCATTACTGAGACTTTAAAAAAGTGGCATCTGGAGAATCTGGACAGTCTGGCTCTGGTCAGCGATGAACTTAAGGAGATGATCGATGCCGCCCAGGTCCCCCCAGAATTAGAGAACGCCATGTTTGAGGCCTATGAACGGTTGGCGAACCAGATGGGATCGCAACCATTGCTGGCGCTGCGTTCCAGTGCCGTGGGCGAGGATCTGACTTTTACTTTTGCCGGGCAATATGCCTCTTATCTGAATGTTCCGGCCGCCGACATGGTCGCCCGCTATAAAGACATTGTGGCCAGTCTGTTTACCCCCCGGGCTTTATTTTATTATAAAAATAAAGGTTTCCGGGAAGAAGAGATGGCCATGGGGGTCATGGTCCTGCCCATGGTGCCCTCCAAGGCCAGCGGCGTGCTCTTCACCCGCCAGACAGAGTTGGCCGACCAGGAAGTGGTGCTGATCAATGCGGTCTGGGGCCTGGGAAATTATGCGGTCAGCGGCCGGGTCTATCCTGACCACTACCTAGCTGCCTATCAGCCCCCGGGGCCGATTGTCAAAAAGATCATTCCGGCCAAGCAAGAGATGCTGACCAGCCTCCCGGCAGGCGGGGTGGCGGAAGTGCCGGTTCCGACGGAGCTGGTAAAGGCGCCGTGCCTGAATGAGTCTCAGATCAGCGAACTGGTGGAGTGGGCTTTGCTCCTTGAGAACCACTTCGGCAGGCCTCAGGACGTCGAGTGGGCCTTGGATGATGAGGATAAATTATGGCTGCTGCAGTGCCGTCCCCTCAGGCTGCCGAGCCCCAAAGGAGTCGAACCGCGGCCGCGCCTGGTCAAGGACTATCCGCTGCTCTTGGAGCAGGGCACCGTAGTGTGCCGGGGAGTGGGGTCCGGTCCAGTGGTTATAGTCCGCCAGGATCAGGACTTGAAGGACTTTCCCGTGGGCGGGATATTGGTGGCCCGGCACACCTCCCCGAAATACGTCACGGTCATGCCCAATGCGGCGGCCATCATCACTGACACCGGCAGCCCCACCGGCCATATGGGGCTCTTGGCCCGGGAATTCCAGATTCCTACCATCATCAACACCGCCCGGGCGACTGAGATTTTGAGCCCCGGCCAGGTGATCACGGTAGACGCCTATTATAACAATGTCTATGACGGTATAGTGCCGGAGCTTCTGGAAGCACCAGGCAGCAAGGGAAATGATCTGGCCAAAACCCAGGTCTTCCAGACCTTGAAAACCGTGGTCAAAAAGGTGGTGCCGCTCAATCTGGTCAACCCTCAGGAGCTGAACTTTGCGCCGGCCTACTGTCGCACCATCCACGATATTGTCCGTTTCGCTCATGAAGTCTCCATGCGGGAAATGTTCAAACTGAGCGAAGGAGGGTTCCAGGATCAGACCGGGGCGGTAGAGTTGGAGTCCGAGCTGCCTTTCAAGGTGATTATCCTGGACCTGGGAGGCGGCTTAGAGAGGGGCTTTAGGAGTAAGGTGCGGCCGCAACACATTCTTTCCATACCCTTTAAGGCCTTCTGGGAGGGTTTGGCGGCTATGCCTTGGCCCAAAGCCAAACCGGCCGGAGTCAAGAGTTTTGCTTCTGTCTTTGTCAATACCGAAGCCGAGGTGGCTCAGGGGGCGACTCCCTATCGAGATCAGAGCTATTTAATATTATCAAAGAATTACATGAATTTTAGTATTCATTTGGGTTACCATTTTTCCACGGTGGAAGCCTACATCAGCGATCAGATTAATGATAATTATCTTACCTTTAATTTCCAGGGGGGGGTCCACCGCGGAACGCCGCGAACGCCGGGTGCGGCTGATCGAGACCATTATCGACCACCTGCATCTAAATTATCAGCGCAAGGGCGACCACCTCGAGGCCCGGTTGGCTAAGTATCCGGCGGAAGAAATGGCTCGCCGCTTAAAGATCTTGGGTAAACTTACGCTTTACACCAAGCAACTGGACATGGTGATGTTCTCGGACGGCATTGTTGACTGGTATATCAAGGATTTTTTACAGGAACACCTAGAAATACAGGAAAGACAGTAAGATGCGTCGGTTTTCCTTTTTGTTGTCCCGTTATGCCATCATGGTTATCCTGGTGGGGGTATTGGTGCTGTTAGGCGTCAGCATATATTTGGGATTTAAATCCGCCGGTCAGATGCGTCAGATTGTCAAGGAAGATTTTAATCAGCAGCAACTGGTTCTGGCGCAACACACCGCCAGTCTGTTGGAACAGGACATTGAATTTATGATACGTGAGTTGCGGATTCTCAACCACTCCGCCTCGGTTCAGTACTTAGAAGAGCTTACCTGGGCCAACCGTATGCGGGTCACCCTCTCCAGTGTGGGGGAGGAGGGGGTAGTAGAAATTCGCCGGATAAATCGGGAAGGCAATAAAGCCTTTCTGGTGGATGAACGCAGCCTGGAACACATCATCACCGGTTCCTATAAAAACACGCCCAACTTTGAATGGGCTCAGCAACCCGAAAATAAAGGGCGGGTATATATTAGCCAGATAAGGACCGAGTTGCCCGGTTATTTCGGCCGGCTCATGATGATCATGGCGAAGCCAACCTATGAGGAATCGGTGGACGAAAGTCATCCCCTCCCCTCCGGAAATTTTTCCGGAGTGCTGGCTTTTTATATTGATGTGCACTACTTAGCGAACAAATTTACCTCCGAGATCAGAAGCAGTAAGACCGGCTATGCCTGGATCATGGACAGCCAGGGAACCTTTTTGAGTCATCCGGAAGAGGATTTTATCGGCAAAAATGCCTTTAAAGTCCGCAAGGCCCGGATGCCGGCCATCTCCTTTGACGCTATTAATGAAATTCAGCGGGAAAAGATGCTTACCGGCCAGGAGGGTTGGGGCACTTATATCTCCGGCTGGCACCGAGGCGAAGCCGGAGTAATTCAAAAACTGATCGCCTATGCCCCGGTAAAATTAACCGGCACCGATCTGGCGGAGACCGCCGGCCCGGCAACTTACTGGTCGGTAGCGGTAGTAGCTCCGGTAAGCGAGGTGGAGGGCGTTATCCATACCATCTATCGGCGGCAGTTCCTCATCCAAGTGATCATCGGCTTTTTCGTGCTCCTCAGTAGCGTGGCCTTGTTGAATTATCGTTATGAGCGTCAATTCACGGCAACCTTGGAGGAAGAGGTCAACCGCAAAACCGAGGAACTCCAGAGGTCGGAAGCCCGGTACCAGGCCTTGGTGGAGAATGCCGCGTATTTGATTTATTCGGTGGACCCCGAGGGCCGCATTCAATCTCTAAATCGCTGTGCCGCCGATTTATTCTCTCTTTCCCGATCTAGGGCAGGTAGTTCTGATGCTTCGGAGGCTCGACCGGAAGATTTTATCGGCCGGACTTTTTATGACATATTTGACCAAAAATCGGCCGATTTTCATCTGGAATGGCTGCATGAGGTCAAAGACACCGATCTGGTGCGGAGCAAGCGCCACCCGGTGACGGTAAAGGGGAAGGAGTTCTGGTTTTCTACCAGTATAGTAGGATTAAGAGATGAACAGGGTCAAATCTATGCCTATGAGATCATTTCCCGGGATATCACCGGGCGCAAGGCCATGGAGGACCGTTTGATCAATATGGAAAAACTGGCTTCCTTGGGGACCATGGCGGCCGGGGTAGCCCACGAAATCAACAACCCTATAGCAGTGATCCTGGGCTTTACCGAATATTTGTTGGAAAAAACCGAGGGGTTGCCCGACATCCATGAGACCCTCCAGGTGGTGGAGGAAGAGGGATTAAAATGTAAAAAGATCGTGGAAAATTTGCTGACCTTTGCCCGCTCCCCGGAACGCGCCGAGACCAGTGCCGATATTAATGAAATCTTGGGAAAGACCCTGGCAGTAATGAAAAATAATCTGATGACCAAAAAGATTCAACAGGAGTGCTCTTTTAGCTCTGATTTGCCCCGGGCTAAGGGAGACCCCCAAGAATTGCAGCAGGTCTTTATTAACCTGATCAACAATGCGATTGACGCCATGAAGGGCGGCGGCACACTGAGAATAAAGACCAGATTAACCGCCAAGAATCGGGTGGCCATTGAATTCAGCGATACCGGCGTGGGTATTCCCAAAGAGTTGCAGGCCAAGATCTTTGATCCATTTTTTACCACTAAAAAGACCGGCGAAGGCACCGGTCTGGGTCTGTCTATGAGTTATGGTATAATTACCAAATTCGGGGGAAAGATCACCTGTAATAGTTTCCCGGAAGAGGAATATCCTGATAAACATGGAACTACTTTCACTGTTTATCTGCCGGTATTTAGTGAAGCCGAATCTGAGGCGCCCCCTTTGGCCACGGAAGAGGAGGTTCTGGGGGACCAGAGCCCCCATTTTGAAACATTTCTGTAGGCCTCAGAGTATGAGGAGGACCATATGTCAGAACGGATACTAGTTGTCGATGATGAACCCAACATGCTGAGATTACTGAAGACGGTGATCACCGACAAGACCGACTATGAAGTGGTCACCACCAATAACTCCTTGGAGGTGCCCAAACTGCTCCAGGACGAGCATTTCGATCTGGTGATCACTGATCTCAAGATGCCCTTGGTGGATGGCATGGATGTCATTGAACTCACCAAGAAAGGCGACCCTAATATACCGGTGGTCATCATCACCGCCTATGGCACCATTGAGACCGCAGAGGAGGCGGTCCAAAAAGGGGCTTATGACTTCATCACCAAACCCTTCCGCCGGGAGACCATCTTGATCACCATCAAACGGGCCTTGGAGTGGAAAAAGATGCAAGGGGAATTAGCGGCGCTGAGAACCCCCGCGGTTTAAAAACTGCATTGGGGCATCTATCTTCTCGGTGCCCAAGTTGAGGGGCCAATGTTAAAATTCCTGCGGCGCTTCTTGAAATCTGAGGAGGACCAGCAGCTTCGCCTGAGGGAAAAATTTTCTCATTTTCGCCGTCTTTTGGAAGCCAATAATCAGGCTTTAGAGATCATGGCGGATATGGAGGAAAAGCTCGCCGAGGAATACCTCTTTGATACCGGTTATATCAATAGCCAGGTAGAGCGGTTGGCTCACCAGGTAACCGACATTATTACAGAACTAAATAAGCTCACCCAAGATCGCTATCCTGAACTATTATTAGTTCACCGTCAACTGCAGGAAGCCATCCAGCTTGAATTGACTGCGGCCCCGGAAATTCCCGAAACCCCTTATGTCTTATCTTTAGCTGATCTAACCCAGGAGATGGCCGCCAGTGTGGGCAGCAAAATGGCCAACCTGGGTGAAATTCGCAACCTGCTGGGGATGCGAGTGCCCGAAGGATTTGCCATTTCGGCCTGGGCTTACAAGAGGTTTTTGGAGACTTCTGGCCTGGCCGAGGAACTGGAGGAATACCTGGCCAAGGCCAGCCTGGACGACCTGGATAGTTTAGAGGCCATTAGTGAACAGATGCAGGCCCGGGTGCGTCAGGCCCAGTTGCCGGCGGACTTGGCAGCAGCCTTGATCGAGGCTGGCCAGTCACTGGCGGGCAAGAAAGTCTCGGTGCGGTCCAGCGCAGTGGGAGAGGATACTCATTACTCCTTTGCCGGTCAATTCCGCACCCTGCTCAATGCCAGTCCGGACCGACTGGTGGACCACTACAAAGAAATCGTGGCCGGGAAATTTACCTCCCGGGGAATTTTCTATTGGAAATACCAGCAGTTTTCCGTTAATGAGCTGCCCATGGCGGTTGGCTGTCTGGCCATGGTAGCCGCCAAAGCCAGCGGGGTGATGTTTTCGACGGACCCCCTAGCGCCGGCTAGCGACTCCATAGTGATCACTGCGGTCTGGGGGCTGGGAAAGTATGCCGTGGATGGCCGTATTTCCCCGGATATCTATCGGGTCAGCCGCGGGGCCGGCCACCGGCTGCAGGAGCAGCGCGTTCCGCCCAAACCAGTGGCCCTGGTCTGTGCTCCTGATAGTGGGGTCATGGAAATCTCTCTTGATCCTGGACGGGGGCAATCTGCCTGCTTGGCCCCGGAGCAGCTCGAAAGACTAGCAGAGATCGCTTTACGGCTGGAGAAGCACTTTGGCGGTCCCCAGGATATTGAGTGGGCCATAGACGAACATGATAATATTTTCGTCCTCCAAACCCGGCCGCTGCGGATCAGTGTTACCGCCTTCGGGGCCGTCACTGCTCCTCCCCCGGAACCCTCGGCGCCGCCCTTGTTAAAGCATGGAATTCGGGCCGTCGGTGGAGCCGCGGCCGGCCCGGTATATCTATTTTTCAGCGATAAAGACACCGCCAACATCCCTCCCGGGGCGGTGGTGGTGGCTCGACAGCCTTCAGCCCGCCTGGTACTGGTCATGGACCGCATTGCCGCTATTATTACCGAGGTCGGCAGTCCAACCGACCATATGTCCATCCTGGCCCGGGAATTCAAAGTTCCCACCCTGGTAGAGGTGGGGGGAGCCACCCGGGTCTTGCGGACCGGCCAAATGGTTACTGTCGATGCGGACGCGGCCCGCGTCTACCAGGGGATTATCCCCGAACTACTGGTCTCTCCTCCCGCCGAGGAAGCCTGGCGCCAGAACCCGGTCTTTGACAAGCTAAGGCAGATTTTAAGAAAAATCACCCCCTTGTCCCTACTCGACCCGGATAGCCCCGATTTCCAACCAAGCAATTGCCGGACCTGGCACGATATCACCCGCTTCTCCCACGAAAAAGCCATGGATGCCATGTTCGACCAGGATGTGGAGGAGTCTTTGCGGGCCAGTGGTATAGTGCGATTAAAGACCGAGATTCCCCTCAATCTATTTGTCCTGGATCTGGGCGGCGGCCTGAAAAAAAGGGATAGCCGAGAGGTTATAGAAGAACAGGATATCGTCTGCCGTCCCTTCAAGGCCCTGCTCCGGGGTTTTCATCATCCCCGCGTCAGTTGGGCTGGACAGGTGGTGGTGGACCTGAAAGGATTTATGTCGGTTTTTGCCAATACCCTTTATGATATGGCTAAGTCAGAGCGGGGTCTGGGCGGCAAGAGCTTCGCCATCATTACCGAAAATTATCTTAATTTTAATTCCCGGCTGGGCTACCATTTTTCCATCGTCGACACTTTTCTGTCCGAAGAACAAAACGACAACTATATCAGTTTCCAATTCAAAGGCGGGGCCGCCGAACCGGAACGCCGGGAACGCCGGGCCCGGCTTCTGGGCAAGATTTTGCAAGAGTTAGGCTATAAGGTGCAGATCAAAGGAGATCTGGTGCAAGGGCGGCTGGTCAAATTTTCTCTGTTGGAAACCGAACAGACCCTGGAGTTGACCGGCCTGTTGATGGCCTTTGCCAGGCAGTTGGACCTGGCCCTAGGCTCCGAGGCCATCATGAACCGGTTCCTGCTGGCGTTCCGGGAGGGCGACTACAGCCTGAGATTCCTCCGCCCCGGGGAAGCCTCCCATTAATTAAAATGTTCTCGATTTAGGGGGGTAAAAGGCAAGGGGCACATGAATCGTGCCCCGGTATTGGTTGGTGAGGTGCCAACTGTCTTACAATTTGACTACCAGGACCGGGCACGGGGAGTTGCCGATCACTTTTTCGGTCACACTACCCATCAACAAGCGGTCCAGACCGGTCCGGCCATGAGATCCCATGACAATCAGGTTAATCTTGTGCTCCGCGGCTAGATCGAGAATTTTTTGTTCGGTCCGGCCCTGTTCCACTAACCCCTCGGCTCTAACCCCCTGGTCTTTAGCCAGAGATTTGACCTCTTCAACATATTCCTGGAGGGGATCAAGCACTCCCTGATCGAGTTGAAGCTCACTGGCCGAGACCTTGCAGCACAGGTCAAAGACCGACATTACCGTAAGCTCCCCCCCATATGACTTGGCAACATTCACGGCCCGTTCTGCGGCTTTCTGACTATACTTGGACCCATCGGTGGGCAGTAAGATTTTCTCCCAACTGATACTAGCTGCAGGAGGAACTACCAGGACATCCACTGGACTGTAGCCGATGACCCGGCGGGTCTGGCTGCCAATCAGAGTCCGGGCAAAAAAGTTGTTTCCGCTGCGGCCCATGACGATGAGATCGACTTTTTCGCTCTCGGCCAAGTCCACAATCTCTTCATAGGGTTCGCCTACCATACAGGCAGTGCTGATCTGCGCCCCTTTGGTCCCGGCCAGTTCCTGGGCCTTGCCCAAGGCCCGTTCACAGGGTTCCGCCAACAGGGCGCTGAGATTCTGGCCTCCAGCGATACTTAAATCTCCCTCGTAACGCGGCGCTACCGATACCGCGATGACCGCTTCTTTGCTTAGCTTAAGGGATTCTGCCAAGGCATGCAAACTAGGCTCGGAGCCGTCCACCGCCACCAGGATCTTACTATACTTGGCCATAGGTAGCTCCCTTACTTTCAAGGGCCAAGGCGGCCTTTTCAGCCCTGATGCCTTTCCACATCGCTGCCAGGATGATCAGGGCGCCGACACCTAGCGCAATACACATAGAAATATAACTGGCGGTCATCAGCAACTGATTGGTCGCCGGGGTAAGTGAGAGCACCTCGAGGTCGGTAAGGTACTTGGGAATCGCCAGGCCGCGGCTTACTGCGACGATCAGCATAATGGCGCCCATGACAAATTTAATCATATAGTCTTTGACATGGGTGGTGCCAATGGCCCCCAGTTGCACTCCGAACAGCGAGCCGGCCAGAATGATCAGGGTCAGCCGGATATCCACCATGCCAATGGTGGCCCACTTGATGGAACCGCCCAGGCCCATTACAAAGGCGATCACCAGCTCGGTAGCCGAGGACACCAGACCGGAAGCGCCGACCACATACATCATGCCGGGCACGCCGATGAAACCGCCGACCGCGATGGTAGCCGCCAGCATCCCGGTAAAGAACCCCACGGGAATAGTGAACCACAAAGATATTCTCAGATTGGCGGTCCCAAAACTGATCATCGGCGGCAGGTTAATGCTTTGCAGCTTCTGGGCCAGCTTGGTGACCACATTGTCTTCGGCCCCGCTTTTCTTTAATTTCATGGCATCCCGAAAGACATAACCGCCAACCACTACCAGGACTACCACAAAAGCCAGGCTAATATAAAGATTGGAACCGGCCTCGCCCCAAAGCGCCAGGATCTTCTCCTGGACTCTGATGCCGACCAGCACTCCCAGGATGGCCGAACCGGCCATCACCAGGCCCAGCTTGAGGTCCACCTGGCCGTATTTATACCTCTTATAGGCCCCGACCATGGCCTTGGGAAATTTATGGCACATATTACTGGCCACTGCCACCGGCCCGGCCACCCCCAGACTCATCATCCCCGGGGTCAGCACAAAGGCCCCACCGGAGCCGATGAAACCGCTGACCAGACCGCCGACGAAGCCGACCAGGAAGAGAAATATTACCACAAATAAACTTAAATCAATGAATTGGATCTGCTCGATGCCGTTCATCGTTATCCTCCTCTATCAATCTATACCTCACATCGTTCAATGCGGTGTTTTAGTCCGTAATGCAGAATTCTAAGTGGCCGGGGCCCAGGCAAGCTGCCCAGGCCACCGGTACTAAAGTTAGTTGCAGAGTCCTTGCCTTAAGCCCGCAATTCCAACCGCGGCCGGGGACGCTCGCGGCGCACCGGACGTCTGGCGGCCGGACGGGGCTGGGTCGCCTTACGGGAAGCTTCAATGCCCAGGACTGACCAGAAATTGCTGGCAAATGCGCCATGGACGAAAGAGAAAATCATTGCCGTGGCCACCGGCAAGGCCGCATATAATCCACCCATGGTAAAGTAGGTGGTCACCGTGGTTGAATTCGTGAATACCGCCGCATAGAGAACGGCACTTAAAGCCCCAAAAGCCACGGTATAACGAAGATAGCTCATTCGCCTTTTCCTAACATCTCTAGCCATAACCTTTCCTCCTTGATATCCTTGGTATCTCCTCAAGCTGAAAACCGGCAAGGTTACTTGCGCGGTTACTTCCTGTTTGGTAATTTTGGGTTCGGTGATGACAAACTCAATCCGCTTCACCTCATGGTTGACCTCCTCCACGGCCTGATTGAGGTCGCCGAACTTTACTATCTGACTACATTGCACTCCCTGTGCGGCGGCCTTGGCTTGGAGAGCCGCTGCGGCCGCGACGGCCCGTTTTTTGAAGGATTCCCGCCATGACCTGCCCAAAGCCTTGTAAAACCCGGTAGATCTTGCCGGCGGCGTCCCAACACTGAGGGCGATAATGTTGCAGCCCAATCGAGCCGCCAGGTTCACGGTATAATCGACTTCCTCCGGATCAAAGGTCTCGCCTTTGGCTACCAGCAGGATTTTGCGCGGCTCCCCTTGCATCCGGGGTTTCTCTACCGCAGCCAGGTCGAGTAGTTCCGGTCCGCCCCTTAAGGGCACTGCTTCCATCGCCGCCCCAGAGGCTGGGGGCAGGCTTTGGCTGTTTAACCCATCCGGGCGATCGGTGGTGCCCTCACCTGACCTCCACTTTTTTAGTCGCCACAGCATGGTCTCTTCCTTTCCTTGACTTCTCTTGGAGCCGGATTTTGGCCCCTAAATTATCGCCTTACTACCAACTCTAACCGCTCTTGACCATATTAGTATCCAAGGATCGTGCCAAAAATCTGATTTTAATATATGTTACTGATATAATTATTATATTAGACTTATCGCGTCCCAGCCGATCTTTTTGTTAATGTTGCACTATGCAATAGCCATATCTTTTCCCATAATTTATTATGAAAAATTATAGACTTATAAATTGTTACATCTTCAGCCGATAAATATTGTAAAATGCAACAATAGGATGTACCAACAGGATGAATTTGCCTGTCTGGTACCAAGGTTATCTTGCTCTTGTTCTGGGTTTCATTTATAATCAAGGTGATAATTAGAATTGCGAAAGGTTAAGGCAATGATATTTTTCCGGAAACCCGAGGATGAACGCGCCCCTACCGGCAAGGACTTAGCGGACCTGCGAGTTGCCATTCAGAAGGCCGAACTGCACGATTATGTAGCCAGTGCCGCACAGAAGGAATTGGAGCGGCTGGAAAAAACCGATCCAGCAGTAGCCGAATACTCTATCGGCCTCAACTACCTTGATTATATTATCTCTTTGCCTTGGAACCAGTTTACCGAAGACAACCTTGATCTAAAGCGGGCAGAACGGATTTTGGAATCCAAGCATTATGGTCTGCAGCATGTCAAGGAACGGGTGTTGGAATATTTGGCGGTCCGTACCCTGTGCAGCATCCAGACTTCCCGGGTGCTGGTGGTGGACGACGAAGAAATCGCTCGCAACAACCTGGAATATATTTTGCGGAAAGAAGGACACCAGGTCTCGACCGCGGCCAACGGGGTGGAGGCCCTGGACCAGGTCAAATCCCATGATTTTGATCTGGTTCTCACTGATTTGAAAATGGACCGGATGGATGGGCTGCAGTTGTTGGAATCGGTGAAACAGCTCTCTCCCCATACTGAAATCATCATGGTCACCGGCTATGCCACGGTAACCACCGCGGTCGATGCCCTGCGCAAAGGCGCGGCGCATTACTTATCCAAGCCGATCAAACTGGATGAATTGCGAGAAACGGTCCGAGAAATCATCGACCGGAAGCGGCATATGCAGATGGCTAGGGGGCCAATTCTGTGTTTTGCCGGGCCCCCCGGCACTGGCAAAACCTCCATGGGGCAAGCCATCGCCGAAGCCCTGGAGCGCAAGTTTGTCCGCATGTCGTTGGCCGGATTGCGCGATGAGGCCGAACTGCGGGGCCACCGCCGCACCTACGTCGGGGCCATGCCGGGGAGGATCATTAATGAAATAAAGCGCTTGAAGGTGAAAAATCCGGTTTTTATGTTGGACGAGATTGACAAGATCGGCCAAGACTTCCGGGGCGATCCGGCTTCGATCTTGCTGGAGATTCTGGATCCGGAACAGAATCACCATTTTATTGACCACTACGTGGATCTGCCTTATGACCTCTCCGGGGTGATGTTCATCACCACCGCCAATGTGGTGGGAAACCTACCGTTGCCACTCCTGGACCGTCTGGAAGTCATTAATTTTCCCGGCTACACCGAAGTTGAAAAGAAAAAGATCGCCAAGAATCATCTGATTCCCCGCCAGCTTAGAGACTCTGGCCTGACCCAGTTGAATCTACAGTTCACTGATGAGGCCATAATTAAAATTATCCGGGACTACACCCGGGAGGCTGGTCTGAGAAATTTAGAGCGGGAAATTGCCATGGTCTGCCGCAAATTGGCCCGCATCTGTTTGCGGGACAAAGCAGTGTCCTGCCCTACCATGGTGGATGAAGTGCTGGTAGAACGGTTTTTGGGACCGCGCAAATTCAGTTACGGGGTGGCGGCAAGTGAAAGGCGGCTGGGGGTGACCATCGGCCTGGTCTGGACCGAATTGGGGGGGGAAATCATCTCGGTAGAAGCAACCCGGATGCGGGGCAATAAGCAGCTTATCCTGACCGGCTCTTTAGGCAATGTCCTCCAGGAATCGGCCCAAACCGCTATGAGTTATATCCGCAGTCATGCGGAGCAGTTTCAAATCCCGGCTGATTTTTTTGCCACCAGTGACATTCATATTCATATCCCTTCCGGCGCCATCCCTAAAGAAGGCCCCTCCTCCGGGGTCACCATTGCTCTGGCCCTGCTCTCCCTGCTGACCGGGCGGCCGGCCCGGCAGGATGTGGCCCTCTCCGGAGAATTGACTTTGAACGGCCGCCTGCTGCCGGTCAGCGGCATTCGCGAAAAGATTATGGCGGCACAGCGGGCCGGAATCAAAATGGTAATTTTCCCCAAGCAGAATGAGGTAGACCTCAACAATCTGGAACCGGAAGTGAAAGAAGGGCTTGAAATAGTGCTGGCGGAAGATATCCCGCCGATTATTGATCTGGTGCTGCTTCCCGCGGAGGAATCAGCCCCTTAAGCTTCTAAGCCGTAACGTTTGAGTTTCCGCCATAGAGAGACCCGGTCGATCCCTAACACCTCTGAGGCCCTGGTTTTATTGCCGTCTGTCTGATTTAAAACCCAGAGAATATAGTCTTTCTCGTTTTCTTCCAGGGTCTGAAGTTCCCGCTTCTGGCGGCGCTGCAGTTGAAAGCCTTGTTGCTGCAAGTCGGCAGAAAGGTGTTGCACTTCAATTGTCGGGCCATTACAGAGAGTCACCGCCCGTTCGATGATATTTTCCAGTTCCCGGATGTTGCCGGGGAATTCATAATTCATCAAAATATCCATCACTTCGTCCGAAATCTCCCGGATATCTTTGCCTTGGGCCTGGGCAACCTTTTTTAAAAAATTGTAGCTCAACAGCGGGATGTCATCTTTGCGGGCCGCCAGCGGCGGCAGTTCCAAGGTAATGACATTGAGCCGGTAATAAAGGTCCTGCCGGAAGCGGTGGTGTTCCACTTCTCGTTTCAAGTCTTTGTTGGTCGCGGCCAGGATGCGGATATCGACCGGAATCTCGGTGGTGCCCCCGACCCGCATCAGGGTCTTTTCCTGGAGGACGCGGAGCAGCTTAACCTGCATGGCTAAAGGCATATCGCCGATTTCATCCAGGAACACGGTGCCTCCCGAGGCCACTTCCAACAGACCCCGCTTGATGCCCCGGGCCCCGGTGAAGGCTTCTTTTTCATGGCCAAAAAGTTCATTGGCCAGCAGTTCTTCACTAAACGAGCCGCAGTTTAAGGCCAGGAACCGTTTTTCGGCCCGGGGGCTCAACTGATGGATGGCTTTGGCCACCAGTTCCTTGCCGGTACCGGTTTCACCCAGGATAAGTACGGTGCAGTCGGTGGGGGCAATCTGTTCGATGGTCTTGCGCAATTCCTCAATCTTGGGGGTTTTGCCGATCAACTGCGGCAACCCTTCCTGAGTTTTTACCTGCCGGCGCAGTTCACTGACTTCCTGCCGCAACCACCTTTTTTCCAGGGCCTTGCGCACCAGGATGCGCAGTTCATCAATCTTATGCGGTTTAGGAAGATAATGGTAGGCTCCTTTCTGCATGGCCTCCACTGCCGTGGCCACCGTGGCATAGCCGGTAATCATCACCACTTCGGTATCTGGATAAAGTTCTTTGGTGCGCTCCAAAACCTGCATGCCGTCCACCTGCTGCATGCGCAGGTCAGTCAGGACCAGATCAAATTCTGACTTTTCCAGTTCCTCGAAGGCCCGGACGCCACTTTCTACGGCCATGGTGTCATAGCCTTCTTTGCTTAAGACATAATCCAGATTTTCTCTGGCGATTTTTTCGTCATCAACGATCAGGATTCGCGCTGGCCGCATCGCTGGATTCTCTCCCTTCCTCCGTCTCCAAAGAGCAGGGTAGCCGAATAATAAATCGGGTGCCCTCTCCTACTTTACTTTCGACGGCGATAGTGCCGTGGTGTTTCTCAATGATGCCATAGACAATGGATAATCCCAAACCGGTCCCCATACCGATATCTTTGGTGGTAAAAAACGGATCGAAAATGCAATCCAGGGTCTCCTTGGGGATCCCTTTACCGGTGTCCTCCACCGTGATCACCCCCTCTTGGGTGGCTTGATCCAGATGCGCCGCCACCCTGATTACCCCTGGAGGTTGATCGATGGCCTGGATGGCATTAAGAATTAAATTCAGAAAAACCTCCTGGATCTGTTGGGCATCCAAATTGAGGATCAGGTCGGGAGGGATTTCTTCGATAATCTCGATGCCGGTGGGGACCTGACTGGAAACCAGCTTGAGGGAACGCTCGACCACTTCATGGAGGGAAGTAGGCTTAAGGGCAAATTCCCGGACCCGGGAGAAATCCAGCAGTCCTCTAACAATGTCCCGGGCCCGGTTGACTTCTTGTTCAACATTGGTTAGCATTCTTTGGAAAAATTCGATATTACCTTGGCTTAACTCCTCTAAAAGTATCTGGCAGGAAGTAGAAATATTATTGAGCGGATTATTGAGCTGATGGGCCACCCCCGAAGTCAGGACCCCCAGAGATGACATTTTCTTTGATTGCAGCAACTGGTCCTGTCGTTTTTCCAATTCCTCCACCATGCGGTTAAAAGCCTCTATTACCCGCTGGGTTTCATCTCGAGTATCTAGGACGGGAAGAGGTTTATAATTCCCCTGGGCAATGCGCAAGGTGGTCTTCTCAATAGTCGCCAGAGGACGAATGATCTTGCGGCTGACCACAATAATCAAGAATACTCCCAGGCCGAAAAAGACCACAATGGACACCAACAGCTGACCTTTTAATTGCCTGATAATCTCCAAAATCTTTTGGCGCTCGAATCTGACCAACTGCTTAGAAGTGTCCACGACGTTCTTGCCTTTATCCCGTAATTTTTCTTCTAAGAGCCGATAGTCTGGATTGCCCCGGGCCATCTCGTTGCTAGAAATCTGTTCCATCAGTGTTTTATAATCCAGGAAATCTTGCCGAATTTTATGAAGCCGAGGCGCTCCTGACAGAGTACGCAACTCTGGGGCAATTGTATCCAGAACTTCCAAACCCAATCGGATATAGCGTTGATTTTCCTTTAGATCATCCGGCGAGCCATAGAGGAGATAATTTTTCTCATATCTACGGATTTCCAGGGCAATATTGCTGAAATCGTCCGCCTTTTCCACAAAATGCTGTTTTAATTCAATTACTTGTAAATAATGATAGGAGACCGCCGCGATAAAGCCGATGGCCAATATGCCGGTCGTCAGGCCGAGAATAACTTTCTGACGAATATTTAAATGCAGGCGGAATTTAGAACCAGCCATCGATAATCGGCTCTGATTTATATGATCCTTGAGTCCCTGACGCTGCCAACCTTGAGTTAGCTGAGGGAATTTTACCGTCCGAAGACAGCCAGGTGCTTAACTTCTTTCCTACCACTGCTTAATCTATGCCCTTTCTTCCCCAAATAATTCCCCGGAGGATTCTCCGGCGCCGGTTTTTCCAAAAGGCTTCGGGCCTGCCTAGCAACCCTCTAATAATAATCATACACTCATATCCCAACCTTGGCAAGACAGGCTGTTTGCTCCGCCAAAGGCATCAGGCAGATTATGTGTATATCAATTTTTACCGAGGTTAGCGGCTGCAACCTGGGTTATATTAAACTAATTGTGAATCTGGCGGCAGCGAGGAGAAACCAATGCCCAGCACTTGGCAGAGATGTTGGATCGG
This sequence comes from Desulfobacteraceae bacterium, assembly GCA_046538075.1. Classification (GTDB taxonomy): domain Bacteria; phylum Desulfobacterota; class Desulfobaccia; order Desulfobaccales; family Desulfobaccaceae; genus Desulfobacca_B. Next base: position 25,091 of record JBKHJN010000016.1, on the reverse strand, counting down.
CCTGAGTTTGATGATTATCTTGATCAGCGCCTGCGAGCCCAAACAGAGCGGAGTCAAGCAGTTGGGCAACCTGCTCTGGGGGCGCTATCAGGAACAGATCAAACTGTCGCGGGAAGATGCTGCGGCTAAATATAACTACTGTCCCACCGGCGGCTGCGTGGTGCGTCTGGAAGAGGTCGAGATCAGTCCCAAATGGGTACAACCCGGCGACTCCATCACTCTGACCACCTCCTATACTATCCTGACTCCGGAGAAGCTGGCCATCCCGGTAACCATTGCTCAGGCAGTGCGTTATCAGGGTCGAACCGTCGGTCAGGTCAAGGTAACCGAAACCCGCAACCCCAACGGCACCTGGGAAAATCAAGTGGATATCCAGCTTCCCGCTCAGGCCGAGCCGGGAACCTATACCCTGGTGGTCAAAGTCACTACTGGCTATGGCATGGCTCAGCAGGAAGTGGAATTTACTGTATTTTAATCTCTTTAAAGATCAACGCCATCGCTAAAAGTCTAGCAGAATCTATCTTGACACCTTAAAATTCGCATCCCGATGAGAGTGTTCAAGGACGGATAATGCCCGGTGCTGGCTATGGCGACTGGATTGCGATTGAGCTCATCGATGGCCCCCAAAATGGGTATCATAAGTGCGGCAATCTTGACAGCGGCAATATCCAGTTTCAGCAGGATTAATTAAGAACCATTTTAAACTAACAACCCAGGCAGGGTCGAACACGGCCCCTGACGGGGTTGAGCTTGTTGCTAATATCCGCTGGTCCCACCAGTTTCCCAGAATCCGCCAGAAAAGCTCCTCGATAGATATTGGCCACCAGCCGACCTTTATTTACTCCTCATAGCGCTGGAAGATCAGGGCCGCGTTAGTGCCGCCGAAGCCGAAGGAATTAGACAGGGCATAGCGCAGCGAAACCTCCCGGGCCTGGTCTTTGACATAATTGAGGCCCTCGCATTCGGGATCCGCCACCTCCAGGTTAATGGTGGGTGGCACCCGCCCTTCTTTCAGACTGAGAATGGTAAAGATCGCTTCCACTGCCCCGGCCGCGCCTAACTGATGTCCAGTCATCGATTTAGTGGCGCTAACCAAGGGTCCGGGCGAGCAATTTTGGGTCAACGCCTTGATGGCCTTGGCCTCGTTGCGGTCCCCTACCGGAGTAGAGGTGGCGTGGGGATTGATGTAATCCACTTCCTGGGGGCTAATGCCGGCGTCTTTGAGGGCCACCTCCATGCAGCGGGTAGCGCCCTCCAGGTCAGGATCGGTTATGTGCCGGGCATCGCCGGTCATCCCGAAGCCGATGAGCTCGGCATAGATTTTGGCTCCCCGCTGCCGGGCGTGGTCGAGTTCCTCCAGGATCAGGATGCCGGCGCCATCGGCCATGACAAACCCCCGATGCTCCTGGTCAAAAGGCCGACTGGCCTGCCCCGGGCGGTCGTTAAAGCCGGTGGCCAGGGCTCCCATCCGATAAAAGCCGGTCATGGTTAGCGGGGTGATGGCGGCTTCGGTGCCGCCGCTGGCCATCAGCTCGGCTTCTCCTAACTGGATGGACCGAAAGGCGGCCCCAATGGCATGGGCGCCCGCCGCGCAGGCGGTGGATAAGGCGGCATTGGGGCCTTTGGCCCGGAAACTGATGGAGACATTACCGGCGGCCAGGTTGGGCAACAACCTGGGGACCAAAAAAGGAGATATTTTTTTGACGCCTTCGGTAAGCAGTTTCTCATGCTGCTCTTCCCAGCTGCCGACTCCGCCCATACCGCTGGCAATAATTATTCCGACCCGATTGGGGTCTTCGACTTCCAGATCCAGGCCGCTGTCATTTACCGCCTCCAGGCTGGCGGCTAGGGCGTATTGGGTAAACCGGTCAGTGTATTTGGGCAGTTTCAGGTCTTCTTTATCCAGGTTGTGCTTGCGAGCCCTCATTAACTCTTTCAGATCAAAATTTTTCACTTCTCCAGCAATCAGGGGGAAATCTTTGGGAACCTTGAAGCGCTGGCAAAATTCCTCCAGACTTTCCCCGAACCGGGTGATCTGGGTGACCCCAGATTCGCCTGCCAATAATCGCTTCCAGGCGCTGGAGACTTCGTTGCCCAAGGGAGAGATAAGGCCGAGTCCGGTTACTACTACCCGTCTGAAACCTACAGTTTTGCGTATCTTCAATGCCCCTCCTCCAAATCTCTTGCTGAATTGAATGAACTGGCTTACCTTTTGAGCATGAGGCGTTCCAGTTCCGGGCTAAAAGAAAATTGCCCCCTTAAGGAGATCGTGATAAGTTGATGCACCAGGTATGGGAAAACATACCAAAATATCAGAAGCCTGGTGGCAGTTGTAACTGACTTAAACCCGGAGGCGCGGCCGCCGGGGCAGTTCCCAGTCCGGCTGCGGCTAGAACTTTAAACAACCTTTAGGTTTTGGTAAATTATTATCAGGTCTTCGCCTGTGATTAGGTCTATCATCACCCAAGAGGTCAGGCTGGATGAGCTCAAAGTTTGAGATCATACCCTTTAAAATCTTCCTCAAGCTGGCCAATAATTTTTCCGATGAGCTTTTAGAGCTGTGCCAGTTTTTTGTCCATGATTCCCTGGATCAGGAACGTGATACCGAACGCCTTTACGCCCGGCTGATTTATGCCTCCAAATTGGTGGAAGATTTGCTGGACTACCATGGGGCCAGAAATAACTTAAGCTGGTATACCTACCGCGAGCTGGTAGCGTCAGTGCTGAATTTTGCCTCCGCCCTGTTCACCATGAAACATATTGTCAGCCGGATGGAATTTTACGAAATCGGACAGGAGGATTCTTTCCTGACCGCCAGTTATAAAGTCCACAAATTGTTATTTGACACTCTCTTCCAGCTCTGCCGCAGGCTATTGGAAGAGGCCCAACATTTGGGCTTAAGCATCCCTGCCTTTGCCCTTAAGCGCGAGCGCTTCTCCAATCTTTCGTCTCACCAGTTGCTGGAGTCTGATATTGCCGACCAGAACCTGCTGGAAGAGAGAAAAAATATTGTACGGATTACCACTGCTTATTTAAATATTTGCAAAGAATTCGCAGCGTTGGGATTTTACAAAAAATTTCCCCTGGACGAATTAAAGTCGATTATTCCCCTTAAAGCCAACGAAGAAGTACTGCGCCGGTATGAGATGGCGATCCACAACCTGCAGTCCTCCTATGATACCTATGTTGGACGTCCTACCCGGGGGCCGGGCAGCCAGCAGCTAAAATGCCTGCGGGATCATATTTCCATCGCCTTGCATCTTTTGGAACTGGGGGGCCGCCTTTCCCATTTTTATGAACGCCACATCTTTGATATCGGCCACAACAATTTCTACCGGCAAATCCAGAGCCTGATCAGAGAACTGGTCGATCCCGACTGTCTGCTGGATGCCATTGTAAATTATGCGATTTTTTATTGCAATGAATATTTAGCCAAAGGCAAACCGGTGTCTCAGGACCTGCTGAATAACTACATCGAACGGGCCGAAGTTACTGTGGGGGTGCCGGTCAAACTGGGTTTTCACAGCCGTCCCTGCATGTTGGTAGCCAAAATCGTCCAGCACTATGGCGGTAAAGTGGAAATGGTGGTGGGGGAAGATCGCTTCGACGCCAGTTCGATCCTGGAACTGCAGTGGGCCGGGGGCAAGGTGCACCGGGAAAACCGCTCTCAGGTGACCTTTACCGGCGATGCCCGCGCCTTGGCCGATATTCAGGTCCTGGCCAGCATCAATTACGGAGAAGACACCATGGGCAAAGGTATCTCCCTACCCTCTGAGCTGGTCTACCTGAAATAGATGGAAGCTCCAAGCTCCAGGGGTAAATTGCGGCTGAGCCCTTAAGCCGCCAATGTTGCAGACCTTATAGATTAAATTTCCCTTCTGGCCCATCCCCAACAACGCGTGGCATGCGCGATTACATTTATGGGGTATAACTTCCTGCCCTTGGTTAAGCCGGTTCTGAAATGGCTTTTTTAATCTCAGTGAAATCCAAAGAGCTTTGGGCTGCGTAAGGACGGCTTTCCAGTTGTTCGATCTCTTGCTGCACCAACTGGCGGTCGAGGTGGCGATCTTCATGGATGAGCTGACAATATTCCTCGTAGAGTTCTTGTTTCAGCTCCGGGGACAATAGATCAACTTGGCCTCGATCTTCTTCCAGACCCAGGATATTGTCCAAGATATAGAAATAGATGGCCCGGGCTTCGGACAGGCGACCGGTTTGGGACAGCCGATCGGCATGGGTCTGGGCGCGGCGCAGTTTCTCCTCAACCTTGGTCAAAGATGGGGTTACAGATTCACTGAATTCAGCCATTATCTGATCGATGCTTTCCAGAATGTCCTCTAATTCTGGGTTTTCTTGTTTCAGAATATCTCTAACTTCCAGAACCCGGTCGGCCAGCTCCAGGATTATCCGAACTAATTCATTCTTGGAGTATTGCTTTAGCCTTTCCTTGAGGGTGTTGCGCTGCAAAAAGCTCTCGGGGTCATTAACCCAGGCCCATAGAACCGCCAAGGCGTGAGGAGACCAGGATTCTCCTTCCCAAGGGTAGGGATAGTTATATTTTAGCTGACCATCTTCGATCAGGACTTCCACCCGAAAGACATTATTATCCAAAATTCCCGCTTGAAGTCGATCTGGCAGGCGGTAACGGTAACGCACCTGATTATTTTCCACCAACTCCTGCGCCTGGGCTATATTCTCGGGCGTGCCCAAACTGCGCACGGTGTTGCTATCTAAGTCTTCTAAACGCATTGTATTCCTCTTACAATCTCCTTAACCTGACTAAATTTATATCCAGTTCCAGGGCAAAAGGCAAACTATAAATAGGGAACTAAAGATATTTTTTTCGTTTAAATCGGCGGATATTGCTGATGGCTTTTTAGGAAGAGATGATTAAGGCGGGCTTCTAATTCCTGACGCCAGTATTCCAGCCGGGGTCCCCGGTCGTGGGGGGGGATATAGAGCGGGGCTCCGAATAACAGGGTTATGTCGCTGAAGGGCAGGGTTAACTCAAAATGGTCCCAACTGTTGAAGATGATCTTCCTGCGGCTGGCCACCGCCAGCGGCAGGATCGGCACCTGGGTTTCCCGGGCCAGCACCAGGGGCCCTTTCTGCGCCACCCGGGCCGGACCCCGGGAGCCATCGGCGACCAAGCCGGCAATATGACCCCGGCGGATATAAGCGGCCATGTGGTGGAGAGCCGAAAGTCCTCCTTTGTGTCGGGAACCAGGGCAAACAATAAAACCTAATTTCTGGGCTATCCGTCCGATCAGCTGGCCATCCCGGGAGGGGCTGGCCATCACCACCCCCTGCCGATGGCGGAAATAATAGAGGAGATAACTGAGATGACAATGCCACAACGTATATAAAACCGGTCTACCCTGAGCTAAAAGGCGGGCTTCTTGGTCCTCACCCTGGGTGGTCTGAGGGCAGGTTCGATAAATTCCTCGCAATAGCACCGCCCCCAGGGAAGGCAGTAGTTTGTTCACCAGCGGGGAATCGATTTTCATAGAGGTTGGCTGGGGTCAGGCGAGCTGACGAGGTTATGGTTTGAGCTCCCTTAAGCTTTGTCCCGCCCTGAGCCTAAGCGCTCAAGAATCTTGCTGGTGTATTCCTCATGTTCCTGCAACAGCGGGGAAACCTTGCGCATCATATTTAACTTCATCACATAGAAGTTCAACCGCTGCATTTGTTTGAATTTTTCAGCTTCGTCGGGAAGGTTGGCGATCAGGTCTTGCATGCGGACAATATCTTTTTTCAATTCCAGTTCGGGGGGCAGACAGTCAGCCATTTTGAGAATCTTGTAAGCCATGCGCAACTCGGGAGGGATATGGCTTTCGTCTTCCAGCTTGAGGGGCTGGCCTTTGCCTGGCAAATTATCAAAAACGCCCTCGGCCATGGCCTCGCGAATACGATTTTCGGCAATCTTGGTAAAAATAAACAATGTTGGCCCCTTGATTTATCCTTTTCGAACTTAAACTTATATTAATGCATACCAGAATCGCACTGAAATGGAAAGCTTTCTTTTCAGGCAATCCCGGTTCAGCCTGGGCGGCCGGCCATATATGGACCCCCAAGACGGCTTTGTCTTATCAATCGGAGGCGCGCAACTTTTTTTCTTGGCCAGCTTTTGATAGAATAATAAACGAACTATATTGACTATCAATTTTATTGCCTGGCTTAAATTCAGGAGTAAGTAATGACTCAACGTCAAGCCGCTTTAGCCGGCCAGATTACCCCGGCCATGGAGGCCGCGGCCCAAAAAGAGGGCTGTTCGGCGGAATTCATTCGCGCCGGTCTGGCCCAAGGTTCCCTGGCAGTACCGGCCAACCAGGAACATCACAATCTCGATCCCATTGCCATTGGCACCGGGGTACGGGTCAAGGTCAACGCCAACATCGGCACTTCCCCCCCGGATGCCAGCCTGGAAAAGGAGCAACGCAAATTAGCGGCCGCCATTCGCTGCGGCGCCCATACAGTGATGGACCTGTCCACTGGCGGGGATCTTGATAAAATCCGGACCACCCTCCTGGCCCAATGCCCGCTGCCCTTCGGGACCGTGCCGATTTATCAGGTCATGGCCGAAGCCGACAGCCTGGAAGAAATCACCGGCGAGCAAATCATTGAAGCGGTGCGCCTGCATGCCCGCCAGGGGGTAGATTTTGTCACCGTCCATTGCGGGGTTACCCGGAAGGCCCTGCCGCTCTTGAAGCGCCGGGTCACCGGGGTGGTGTCGCGCGGCGGCGCTTTTCTGGCAGCCTGGATGCGGCGTCACCAACAGGAAAATCCGCTTTACGAGCACTATGATGCCCTGCTGGAGATCGCCCGGCAATACGACGTGACCCTGAGCCTGGGAGATGGCCTCCGGCCCGGCTGCCTGGCCGATGCCACGGATCGGGCCCAATTGCACGAACTGAAGATTCAGGGTGAGTTGACTCAGCGGGCCTGGGCTCAAGGGGTTCAGGTAATCGTGGAAGGACCGGGGCATCTGCCCATGTCCATGATCAAAAGGAATATGCGGCTGCAGCAGAAATATTGCCAGGGCGCGCCCTTTTATGTCCTGGGACCGCTGGTCACCGATGTGGCGGCAGGATATGATCACATCGCCGGAGCTATTGGTGGGGCCATGGCCGCCAGCCTGGGGGCCTCTTTTCTGTGTTATGTTACTCCCGCCGAACACCTGAAACTGCCTGAAGTGGAAGACGTCGTCGACGGGGTCATCGCCTCCCGCATCGCTGCCCATGCCGCGGACCTCGCCAACGGCATTACTGGCGCCGCCGATTGGGACCTCAAGATGTCCCAAGCCCGTCGGGCATTGGATTGGGAAACCCAAATCGATCTGGCCATCGATCCGCAAAAAGCCCGGCGCTACCGTGAAATAAGCCAGGCTCAGCAGGATCAGTGCACCATGTGCGGCCGGTTCTGTGCCATGAAGATTTTTGACGAACGCTTCGACGAGGGATAATCGGCAATTTTGGCCAGCGGAGGTGCTGTCCAGCAAGGTTGGGGGCAAACTTAAGCCGCCATCGGGATATTAAAAACCACGGCAAGCCGCCCGGCTTCCGTGGTAATTATTCTAATATAATTTAGAGGTTAGCAAGCCCAAGCCACCCCTGATTATGGCAATCGACTCGCCAAGGGTTTTAATCCCTTGGTGGCACTAAACTAAACCCTGCAGGCCGACTCACAGATGGGCTGCCACAGTTTTTTCTCTTCCTCGGGGAGCTGGTCATACTCCTCCTGGGTCAAGATGCAATCCTCCGGCAGCGAATTCATGTCTTCAACGATGACGCAGTCAGGATGAGGGTAGCATTGCTCACAGGCGCAATGAACATATAAAGCCATTTCTTTGCCCTCCTTTAATAAAACTATAGCAACAAAAAAGGCCGATTGCAACCCCTGGCAACGGGCAGGCCACCCTGTTTACATCCCTTAACCGGCCTCCAACACATCGTTGCCAATTCGCCATTAATGATTTCAAGAGAAGCGGTCGTCTGAGCGCCGGCCTTCCACATCTTCCCGAGAAGATTTCATCCAGCCTGAAGTGGCGCCTTCCCGGTGATCAAAGTGTAGAATATAGGGTTTGATATCCAAAAGCGGCGTACCGTCCAGGATATCCACCCCCCGAATCTTTAACCGGTTCCCTTCGATCCCCAGCAGCTCGACAATGGACAGGCCCAGGTGTGAAGGGCGGAGCGGCGAACGGGTGGCAAACACCCCGCGTTTTTCGGTGTCCATGTAGGGCAAAACTTCCAGTTCGGTACGGATGGCCTGGTGAAAATGGTAGATTAAATATATATGGCTGAACCCCTTCAGGTCTTTTAATCCGGCCTGGAATCTCTCCTCGACAATGACTTCACCTTCGACATCTTGGGCACCTACCGGCTGAATCGGCATATTTTCCAGGGCTGTGAACGGCGAATGAATGACGCCGATGTATTCCGCCTGGTATTGTTTCATGCTGCCCTTCCCCTTATTAGATAGGCTAGGGTTTTTAAACAAGTATATCCTAATCAGGCATGATTTCCCAGTATTCGTGGAAAGAATGACCGTTGGCCGTATAATTGTGGTTCATGGTTCGCCCCTTCCCCAGGGGCTGTCCCTCCCGAGGTTTCCAGAATCGCAGCTGAATAGACGGGATCAGATGGATACCGCGGTCAGTCTGTTCCTCGAGCCAGATCTCTTTTTCTTCGATGATCTTCCAGACCGTGCCATGCTTTTTGTGTCGCACCCGCTGGCCCACCCGGGGCAATTGCAGCATTTCCCGCAGCGATTTAAAGCGGTAGATGGATTTTTCTTCAACTTCCAGGATCGGCTCCCCCATCAGTATAATGCCGATGGCCCCAATGGGCGCGGTAACCAGAATGGACAACACCGCCACCGCCAGGATCACCTCGCCCCCGGCCACCCCGGCCTCCAGGGGAATGGCCCCGATGGCCGCCTGCACCGTGGCCTTGGGGATGTAGGACACCACGCAGAATAGTTTTTCCTTCCAAGTTAACCCGGCCCCCAGCACCGACACATAAGTGGCGATACTGCGAAAGACCAGACCAAAGGCAATCACTGCCAGCCCGGCCAGGCCGGCATCCCAGGCCACGTGAATATTAACCTGGGCCCCGACCAGAACAAACAGCAGCAATTCAGCGAACACCCAGAGCTTTTTGAGTTTCTGGGAGATGATGTGGGCCATGGCCTCCTCTTTTTCCAGGATGATGAAGCCAATGGCCATAACCCCCAGGAGGCTGGCGATGGGCAGGAAGCGATGGGCCAGATCCTCAAGCCAGGTCAGGACAATGGCCACTCCCATGACCATAATGGTCTTCCGGGGGGGCGCCAACTCAAACCGAAGAAAGAGTTTATATAAGATATAGCCCGGAATCAGGCCAACGATGATCCCCAGCACAATGGAGATCGGGATGCCGGCCAGTTGCCAGGCCAGGTTGATCTGCTGGCCACCGTACATGCCCAGCAGAATGGTAAAGATCACGATCACAAATACATCATCAATGGAAGAAGCAGCCAGAATCAGGGTGGGAATGCCCTTTTTGTCCCCCTTACCGCGCTCCATAAAATTAATCATCAAGGGGACAACAACGGCGGGCGACACCGCCCCCAGAATGGTTCCCAAGATGGCGGCTTCCAGCCAGTTCAGGTCCAGCAGGACCGGGGCCAGGATGACTACCCCGGCGATTTCGGCCAGTGCCGGAACTGCCGACATCAGCAGGGCCGGACGGGCGGTGCGGTGCAGGGTGTCGCGGCGCAGTTCAAAGCCGGCCCGCAACAGAATGACAATCAGAGCCAGTTTGCGAAAGTCAGGCGACACCGCCATCATGGCCGGATCTAGCAGATTGAAAACATAAGGGCCGGACAGAATGCCGACAATTAACATCCCGACCAGGCCAGGCAGCTTGATCTTGCGGAACAGGTAATCGGCGGCCAACCCTAAGACGATGATTACGGCCAGACTGAAAGCCATAGGGGGGTTCTCCTCAAAAAAAAACTTCTACCGGAACTACGAACCCTTTTCCCAGTAGAAGTCATTAGCCTGCCGGTTTAATCCTCAGGCGGTTACGGCGGACCTCATCGCCATCAACTCCAAATTTTGATAGCACGGCCGGCAAACTCTGTCAAGCGTTTTCCTGAACTTAAAGTCACGCCCCGGTAGTAAACATTCTTTGCTTAGCCCTTAACCTTTTCTCAGGGATGAGGGAAACAGGTAGATTTCAGGGATCGGGCGGGCGGAGCTTTTCCAAAAATTTAAAGGATCGCAGCTCCCGACCCCAGTGGTGCCGGATAAAAGCCTGCACCAGGTCGAGACACTGCTTCTGAGCCAGAAGCGGAAACCGCAGCCGGGGAACCTTGGCCAGGGGCAGGCTTTGCGCCAGCCGCAGGAGCTTCCAAGTCCCAGTCTGGAGGGGGTAAAGGTGACCGTGGGCCTTGGCCCTGCATGAGGCGCAGACGATCCCCCCCCGGTCGATATCAAACCAGAGCGGCCCCTGGGGCGTTTGCTGGCAGATCAGGCAGGCCTGCCAATGGGGACCATAACCGGCCAGGGCCAACAAGCGGATCAGAAAACTGCATAACAGGGATTCAGGGGGCAGCCCCTGGTCCAACCGGTTCAGGGCAAATTCCAGGGCGGCAAAAATCTCCGGCACATTCTCCTGGGTACCGACGATCTCTCCGGCCAGTTCACTCAGACAGGCAGCCACCCCCAGACGGTTCAGGTCCTGCCGCAGCTCGGGATAGAAGTTGACCAACTCGCAGCTGTCAACCCACCCCAGATCCCGGTTCCGGCGTTCGGTGTAGATCAGGTTGACCCGGGAAAAGGACTCCAAACTGTTCAAAAACCGGCGCTTGCTTTTGCGGGCCCCCTTGGCCAGAGCGGTCAGCCGGCCGACTTCGGGGCTTAAAAAGGTGACGATGCGATCCGCTTCCCCATAGTCCCGGGATCTAATGACAATGGCTGGAGTTTTACGAGCCGGCACGTCTAATCTGTTTCTTTACCACCTGAAAACAACTCCTAACGGCGGTGGCGCCGAATGGCCTGTTCATGATCAAGGAGCCAGCGTTTCACATGGAGGCCGGTGCTGAATCCGCCCAGCGAGCCATCAGCGCTGATGATCCGGTGGCAGGGGATGATTATCGGCAGCGGATTGGCCCGCAAGGCCCCGCCCACGGCCCGGGCCCCCTTAAGAAGGCCCAGGTGGCGGGCCAACTCTCCGTATGATGCAGTAGACCCCAAGGGAATCTGCCGCAACTCTTGCCAGACCCGGAGTTGAAAGGGGGTCCCCGCCAAATCCAGCCTCAGGTGAGCAAAATTCTGCACCCGGCCGGCAAAATAATCCCGCAAGGCCTGGATTACTTCAGATTGCCAGCTAGGCCAAGGGGTTTGGCCGCCAGGCCTGCCGTTCCCGGTATGTGGGGAAATTATCACCTGCCGCAGCCCCTGGGGACTGAAAACCAGCTCTAACTGTCCCACCGGGGTCTCCCGCAGGCTTACCCTCAACTCAGATTTTTTTAACCCCAGCGCCATGGAGACTACTTAGAGATGGCGGGCCAAAACTGCAAACCAGAAGTTGTCATCCAAAATCTTTTCCGGCTTAAGGGACAAAGGCTCCATCTGGGCCTGCAGCTTGTCGACTTCGGTGCCCATCAGCCCGGAAAAAATATACCACTTTTTATTTAAAAAACTATGCTGCTCCAGGAGGTCCCGCAGTACCCCGTAGTATATGTTGGCCAGGACCAGGTCGGCGGGCCTGCCGCAATATTTCAAGACATCATCACAGATCAGGTTAATGCAGTGCTCCTGGCGATTATACTGGACGTTTTTGATTGCGGTGCCGATGGCCAGATTATTATGATCGACGGCCAGAACCTGCCGGGCTCCCCGGGCCACACAGGCCAGGGCCAGGATGCCGGTGCCAGTGCCCAAATCCAGTACCTGGGGCAAATCCTCCCGGCCGTAAACCTCGTTGATCAACTCCAAACACATCTTGGTAGTGGGATGGAAACCGGAGCCGAAGGCTACCCCGGGGTCGATCCAGATCAGGTGTTCTCCCGGACCAGCGTGCTCCGGCTCCCAGGTGGGGCACAGGTAAAAGCCGGCGATACTCCGGGGCTGCAACGGATAGCCGGCTTCCCAATCCTCGTAGTTGATCACCGTTTCGGACAGATAGCGCTCTGATTGCCCCTCACCTAAAAAAGCTTTTATGGCTGTATCCATTTTGTTAGTAAAAAACAGATATGAACACTCTCCCTCCCGCCAGCAGCCCAAATAATTTTTCAGGTCTAACGGCGGTCCCAAAGTAATCTCACCGGCAATTTCATAAATGAACAGATATTGATAAGGGTTCTCCGCCAACGCACTGCCCTTTCTCTTGGTTAAGATAAAAGCCGATCTTGTCCCAGGTAACTGGAATAGTTCGCAAACTACGGAGCGGGACGGGAAATTTTTATCAGGCTGCCTTGCATATCGGTGATGATCAGCTGACCGGAGGGTAAACGCCAGGCCTGGGCGCCGATCACCCCTTCATCCAACTCTTTGGGAATTTTAACCTCCGGAAGGTTGGCCTGGACCTCCACCACCTCCCAGCTTCCGGTTTCCAGTTCCCGGACCGATTCTTTTTGGCACATCTGGAAGACTACCCGCTCGTCCAATAAGGTGTCAATCAATTCCTGGTAGTCAGAGCCGCCCTTGGTGACATAAGCTCTCATCTGCATTCTCCTTTCCGATGCAGTTAATATAATTTAAACTTCTGCCAATAAATGTTTAATAAGGCGGCAATGAGTCCCCGTCAATAGCACTTTTTGACTATATGCCGGTAGCCTGATTATGTAGATTGACCACCATCCTGGGTCCGGCCCCGATAGATTTACAGGCTTTCAGTCTACCCCGATTTTTTACGCAGGGGAAATTGCAGCAGGCGGTATTTTAACACCCGCTGGTTGTAGGCAGTCAGTAGATCTTCCCGTCTCAGGATTCCCAGGACCTTTTTCCGGTCATAGGGGCTGACTACCGGCATAAAGGAGATATTCTTGCCTTCGAATAGATTGAAGGCGGTCTCAAAATTATCGTAGGGGGTAAGGGTAACCACCTCCTTGGTCATTAGTTCCTCGGCTACTACCAGCGCCGACAGCTCAAGGGTCCATTCCAAGGTTTGCCGGAGGTCCCATAAGGTCAAAACCCCGCTCAGTTCTCCTTGGGCATTGAGCACCACGAAATAAGGATAAGCACTTTCTTCCGCCCTCCTGAGGATTTCATACAACGGGGTATAATCATGCAGGATTTCCAGGTCCTTGGTCATATAATCCTTTACCATCAAGGACCGCAGCAGATTGACCTCGTGGCCCCGGACAATGTTAACTCCCTTCCGCAACAGTTTGGTTTCATAGGCTGAATAACCATAAAGATATCTGACCGTCACCAGGCTGGCAATGCAGCTAACCATCAAGGGAACAATAATTCGATAGGTGTTGGTTAATTCAAAGATAGTCAAAATGGCGGTGATCGGTCCCAGGGTAGTGCCGCTGACCAAGGCCCCCATGCCGACCAGGGCATAATCGGCGGGATACAGGGTCACCCCGGGAAGCAAATAATCAGCGGCCACGGCCAGGCTGGTACCCAACATCGACCCCAAGAACAAGGAAGGAGCAAAGATGCCCCCGCTCATGCCGGAACCCAGGGAGAAGACGGTGGCCAGAAATTTTGCTCCCAGAATCAGCAAGACCGCCATTATGGTTAATTTCTCATTCAGGGTAAGGTTTATCGACTCGTAACCCACTCCAAAGACATAGGGGCACAAAAGGCCCACTCCGCCCAGCAAAAGCCCTCCTATCCCTGGTTTGAGATAATCGGGGACAGGGAGACGCTGGAACAGCGTATCAGTGCCAAATATGGCCTTTATAAGCAATACGGAAAGAAGACCGGCCCCGATACCCAACACCAGGTAAAGCAATAATTCGGCCGGATGTTTAAATCGGAAGGCAGTAACCATAAAAGCAGGAAAGTCCCCTAAAAACTGCCGAGAGATGACCGTAGCCACCACCGCCGCCAAGACAATGTGGCTGAGGTAACTGACCTCGACATCGGTCAGGATGATCTCCACGGCAAACAAGGTGCCGGCAATGGGGGCATTAAAGGTGGCGGCAATCCCCGCCGCGGCTCCGCAGGCCAGGCAGAGCCTGGTCTTCTCCGGAGTAAAGTGAAAGAATTGGGCCAGGGAGGAACCGATGGCCGAGCCGATCTGGACCACCGGACCTTCACGACCGACCGATCCGCCGGTGGCAATAATCAGACCGGAAAATACCGGCTTCAAAATGGTCACCCGCGGTCGAATAGCCCCTTTTTGTAAAGCTACCGCTTCAATCACCTCCGGCACTCCCGGACCCTTGATTTCCGGGGCCCAATAGGCAATCACGGGACCGATCGCCAACCCCCCTAAAGTGGGAATCAAAAGTTTAAACCACCACGGGGAATTGATCACCCGCTCCAGGAAGTTGACTCCCTGGGGCCAGAACAGCCATTGCCCGAACTCGACAAAGGCCCGAAAACCAATAGCCCCAAGCCCGGCCAGGCCGCCGATCAGCATGGCAAAAAACAGGAATAAAATATTCCATGTCTTCTCGCTGAGATTCATCGGGCTATTTATCTAAGGAAGAGGAGACTCTGGCCGCTTTATGTTTGCGATAAACACTAGCCCAAAGAGGGCCAGCTGCGGCACCCTTGCCCTTTAGATTCAGTGAGCTAAGTGGTTAGCGAAGACCCACCCCAAGACGAGGCCAGGACCGATTCAGAATAACTTCTGAAATATTGATTATCCGATAACCCCGGATTAACGGCCAGCTGCGGCTTCAATCAGGGTTTTAGCCACCTGCTCCAGGGCCTCGGCGGACAGCTCCGGATAGATCGGCAAGGCCAAAGTGGTCGCCGCGGCCTGGTTGGCTTCCGGAACATTTTCATCCTGGCCGCCCAGATAGGCAAAACATTCTTGGCGATGCAAGGGCACCGGGTAGTAGATTTCGGTTCCAATGCCCGCCTCGGTTAAGCGTTCTCTGACTTCATCGCGATGCTTGAGGCGCACCACATATTGATTATAAATATGAAAATGGGCAATTTTGTTGCCAACCTGGTGGTAAACCGCCGCCGGAGTTCCGACTTCCGGGACTCTTAACAGCTCATTGTATTGCCGGGCATTGGCCTGGCGGCCGGCGGTCCAGCCATCCAGATATTTTAATTTCACCAACAGCGCTGCGGCTTGAATGGCATCCAGCCGGAAATTGCCCCCAATGATCTTGTGGTGATACTTAGGCTGCGACCCGTGCACCCGGAGGATTTTCAATTTTTCATAGAGATCAGGGTCATTGGTCACCACCATTCCCCCATCGCCCAGCCCCCCCAGGTTTTTGGAAGGGAAAAAACTGAAGCAGCCGGTATCACCCATGGACCCGGCCCGTCTGATGGACAAGGCGCCGTCCGACCGCCGCCAGGGATATTCGGCGCCGATGGCCTGCGCGGCGTCCTCGATGACCTTGAGGCCGTGGTCCTGGGCCAGGGCCATGAGCGGCTGCATGTCGGCACACTGGCCGAAGAGATGCACCGGCAGCAAAGCCTTTACTCGCCACTCGCCCTGATGGCGCCGCTGAGCCAGCCCTTGGGCCAGTTTCTCTGGATCGATATTAAAGGTCACCGGGTCGATATCGACAAACACCGGTCTGGCCCCGACTCGGGCAATAGCCCCGGCCGTAGCAAAAAAGGTATAAGGGGTGGTGACCACTTCGTCGCCCGAACCAATGTCCAGGGCCATCAGAGAAATCAGCAGCGCATCAGTGCCCGAGGACACTCCGACGCCATAGCGGCAGCCACTATAAGCAGCAATTTCCTTTTCCAGCTCCTCTACCTTGGGGCCCAGAATGAACTGCTGGCTTTCCAATACTTCGGCTAAGGCGGCCTCTATTTCTTCCTTAATGGCCTGATATTGGGCTTTGAGGTCAAGCAGTGGCACGTGCATGAATGGTATACCTTGCTTTGGTAAAAAACGGCTTATCCGAGCGGCGGCAAAGATCAGGCCTTGAAGATGTGGCTTTCGGGATGACTCTTAAAGGCGTTCCGGGTGTCAACAATCAAGCCCGCCTGAGAGGCTATCCACGGGTAATCATAGTCCGAGTGATCGGTCACCACCAAAACGCAATCGGCCTGTTGCAAGACGTCCTCGGTTAAAGGGACTGAGGTCATATCAAAACCGGGATATTTACGCATTCCGGAGCAGCGACCAATATAAGGATCATTGTATTGCACCACCGCCCCCTCCTGCTGCAAAAGGTGGATGATCTTAATGGCCGGTGACTCCCGGTTATCATCGACATCCTTTTTGTAGGCCACCCCCAGCACCAGAATCTCAGACTCTTTTAAGGGCTTGCCGCGCTGGTTCAGGGCTTCGGCCACCCGGTGCACGACAAAATAGGGCATATAGGCGTTGATTTCCCCGGCCAGTTCAATAAAGCGGGTCGAAAAATCGTATTCCCGGGCCTTCCAGGTCAGGTAAAAGGGGTCGATGGGGATGCAATGGCCCCCCAGGCCCGGACCCGGATAGAATGCCTGGAAGCCGAAGGGCTTGGTTTTGGAGGCCTCGATGACCTCAAAGATATCCAACCCCATGCGCAGACAGAGCATCTTGAGTTCATTGACCAGGGCAATATTTACCGCCCGGTAAATGTTTTCCAGCAGCTTGCTCATTTCCGCCGCCTGGGTGGAGGAAACCGGAATGACCCGCTCCACTATCTGATCATAGAGGGACACCCCGTGTTCCAGACAGGCCGGTGTTACGCCTCCTACTACTTTGGGGATAGTGCTGACCTGATACTGCGGATTGCCAGGATCTTCCCGCTCCGGAGAGAACACCAGATAAAAATCCTGGCCGACTTGGAGCCGCTTACTGAGGATAGGCCGGACCAATTCCTCGGTGGTGCCCGGATAGGTGGTAGACTCCAGGGAAATCAGTTGGCCGGGACGCAGGGTGGCCGCGATTAATTTCGCGGTATTCTCAACAAATTGCAGATCCGGCTCCCGCTTGGCGGTTAAGGGAGTCGGCACGCAGATGATCAAGACATCCGGCTCCCCCAGGCGGCTCATATCCTGGGTGGCTTCAAATTGCCGTCCTTGATCCCCCGGCTTAACCAGCTCCATCAATTGCCCGCCCGGAATGTGCTTTATATAGGATCTGCCCTGATTCAAATGGTCGATCTTGTTTGCATCACTATCAAAACCCAATATCCGGAAGCCGACCTCGGCGAAGCGCAGCACTAGCGGCAGCCCCACATAGCCTAAACCGATGATACCCACCAGCGCCTGTTTATTTTGAATTTTAGCGAGCAGGTCCAACCTTATTTTCCTTTCTGGGATGGCAAACTGATTCACTTTAGTTTAATTTATTAGTTGATAAATAAATTCTCAATTATCATATCTTATCCTAAAAGCAAAACATTAAATGGTCTTGATTGCATTGAGCAAATCATAAAGAATATAATAATCAGAACCAAAAGGGAAAAATTATGCCAGCGCCACAATGGCTAGAAATTCGCATAGAAATTCCGGAGCGCATTCAGGAAGAAGTATCTCTATTTCTGACCGAATGGAGCGGCCGCGGGGTTTTCCTGGAGGACGACCCTGTGATATCCGGCCCAGCTGCCAGAACCGGCATCAAGGTCTATTTCCCTGCCGAGGACTTCGGTCCGGTCCAGGAAAAGGAGTTGCAGCGCTACCTGCAGCGTCTGCAGTCGCACGGCTACCGGATCGGCCCGGTGGTTCAGCGCCTCCTGGTGGAAGAGGATTGGGCCCATGCCTGGCAGGCGCACTTCAAGCCCCGCAAACTCACCCGGCGTATTGTTATCCGCCCGCCCTGGGACGATTATCCGCCTGGCCCGGAAGAAATTGTGCTGACCATTTACCCTGGGATGGCTTTTGGCACCGGTCGCCACCCCACCACCCAGTTGTGCCTCCAGGCCCTGGAGGAGATTTTCGATCAACGGCGTCTGCCTGCACCAAACCTCTGCCAGACCCTGGATGTGGGCACTGGCACCGGTATCCTGGCCCTGGCCGCGGCCCGCTTCGGGGCCCGGGTCCTGGCCATCGATGTCGATCCCGAAGCGGTGGCGGCTACCCGGAAAAACATCCTCCTCAATCAGCTTCAGGATTTAGTCCGGGCCGAGGATCTGACCCTCGATTCCATCCGGCAGCGCTTCGACCTCATCCTGGCCAATCTCACCGGTCCTGATTTACATTCTCTAGCCGAAGCTCTGGCCGGACGGGTGCAGCCCGGCGGCTGGCTGATCGTCTCCGGCTTCCTCCTGGAGGATGTGCCGCAGCTACTAGCGCGGTTCGCCGCCCAGGGTTTACAGCAAACCCGCAGCTACAGCCAGGAAGATTGGGTTGCCTTGATCTTCAACAGATAATATTAAGGTCATAAGATAAATGAATTGGGGTTAGAAAAAATAACATTTGGGGGAGGGCGGGGGGCCGGTGGTCCCCCGACCCTCCCCTCAGATTAACCTTTTAAATACTCGGGGTTACTTAATCTGGGTCTCTAACATTAACCATCAACCGCTACCTCACCAGGGTGGACGGCGGCGGTTTTTTGCCCCTCCGGACCAGATCACCGGCTCCGCAATCCGGCTGTCGGCCTCCGAAACCCATCATCTGGCCCGCGTCCTGCGCCTGGGCATCGGCGCCCGGGTAGAAATTTTTGACGGCCAGGGGCAGGAATACGAGGCTGAGGTCAGGGCCCTGGAAGCCGGAGAGGCTCGATTACAAATCATCCGCGTCTTGCCAGAGCGGGCCCCCGCCGCGCTGTTCCTGACCCTGGGTCTGGCCCTGGCCCGCGCCGAAACCTTTGAGCTGGTAGTGCGGCAAGCTACCGAAATGGGGGTCACCCGGCTGATTCCTTTTTACTGCGAGCGGTCTCTGGTTAACCCGGCGGGGCGCCAGACCTCCCGCCAGCGGCGCTGGCAGCGGCTGGCCCTGGAGACCCTGAAATCGTGCCAGCGCTCCCGCCTGCCGGAAATCCATTTGCCCCAAAGTTTTGCGGAGGTGCTGCAGGGTCCGGAGGCCGTCAAAATCATGTTTTGGGAAGAAAAACGCTCGCAACCACCCGGTAGGCTGCTCAGCCTGACTCCGCCCGCGTCGGTCCGCCTGCTGATCGGTCCAGAGGGCGGTTTTACTGCCGCAGAAGCCCAGCAGGCCCAGACCGCGGGTTTTGTGCTGGCCGGTTTGGGACCCTGGCGGCTGAAAGTCGAGACCGCAGCCCTAGCCGCCCTGGCCATTATCCAATACGCCTGGGGGGAGCTGGCCAGATGATCGTTTTACCTCATTCCACGAAACCCTATCGCGACCTGAACTCCTATCTGTTGTCGCAATTCGGCGAACGGGTGCAGAAGATCACCCTCGATGCCGGGCTCACCTGCCCCAACCGCGACGGCCGGGTGGGCACCGGCGGCTGTATCTACTGCAATCCCCGCGGTTCCGGCACCGGCGCCTGGTCTCAGGGCAAGAGCATCACTGTCCAGCTTCAGGAAGGCCGGGCGCGGCTCGGGAAGCGTTATCAGGCTAAAAAATTCATTGCCTATTTTCAAAGTTTTTGCAATACTTATGCACCGCTGGACCGGCTTAAAACCTTGTATGAGGAAGCCCTGGCCTTCCCGGAAATTGTCGGCCTGAGCATCGGCACCCGCCCCGACTGCCTGTCGGCAGAAATCCTGGAGCTGTTGGCCGAATATGCCCGCACCCACCTGGTGTGGCTGGAACTGGGCCTGCAATCGGCCCATGACGCCACCCTGCGGCGTATTAACCGTGGTCATGATGTCGCCTGTTTCACCCAGGCGGTCCACCAGGCTGCCGGCCGCGGGCTGCATCTGCTGGCCCATGTCATCCTGGGCCTCCCTGGTGAGGGCCGGGCCGAGATGCAGGCCACCGCCGACTACCTGGCCGCCCGGCCCCTGGATGGGGTGAAAATTCACCTCCTTTACATCGTCCGCGGCACCCGGCTGGAGCGCCTATATCGTCGGGGCGAGTATCAGCCGCTCACCGAAGCTGAATATGTGTCGCTGCTGGTGGACTTCCTGGAACGCCTGCCGCCCCGGATGGTCATCCACCGGCTTACCGGCGACCCCCACCGGGAAGAGTTGGTGGCCCCCACCTGGTGCCTGCAGAAAGCACGGGCCCTGGCCGCCATCCAGCAAACCTTCGCCGCTAAACAAAGCTACCAGGGGAAGTTTTGGCAAACA
Source organism: Desulfobacteraceae bacterium (assembly GCA_046538075.1). Classification (GTDB taxonomy): domain Bacteria; phylum Desulfobacterota; class Desulfobaccia; order Desulfobaccales; family Desulfobaccaceae; genus Desulfobacca_B. The sequence goes on along the minus strand of JBKHJN010000016.1, from coordinate 4,820 downwards.
CCAAAGAATTCTCTCGCCAAGACGCCAAGGACGCAAAATCATGGGATCTAAATATTCTTGGCGTCTTGGCGTCTTAGCGTGAATTTTTTGGTTTTTCCGTTTCTGTGGTAAACAAAAGGTCAGGGTAATGGGAAAATGAACACAACTTTCCATAAATTGCTTCGAGTATTCCTGATCCTTGGAGCTCTTGGGGTATTTGCCCTGGCCCTCTGGAAAGTGCCAGAGTGGCAAGTAGCCGGGTATGGCGACGTCATTAAACCTGAGAAGATTCCTGATTATGTCAATGAATTTCTCAAGACCCTGGCTCAAATTTTGGGGGGCTTAGTCCTGCTCTACGGCCTTTATTTGACCTGGCGGCGGATTACCGCCACGGAGAAAACTGTCGAGCTTACCCGCGAGGGGCAGGTCACCGAGCGCTTTACCCGCGCTATCGAACAGTTGGGAAGCGACAGACTGGAAATCCGGCTGGGCGGCATCTATGCCCTGGAAAGGATTGCCTGGGACTCGGAGCGGGACCACTGGCCGATTATGGAGGTTCTGACTGCTTATGTGCGGGAGCACGCCTCCTGGCCCCCGAAGACACCCGAAGAGCAGCCTACGGAATCAATAGAAAGTCAGCCAACTGGCGAAAAAGAGCAGCAACCAGAACCCAAACCGCCCATCGATATTCAGGCTATTCTGACCGTCATCGGACGGCGTAATCCCGATTTTGCTCAGAGGAAACTAAAACCCCTGGATTTGCGAGGAACGGATCTCCGGGGTACATATTTGGTGGGAGCTAACCTACAGAAAGCCTTTCTCTCGGAAGCTAATCTACAGAAAGCAGTCCTTAGAGGAGCTAACCTGCAGAGAGCCAACTTTTCAAAAGCTAATCTGCAACAAGCTTTTTTTGTATCTGCGAACCTCCAGGAAGCCTGGCTCTTTGGAGCTAACCTTAAGGAAGCCTGGCTCTTTGGAGCTAACGTTCAGAAAACCTACCTCCGGGAAGCTAACATGCAGCAAGCCGACCTCAGGAAAGCCGACCTCAGGGGAGCAATTGGTTTAACCGTTGAGGAGCTTGCTAAAGTTAAAACCCTTTTTGAGGCCATTCTTGATCCCGAGCTCCAGAAACAGATCGAAGAACAATACCCTCATCTCCTGGAGAAGCCGGAGTGAAAAGGATTCGGCGATCTCTAATTATCACTCTGCTGGTCCTGGTGGTTTTGGTCGCCCTAATGGTGCTGGCCTATGCCTGGTGGCCTATCCTGTCGCACTACTTTTCTGAATGTTACGACCTCCTGAGTCGCAAGGAAAAAATTAAAGAATTTATCGCCTCCTTCGGGCCGCTGGCCCCGGTGGTCTTTATGGTCATCCAGACCTTGCAGGTGGTATTAGCCCCGATTCCGGGGGAGGCCACCGGCTTTCTGGGCGGCTTCCTGTTCGGCGTCTTTCCGGGCTTCCTTTATTCCACCATCGGCCTCACCCTGGGCTCGATCCTGGCCTTTTTGATCGGCCGCTGGCTGGAAATTCATGTGGTCGAAAAAATAGTTGGGCCCGAGACCCTGGAAAAATTTGACTTTCTCATCGAACGGCAGGGCACCCTGGTGGCCTTCCTGCTTTTTTTGTTTCCCGGCTTTCCCAAGGATTACCTATGCCTGATCCTGGGTCTGAGCAAAATGCCCCTCAAGATCTTCCTGATCATCGTCACCATCGGCCGCCTGCCTGGCACCCTGATGCTGTCGCTGCAGGGGGCCCAGGTCTTTAAAGGCAATTACTACGGCCTGGTGATCATCATGGCCCTGCTCATCGCCGTCGCCCTCCCCATGTTCATCTATCGCCAAAAGATCTATGGTTGGCTGCGGAAATTAAGCGGGCCGCAGCAAACCCCTGGCAACCCTCCCAATCCAGGCTCATCGTGAGGCCGACTTTACCCTTTGGTCGGCTTTGCAGGGCCAACTTTTAATTGTTGTCAGTTTATCAGCTGATAAAATAGCCCCCGATATATCTGAGGGCCAGGAAGGCGAGGACCACTGCCAGCAGCCCTTTAATGAGGCGGGCCGGGACAAATTTCTGGAACCGGGCCCCACAGTACATGCCCGCCGCCCCGCCGATGCCAAACAGCCCCCCCAGCAGCCAATCGGGAGCAATGGCCAGGCCGGTATGGGCATACCAGGGAGCGATCAGGGCGTAAAATCCTACACCGGCAATCGAGGTGATAAACGTGCCCATCAGGGCGGCGCCGGCCACCGTATAGACCGGCAGTCCAAACACCGCCACCAGAAAGGGGGCGATGATCGCCCCGCCGCCGATACCATAGGTGCCGCCGATAATGCCGACGATGAGACTGAGGGCGAAAATCCCCCAGGTAGAGGATTCAAAGGATTCGCCATAAAATTCGTACCCCAGCCGGGTGAAGGTGAATTTAGTGGTCTTGATCACCGCTTCCGGTGGCAGGCCGGCCGCCAGCCGGGATTGCCGGGCCTGGCGCTGGGCCGCCACCCGGTCCTTAAATCGGGCCTCCATGGGGTCCTGCCCAGTACGAGGCCGCCACAGATCATGCCCCAGCCGACCGCCAATATAGAGCAGCACCAAACCGACGAACAGCTTAAAGGCCCGGGGATCGGGGAGATACTGAATGCGGATTATCGCCCCCAGAAAGACTCCGGGCAGGGTGCCGATAATCACCACCCAGGTCAGGGGCCAGGCCATCCGGCCTTCTTTGACATAGCGATAAACCCCGCTGGGAATGGCGACGATGTTAAACACCAGATTGGTGGGACTGACCGCCGGGCTGGTGAACCCCAGCACACTGACCTGGAAGGGCAGCAACAGAAAGGCCCCCGAAACCCCGCCCATGGAGGTAAAAAAGGAGATAACAAACGCCACCCCTAAAGGAACCAGGGGAGAGATTTCTACGCCACTGACGGGAAAGAGCATCAACACTCCGGTCGGTAACCTAAGGAAAGAATAGGCCTGCCCTACCCTTCCCTCAGCCCGGCTAAAACTTTAATTTATGATGAAAGCTGCGAGAACTCGAGCCTGGTATAGGGAGACATCCGGCCTCCACCCGGATGTTCTCCTGCTCCGACAACTCTCCGGACTTAAAAGCTACCTTCAGAACTTCCTCGAATCCCTGGAGCAAAGCAGTCTTAAGAGCGGCCAAAGCAAGGGGATCTGCCAATATTTCCGCTAAAGAGATCATGGGCCAGGGTCGAGGGGAACCGGTCTCCCCTTGACCGAGCAGCCGCCGCCAGACCTCATCCTGAGGTTCCAGGATGATGGTGCCATGCTGTAAAAAAGACTGGCCGCGCCAGACCTGGGCGCTGCCCATAAATTTCTTCCCCCGCCAGGTAAGGTCGGCCGGGGCAGCCCAGGTAAAACAGGCAAAGGAGGTCGCAAACCTAAAGCCCGTCCCGGACTCCACTGCCAAACCTAGTCTTTGCAGGCCGGTCCTCAAGGCCTCGGCCAGACGCCGATAGACCGCGGTGGTCGAAACCGGAAACCCTTCCCAGACTCCGGCCACTACGCTATAGGTCAAATCACCGCCGTGCAGCACCGCCCGTCCACCGCTCGGCCGCCGCACTACCGCCAGCCCCAAATCCCGGGCGACCTGCTCCTGAGGCTGAACGGGCCATTTCTGACCCGCTCCCAGGGACAAAGTCGGGGTTGACCATTGATAAAACCGCAGGGTAGCCGGGCCGCGCTTGTCCACGTGTGAGGCCAGCAAAGCCTCGTCCACAGCCATATTGTAAGTAGGCGGACCCGGACCCTGATCAAGCAGGCGCCAGACAGTTTTCATCGCTACCATTGGGTTGAAAATTGGCTAGGACCGAGTTTATAACTAAATTTATCTCAATCTAATTGCCTGAGCAACTTAAACCTGGCGGCCGCAGAAATAAGGTTGATAAAAATCCTATCAGCTTCTAGACTTCCTTGACAAACCGGCCTGCAAAGTTTATGAATAAAACACTTAGGGCCGTTAACTCAGTCGGTAGAGTATCTGCCTTTTAAGCAGAGAGTCGCTGGTTCGAATCCAGCACGGCCCACTCAAAAAATGCGTCCCCATCGTCTAGCCTGGTCCAGGACACCGGCCTTTCACGCCGGCAACACCGGTTCAAATCCGGTTGGGGACGCCAAAGAAAATCAAGGGGTTAGCCAAATCGGTTAACCCCTTATTTGTTTAGTCCCAACACTATACCCAACACTTTTGGGGAAAGGAAAAAAAGGCCCTTCAGCACCGCCGAGGGGCTGGGTTGTGGTCTCGTTTACTGCAGTTCCAGAAACAGAGTGTCAAAATCTTTGACTAGTTTGATAATTATTACTCAGAGCGAAAAATTGATTAATGCTAAATCTTCATTAAATCCCCTCTCCCTTGAGGGAGAGGGTTAGGGTGAGGGTGAAAAGTTAAGCTATTTCATGCTCCTAGTAATAAGTTCCCAAGATCGTCAAGGATTGAACCGTTGACATAAAAACCTGAGTCTTGCAAAAACCCGATCGCATCTACTCCAAAGCCTAACGCTCTAAGATAATTTAGATTGCTCTCTATATCATCCTTGATCTGGGTTTGGCTTATCGCCGTTTTCTTCTCATTAATGGCCTGGCCGTATCCGACTATTTCCTGATCGCTTTGGCTTGTGTCATACTCAGCTTGACTCATAACCTATTTCTCCTTTGGAGGGAAAAATAATTGATGTTGATCATTTTGTGAGAGTAAGGCTTAGCCCCGCCCTCTGCGGGGCTCGATTAGGGTTAAGGTTTCAAGTTGGTTAATCCCCGGAAATTAGTAAAGATGAGAATTTTGATATGCAGATCAACTGATGATAACTGCAAGAGCTGGCAAG
>JBKHJN010000087.1:0-4010 GCA_046538075.1 Desulfobacteraceae bacterium | reverse complement strand
CCCCATTTTTCGCCGGCGCACGGGGTCGGCCAGCAGGGTCTGGATGGCCCGCCGCCAGCCTTCCACATCATTGCCGGGAACCACTAGTCCGGTCTCGCCGGGGATAATATTTTCCTTGGGTCCCCCGCAATCAGAAACAATAACCGGAATTCCCGAGGCCTGAGCCTCTAATACCACATTGCCAAAGGTATCGGTGGTACTCGGAAAGAGGAACAGGTCGCACGAGGCGTAGACCGCGGCTAAATCCTCGCCGTCCAGATATCCGGTAAATATGCAGGGCGTGTCCTTCATGGTCTCCTGCATCTCCTTAAAATATGGTCCATCTCCGACCACGATCAAGGTAACCTGAGGGTTAGTCATGAGCAGGGATTTAAAGGCCGAACATAACAGCGGCAGGTTCTTTTCTTTGGAAACCCGACCGACATAAAGCAACTTAGGGCCGTCTTGAACCTGATGATGCTTTTTCAAGTAGCCATTGGCCTTGGCTGGATTGAACCGGGTGATATCGACTCCCCGGGGAAATAACCGGATTTTTTCGGCCCTGATCCCTTTATGGATCAACTCTACCTGGCAACTCTGAGACGGCACATAAATAATATCCATCTGATTATAGAACCAGATGATATATTGCCACACTAAATCTACTATGGTCTGATCGTTGGTTAAATAATCGGCATATTGGGGCAGCGCCGTATGGTAAGTGCCGTGTAGCGGCAGATTCAAGATCCGGGCGATGGCCAAAGCCGCCAGGCCCAACGGCCCCGGCGTGGCGGCATGAAGGTGAGTAAAATTTTCCTGATAACAATACTGCAGCATTTCCAAGAAGGGCGGATGGAATAATTTCATTTCTTGGTATTCCGGTAGATCAAAGACCCCCAATGGGGTAAAGTTTTTTACTCCTTCCGGTTGCAGCCGTTTTAGGTGGTCGCAGGTAATTACCTTATAGGCCAGATTATCCTTTAAGGCCAGCTCCAGACGTTGCCTTAAGGTCAACGCCACACCGTTAACCTCATAAAAGGTATCAGTAAACAGGGCTAATTTGAACGTCTCGGGGGCAGTGTGGTACTTAGAGATACCTCCCAGCCTCTCCATAATTTTCTGCCCTAAGGATCGGTCTTTGGTGAAAGAAGAGTAAGCAGCATAATAAGGCGTGAGCAAAAAATAGACCGCGGCGCCGGAACACAAGGATTGAAAAATGTCGCATAGATTCGATTTCTCCAGGCCTTGCTGCAGCCGATTATGAAAGTGGCTCAAGACATTATTACCGATGGTATTGACTACCTGAAACCAGCCTTGATCGGCGCCATTTAGTGGCGATGGTCGAGCTAGGTTAGTAGTTTGAGGCGAACTAATCTGATCGGCCAATTTACAGACTTCCCTGGTGATAATATCGAGGAAAGTCAAGTCTTGCAATGACTTCTTCGCATAACTGGCGTTATTAGCAAAGGGGAATAACTTAGAGACGGAAAACCACTTCGGCGGTTTTGGGGCCGCGCCGCCTAGCTGCTCCTCCAGGAGTTTTATAAATATGTGGTGGTTCGCATAGCGCCCCAAGTCATAGCTCTGTTTATAAAATTGGTAGCCGATACTAAAAATATTATGGGCCAGGGTCTGGGGGCTGGAGGCCTGACCCTGAACCCGGGCCTGATTTTGCTTGATACCCTGGAAGAATTCCGGCAAAGTGGTCGCTCCCGCCACTTCGGTATACATGCGGGCTATATACAACCCACTATGGTCGTCAGAGCCGCCGACCAGATTTTTTTGCCAAGGAGAGGCTGCCACCGGCACCAAATGATGCTTTTCCTTCAGGGTACCAATAAGTTGCGGCGTCAGCAGACTTAAAATCACCTGGAGCCAGTCATTTAATTGGGCCTCCCGACCGCCGTTGAGCTCGAAATTCTGGAACAGCAGCAACAGCTTTTCAAAATGATTTACGGTTAAGCGATCATTGACGGCCCACAGGGGATGCGCCAGGGCATGGGTCAGGTCTTCCTGATGCAGATAACCCAAAAGGTCATAAATATGATAACGGAGTTGTTGAATTTCCTGATGCTGTTTTTCGTTCAGGTCATAGACCAGGACGTGAATCTTACAGCCGTCCTCCGGGAAATAAGCGGTAACTTCCTCGCTCAGGAACACCTGGGGCAGATGGGCGATTTCTAAACCACCGTCGATGGTATTATGATCGGAGATGGTCACCCAGTCCATGCCCCGCTGTTGGGCCAAGCGATAAAGCTCCGCCGGTTCCGTGTAACTTTCCTGACACCCGAATTTATGCAACACCCATTGCGATGGCCGGGTTGAGAATTTAGAATGGACATGCAGATCTACTTTCATGGTTTTGCTCCTATGCGGCTAAGACTAGATTAGCTGATCAGAATGGATTCTCCGGCCCGCACCTTGTCACCTGGTGCTACCAAAATCTGCATGCCCTCCAGATAAGGAACTAGCAGATCAACCTGGGACCCGATGCGGATCATGCCAAACACTGCCCCTTTGTCCACCTGCTGGCCGGGGGCGATATAACTGTCAATGCCGTTGACCGCCTTGCCAGCTATCTGGACGATGTATTGGGGAATAATCTTGCCCTTAAAAAAGCTGTTTATTTTAGTGACGGTTCGCTCATTCTGGAGAATATGCCAGGAACCCCGGTAATACGGCGGCCGCCGGCATAAAGTGCGCCAATGCATGGCGCGCATGGCATAATTCTCGGTTGCCGCCGGGTAATGGCGGATAAATTCCACCTCTCCGGCCAGCGGGATGCGATTGTAATGAACATCAAAGGGACTCATAAAAATGCCGATCAATAACTGGGGGTGGGCCAATTCCTGACGGACCAGATCTCCCAGGCGGACCACCACCCCCTGCTTGATCGACATCACTTCCTCCCCGGGCTGTACCTGTTTGACATAGACCACGGTACCATCCGCCGGGCTGACCAAGTTGTCGCCAGGGAGCGGTGTGCGGGCGGGATTGCGAAAGAACCAGATATAGCGCCAATAAGCCCAGGCTCCGCCCAAAATAACGACTAATCCGGCTAATATCAAAATTATTGCAATTCCCGCCATATCCCTGGCTCCAGCACATGCACCAACGACACCCCAGAGGAGAAAGGAAAATTAATAACCTCAAAATATTCTTTGTGACGCTTGATTAGTTTCAGCCAGCGTTTTACTCCGGCATGATTAAGCAATTCTCGGATATAAATGTTAGTATCATGTAAGAAAATGTAAGTATTTTTATGAGATTTTTCTAACACTCTTAAAAAATCATACTTAACATCCCGATAGGCATGACTACCATCAATAAAGGCAATATCGATGGGAGGTAATTGATACTCCGCGTAACAAGGGAAGAACTCATCGCTCCGTTGTTTGTAGTGAGTGATGAGGTGATCTACCCCGAACCGGGCAAAATGGGCCTTGACTGCCAGGTAATCATCCCAATTGCCACGACCGCCAATGGTCTTTAAGGGGCCATCATTTAATAGAGAATAAGAAGGATCAACGAAAGTAAGCTCCCCCTGGTGGTTGTCCTTCAGGGCCAGGGCCAGACAAACTACACTAAACCCATATCCGGAACCAATCACCAGAATGTGCCCAGGCCGCAAGGCCCGCACAATACCGTAATAGATAAAGCCAAACCCCAGATTTAAATTTTTTATTTTTTCATGATGTCCTAAGGGCTTGGCATAACACAGAATATCTCTCAAGGTGTTCGTGCTCAAACTAAAATTATGCATCAGCTGCCACCTTAAATTCCTATTATCTAGTGCTCTATTATAAATACTTTAAGCGCTCATTATTGTAATTTTATTACAGTAGTATTGTTTTTTAGTTATAATAGGTTGTTATTTGGTAAGTATAAGCTTAGCATCTGGTTCGTATGGGATAGTAGAGCGGAGACTATATTGGTATAATAGGCAAGGCCTGGTAAAGGTAAGATTAGTTGAGCGGTAACCGTTCAGGCCGCCTCCGCGATTACCATGCCTCCTGTTAAGAGCGACGGGG